>CALXWJ010000015.1 GCA_944392335.1 uncultured Clostridia bacterium
GTATAGATTTTGACATAAAAAAACTTCCTTTCTAACAGACATACTGCTATGTCTATTATACAGGAAATTGTGTCAAACTTAAATCCATTATTGGTATATAAACTGGAATTTACTTTTACATTTAAGACCGAAAAAAATTGCGTACTTTTTGCTGGGTTCGATAATTCTAATGCAAAATACAAAGTATAACCTATTCCACCTTTTCCTCGACCAAAACCGCCTCCGGATGGTGTACATTTAATATATCCTTCAATTTTTGTGTCATCAACTATATCAATATGCTCAAAATCAGCATGCCCTGCTATTCTGCGTGAAAAATTGAATATTGCCTTCGCATCTTCTTTTTCGGGGTATGTAAATCTCAACATACCCGTATGTGCAGATACCGTTGCTTCCGCAAAAATACCATATCTGTCTAAATTAACAGAGTAGTAACCTGCACAGGCACACTCAGTATCATGTGAGAATGAGGATTTCCAACCAACATTACCTCTTTTAAAGGGTATTTCTTCATTACTTCCACTTCTTAAGTCAGTTTCTCCAACAACGGGCATAATTTGCAAGTTGCCCAAATCACCATACCACCCGATTCCACTCATATGATTGAAACTAAACCCCTCAATAGTATTGTGACAATAATTATATCCAGTACCATTGTCACCGCCTGTTACCGTATCAGGTGATAATTGTACCATTCCCCCAGGCACACAAGCCCCCGGATGAGTTTTTCCTCCCCCATGAAAACTTGTTGCTTTTTCATCACCTACAGTACCTATTATAGGATCAATATATTTAGCTTTTTTCATTTTATTCTCAACTCTTTTCACATTATCTTTATCAGTACATCTTCAAATTTTCGTTTCGGAACGCACAGAACCCCATCTTCATTCAAATAATATTTGATAATATTATTTGTTATTTCCACCTCACTTGGCATCTCTGCCGGATATCCTAGTGCTACAATACACGAAACAACTAAATTTTCAGGCAATTCTAAAAGTTCTTCAACTTTAGGTTTGTCAATCGCTCCCATCCAGCATGATCCAACTTCGTCAGCCCATGCAGAAATAATCAGATTTTCCACTGCAGCACCAACATCCATATCGTAACCTGACTGTCGAACCGAAATATCCGCACACACAACAACATAAGCTATCGGTCGCTCATTCTCTTTCGGATTATATCCAGAAGCAAGATATGCTGCCCATTTAACTAACGGAAATATTTTCTCTGTCATTTCTTCATTTTGAACAACAATATACTTTAATAACTGAAGATTTCCTGCCGAAGGTGCAAGTCTTGCAGCGCCAACATATCGAAGAAGTTGCTCTTTCGATAATGGTGTTTGTTTGAATTTACGAATAGTCCTTCTTGAGGTTAACACATCATTAATATTCATAGCTAATTCCTTTACATGTATCAGAGCGCAGTCTGTGTATCATTTGGGTCACCATTTATTGCAAGGTCATACTCCTCGCTCCAATCGAGCTCTCTATATGGAATACCCCTATCATCTGCTTTAATAAATTCCATAAGCATATCAAGCATTTCTTTTGTCCAAGTATTTCTATCAATTTGTGCCGTTGTAAATTTATTTTGTGTTATCATTTCAAATCCAAATATGTCTTTTACCTGAGTTTTAGAAGCACCATCCACAACTTCTGCAACCAGATGAGAAGGTATAAATAAAACTCCGCCTCCTGCACCAAATACTATATCTCCCGGTAATACAATCGCGTTTCCAATCCTTGTTGGTGTGTTAAATCCTGTCATAATAAAATCTCGAATAGGTGTGGGATCAATACCTCTGTAATAAACCTGAACATCCTCTACTTTTTTCATCTGTTCAACATCACGGATACCGCCCCAGATTACTCCACCACCAGTTTTTGTTTTTGCCTTTATTGCAGTTGTGAGATTCCCTCCAAGAAATGTTCCCTTGTAAATCTTATCATACATATCTGCAACTACCACATCACCCTCAACAAGACTATCTATAACCCACTGATTGTAATTTCCTTTTCTTCCCTCTTTCATTCCAATATCAAACATTGTTTCATGCAAATCAGGACGTGTTGGAGCAAAGGTTGATGTTACAGCTCTTCCCACAAGCTTTCTTCCATCATCATGAAGGGTTTTTAGTCTTCCTTCAAACTGACTCTCATATCCTTTCACAAAAATAGGCTTCCAAACTTCTTCCAAAGTAAGACTTTTTAGTGCCTCAAGATACCTGTCAGCAACCTTTGGTCTTCCATCCGGAAATCTTTCTCCCTTCCATTGCGGAGTTAACGCTATTATATCCTCTCTGTTATTAAAATGCATTTTAATCTTCCTTTCCTTTATAAACTCATTCCACCATCTATTTTTATTTCTGCACCGGTAATATATCTACCCTCATCTGAACACAAAAGCAATACAGTCGGTGCAACATCTTGCGGTTCACCTATGAAACCGCAAGGAATGCTATCTTCAACCTTCTTTTTAAAATCATCATTATTTAATGCTTCCTTATTTCTCGGAGTATTAATTGCTCCCGGAGCAACATTATTTATAGTTATTCCAAAAGGTGCAAGCAGTGGCGCAAAATTTTCTGCCATTTTCTTTTGTGCAGCCTTTGTAACTCCGTAAATTGACAATTCAGGATGCTGATTATACTGATTTACACTTCCAACTGTCACAATTCTTCCCCAACCTTGTCTTTTCATGCCTTCAGCATATTTCTTTATAAGCAGATAACTGCTCTTAAGATTACAATCCATTTGAATATCATATTCTTCTAATGTAAACTCATTCCATTTTCTTTTATACTGGATAGAGGCATTTAAAATAAGGATGTCTATATCTCCGGTTTCTTCATATAATTTGTCAATATCATCTGTTTTCAGAAGATTAGCTCTTACAGGAACAGAATTCGGAATCTTATTGCAAGCATTAATACATTTTTCGATACTTTCTGCACCAGATACAAAAACCTTTGCCCCCTGTTTTGCCAAAAGGCTTGCAATTTCAAAGCCTATCCCTTGCGTTGAGCCTGTCACAAGTGCAGTTTTTCCTGTTAAATCAAACATTTCTGAGTACCTCCAAAACATCATATTCTGCATTATATTCCATTTCAAAACCACAATTAAGCTTTGATGTATAATTTTCAGGGTTTTCAGTATTGCTTTCAAACATTCCGTAATGAGTAGGTACACCAACTTTAGGATTTATTATTTTAGTTAGCTTAACTGCTTCTTCAACATTCATATTCCCTAGCTTTCCGTTAATACATATGAACATAATATCAATATTATATTCTTTAAGCTCTTCAAGCTTTTCGTTATATTCTGTATCACCCGAAAAATACATAGTAATTCCGTTATTCTTTACAATGACTCCAACTGCTGGAACAGTATGGTCTGCAAATACTGCCTTTAACTCAAAATCACCAATTTTTACTGTCGTTCCTTCATCAAATGACTTAAAGTTTATTACACCACACTCAAACAATTGATTTTTAGCATCTGATGGTGCTAAAAATAACATATTATCTTTTTTCATCAAAGGAATTGCATCAATATCAACGTGGTCAAGATGATTATGAGTACATATAACCACATCACTTTTTAACTCATCAGGCAAAAATGGTGCTTCCACCATTCTTCCCCGTTTTGCAATTCTATCAACAACATTTGAAAGATATGGGTCAATACATATTTCTGTCATTCCGTCGTTCAAAAGATATCCACTTTGACCTATCCATTTTACTTTTAGTTTGTTCATATAATAATTCCTCTTTTTATCTCTGTACTCTACCTGAGCCGTCTCCACCTGCGAGTTTTTCAACTTCAGCGACACTAACTCTATTGTAGTCGCCCTCAACTGTATGTTTAAGAGCTGATGCTGCAACTGCAAATTCGATTGTTTCTTTTGATGATTTTCCTTGTAGGATTGAATAAATCAAACCTCCTCCAAAAGAATCGCCGCCGCCTACACGGTCTACAATATGTAAATGATATGATTTTGAGAAGTATCAGGATATTTTTCGCAAGCTAATTTAATAGCATCTTTTGCACATGCTGTTCTGAATGTGATTTCAGCACAGTTAATTCCGTTTGCTTTCAAAGCAGGTAAAATTTTATCTACTTCACTTAGTTCTTTAATTACTACAACAGGAATAAATTTATCCATGGTTAGTCCTTTCTTGTCCAAAAATTATCAAAATAAGTTAATCACTTGCATCCGTTTTATTAACTCCACTCCCTATCATTTGCCCATTCTTTGTCCCACTCAGTTGTAGGCTCCCATATACCGGGATATTTCTCGTGCATATGTTCTGCAATCAATTCTTCATTCAGTTCATCAATACCAAGTCCCGGTTTATTTGGAACATTTACAAATCCATCTTTGAATAGCGGGTTATCAATACCTATTGCAAGGTCATTCCACCACGGAATATCAACGCTATGGAATTCTACCGCAAGACAGTTCTGAACAGCCGCAGCCGCATGAATTGCCGCCATGCAGGCAATCGGACTTTCTGCCATATGTATTGCCATTGCAACACCGTATTTGTCGCACATATTCCCAAGCTTTTTCATTTCCATTGCTCCGCCGACAGTAAGCATATCAGGATGCACTACGGAAACTCCGCCTTTCTTCATTAACGGCTCAAAGTTTTCAGCTAAATAAATATCCTCACCTGTACAAATCGGAACATTACAATTATTTGCAATTTTTACATAGTGGTCTGTATAGTGCCACGGTGCAATATCTTCAATCCAAGCAATATTATACTTTTCAAGACGCTTTGCAAACATAATGCAATCCTCAATACAAATATGTCCGAAATGGTCAATAGCAAGAGGAACCTCGTAACCGATTACATCTCTTACCTCTTTTACATAATTTTCAAGATAATCCATTCCCTTTTGAGTTAGATGAATACCTGTTGCATGATGCGGAATAGTAAACACTTCATAGTTCTTTCCAAGCATCATATCCATATCAATAGAGCCCTTTTGATGATTAATTGCTTTCATTGAATATTTCTTTATATCCTCTAAAAATCCAATAGGCGCATTAAGACAGCCTGGTTCATCGAGCATAAGCTCAATACCTAAGTCCATTTTAAGGAAAGTAAAGCCTTGTTCCATTCTCTTTTTAAGAGCGTGTCCCATATCAGTTCCTGTATGCTTTCCGTCGACATCTGTATCGCAGTACATTCTTACCTTGTCACGGAATTTTCCGCCAAGCATCTGCCAAAGAGGTACTCCCCATGCTTTACCTGCCAAATCCCAAAGTGCAATTTCAAGACCTGATACACCGCCGCCTTGTCTTGAATGCCCGCCGAATTGTTTAATTCTTCTGAACAACTTATCCACATTACATGGGTTTTCACCAACAAGTCGTGACTTTAGCATAAGTGCATATGTAGCACTTGAAGCATCTCTCACCTCACCATAACCAATCAAGCCCTGATTGGTATATACCTTAATAAGCGGACAATGCTTTGGTGCACCGTTAATATTTGCTACTCTGATGTCCGTTATTTTCAATTCCGACGGTTCCGAAAATCTGTTTACATTAATACTCATTATTAACCCTCCTGATATTTTAATGATGTTACTTAATTTTTATAATATTCAAATTGACACTTCTTCAAAAATTCTTTTGCCATAAGTGTTGAACCAATCTGATTTGGATGAACTCTATCCCAGGAAATATATGATGAATGCTTAATTGAACAGTATTCATCATACATATCCTGAAAATTCACTAATATACAATTATATTTCTCTGCTAGTTTCTTGCATATCTCAACATATTCATCCATTCTTGCACGCATTTTATCTTCCTTATTAGGCTCCATATAATATGGTGTCAACAGAAAAATCCCCTTAACTGTATCCTTAACTGACAAAATCATTTTTTCAACATTATCTTTATATTCTTCAGGTAATACACAACAATCAGTAATCGCAGGAGAATCAAACTGCCTCCACACATCATTTATTCCAATACAAATGGAAACCCAATCAGGTTTCAAATCGACAACATCTTGTTCAAATCTATTTAATAAATCACGACTTGTATTTCCACCAGTACCCATATTAGTTATTCTTATTGTTATATCCGGATAACACGTCGAAATCATATTTTCAATAACTCTCACATAGCCACGTCCCAAGGAATCACCCAGTCCTTCTCCTAAAGGATGCGACCTTCCCATATCCGTAACAGAATCACCAGCAAATACAACTCTGTCTAAATCTTTAAAAATCATTTAGTCTCATTCCCTTCATTCTCATATTGCTCTTGTATCTCTGTCGATATTAACAAACCCTTATATGTAAAGCTGTATTTTGCACATTCAGGCAGATACTCAATTTTTACATCTTCAGGTACTATTTTATTGTTATATGGCTTTAAGAAATTTGTAAATCTTTCATTTTCTTCTGTTATGACATTAATAAACCAGGGTGAAAACTTTTGATGCTGTTCTCTTTTAAATAGCATAATATCACCAGGCGGATTTGCTTGTGCATAAACAGGTCCGAACTGGTCAACCTTTAATAAAATATCCTTGTTTTCATATATGTATTCCCATGCAGTCGGCAAATCAAAAGTGTTAATTACATAGCCCGCTGTATCTTTTATAAATTTTCCGTACATATTTTAATTCTCCATCAACTAAACTTCCAAAATAAACTCATTAGTACCATTCTTCTTTAGTTTAATTCTTCTTTCGACCGTTTGTTTTTCATCAGAAATTGTAATTTCATATTCACCGTAAAATCCCCTGAAATATGCACTTCCATTTTCATTGGTATTTACTTGTGTATTTGTTCTCCATTTCTTTTCAAACATATCCACAATAGCATAATATGCCGGCTTTGGAGTTAAATCAAATCTAATCAAACCACCACGATAATAGTTTTCACCTGCACTCATATCACCCTGTTTGGCAAACGCAGCATAGCCATCTACAACATTCCAATATATAATCTGGTCAACGCTTTCGTGACTAAACCATATAGGATATAACTTTTTAATGATTTCAGCCTGAATTTCTTCATCTTCAGCAGAGTCGGTATAGCATGGTATTGTGATCTCTGTAATCTGCAAAGCCTTACCAAGTCTTGCATAGTTATCCATCATCTTATATAAATGTCTTGGATTATATGCTTTTCTTGTCAGCTTATATTCCTCCTCGGCTTTAAAAAACATATGATACTGCAAACCGATTGCGTCAATTTCTGCACCCTTTAATAAAGCACGCTCAATCTGTGCATAATACTGGTCAGTTCCACGGCCCGGACAATCCCATACACACGGCCATTCGTTGATTACCAATTGATTATGAGGAAAATGTTTTCTTGCTGTTTTAAAACAGTATTCTATAAAATCAGGCTCATCATAAAGAGCAGTAATACCATTGTCCCAAAAAGTTTCGTTTGTAACCTCTATTGTTTTGATTTTATCTGCATACCTCTCGGCAATTTCTGCACAGCGTTTTTCATATGCTTTTTTCACCTTTGTAATATCAGCAGCCGCGAGCCATTCAGGAAAAAAATGCTCATATGCAAGTGCGTGTTCTCTTGGTTCTATTCCATTTTGCTGACAAAAATCAATACATAAATCAGGCGCAGGTCTTCTGTATATCTTTTTACTGTTTTTTTCGTAACGGGTTTGTCCCTGTTTGGGCTCTAAATCATTCCAATAAAACGGCAGTGTAGCCATATTGAAAGCTTTTTTAAAATATTCTTTGTACTTTTCATTCTTTTCTTCGGTTTCAAGCTCATCAAGCATAAAGATATTTGCTCCATACTTAAACTCATGATTTAATTGCTTAACCTCTATTTTGACATTCTTCAAAGGATTTCCGTCTTTATCTGTTACTTTTATAAATGCGTCTCCTTTTCGGTTTTTTTCAATACCGTTTTTTACCCTTTCATCGGTATAGTTTTTATACTCGTCAAATAATTCAAATATTTTTCTTCTATCCATTTTTCTTCTCCAAATCATTTTAAAGTCATAACACTCATCTGCTCAGGGTCAAAGCTTCCGTCTGCATATACCTTAATATCAACAGTTACAACTCCTCCGTTTTTATTAACCTCATCAATGTAATTTCTCATATATTCTCTATCATGCTTTATGCCGATATGTGCCCATCCCTGACTATGTATCGGCGGTTCCTTTCTGCCAAGCGGTGCAAGAATGTGATTTTGTGCACCGTTAAGAAATCTTTCCTGCGGAATAAATGTAAAATCGTTAAATTCTCCGGCTGTAAATTCTTCATTCTCATACCATTTCTTTGTATATGGGAAAACACCTGTATTGAATGCAGTTAAAGCATTAGAATTGCCTGATTTTATAGCATCATAATAAATTTTTAAAAGCTCGTTGTTATATCCAAAAAACGAATAGCAACCATCCACCCACCATCCACAGACTTTATCACCATATCTTTGTGAAAACTCCTGTAAAACTGATGCCCATTTTTCAACAAATCCTTTACTTACCGCTTTGTCCCCTGTTAATGGAACTGCTTTTGAACATCCTCCGGGCCAAATATCCTCTCCGGAATATGAAAAACCAAATTTTTCCTTACCAACAGGATCCATATGTGGTCCATCGCCTGTAAAATACAAATATAAATCTATATCATACTTTGTCAACTCATTGTGTAAATCAAGTATAACATCACGATGAGGAGTTATTATACCTCTTTCTACTCCCATAATATCCTCATAAGTTTTATTTGGTGCAAGCATATATTTTGTTCCTTGATTTAAAGTAATGAAATAGTATCCGGCACCCATTTTATTTAGATTATATGCCATTTTTTCTACATCAATGGTGTTGATTCGCTCATTCCAGTCAGCCGGACCGTCCTCTGTTTCAAAATTCAGATAATGATTGAATATTCCCCATTTTTTATTGTACAATTTGTCTGTAATATGCATTTTGCTCTCTCCTATCATCTCAATATAATTCTAAATGCTGTATTTTTGTCAGCATCAACAAAAAGAACATCATCCTCTATTCTGTAAGCAAGCTCTTTTTTATCCTCTGATATTTCTTTAATCTCCAATATATCCTGCACAAAAGTCTTTTTCAGTCTAAAATCACCGTTTTTAGTATAACCGATATATTCTCCGTCATTATATCCTTCAACAAGTGTATTCTCATTTTTCACAAGATAATTGTCTCCGATCTTAATTTCAATATCATTGTTATTTACATCATAGCGAATAACAGCACCATTATCATATGTGGTAACGTATATGCCGTTCTCATACTTATAGCTTTCGATTGTATTGTTACATAAGTAAAGAATAGGAAGCGTATGAAGATAATATACTTCTTTATAATTTCCAAGACCGCCTGTTATTCCAGGAATTATTGTTGCACCTGCAATAACAGAATGAACGCAGTCACCACCGGAATAAGGTACAATTCCGTGATAAATCATCGGCATAAGAGGAAACAGTTCATCAACACTAAAAAGTCTTTCGGAATCCGCATAGCCTATACTCCACGCATGACCTATAATTCCTGCAAATGGCTGAGAAACAGCTTCACTGGTAACAATAAATCCATATTTTTCAAATTCAGCAATTACTGCCTTTTTATATTCTAAAGCTTCCTGTGCCGCCATATGAATATCAGGAGAAAAATCATATCTTTTTGCTTCACAGCTTAATACGTCAAGGTGATAAGAATCTTTTACAGGATACATTTCGAGTGTCTTTTTTACTCTTTCCTGCATTTTTCCGCTTTTTACAAGCTTTGGGAAGCTTGTCATATTACTGATACCACTAACCCAAATCCACGATTTAAAATTGTTTCCCCTGCCGTCTTTTGCGACAATATCAGCATCAAAATATCCGTTTTCTTCATACATATCATCATAATTATCGTGGAAGGTTACAACTGCATTATATTTTCTTGCTTCTGTTATCAGGAATTTCAAATCTTCAAGAGTTCCGCCCTTCTTATTTACGGTAAACACATCAGGATAACCCGTATCATGTCCTTCATGCTGCCATCCTCTTAATAACATAAACTGCTTTACTCCGCCCGTCATATAGTAAAGCTCTTTCACTCTTTCCAATGCGTCATTAAAGGTTCTTACCCCTTCATGTCCGTCACACTCAATTTGAAAGTAATAAAACAATGCCCTGTCATACATATCTGTTTTCTTTTTCAAATCTTTTCTGAGATATGTTAAAACATCACTCATACTATCCGTACTGTAAATGTATAGTGTTGGTATATTTATTACTTTCACTGATTCAAGACTTCCGTAAGCTCTCATTCTGTATGTAAATGTTACTCCGGTATCTGCAAAACGTTCACCGTTTTTTTCATAAACGCTGTGATGTAATTTATCGTCAAGATATGGTGCCTCAACAACCTTATATCCTGACTCTAATTCAATTACTACAACATTTCTATGGTCATATTTTTGCTCATAACCCCACGCAAAAACCTTTTGACTATCAAATTTTCTTCCACCCATAAATGTTGTTATCATTTTCGAATTTTTTTCCGACACAAGCGTTGGAAATTTCACCTCTAAAAGCTCATAACCTTCATTCTCGCAGACATTTTCCAGAGTGACACTTACTGATTTTTCAGTCTGTGTAGACTTAACATCAAATGATACATAGTCATTAAAATAATGTCCGTTATCAGAAGTTATCATATCAATAATTGTTACATCAGTCTTTTTATCCCTGATAACCGTTTCTGCTGTTTCATAATACATGCAAACACTATCATTTTTATTTGTAAAGTTGGCTTTTTCAAGTTCAAAAAACAGCTCTTCCCTGTGACTGTTCACAAATTTCGGCGCACATTCTCCAAAAGCAAGCTCTATATCACCCACATACTGTCTTTTAACCTTTTTTCCATTAGCCATAAAATCAAGCGGAACTGTATCTGCATTACAAATTCCTATATTCAGTCCGAAGCTTCCGCCGTATGTACCGCTTGGAATTTGCCATCTTGTACCAGTTGTAATTATATCTCCCTTTTTCCATAAAACTGGCTGCGGATATATTCTCGTCTTTGATCTATAGCTTTTTGCTCTGTTCGCAGGAATAGTCATATGACCAAAAACAAAATCACAAAAAAGCTCTACACTTTCAGCAATCGGGCTATCCTCCAACGCTTCAAAAGTACATTCAACAAATACCTCTTCTCTAGGATATAAACAGTGAGAGGATACTCTAGTACTCAATAATTTAATCATTTTGATATTCTCCAGTCGTTTTATATAATTTTTCTGCAATCTCTCCAGCAACCATCAAAATCATCCCACTCAACAGACAAATCTTTTATAATATTGCCGACATAGTTTGGAAGATTATTTTCAGGTATTGATGGCTCTATATCAATCTCAGCATGCTCCTCAGGATATTCGTTATACATAACAAGCATATTTCTATGAATGAAAATAGAACCGAATTTATCATACTTAGGGTGCTTTTCCTCTTGCATTTTATAATGATAGAATATGTATTCAGATACTTTTTCAGGCTTCAAGTACACTATTCTCATCTGTGTTTCCTTTGGATAAACCTTTCTTTTCCAAAATTCATGGCTTACAGGTTTTTCATAATGAAATATATTCATCATTCGTATCCATTTTTCTCCATTCGGAAACTCCTTCATTTCACTTATTATATCCTCAGGCTTTACAGACTTTTCCTCTGTTTCAAAATACATAAACAGCATATCTCCAAAAGCATAAACAGAAAGATTTTCAATCCCATAAATTTCATTTATTTTAAAGCCTTCGTTATAATATCCAATATACATATAACGTTCAAGCATTGTCTATTCCTCATTCCATTTTCTTCTCATTCCCAATAAATCAGATACCTTGTTGAGATTTTCAACGTCACTCGGAACAAGTGTTCCTTCTGTATTAACAGGGAGATTTATAACAAGTATGTTATCAGAGCCAAATACAATTTTTGCCCTTTCTGCCATAACCTCTGCATCAACTAATGGAACTGTTTCATATATATTTGAATAGAACCAGTTAAAGCCTCGTCTTGAACAAAATGTAATCTCACAAGGAAGATAATACTTATTATTCTGGAATGTATATATCTTAGGATCATCCTTTTTAGACATACATCCATCCCACAATCTGAAATCACTTGGGAACATTCTTAAAGGATCATTTTCCTGATAGTTTTCAGGTTTCCAGCGAGCCTCCGGGAACTCTGCAAGACCTGTATCATCACCAACAGTATGGTTAACACCTATCTGACACATTGGTTGTAATTGTTTTACTAAATCATATAAAATATCAAGTTTCCATTCTCTTCTTGACTTATCCCATGGTCCATCAAGCCATAATTCACAAATTTCTCCATATCTGCCATCCATAAGCTCTCTTAACTGATTCCACATATACGGAAGATATTCACCATTAAAATTATCCTTGTAACAAGGTATTTTTCTATCCCATAAAGAATAATAAAGTCCTAATTTTAAACCATATTTTTTGCATGCTTTAGATAGAGCATCAACAACATCTGTTTTGTTTCCTGAATTTTTTACACAATAATCTGTGTATTCAGTGTTCCACAAACAAAATCCGTCATGATGCTTGGTTACAAGAACAATGAAATTCATTCCTGCCTCATAAGCGGTTCTTGCCCAATTCTCTGCATCAATCGTTGTTGGCTGATACGAACGTGCATCAATCATTCCGTCAGACCATTCTGTATTTCCAAATGTATTTACTCCGAAATGTATAAACATTCCGAATTTTCTTTTTATGTGCTCCATCTGTGCAGCATTCGGTTTTAAAGATGGAACCTGCTTAATAAATTCATTACTCATATATATCCCCTCCTAATTATTTTGGTAAGCTTATAGTATGCCATATCGTCTATAAGTCTTTTTATTGTATCAACAGTCGGCACCTTACCTCTTGTTACGTCATGATAAAAGCCACGATATTGAAAATCCGGCTCATCCTCAATATGACAGCAGGGCACACTCTCCTGCATAAATAATTGCCTAAGAGTCTGTATTGCATAAAAAGATCCAGCTATACTCTGTGCTTTTATAGAAATTTTCTCTATTTCAACATTCAGTATGTATGACTCTTTATCGTTATCTTCAATAAGTATTTCTAATGCAGTACCTTCTTCAGAAGCCGGTAAAGTATTTATTGCTTTTAGTAATCTTTCATCAGTCACATTCGTAATTAGTCTAACTGCTTTGTTTTTTAATACCTCTTTGAATTTTTCAATCTTTTTAGGCATTGGTATTAAATTCATTTTTTATTCCATCCTCTCAATTATCTGCTTTAACTTAATCCAAATCAAGCGGAACTGGCAATTTACCTGTTGCTTCCTTTCTGCCGACAAGCACGTCAACAAGGCTTTTACAAACCAATTCATTTATTTCGGTAATATGTGTATTAATATATACAGGCTCATCCTGAAAATATATATCATACAATTTAGGTAGACCGAATTGTATCACATATTTCTTGTCATCCTTCACTTTATGCATTGACCATAACGACCCTGAATTATCAGGCGGAATGATAGGAATTCCGCTTGTTCCGGCAAAACAGAACAGCATTAAATCATATTTGCTCTGTATTGGGCCCATCTCGTGCTGCCAAGCAATATCTATACTTTCACGAAAATCAACATTAAAGCCCTCGTTTTTAAGTGCTTCTAGCAACAAATCATAATTACACTTTCTTCCACCGCCATTACAAGATACACCAACAAGACATATATTATTAATACTATTCTTATCAATTGGGAATTTAGCATCATTATTTTTTATAACAGCAATACCACGTTCTGTCATTTCTTCTAATGTATTTTTTATAAACTCAGCAGCAGGCTTTGGTCGTACACGATTTGGATCAAAGATTTTAAGCTTTTTCTTGAGAGACCAAATACGATTAAGGGCATCATGCAGTCTTTCAAGAGGTATTTCTCCCTTTTCAATTAATTCAACAATAGGGTCTACTGCTTTTGGTGTAACAAATAATAACACATCAGAACCTGCTTTAAATGCATCTATTGCTGTTTTTACAGGATCACCACAGGCTATTCCGCCCATAATAAGAGCATCTGTTACTACAACTCCGTCAAATCCCAAATCCTTTTTGAGTAGGTCTGTTGTAATTTCAGAAGAAACAGTTGCAGCCTGATATTTACCATTTTCATCCTTATTGGAATATGCCGGAAGAGCAAGGTGTGTTGTCATAATAGACATTACATCATTTTCGATTGCATCTTTATAAATCACTCGAAAGCTTGCGTCCCATTCTTCCTTTGACATAAGATTTCTAGCCTTTGCCAAATGCATATTTGTAGGTGAACTTCCAATGCCTGGAAAATGCTTTGCAGTAGCTGCTATTCCCTGACTTTGAATACCTTTTATAAAGGCAGTTGTCAATCTTTTATTAAGCTCAGTAAATCCACCGAAGCTGTCCGCATGTGTGCCTGCCATAGGATGCATAATAAGGTCACAGGTTGGCTGAAATAGCCAGTCAACATTACAATAATTTGCCTGCATTGCTTCGGATTTTCCTGCGTTATATGCCAATTCCTCATCATCAGCAGCACCTATCTGAAATTCTCTTGCAAAAATATTAATACCTCCGCACCCGCTTGCCGCGTCAGCGCATACACATATAGGTACTCTTCCATTAAATGTCTTCAATATTTCATTCAGGCGACTGTTGCTTACTGTATCACCTTCACCGTTTATTCTTTCATTTGGATTTTTAAGAAAATTCCCTTCGGTAAACAAAAATCCCACAGGATATTTTTCAAAAAAAGCATCACTTTGGGCATTGTTCGCTCTGCACCACATTATAACCTGTCCGACAGTAGGTGCCATAAGCTGACAAACCCGCTCTCTAAGTGTTAGTTTTTCCCATTCCATTATATCATTCTCCTTCAATATCAGATAAAGCAAAAGGGTTGCATCAAAATCACTTGTAAATGTGAGATTTATATGATTAATCATTACTCGTCATTACATTTCGTTGTTCTGATACAACCCCATTTCCGTTGATTTATTTATGTATCTGTTTATCCGTTAACCTTACCTATTGAGTTATACTCACTTGAACCTTCATAGAATGCAAAATATCCTTCAGGCTCAAGGGCAACTTCTGATGAATCAAGAAAATCTATTACATTTCTACCATCAATGTTCATAATAATTCTTGTACCAAACGGTGTCTTTACACAGCCAATTTCAGCAGTATACCATTTACCGGAAGTCATAATAGACTCTTCATTTGTGACTGTGCCAATAATCTCTGAACCAACTCCGCCGCTCTCTGTTCTGAAATATCTCTGAATTTCAAAAATATTTCTTTTTCCTACAATAACATATCCAGAAGATTGCCACAATTCGCCATCAGGGTTATCAGCATTCATACCCCAACCCTGATAGTTAGACAAGTCTGCATTAATTTTCATTCTTAAAATTTCATATTGACCTATTTTTCTACCGCTATATCCGGAGAAGTTTCCTTTTTTCAAACCACCATCCAGATATATTTCGCCATTACTTATTGTAATAGGTCCCGACCATTTTTCTGCATCATCTATAAAGTCGTCAACATTGGTAATTAGTAAATTTTGTTTTGAATTGAATACTTTTTTAGCTTCTTCTAATTCAGTTATCATTGCCTTAACTTTACTCTGTTTAACATATGAATTATTCAAAACATCTGTTGCTTCCTTTACAACCTTATCAAACTCCTCGATTGCTCCTTCTTTATATGTGCCCGGTGTTGTTCCCTCACTTGCTTTCAAGTAACTTGTACCGATTTCATCAAGTGCCTTTGATAGTTCAGTTTTATTAAGCATTTCAGATTTAGCTGTTTTAAATGAATATACTGGTGAAAAGGCACCGTCTTCAACTTCAGAAGAACTACTTTTAACTGCCTGAACACGCCAATAATATGTTCTGTCATACTTTAGATTTTTTAATTCAAGAACATTTCCAACAACTTCCTCATCATATACCTTTGCATGGAAATTTTCATCAAAACCTATCTGTACTCTGTATCTGTCAGCACCATCAGTAAGTTTCCAACGGAATACTGCTGAATTACCTTCAATATTCTCCATTTTATCAAACGGTGCTAATATCTCCACAACACCCAATTCGCGTTTTTCTGTAAGACCTATATTTTCAAAATCAATCACAGGAAAATCAGAATTTACTTCAGAATAGAATTTCGAATTTTTAGTGTATGTAAGATCATAACCGTCAACATCTTTGAAGTCAAACATATCTTCAGTTGTTTTTATATGTTCCTCATAATCTTTTGCATTCTCAACAACCGGTGTAGCAATACCTGTTGAACCGGAACCAACAATAACATTACCTGTAATTGTTGCATCATAAGGTATGCCCGCAACCTCATCACCGCTATTTGACATTTGTTCAAGCTTTGCAAGTGTTGGGAATTTTTCCTGCCACTTAGGATTTGGCCAACCCACATAACCAAGTTCTGTTGCCATCTGTGCTGCTGTACCTGACTTTGACCAGTTCATACCACGTGTATCATATGTAATGTTTGCAGCATTATTAATGTTAAGATTATCGGAAATTACATGGTCATTTCCACCACCCATAAGCATTGCAAGAAAGTTATTCTGAACAATATTCTGACTTACAGTAACACCTGATGTTTTATCGTCAAGATAAATACCAACAACCGCACCACCATTCAATCTTGTATCACGGTAATTATCATGTACATAGTTTTTTTCAATTACAAGACCTCTGTTATGCGTATATGTTCCGCCAAAATATATTGCACCGGCATCTATACATTCTCTGTTAGTATTGTATAGTTCGTTATATGCAACCAAGCTGTCAACTGCATGCCCGAGTATTCCACTATGAGGCACATTATGAATTCTGTTATTTGTAACCGTAACTCCTATTACATGATTAAGTCTTATTCCTTCACATGTAGCAGCCTTTATTCTTCCGCAATTATATATATCATTATCTTTTATGATATGATTTGAACGCACCATATTTTTAATATCTGCATACTGTGTACCTGCTGTATAGAACAGAATTCCAACATATCCTATATTAGAAACTTCATTTGATAAAATCTGGCAGTCATAACCGTTATAGCATGTTATGCCCATACCTCCAATATTATTAAAGACACAATCCTCTATAATAATATTTTTAGCACCAGTCATAGTAACACCGTCACCTCGGGTATTTTCAAACTTAATACCCTTAAATGTTATGTTCTCTGCTGCATTAAAACTCAAAAAGCTATTCTCAAGAACAGTTACCTTCATAGATTTTGTAAGATTTTTATCCGGTGAATAAAAATATATCTTACTGTTATCTCTGTCAAAATAATACTCACATGGAGCATCAAGCTCCTGTGCTAAATTATATACAAAGAATCTCGACCCTTGGTTGAAAGCACCTAAATTTCCTTTAACGCTGATTGCATTTTTTGCAGCATCAACTCCATGCATTCTTGTAAAAGTATATCGGTATCCCCAACTTGAATCCTGCACTGCAACAGGAACATCCGAAAGTCCTTCCCACCTTTTAACATCTACAGCATTTTCAGATATTTGTTGTAATTTAACCTGCTCTAATCCGCTTCCGCTATTAGACAAAGTATTTGTTACAGTGAGATAATCTGCATTTGGGTATCTTGCCATATTCATAACAGTACCATCATATATAAATTCCGAATAATTGGACTCTGCATAGGTTACTCCTAATGAACTAAACACTTCAGTACCCGGCAACTTACCGAAATTCTTAATACCTGTTTTTGACAAATCAATCTCCCATACAGCTCCATGTGCAGCTTTTGGAATTTTTGAGCTTACAGTTTCATCTGATAGCCTCTTTGCCATATTTTTCTTTATTGTTTTTGCACCGGATATAATAACATTTTCACCGTTATATGCACAGAAGGTTACAGGATTTTCCTTTGTTCCGTTGTCATTGCTCGTAAACTCAAATCCATTTATTACTTCGTATTCACCTTCTCGGATATAGACAGTTACTTTTTCACTTTTATCACTGTTTGCTGCCGCTGCTTTAGCGGTGGCTATATCCTTGAATGGCTTTTCAAAGCTTCCGTCACCACCGGCTTCGGCATCAATGTCAACAAAAATTGCTTTACCTTCGCCAACAACAGGTTTTTCTTCTTCTGTTTCTGTAACATCAGATATTTCGGTAATATCTTCGTTTGTTGTTTCAGTTTCATCAGCCAAAACACTTACCTGTGAAAAAAGCATTGACGCTGTTAATAAAAACAGTATGATTTTTTTCATATTTTTGCTCCTCTCTTTTTACATGTTGTATTTCAGATTAATCTCTGATAACAAGTATCTCCTGAGTTTTTACATAAGTCTGTTTAGTCTTTACATAATCACCCGGCTGTATATCACTAAAATCTATTACCTCAATTTTTTGTCTGCTACCACTTCCTGTGAGCAAATATACATTTGTACCTATATCACACAATGCCTTTCTTAGATAGCCATTATCATATGCCTTAATATAGACAGACCAGTCACCAACGCCGGTAACAACTCCGCTATGACTCAGACGATACGAAGTTGCTGTCTGTTCAGTAGGTCCAAGCGGTTTTTCACAAAAACTTCCCATATATCCAGGTGCCGATTTATTTGTAACATCATGCCAGAGAACTCTGAACCCTGAGATATTTCCTGCTGAATTCTTTGCAATCCATATAATGTCACCTCTTTTTAATCCTGTGATTGGTATATTCGATATATCTGCACGATCGGTAACAGTATTTGACAGAAGGTCAGGATTATCGAAATAATATGAAACCTTATTTTTCCCTTGATAGCCCTCTAACTGATATCTTATTTCATCTGTCTTGTCATCATATACTTCATTTACAGCGTCAACTACAACACCTGCACTAAATGCAAAATCAGAATCAGTAATTTCTGTACCTGTGAGCGATACCTGAACATCAGAAGGTTCTCTCATAACAAGAACTGCCAAGTCGCAGTCTGAATTTGCATCGTAACCTGCATAGTCGTAATCTCCGTTTACAACACTATTATACAACGAAACTGCATCCCATTTTGTGCTTACTCTGTAAAGAGAATCGTTTGTTAAGTCTCCGGGAATTGTTATAAATGTTGTTATATCATAGTACGCCCTGAACCAGTAATACATCATATGACCATGTCCCTGATATCCCTCATTAACTTCCTTAGTTCTGAATTCTCTGGTAAAGATTTCTTTGTTTGCAACAGGTTCCTTAATCATTGATGAAACTGTACCATCGAAGGTATCAACAGGAATATAAATTGTGTCAATTTGACCTTCTGAATTTGCGGAATATTTAATTAACTGCGGAACAAATTCTCCTTCGTTGAACAGTTCGGGAACTGTCACTCTATCAACCAGTTTTTCCGCATCTATTTTCTTTTTATAATAGTTTTTAGTTGTAATACTTCCGTTTGTCCACATTCTGTAAACATTTACCTTTTCAGGAAGTATAACAGAAAGGTGTACACCATTAGTATCGAATGCCTTAAAATACACTGCCTCTATGTCTTCATCCCAAACAAGCTTTTTCAAAAAAGCATATGTTACACCGGAGGATACAATCGCAGATATATTTACATACGCAACATCTCCGTTTAAGTCCAAGCCAATTTCAAAAGTTGTTCCATTGCTTGGAATTACAACATTCCCCATAGCTATTGCAATATTTAGTTCTTTTGAGAGTTCATATTCATTTCCGTCAAATATAATCTTACTATCATTTCCGCCATTTTTTTTGCCGGAAATTTTATTATCCATAGCAACTATTTTATAAAAATTACATTTTGCTATATCAGGAGTCATATATTTTATATTCTGCTCTGTTTTGTATTGAACAAATGGTGCAGCAACCATAACAACACTATTCTTTTTTAAGTTTGAATAATCAATTATTTCTCCATTTTGAGTCAATTTGTATGAACAATTTGCCAAATCAATTCTTTCATGAAGTCCCATAGCATCGTTTAACAATTTAGCATTTTTTGTAACTGATTCCAGAATATACGTAACATATGCATCAATTTTAAGTATTTCATATGTACCGTCTCTGTCATTGTCAATAAATACAAGCTTACCGTTTGATGGAGTAAATATTGCATTATCATATAAATCTTCAATAACTGCATCATTAAAAATGAGTGTTATATCATTTTTAACATCAATATTCTTTAATTTTTCATTTTCATTATAGTAATTTAATGAGTAAGCTTGTTCATCAAAGGACTCTATATCCTTTGCCTCAATCAAAAGCTCACTGTTTTTCTTAAGATTAAGCTTTATCGCCTTACCGTTGCCATCTTCATCATATATTGCTGTGACATAATATCCGAGGTATTTATAGATATCTTCTCTCTCTTCAAAATACATTTGTATTCCATTAACTACAATACCATTTTTCTGAGTTGCACCTGAAACTGATGTTAATGAAGTAAATTCATTAGCTGAAACTATGCCATCTACAAACATATAATTATAATATTTATAAAGTACAGGTTCAGTGCTGAAAGAATAACCCATTCTCATATTAGTTGTGAAGGTTTTATACATTGTGTTTGTGAATAAAAGCTCATAAATGATATTTGCCATCGAACCTCTTGTTATTTCAGCAGTCTGACTTCTGAAGTATTTAGCTATATCTGTACCATCAATAAGTGACATATAAACACTATATTTATCAGCACCAAGCGCTTCATAATTATCAAAACCAAGCAGGTTTGTTATTATTATCAAAGCTTCTTCCTGATTGATGATTTTATCTTCAGTAAAGCTTCCGTCATCATAACCGAGAATTATTCCTCCATTAATAAGACTGCAAATCTCATTGTAAACTGGACTTGTTTCATTGATATCACTGAACATAAATTTAGGCTTGATTTCTTCCGGTATTATACCACCGTTGTAGATATTAGCAATAACTGCAGTAAATTCACCTCTTGTAACAGGGATTGATACATCAAAATCTTCACCAAAGTCCATAATACCAAGGTTTTTTAATGCCTTGTATTTTTCTTTCTGCTCATCAGTGTCTTCCAAAACCGTCTTTGGATAAAGTGACTCTGTTTCAGTTTCAATATCAGGTTGTTCATCAGTGACATCTCCAACAATCGGTGTCTGAACTTCATTTTGTTCAGGATTTTCTTCAGGATTTTCTTCAGCATCTGCTTCAGCATTTGCAATTAGCTCTTCAATTTTATTTTCTAATGCTAAATTATATTCATCAAGTGATGGATAATCTTCTACTTTAATTATCTCCTGAGCTAATGCTGTGTAATAGTCATAGTCTGTCTGATAATCTTCTCTTTTTACCTCAGCAAAAGAATTTAAATGAAGAGACATAAATGCACAAATTAATGTAAACAGAATAACCTTTCGTAATTTCTTCATATTAGAATCCCCCTTATTTATACTGTAATAATCCGTAAACAAGCTTAGCTGTTTCTGCCCTTGTAATATTGTTCTTAGGAACAAACATATTACCATACATACCATTTATAATCATACTCTCTCGCAATATTTCAACCGACTCAACTGCCCATTCTGAAATACTGTCCCTATCATCAAACGGATATATGGTTATAACATCATCAAGATACATTCCTTTTGCATCAGCTGCTCTGCATATCATTGTTGCAACAGCTTCACGGGTTGCAAACTCACCAACACCAAATCTGTTATCTCCCACACCGGCAATTATGCCATGCTGATATGCAATCTTTACATATTCATAATACCAGCTGTTTTTATCAACATCTGCAAATTCAGGAGCTTCACCCTCTGTCGCTTCAAGATTTAGTGCAACAACAATCATTTTTGCAATTTCTTCCCTCTTAACATGGTTATTCGGAGCAAATTTTCCGTCACCAACTCCGTTTATTATTCCCTGTGCATAAAGCGCATTAATACATTCCTTTGCCCATTCTGCATTTGACAAATCTGAAAAGACCTCAATAGTTGATGGTTCAACATACCAATCGGGAATACCTTCCGGCATAGTATTTGGTGGTGATTCAAAAATTGTTCCCTGTGGTCTTGGCGATGGCACATACGAACCTCCACCTCCGCCACCTCCTATGTATCCTCCGTCTCCGTCAGATCCTTCAAGATTTTGAAGTCTTAGCTCTTCTTCTGCCAAGTATTCAAACAATGAAATAGCTTCTGAATAAGTGTTTTTGAGTTTAACTTGCTCCATGAACGCTAAATTTACATTATCCTTCCGTTCGTCTGTTCTAAGCTGCGAATAATCAGAAGTATCAACCCCCGCAGTTTCAGGGAATCTATTAAAGGTAGTCAACACAACATTTTTGTTACCTATTAATTTTAATTCAGTCATGATGACGCCATTTTTAAATTTATTCGTAAAATCAGCTAAATCCGTACTTGTTTTTAAATTGTCAGCAACAAGACCAACCTTTGTTGTACTCATATCCATAAAGACATTGTGTACGGCTGTATTCTTAAGAGTCCATTCATTTCCATCCTGTTTCAGCCATTCTTTAAGACCTGCCGGATTTTCAGCATTATATGCGTATTCCAACGCAGTTTTAAATGTACTTCTTGCTTTTTCAAGGTCAAATGAATCTCCCAATGATGCAATTTTTGACAACATAAAGTTATACACAAATTGCTTGTTTGTAAGGTTATCAAATCTTCTATCAATCATTCCAAGCTTGTTCTTAACACTTAAGAAATTAGCCTCAATAGTGTCTGCATTTGAACCCTTTAAAATTGTCATAGCCTCGTTTATTAAACCTATTGCAGTAAAATTAAATTCTTCTGTAAATACTTCACCGTCAGGCATATTTACAATTATCTGATGTAGACCGTTTATACCGTCCATATCAAATGAATAGCTAAAACTTCCGTCAGCATTTGTCAAAACTTCCTCACAACGATAATATATATCAGAGAAATTGGTATCAGATACTGTTTTATAATCTTTATATTCAGCAGAAAAATCAGCAGTCGGATTAACAATTCTTACTGTAATAGGAACACCTTGCATTTTTCTCTGGTTAAAACCGCTGATTAAAAGTGTATCGTCAGCATCACGCATTGTTACATTAACAAAGCTCTCCTCTGAAGGTGTAACAGCCTCACCAACAGTTCTTGTATGAGTCAAATTTCTGTTAAACGACTTTATTTTTTCAGTGTTTATAGAATCCCAGAAATATATTTCCGCTTTTGTAAAGTCTTCAGTAACCGTTATTGTTTCAGGAAGAGGATTCTGGTCTGCAAGAGTAAGCTTCTTTGTTATAGTCTCTACAATTTTACCCTCAGCATCAAATGTACTCATAACAGCATACAGTGTTTGTTCACTTGTTGTATTATTTTTCGCTGTAAACGAATATGTTTTTCCTGACAGGCTGACACCTGAAACAGTTACATCATCTTCTGAAGTTTTAAATGTAATTGTGTAAGCATTTGCAAGAAGCATAGGTCTTCCCAAGTCAGCAGGAGATGACATCAGAGTATTTTCAACTCTGATTGCATAGCTTGTATTATATTCAAGCGGGTATTCAGGCGTAACTGTTATCAAGTTACCATCAACCTTAATATTAGCTCTGACTTCTGTTCCGCCACCACCGGCTATCTGAGCAGCAGTTCCCTTTTTAAGCTTTACATTTCCTGAAACGCTATTTGCATCAACCGGATTTACAGACCTGAAGGTCAGCGGTGTTGGATTTCCATTTTCGTCAGCCGGTGAAATTGTCCCTTGTGATGGTGCTATTATATTACCAGCTCTTGCTTCAAGTGAATTTGTAGCCTCACCGGAATATGTCCAGTTGTTTGTGGTCATCGTAAAATCGCCTTTAAATCTATTTGTACCTACAGCCGCACCCATTCCATTCAAATATCCGACGCCACCGGTGTTGCAGGTTGCACTACACATCAGATTACCATCCAGATAGACCTTTGCAATATTTCTGTCTGAATTTGATGGATCTCTGTAAAAGATGTAAGTCGCCTGATGCCAACCGTATGTTCTTAAATATTCCACAGCTTCATAGGAATAATCTGAAGTTATATTTTCGATTTGCATATAATAGTTCGGACTAGAAGTTGAAACTCTTATATCCAGTAAATATCCAACAGGTACATTAGTCACTTTTCCGGCGCAACTCAAATCATCGAAGAACCACATTGTTAATACCTCCGCGTATGGTGCTGAAGCTACTTGTTTAGAAACACTCTTATATACCGATTGATTGGTATATCCATACGGATCATCAACTTCTTCACCGTGCACAGAAGAATTATTTGGTACTTTTTCAGATGCATAGCAGGTTGCAATCATTTTCTTTGTTATATTTTTTGTTCCATCATTATATGTGACAACAATAGTTGATGAACCGTATTTTCTACCTGTCATTCTACCCTTGGTGTTACCCTCATTTGAAACCTCAACTACATCAGGCGACATTGATACATAAGACAAATAGTCGCTTTTTCTGTCAATATTCTGTACATTATAGTCCTTATCAAGAAGATTGACCGTTATATACTGACCGGCATTTTTCGCCATATATGGAATAGTTGCTGATAGATCAATGTCTTTTATTTCCCCAAATGTAACCTCAGAAGCCGGAGCTGCATTCATCAAAACGACTTCTGGTTCTGAAATCTGAGGTGATGAAAGATTACTCTGAACACTTACCGATTCTTTCAATTCTGTTTCTTCATCATCCTTGTTTTCTTCGACATTTTCGGTATGACTGTCAATTATTTCTTCTGTTTCATCAGAATCAATAAGAACTTCATCAGCATTACTTTCTTCTGTTTCCTCATTCTGATTTTCAATAATTTCTTCTGAAATTATTTCTTCAATTCCTTCGGTCATTTCTGTTATAACCGTTTCAGTGTTGTTAACTGATTCCTGTGCAAATACAGTTGTGCACATACATAATGCAATCAGCAAACTTATAATACGCTTATACATTTATTTTCCTCCCTCTCTTAAGTTGAATTTTATTTAATTAGTTCTTATTATCCCATTTATCAAAAACAGGAATTAAACTACCGGGCTCCCAGATATATACTTCTTTAATCTCGCCTATTACCGATACAGTATCGCTCCATGATTTGCCGAGTGGAACTGTTGCCGGAATAACAACAGCATCTTCTAAAACATCAAGTGCTGTTTTACCTGCAACAATAACATCTACATTTTTGTCTTCGCTCAAGGTTGATGTGATTGTTACAGTGACTGAACCATCTTCATTTTCCACAACGGTTTTCTCAAGCTTTGCATCACCAATAGTAAAGCTAATAGAAGTTTCTGTTTCATCAAAACACTGTAAACGTTCATCAATAGCTATAATTTTTGCATAATAAACACCATCATCAAGATTTACATCAATGTAATTGTTATATACAGTTGTGTCAACCACGAAGTCTGTAAATTCTTTATTATCTGCAATCATTACCTTATATTTTGTAATTCCGTGTGCATTGTTCCATACCATTGTAAATGCTCCATTATCAACTGCATCTCCGCTTTGTGGGTATACTGCCTGTACAGGTTCAACCCTGCTTACTAATGTGCTTCCGATGCCATCAAGAGAATATTCAGGCATTGTTGTAAGAAGTGTTTCTGTTTGCATTTCATCTGCGTACAGCTCTAATGCACCGCTTGAGCCTGATGCAAGATGTTTTGCTGTACCGTATTTTTGAAGTGCAACATCAAACCAGTTTTCTCTTCTTTCATAGTCGTCTGTTTTTACAAATACATTATCTTTATATATAAAGTTTTTCGGCAAACCTAATGTCTTGTAATATGTGTTATATGTAACATCTCCATCAAATGAAAGGTCATGGAAATCATCATCGGTTGAATTTCTGATTTCGTCAAGGAATTCGCCAAAGCCACGATATTTTTCTCTCCACAGTGCCTCATCAATAGTTCCGTCTGCAATCTTATCAAGAATTGTAACCTGTATTTGGGTTGGTGACGGACTTCTCCAGCCACCTGTTCCTGATGCATCATTTGTATAATTCAAATAGCCGCTGTTAATAACCTTATTTCCGCTGAAGGTGTTATCTCTTCCTGCACTGAATTGTCCTGTATATCTGTTATCCTTAATTATGTTATTTGTTACCTCAACACCGCTTATGATGTCATCACAATAGAATGGGAATACATAGTCAAACATATCGTGCATGAAGTTTGAATCAATTTTAATACCTCTTTGGTTATATGAGCCTCCGCAATAAATTCCGCCGATGTCGCTGGTTTCTCTCATAACCTCATAAATGTCGTTATGATGAACATTTATATCACATCCTGCAAACATAATACCTGCATGATTTGAACCATGAACTGTATTGTTTGAAATTTCTGCAACTGCTGCACTAACATAAATTCCAGGCTTATGAGTTGACCTTATATTACTGTAATCGTATATATGATTATTGGTAATCACATAATTTGCAGGATGAAAAAGGTCAGTTTCACCGTTTTGGCTTTGATTCTGTGTAAGGAATATTCCTGCCGTACCAATGTCATGCAATTCACTGTTTTTAACGGTTATGTCTTTTGCATGGGTCATATAAATACCAGAACCTGTTACTCCATGTATTGTAACATTATCAATTAAAATATTACTTACATTATCTGCAATGATTGCAGATGACCTTGTATATTCAAAGTCAATTCCCTCAATAGAAATACCAGAGGTGTCATTCATTTTGATAAATGGTTTTTCACTTGCGACAAAATTAATTCCTGTAAATCCTTTTAAAGGGTAATAATAAAGCTTATCGTCTTCATCTATATACCACTCTCCGGCAACATCAAGCTCCTCGGGAAGATTGTAAACGAAAAATGCTCCGTTTGCATATGCTCTTGTTGATGTACCTTCAAAATTGATTTTTTTGTTTTCAACATCAGTTCCTGTTATATGGTTTCTTGAAATATCATAACCGCTTGATCCGTGGCTATATAAATATGCATTCTTTGTATTACTCCAAAGTGCAAGTTTTTCTGTATTATCGTATCCGCCTACTTCAGAAGAATTATTATACATTTCCTTCTTTTCTCCATTAGGGAATCTTGCTAAGGTCTGGAGCACATCATCCTGATATACCTGATAATAATACTTTTTCTCGGGGTTAGATGGTAATCCTCCGTCATGGTCTGTACAATCTGCAATCTCATCAAGATTCATATCACCCAAATCAGTCACCATAAGTTTTCCCTGCACAGACTCAGGGAATGATAAACTGTCAAAGTTTTCTACAATATCAAATTCTTCTGCAGAAATAAATGTATCTCTTGTAATTTTCACATCCTCACCACAAAATGCCTTGATAGTGAGATTTTCATTTGTTGAATCAAGTAAAATTGTGTCCTCCATACTGTACACTCCGCCATGTACATAAACAGTTTTATGAATAACTGAAGCCTTTTCGGAAAGTTCAATAGCTTTTATAATGGATTTTACAGGATTTAGTGCTGAACCGCTGTTATTGTCATTACCGTTTGGTGACACATATACACCAAACATTGTATTTGCTATTGTGTTATCAAAATCTGCACAATCTGCCTTACCAACAACGACAAGTCCTGTGGTATCTGATATATACTTATCTCCTGTTATTGATGATGCATCTATACATTCAGATGTTCCTGAATAAGAAACTCCGGCTTTATCAAGTATAGTCTTTGGAATATAAACCTTGTCGTTCTCAATATAAGGTGCATTATCACTTTCATTTACTTGTCCATTTATATAATAAATAGGGCTGTTTGCACTAAGCAATAGCGGTGCATTTAAAACCTCAGCAAAGCTGTCACCATTAGCAATCACATAATAAGCAGCGTCCTTTTCTCCACTGAACGGGTCTGTAAAATATATATTCCTTGCTGCTGCCTGTTCATCTTGTGCTAAAGAATCACAATATGTCCATTCAAAGCTTCCATCCTCTGAAACAGGGATTTCATACATATACACAAGTCCTGAAAGGCTTTGTTTTAATTCGCTGTAGCTTACATCAGCCTCTGTAACAATCAAATTAATTGAAAGAGGGTCATATTTGTTATAAATGAAATCATCAACATAACCTCTAACTGTTACCGTGCCTTCATCATAATCAATTATGGGTTCATAAATATTTAATTTATCGGTATCGCTTTGAGCACAAACTGCAGTTTGTACGACAGTTATATTGGTAAAAATCATCCCAATAGTCAATATTGTTGATAATATTTTTCTCATAATATTCTCCTCAGTTTTTTTATAAAATGGTTTTTCGTGCCCGTTCAGGAAAATCCTGAACGGGTACGGAATAAATTAATTATTAAAATTCAATTTTGTCCACTAATGGTACTAAATTATCATAGTTATCCCAAACATAAATACTCATTGTATAAGTTTCGCCTTCTTCAGGTGTTGGGATTTTAACATTTTCAACTTTTATTGTGTCATAGTTTCCAACTGTTACAGTTTTTTCTCCTTTAGCGGCTGTAACAAGCTTCATTTCGTCACCACTGTAAATTACAACAGTTGCTGTGAATTCCTGTTCTGGAATCAAATCATTGTTGTTAAGAACATCAAGATATACATTAGCTGTCAAATTACCTGCTGCAACATCATCCCTTGTTATATCTGCTTCAATTCCATCAGAATCAACTGATTTAACTGTGAGATTATTGTAATCATATTTCTTTTGAAGTGCATAAATCTCAAAATCTTTAACAGACATTTCAGCATCTGCTGTTCTTGTTCCATCAAGGAAATACATTCCTAATCTGCCTAATTTCTCAATGCTCTTTGTTTTATTAATATTATAGATTGATGTATTAACAACTTCTGTGCTTTCAGGTCCGTCATTTACGCTAACTGTAATAGTTGCGTTATTTCCAAGCTTCCAGTTATTAATATCAACTACATAGCAAACCTCAACCCAGTTATCAACCATATCGTTAACCTTTACAAGGTCTTTTGTGCTTGTAGCAGATGATCTTAATCTCTGATTATCTCCTGCACCGACAACATTTGTTGTGAACATATTAAAATATCCAATTCGTTCCGGTCTGAAGTATGCAGTATTATACACATTCTCATCACCTGCATAAAGATTAGATATCGGTCTTGTATATGTTAATTCGTTTTGAGGAATATTTCCAAGTTTAGCCTTATACTTAATAACATATCTGTCAATTATTCCGGATTTTGGCTGACCATCAGCAGTCTGCGGGTCTATGCTGTTAAGATAATTAAGCATCATGTGATTGTCTTTTGTATTAGCTGAACCGTCAGCAAGTGTAGCTTTCTTTGTAAGAACTACTGCACCATCTTCTATTTTAGCCTCAAAACCTTCATAATTATAGACATAGTCCATTCCATAATCCTGAACCGATTTTGTGCTGTCTGCAAATGAAATGTATTTGCTGCCTAAAACCTCATACTGTCTTCCCATAAGGTCTGTTATTGAAGAATCCGCAGCGGTTTTATATGTAAAGACTAAATTTTCAGGCATTTTAGCACCATCTGCAAATGCAACTGTATCACCAACTGTTATAACATAATCTGCATCCTTTTTAAGAACACCGCAGTCAATTATAACTTTGCCTGCATTCTGTGAAATTGCAGGTGTAACAGCAGCTCCGTCACAAGTAACTGTAATTGCATCCTTATTGGTAATTTCTCTGCCAAAATTAATTTCAAACTTTGTTTCAACAGGTACATCTTTTGCACCATTTTCAGGCATTACACTGATTTCGACTGGCTTAGTCAATTCTACTGAATACAGCTCATCATAATAGGTATTATAAGTTGTGACATTCTTACTTTTTTCTTCATAAATAGGATTTCCCTCTTCATCTATTCCTGTCTGTACTGTCTCTGTTACCACTTTTGTTCCTGTTGTTGTTTTTAGAGCAATAGCATTAACCATCATGTTGTAGGCTGTTTCTGTATAGATATCGGTTGCCAATACAAGTTGTCCGTCGATGTAGAATTTTGCATGAACATTCTTTTCTGGGTCAAGGAACTTAGCATTTTCAGTTACCAACACTACCTGATGCCATCCCTTGCTTCTTTTTACATCAGTTATCTTCACATAACTTGCATCACCCAAGTTTTTCGTTGCATAGTTCTGTGAACTGTAAATAGCATAAGCATCTCCGTTATAACCAAATTTAATACCTTGGCTTATGTTGGCCTGATTATGAGTAAAGCTCATAAATGGATTGTCTAAATTTGTCATATTATCGTGGAACCATATATTTGTAACACGTTCCTTGGACTGCCATCCCAAATATGTTGGATTCCATGCAGTAACATTAGAACCATAAAACCAAAATGCTGACATATTACCAGTATCTGTCGGAGACATTACTGTATGATTTTCGTCCTCCGGGTCGGTATTCTGTGTATGAAAAGAATTTGTAAGATTAGAGGTTGATGCATACACTTTACCATCATCAAGCATAAGGCTTACAGCCTTATCCTTTTTATGAGTTTCAAACTGCTTTGTAGGATCTCCTGATGAGAAATTCTCTTTGTCTTCAGGTTTTTCTTTCCAAGCAAGATCTTTAATATTTGTCACATTGTCCTGACCATCCATAAAGCTGTCAAAAACTGTAATAACAACACTGCCTTGTGCCTTTAAAATGCTATCTGCATCATAAACCTTTGCTGTTACAACTGTATAGCCATATCCTGCTGTTGTGAAGCTTCCGTCAGTATTAATGCTTGAAATTACAGAAGTATCATCAATTTCATACACAATGTTACCATCTGTATAATTGTCAATAGTGTAATCAACAGGTGTTTCTGTTGTCATGCCTGTATCCTCATCAACGGAAACCTTTGTTACAGTAAATTTACCTTCAAGTTGTCCTTGGGCACCCTTAGTTGAGTAATAAGTGGTTGTTCCGGCAAAATTAACAGTGCCTATATTTCCTTCAGCAGCTGATGCTGTTGTTGAGAAAACAAATAATGACATTATCATAGAAATTGCCATAATTGCGGAAATAATTTTTTTCATAAAATTTCGCTCCTTTTAATACTTTTTATAATTGTGTGAATGATTTATCTTTGTGTGATTTGAAGATTTTATGCCAATATGCATAAAAGGGGTATTCTTCTGGTTATTTATATTTATTTTTGAGATTTTGCAAATTCATCAAGCTGTCTTTGCACTTCATCTAAGATATTTTGTGCACCAGCTTTCATCATTCTATCTTTGTACTGAGGAAGAAGTTCTGTGTAATCTGCTGAACCATTAAAGATATTCTTAAACTCACTCATAACAGTTTCACACTGAGAAAGCTCCATCTGTACTTTAGAATTATCAAATGTGAAACCATATAATCTTGAAGGTACTGCTTCAGAATTAAGCTTCTTTGTCTGTTCCCAAACATCTGCATCTTGTCCTTCTAAAACATATGCATTAAACTGATTTCCCATTGCCCATGCCTGATTCAAGAAATATCCTCCATCTGTCTTTTGTCTTATATGGTCTTCATCAATCCATTCATAGTGCTCTCCTTCAATTCCGAAGCAAAGAAGATTGTATAGTTCAACATTTGTCTGTACTTCGTTAAGGAATTTAATTGATTCAACAGGATGTTTTGTGTTTGCACTGATTGCCCACATTGTTCCTGTTGCACCACCAGTTGGAATTTCAGCATGTTCTTTAAGAAGTATTACAGCATGCTCTCCTCCAAGCTGTGCTGCCTGCGATGCTTCAAAGCCTGGTTTCCATCCTGTATGGGTTACTACATATTTGTTAGCCTTGAAGTCATTGTTATCGTCAATACATGAAGCAATATCTTGTCTTATATAACCCTTCTTGAACCAATCTCTTACCTTTGCCAGTGAGTCTTCGTATCCAGGCTCATCCCATGCAAATACAGCTTTATATCCATCAGTTACAGAGGTATCAAGACTGACACATGATATAATGCTTGGATATTCGTTTCCAATAGGGCCTTGGACTCTGTATGGATATACATCAGGCTCGTTCTTTTTTATTGTTGCAAAGAAAGGCTCCAAGTCCTCTACCTTATTTATTGAATCAATATCAAGATTATACTTGTCTACCCAATGCTTACTTAATGTAACTGCAGGGATTGTTCCGATAATTTGCTGATTAGGAACTGCATAGAGCTCACCATCAATTTTTGCGCCTTCCCACCAATAGTCCTCCATGGTATCCCAAAGGTCAGGACAGTTTTCATTGATTAAATCAGTTAATGGGTAATACGAACCGTTTTTCACCGCTTTATCATATGGATTGAGCCAGCTTGAGGTGAAGCACAAATCAAATTCTTCATTTGATGCAAGCTTCATATTCATTTTCTCTGTATATGCTCCTACATCAATGAATATCAACTCAATTTTTGCACCGATTTTTTCTGCTAAAATTTCATTAGCCTTATCGTTTACCATCTTCAAGTCCTGTATCTGACCTGCCATATTAGGTATGTACACCTTTAAAACACTGACATCCTTTTTACTTCCACATCCTGCTGCCAATATTAGTATCATTACTGCGAGCAGGATAATTGAAATTATTTTTTTCTTCATAATATATTCACTCCTATTTTTATATATTTTTAAGCAGTTTTAAAGCTATGCCTCCTTTCTTGATACAACTGCCAAAAGTTTTTAATAATTATATTTTTATCCTTTAACCGAACCAACAACCATACCTTTGACAAAGTATTTCTGGAAGAACGGAAAAATAATGAGAGCAGGTCCGGTAACCACAAACATCATTGCCATTCTTGCTGTTTCACCCGGAACTATTGTCATATCCACAAATCCCATCGTGTTGTTTTGTTCTAAAAGCTTCATATTAAGCATTATTCTCTGCAACAAATATTGAAGACTTATTAGTTCTGTTTTATCATTAATAAATAGCATTGCAGTGTACCAGTCGTTCCATTTTCCCAAAAATGTCTGCAATGCAAGTGTTGCAAGCACCGGTTTTGAAAGTGGTATCATGAACTGCAACAAAATTCTCCATTCACTTGCACCGTCCAAAACTGCTGACTCAACCATTTCTTCAGGTACAGACTGAAATGATGTTCTTATCAGGAAAATATTCCATGCACTGACCAATCCCGGAATTATATACACCCAGATTGTATCGTCTAAATGGAGATAGCGTGTATATAATAAATATGTAGGAACCAGTCCGCCTCCAAAAAGACAGGTAAAGTAAAAATAAAAATTCAATGAATTTCTGAACCTGTATGTTCTTCTTGAGAGAGGATATGCCATAAGTGAATTACAAAAAATCATACCGAAAGTTCCCAATATCGAATAAATTGCAGTAACCTTATAAGCATCAATTATGCTTTTTGGATTTGCAAATACATATTTATATGCAGTTAATTCAAAATTTTTAGGAATTAGTTTATATCCATAGTCTAAAATATCTTTCTCATTTGAAAAGGATACCCCAAGACACAATAACAAAGGATACAATGTGGTTATACACATTAAAATAAGTATAATATTTATCACAATCTGACTTATTTTTATTTTCTTCTTATTCATTATTTTGCCGTTCCTTTCATTTATTAGAATAAGCTTAACTCTTCATCATATTTTCTTACTATGAAATTAGTTAAATATACAAGTATAAATCCAACAACAGATTTTAGAAATCCAACCGCACTTGACAGTTTCATATCACCAATTACTCTCATGGTTCTATAAAGGTATGTGTCTATAACATCCGTTGTTTCATAAAGCACACCTGAATCTCGTGTCAACTGATAGAACAAACCAAAATCAGAATTAAATATTCCGCCTATCGCCATTATAAGCTGAAGTACAATAAGTCTTGACAGCATTGGCAATGTCACATATCGTATTTCCTGTAGCTTAGTTGCACCGTCAACTCTGGCAGCTTCAAACAGAGTTGAATCTATACCCATTAAAGTTGCATAGTATATTATGCAACCCATACCAACACCCTTCCATATATTTGCAAAACTCAAAATCGCCGGCCATACAGCAGGTTCATTATAAAATTGAATTCCTTCAATACCAAAAGTAGCAAGCATGTTGTTTATAAGACCGTACTGAGGCTGCAAAAGCGCATATACAACATAACCCACAGTAACCCAAGAAATAAAATGAGGTGTTATCAATATTGTTTGATATGCTTTTAATGCCTTTCGACTTGTTAATTCATAAAAAATAATCGCCAGTGCTATTTGAGCAATCATAGATGTTATTATAAATAAGCCATTAAGACCTATGGTATTTCTGACAAGTCTTAAACAATCATTCGATAACACAAAAAATTTAAAGTTGTCAAATCCAACCCACTTACTTCCCAATATTCCATCAATATATCTATAATCTTTAAAAGCAATAAGAAGTCCAGGCAATGTGCAGTAACAAAATATAAATGTATGTAATACAGGCAAAATTGACATTTGTATCCATTGCCACTCACGCCCTCCAATCCTTCTTCTCTTCTTAACAGGAATTATATCGTCCTTTTTAAGTTTCATTTTCTCACACTCTTTCTTTTAGTTGTATTGTAATATGATTATAACATTTGTTATCTTTCATTAATACTACTATCGTCAGTTCTTATAAAACATTTTCCACTTTTACTTTACGAATTTATTTTTTTTATATATAATTGAGATAAAAAACGAAATACTAGGTTTTGTAAAGTTAAAATGAAAAAATAGCATAATGATTTCACAAAATTCCGCTGTTTTTTGCCAAATAGCTTTTAAATGCTCGACTGAAATTTGTCAAGGGTAAAATGAACGTGCCAAAGCACGCCCTATGACAAAGCACAGTGCGACCATTTGTACATTAATTAAGACAAAAATCAGCTAACGAGCAGCAAAGAGTTTCGCTGACGTTCTGAACATCTAAAACCGGCAACTTCAGCAGGGGTTAGATTAGAAAGCTATATTAATACTTAAGAGAAATGCATATAGTAAGAAATCTAAAATAAATTGAATATAAGGAGTTAAAAAGGAAGGACCAATACTAATAGAGGAATGGAAAAAGTTAAAGAAAACATATAAAGTAAGAGAGCTGATAGGTATAATCAGTATGGTTACATGTATTATAATAGGAGCAATTTGTGATTGGAATGTTCTTGTTGAAAGTAATGTTTTAATTCCAATTGAAGATATTAAATCTTTTTCATTAACTATTTTACAAATACAAGCAACAGTTGGAACTCTAATATTTACAATTATCGCATTAATTACAGGAAATATTTCAGATTCGTTAATATAAACAGTTACGATTAGATATACTCTGAAAGTCGCATAAATACTTCATTTCTAACATTGGAACACGAAACACGATTGCCCGGTTATGGTTAATAGTGTTTTTATTTAATACGGGCTTGTCCGCAAAAATCCCTGCAAAGTCTATAGCTATTTGGTTTTCAGTTTTTTTCTGTTGTAAAAAACGGGAAGCTTTATCTGATTACTTTAGATTTTTACGATGTAACTGATAAACCAAAAAATAATCTCTTTATCGCTTAAGCAAGAGATTATTCCTTTACATATTTAACTATATCTTCAACATTGCAATCAAGTATTTCACATAAATCGTTAATTGTAACAGTTGTTATAGGTTTATTATGCTTTAATCTATCCAATAAACTTCTACTAATATTGTATTTGTTTATAAGTTTATAGGTAGATATATTTTTAGATTTTAATGTTTTATAAAATGGATCGTAATTAATCATAGCTTTAATCCTTATATATTATAAAATATATTATTACAATTGTAATTATAATTTATACTATAAATATTGACAATTATCGATAAATAGAGTATAATAACATTAATTATAAAGCAGTGGATTTAATGAAAAACGACGGTTGGATAGTACTGTTAGTTATTATTGTACTGTTTGCATTATTGGGGAGTTGTTCAAAAAGCGAGTATGAAGAGACGGGAGATACTTTTAGCAGTTGGATCAGAAAATATTCGTCAACATGGGCAGATACGCAAACATATTACTTTAATAACTTTATGGAATTGGCAGATGAGAATTAGATATATTTTGTGCATTTTAATGATAATTGCAAGAGGGCAATTTTGGAAATATCACATAGCATAAAAATGAATCATAATAAAAAATAATTTGAATTTCTTTAACATATATATTATTAATTTTATAAAAAGGTCAGCACAATTTGCTGTTTTTATTTTTTTGTGACTATTCGGTATGTTCAATAAGAGCTTGTCCCGTCATTCAACGAGGACAAGAGCACTGCACAGCAGTGCTGTAATCAGTGGGAGATTGTACTCTCACTGATTACAAATATGGAACCCGCCGCCAATTACGGCGGGGGGCAACATGTGCGCAGTTATAATGTTGCATCTTTTTATCAAAATAAATAAAATTAATATTACTTTAATGACGAGGGGTATGCTATGAATAATCAAATACAACTGTATAATAAACAAAGTCATTTATATCTTTTTTGTATTACCGGCCTGGTATTTGTTATGGCATTATTAATATCTGTTCATTTTGCGACGCCTTTAGACGGGATTTCGGTTAACTCAATAAAACAGCTGAATTCAGGCTGGATGATTGAGCATAATGAGGGAGAGTTTATACCTATAGGCAACTTGCCTCAGCAATTAAATACGGAAAAGCAAAAATTATTGATGAAACATGAACTTAAAGATATTTCGGTGGATCACGAAAAAACATTAACTATCAGGACACGTTACAATTCGATAAGAGTCTGGGCAGATGAAAAATTGATATATGAAGCGGCGCGAGGAAAAGAGCATGCATTAAGCAGTATGTGGCATTTTATTTCTGCTGAGAATTTTCTAGATTCCTCTGCCCTTTATGTTGAGCTTGAGAAATACGATTCCGGTGATACATGGGAATTGTCGGAGATCTTGTTTGATTATTCCGGAATTATACGTGGATATTTGCTTTATAATGCAATACATGCTATAATTTTTTGGATAGTATTTATATTGTTTACAGTAATATTATTATTTATTGCTGTATTGATGGCATTTTATAAGGTACCGGCAGTATCTTCCATATTGGCGCTGGCGCTGTTTACATTTTTTTCAGGTCAATGGATTTTGCTGGATACGAAGATAACAACAATATTCGGCGGAAACTATGCGTTGTCCTATTTCTTTAGCTATGCATTCTTTTATTTATTATTGGTTCCGTATCTGATGCATATACAATTGATGGTAGATAAAAGAAATCGAATTTTGTATTATTTAACATGGTTTGTTGTTGGAAATGCCGCGTTATGTATGCTGCTGCATGCTTTTGGCATAGTATCTATTCAGGATACTGCTTTTACAGTGCATATATTAATATTTTTGTCATTATGCTTTACTCTGAAAGCATTTTGGAAAGCTGCCATAAAATACAGAAAGAAAAACCTTGTTTTTACTTTTTGGGGAACAGTGTTGATTTTAATAACAAGTCTTATATCTGTTATTTTATATTATGCCGGAAAGCTGCCGCCTACAAACTATACATTTTTATATTCATGGGGTTTGCTTGTAATGCTTTTTTGTATGATTATCGACACAATCGGATATATAGGCAGAATATTAAATGAGCAAAAGCATGTGGAACATTACAAAAAATTAGCAGTACAGGACAGTATGACAATGTTGGGAAACCGTAACGCATATGAGATGTTTTTATATGATCTTTCTCAAAAACCGTTAAAAAGCCTGACCTTTATCATATTTGACATTGATGATATGAAATATTTAAACGATACTTTCGGACATCATATAGGTGACAGAGTGATTTATATTACTGCACAGTGTATACGCGAAACATTTGATATGTTTGGAAATTGTTATCGTATTGGCGGAGATGAATTTTGTGTAATTGTTTCGGACAGCTTGGATGTTGAATTGTTATTGCAGAAATTTGATTTGTGTATTTCTGCAAAAAAAGAAAACAATGCAGTTTCGTTTACCGTCTCTTATGGTTGGGAAACAAAGCAATTTAAGGAGAAAAACAAAATTTCTCACGAAGAAATTACAGCAATGCAAATTATGGCAGATAAAAAGCTTTATCATCATAAGAAAGCAAAACCGGCAAAAGAATAGAAAATTCAGATGCCTGACATACGATAAGCCTTAACGATAATTATGGATAATGTAAAATATTCTTATATTTGATAGCTTTGTGAAAGGAGTTAATGATCATAAATATGGAGATATTAGGTCAAATACTCGGTATTATTGCCTTTATAACAGCCTTTGCGGTTTACCAGATGCAAGATAAAAAAAGTCTTTTGATAATACAGACGGTATTGGTTATTATTGTGAGTATGCATTATTTCTGTTTAAAGGCTTATCCTGCTATGGCAATGAATTTATTTTGTGTTTTAAGAAATGTGATATATTACCGAAAAGATATTTTTAAGTGGAAATATACATCTCTTGCTGTTTCGGCATTGATTATGATTGTAGGAATTTTAACATCATCCGGGGCATGGTCTGTATTGGTTATAATAGGATTGACAGTAAATACATATTGCATTGCATTTGAGAATCCACAGCATTTCAGAATAAGTATTCTTTTTACTTCGCCTCTTGTTTTGCTGTATAATATTATGGTGTTTTCTTTGGGGGGTATTTTGTTGGAAAGTATATCTATTATTTCTGCAGTAATCGGAATTATAAGACACAGAAAAGAAATTATCGGTTAACGGGGTTTGTTATGGCACTGCGATATATAATATAAAATTAAGGGGAGGTAATTCAGCCGTATCGCGTTGTTTTACACTCCCCTTATTATAATATTAAAATTCCATCATTCTTTTTCTGTAATGCAAATAATTTTCAAAGGGGACCTCGGCAGGTGTGCCATGATCAACCGACGGAATATAACCTCCGTATTTTTTCATGAACGGCATGATCCTATCAATCTCCTTATCAATTTTCTCAATGGAAGTTGCTAAAATTCGTTTATCAAAGCCGCCGCGCATCAGAAGATCGGGATATTTTTTCCTTATCTCGACAACGTCACAGCCTGAAGCAACTTCAAAAGGCGACATATAGGTCATTCCGATTTCAAGGTATACGTCGATTGCCTGCAAACAGTTTCCGTCCGTATCTATTTGGATTTCAAATTTTTTACTTTGACGGATACGGATATTATCGAGCAATTTTCTGTAATACGGGAAAAGAAATTCCCTGATCATATCGGGAGAGATCAAAAGGCCGCCGTTATAGCAAATATCCTCAGCCAAAAAAACCTCATCAAATTCAATTTCTTTTTGCATCATTTCCGATGTTTTATCAGCAAGCTCAAACCACTTTTGCATTGCAGCGTGTATAAGTTCGGGATCGTCATAGAAGGTATATAAAGCTCCTTCAGGACCTAAAAGAGAACGTAAATACATATAACCGCCTATGATATTGTTGCATATTATGTAATCTTTTTTCTTTAATTCTTTTGCCTTGTCAATTGATTTTTTTATATCCTCTATTCTTTTTGGCGTATTAAAATCCATTCTGAAAGCAATTTTTTTATTGAAATCATCTATATTTTTTACGGGATGATCAATATACTCAGGCATAAATCCGTTTCTTCTGCCTTTAAAATACAATACGCTTCTTCCGGCAAAATCCTGTACGAGTTCATATTCTCCCCGGTCCTCTAAAATTTTCTCTTCAAATTTCGGATAAAAAGCGGCTTCACACCAGCCCAAAACATCGGTTGAATACTTGCCCGGATCATCGAATCCGAAAAGCTGATTTAAATCAGTATTTTTTGATATATACCCTTCTTTTTCCCACCGCGCAAGTGTATCCTCCATAAGCCAAAATTCCTGCTGATGAAAAGCAGCATTGGGTACTCTGTTATAAAAATCATGCATTTTATCTGAACCGTTTGACATAATATCACTCCTTGTACAACATTCAATAAGGGCTTGTCCCGTCATTCAACGAGGACAAAAGCGCAGACTGTGCTTTGCTGTAATCAGTGGGAGATTGTACTCTCACTGATTACAAATATGGAACCCGACGCCGATTACGGCGGGGGACAACATGTGCGCAGTTATAAAACAAATCAATAAACAATACCGTTCATGTTCAGGAAAAAGATATATTTTTACAGGACAAAAATATATCTGAATTTCCTGGAAGGCGGACAGCTTCAGCGTGTAAAATAATTGTAAGTATTCATAAATGCACCTTTGTCGGTTACTTCCGTATTGAAATACAATCCTTTTGCACCGACAGCTTCGGCAACAGCAAATAAATCCTCATAATAGCCTATTACCTGCATATTTTTGCCTGATGAGCGGATTTTTTTGAAAATATCGATCCATTCTCTTGCAGGGGGAGAGCCTTCGCCTTGCTGCCATTGAACAGCATCCAATTCTTCCAAGGATAATATTTGATCCAGATGCGGAATCTCGCCGATACCGTCCATATGATAAATGGTATTTTGTATTTTCTCCGTCTCGAGCCGCAGCTCATCGATCACAAATTCTTTGAACATCTGCGGACTGATCATAAAAGAAAAATCGGACTGAAGCACGCATGAAGGATCTTTGCTGTAGATCCCGTTCCAATCGCTGTAGCCGGGATTTACGGGCTGTAATATATCATTATATTCATTGTATACATGTATCCATATTTCATGAATCTCATTGATCAATCTTTTAACATCTTTGGGTTTATCATATAATTCCATCAACAAGTTTTCTGTTCCTCTGAATGTTGCAAGAATATCAAGAACTCCGCCGAGATCGGGCATAGACATGAGGACTTGTCCGTTCCACTTTTTCAGACCTGCACCGTAAATATCTTTTATACGGTTAAACCATTTGTTTTGAGGATCAAATTCCAAATGCAATTGGGAAATTTCACAATCATTAGGTCTTTCAAACCAGACAAGCCCGGATGAATTATTGACATCAGCCCCGCAAAAAGCGGCAACAATTCCCGGTCCGAACCAATCAAAATTGACCATTGGGAACGCATCGCCCAAAAACTCTTTATTTTTCAGATCGGCATCTATTCTGTTGATTATTTCTTCGGGAGAAACAGAAAAATCATGACAATTTGCCTGACTGGGTACGGGGATAGATAAATTGGGATTTATTTTGCGTACACCTTTGATTATGGGCCTGTCAAGGGTTTTATCCCACCATTTTGAATAAATTTCAGAAATTTGTGCCCATTGATCCTTATTAAACATAATATTAACCTCCTTTTTAGTAGTTATAGCTGCGCACAAGCTGTCCTCCGCTTTTGTCGACGGTATGCAACCGAGCGTTTTCGATTTTCAGCATTAGCTCCGACCATTCTTTTCTTGTATTATTCATAATTGTCACCTTATTTTCAAAAATAGCCTTAAATGTTATTGTATATTTAAAATAAAGTAATTCAATTTTTTTCTCTCAATATGCAAATAAAATCAAGCTGAGTATATCATATTTGCATAAACATGTCAGTGAGAAAAAGCATGCGCTATGATCTTTTGCAATCAGAGTTCATCTGCCATAATAATATATCCGTCCTTGCGCGGTTTGGTTTCATATTGTTTATCGGCATATCCCAAAATACAATTACCTATACCTATGTAATTTTCACCGAGTCCCCATTTTTTCATCAGCGCTTTACCTTCATCGGTGAAAAAGGTTTCTTTTGCCCTGTGTATCCAACAGCTGCCGATACCTAACGATGCGGCGGCATTTAAAAGATTGCCTATAACAAGACTGCCGTCCTCAATATATGTTGAACAGTTGGAATCAGCAAATACAACAATAAGGGTAGGTGCACCGTAAAACGGATCGGTATCGGAATTCATGATTTTTGCATTTATTTTTGACAGCTTCTCAATTGTAGCTTTGTCTTGAATAACCACAATGACAGGGGATTGTCTGTTCATGCCGGTAGGTGCATATGTTCCTGCCTCAAGAATTTTTTGCAGATCATTACTGTCAATCTGATCTTTTTTGTAGCTTCTGATACTTCTTCTGTTTTTTAATACATCGATGGTATTCAAAAAAATCTCTCCTCTTTTTTAATTAATATTTTATAGATTTATAAGTACTTCTTTGATAAATGCCCAGACGCGCTGTACCGATGAAATGCTCATACGTTCTTTTACGGTATGAATATCATATATATCGGGGCCGAAGGATACGCAGTCAAGATCATCCGCCTTACCGCAGAAAATCCCGCATTCAAGACCTGCATGGATAGCTTCAATTACCGGCTCTTTGCCGTATTGCTTCTTATAAATTTCACACATTATGTCTCGAAGATGTGAGTCCTTTCGGTATTCCCAAGCAGGATAATAACCGGATGCATGTGTTTTGATGCCGTATTTTTCTGCAAGCCTGCAAATTTCATCTAACAGCTCCCTGCTTTGTTCTTCTTCAGAGCTTCGGATAGATGAAAGAAAATATATACTGTTTTGTTCTGTTTTTAATATTCCTAAATTTGAAGATGTTTTGACCAAGCCTTCAATATCTGAACTCATACTTTTTACCCCGTTGGGAACACTGCATAAAAAGGCAGCAATACTTTCGCTTGTTTCTTTATTCAATTCATTGATTCGTTTATCGTTAAATTTATTAAATAATATCTCAAAATCCGGTTCCGTTGTCAATAATTTGTTTTTATACTCATCTGAAAATTTTTCTATAGTCTTTATAATATCATCTTCATCATTTTTAAATGTTACAGTAATATCACATTCATTGGGGATAGCATTATGTTTTTTGCCTCCATCTATCTTAGATAATCTGACAGAGGGGATTTTTAAGAGCTCCGATAACAGATAACCGGCGATTATATTGGCATTTGCTCTGCATTTGCCGATTTCCACACCGCTGTGACCGCCCAGCAGGCCATGTATCTTAATATCAAAGCCTTTTGAGGTAACAATGCTTGAGTCAAAGTAAATATTGCCTTCACTGCACACCCCGCCGGCACAGCTTACCGTAAAAACACCTTCGTTTTCCGAGTCTATATTTAATAAAATTCGTCCGTTAATATCGGAAAAATCAAGATTTATTGCGCCATCCATACCTGTTTCCTCATCGGAGGTCAAAATGATTTCAAGAGGAGGATGCGGGATGTCATTGCTGTCAAGCAGGGCTAATGCATAAGCAACAGCGATGCCGTCGTCAGCGCCCAATGTTGTATTTTTCGCAAATATCATATCGTCTTTAATTTTCAGATCAAGTCCCTCTGTTTGAAAATCAATGTCTGACTGTGATGTTTTTTCACATACCATGTCAAGATGACCCTGAATTATAACGGGAGTCTTGTTCGTATATTCAGGGGAAGCGTCTTTTTTTATTATAATATTGTTGAAATCATCCTGCTTATACCAAAGCTTGTGTTTTTTCGCAAACTCCGCACAATAGTCGCTTATGGCTTTTGTATTGCCTGAGCCTCGCGGAATTTGGGAAATTTCATAAAAATATTGAAATACATTTTGAGGTTTGGGTAAATTTTTTGTCATGTTAATTTCTCCGTTTTTTGTTCACATATGGTTGTTTGTATTGTTTTTTGATATTCAAAAAGAATGACAGGCAGATATCCAACAAATTTCCGGTTCGAATAAATTCAAAGCAGCTATTCCTGCAATTACTATAATAACATATGCTTTGCATGTTTTCAATAGTAAATTTATTTTTATTAAAAGAAATGATAACAATATAAATTTAATGGGCTGATACAAAATAACAAAAATATTGGTTGACGGCTGAACATTTACTGAAAATATGGATTTTAGTATTGCATTTTACTACGTTTTTTTATATAATATTTGCAGAAAAAGGCATTAAAGGAGGACTAATGATGCAGACAGCAATGTTGATAGGTATTTTGTGCGTCATAATTTTTCAGATAATCATAGCTTTACTGTTAAAAAAATCATATACAAAAGAAGATCCGCAGGTACAAAATACCTTAATGCAAAATACTTTAAACAGTATTAAAAATATAGGAGACCTGATAACGTCAAATCAAAAAAACACCGGTGAGCTTCAAACACGCAAGCTGGACGATATGGATAAAAAAATAACAGAACGGCAAAGTGAAATAAACAGAATGCTTGCGGACAATTTTAACCGAATGGAAATAAGATTCAAAACATACGAGAGTATGAACGAACAAAAACTCGAATCAATCAGACAAACAGTTGAAAAGAAGCTTGAAATGATTTCGGAAGATAATGCAAAGAAGCTTGAAGAGATGAGAAAAACCGTTGATGATAAATTGCAGAAAACTCTTGAAGAGAAGATGAATCAATCTTTTAAACTTGTAAGTGAAAGACTGGAGCAGGTCTATAAGGGATTGGGAGAAATGCAATCACTTGCTGTGGGAGTCGGTGATTTAAAAAAGGTCTTATCCAACGTGAAAACAAGGGGTATTTTGGGAGAGATCCAGTTGGGAGCCATTTTAAAGGAGATATTGTCACCGGAGCAGTATGAGGAAAATATTGCAACTGTGCCGCATAGTAAAAATGTTGTCGAATTTGCGATCAAAATGCCATCTGGGGAAAATTCCTTTATATATCTGCCGATTGATTCAAAATTCCCGCAGGATGCCTATATAGAGCTGCAGAACGCATATGAAACGGGAAATGCCGAATTGGTCAAAACAGCATCAAAAACATTGGAAACAAGGATCAAGGCTTTTGCCAAGGATATACATACAAAATATATTGAAGTTCCGTTTACCACCGATTTTGCCGTCATGTTTCTTCCCTTTGAAGGGTTGTATGCAGAAGCCGTAAACATGCCGGGGCTGGTGGAATATCTGCAAAGAGAATACCATGTGAACATTGCGGGACCGAGTACAATGGCCGCTCTCTTAAACAGTATTCAGATGGGCTTTAAAACGCTTGCGATACAGAAACGCTCACAGGAGGTATGGACAGTTTTAGGCGCTGTCAAATCAGAATTTGATAAATTTGCCAAGGTTATAGAAACGGCACAGCAGAGAATAAATCAGGCAAATAAGGAACTTGATACCCTTGTGGGAGTGAGGACAAGAGCAATTCAGAGGCAGCTGAGAAATGTCGAAAGTATTGAACCGCAGGACGGGGATAATGAATTATTTACAGAATAATGCAATAAACGGGAATACACACGGTATTCCCGTTTATGAGATTACAGCAATTCCGCGTCATCTGCCAACAGTGCGCATCTGTGAACGGCATAGAATGTTGTTTTAAAGCCGTCTATATATTTTTCCATAGCTTCGATTACGGTATCGGGTTTCAGATTGTAATTATTTCCGGCGTCAATACACATTTTTAAAGTTATATTGTTTTTTTCCTGTGTACATTCAAGAGAATGAATGTGAGGGCGGATATCCGCCTCTTTAATTCCGCTTTTGCTTTTTTTCATAACGAGCAGGGAGGTATTTGAAAGAAATGAGGGTATATCAACCTTTGTTTCCTTTTCAAGTTCGCAGTTACATTGGTATATTGCTTTATTGATTTTGTTAAAATTAATTTCCTTGCCCTCAACTTTTTTTATTCCTATTATCTCAAATCCGGGAGGAAGGGTTTTGTTTATGGTGTCCATAACGAACTGTTCATTAAAATCGCCGTCAAGACCTATCCTCATAAGTTCACCGTCAGAGGTTACTCCTACAGACAGGGGCAGGGCAATATTTATCAGCGGGTGAGGGTTAAAGCCTGAAGAAAACAGCATCGGAAGTTCTGCACGTCTTATAACTCTTTGAATAAAACGGACAAAATCAAGATGTGAAATATATTTTACTTCATTTCCTCTTTTATATTTTAGTACATAATTACTCATAGCATACACCCGTACCGAAACAACTTGCTCCGCAGCCGGAACATTTTTCGCGGCAGTTTGGAGTTGTTTGTGCTTTCTGTGATTTGTCATATTCTCTTTTAAAGAATGATTTTGTTACTCCAATGTCTATATGATCCCATGGCAGAACCTCATCAAAGCCTCTTTCACGAAGATAGAAATCGGGGTCAATATTACATTCTTCGAAACTTTTCATCCATTGGTCAAATTTAAAATGATCGTTCCATCCGTCAAAACGGCAGCCGTTTTTTACAGCACGGCATATTACATTAATAAGACGTCTGTCACCCCTTGCAAAAACCCCTTCAAGATAACTTGTTTTGTTGTCGTGCCAGCTGTAACGTATTCTTTTTGACTTAATTGAGGACTTCAAAAGATTTTGTTTTTCAATGATTTCATCTCTTGTATCCTGTCTGCACCATTGAAATGCGGTAAAAGGCTTGGGGATAAAGCTTGATGTGCTGACGGTTATATTAATATTTTTTGCTCTTTCTTCCTTTGGAATTTCAAAGTAGGTATCAAGTACCTTTTGTGCAAGGTTTGCAATTCCTTCCACATCTTCCTCTGTTTCGGCGGGAAGTCCTATCATAAAATATAATTTTACATTTGTCCAGCCGCCTCGAAACAGCATGGCGGTTGAAGACAAAATATTTTCTTCGGTAATATTTTTGTTGATAACATCTCTCAGTCTTTGAGTACCTGCTTCGGGAGCAAAGGTAATACCTGATTTTCTCACCTTCTGAACCTTATTCATAAGTTCTAAAGAAAAGTTGTCAATTCTCAGAGAGGGCAAAGACAAACCGATCTTTTTCTTTTCTGTCATTTCAATCAGATTATCGGTAAGTTCGGGGAGCTGACTGTAATCGCTGGTACTTAAAGAGGAGAGAGATATTTCATCATATCCTGTGGAGGATAAAAGCCTGTCCGCAAGGCAGGTTAGGGTATCTGCCTTTCTTTCTCTGACAGGCCTGTAAACATACCCTGCCTGGCAAAAACGGCAGCCACGGATACATCCTCTGAAAACCTCGAGCATAACACGATCGTGTACAATATCGCCGTAGGGTACAATTACCTTGTCGGGAGTTGGAGCGGAATCAAAATCGGACATTATTCGTTTTTTTACAACGGGCTTTGCACAGGGACGGTTCGGAGTTATGCTTTTTATTGTACAATCCTCATTGTATTCCACATCATAAAATTGAGGAACATATATTCCCTCAATTTCGGCAATCATTTCAAGATATTGTTCTCTTGTATGATCGGGTATTTTTTTCCATTCCTTATATACATCAATAATTTCACAGATAATATCTTCTCCTTCGCCAAGCATGAAAAAGTCAATTGCGTCGGCGATGGGTTCCGCATTGTAGGCACAGGGACCTCCGGCACATACAAAGGGGACATTCGTACCGCGGTCCTTTGAAAGAAGGGGTATGCCTGCTAAATCGAGCATATTAATAACATTTGAATAACTCATTTCATATTGCAGAGTAAACCCAATCATATCAAAGCTAATTACTTCATCTCCGGTTTCCAGTGCAAATAATTTCATGTTGTTTGCACGCATTGCCTCCTCCATATCAACCCACGGAGCAAAAACTCTTTCGCAGTAGGTATCGTCACGAAGGTTTAGTACATGGTATAATATTTTAAGCCCTAAATGGGACATGGCAATTTCATATACATCAGGGAAACAGAACCCGAACCGCACATCAATTTTTGCCGGATCTTTTATACACATATTAAGTTCACGCCCTGTGTAGCGTGTGGGTTTTTCCACATTCTTCAGTATTTTATCCATTAATGAAAATGACATTTTAATCTTTACCTTTCGTTGATAGTTGCTTGTAACCGACTTTTATTATATAATAAATACACAAAAAAATCAATACACAAAATGCAGGAAAATCAAATAAAACCACAGTTATTAAGGTTTTGCATAAGGTTTATTAATTGTATAATATCAAATTGTAATTTATTGACAAAACAAAATTAATATGTTAGAATGGAAACTAATATTAATAATAATTCAGAGCTTTGGGGATAGGCTTTACATTGAATTACTTATGGTTCGGAGGCAAGAAACAATAATGAAAAACAAGATAATTTCAGCACTTTTAATTTTTGCAATTAATATTCCGTTATGCGTTTGTGCGCAGGAGGTTCAGTCCTTGCCGCAACAAGGTACTTATATATCCAAATATGCTCATGAAAAATACAGTATTGTTGCATCGGCACAGCAGAACAGCGGTTTATGCTATGATATTTCCGCATTTGAGAGTAACGGAAAATATAACTTTGTTTTGCCTTATGGCTGTGATATTAAAAATGTATACACAACGGTTTATTCCGAAGACGGTTCCGTTTTGGTAAATACATCTGTTGATTTTTCGGGAAATGACTATAAAGACATCAAAATAGATGATACAAGAACGGTAGAAGTGTCTGCGTTTAATTCAACGCTGCCTGTTATATATCTTGATATAAACGAAGAATACGGAACAATTGAAGCAATGAATAAATCAGAGGATCATTCTGTTCCCTGTTACGGAGATTTTGTTCTTGATGTTCCGCCGGAGATTGCACAGAAGCTGGGGTGTGAAAGCTATATGACCTCAGAAGAAAATGACGATAAAGATCCGGGAACGGTAAGACTGAGGGGCAGGGGTAATTCCACATGGACAACCGAAACCGACAAACAGCGCCCCTATCAGATAAAACTGGAAAAGGGACTTAATTTGCTGGGTATGGGAAAAAATAAAGAGTGGGCAATTTTAAGAACAGAAACGCCGCTTAAATATATGAGAAATAAAATATGCTTTGATATGGCGGATGATTTCGGCATAAAATATACACCCGGTGCGGAATTTGTGGATGTGTTTTTAAACGGAAGCTATATAGGAATGTATACCTTGTCAAATCCTTTAAATATCGGAAGCGGTAATATACCAATAACAGAAATGGATGATTTAATTAAAGCGGAAGGAAATGCCGATAATGTGGATATTACAGGGGGATATTTGCTTGAAATGGATAATTTCAAGGAGGACCTGCAGTTTTTGGCGCAGGATAATATGATGACAATAAAAGCTCCCGAAAAACTTGATACCACTGTAGAGGATGGTTCGCGCTACGATTACATAAAAAATCTTATGACCGATCTGATAAACGCAGTTTATGGAGATGGATACCTTTCGGACGGCAGACATTTTACCGAGGTGCTTGATATGGACAGTGCGGTAAGATATTTTCTTCATCAGGAATTGATAGGAAATTATGACAGCTGTCAGGGAAGTACGTTTTTCTACAAAGATACTGACGAAAAAGATTCTAAGATTTATCTTGGACCTGTATGGGACTGTGAATTTGCTTTTGAATTGTACAGCTCGGAATGGTGTCTGCCGTACAGAGAGCGTTACTGGGAACCGCATCAGCCGCTGTTTGTTGCCCAATTGTGCAGGCATAAAGAATTTGTGGATTATGTAATTGCATACTATTTTGATAATTTAAACAATAACAATATAAGAACAAAATATATTGAATATGCCGATAAAGTTGATGAATATGAAAAAAGTATGGGCAACTCCGCAAAAGCAAGCAGTATGCTGTATAAAATAGCGGAGCCGTCAAACCAATATATTTCCTCATATATAAGATCCAAGTACGAGTTTTTTGAAAAAAATCTCAGAAAGCTTGTCAATGATGCCTCAAGAGGTGTAAATCCGGAAATATTTGCAAATGCAGATTCCGAGAAAAGCGATGATACAATTATGTTTATCAGAGAGGGAAAATTATATTATTCCTATGAAAACAAAACAGAGGATAAGAAAGAAATATTGCTTATGGCATATGACGGAAGTGAAAAATTGTCATATATAAAACAGATTACGGTAAATCCCGATGCAAAAATTTACGGAAGTATTGATGTGGGAAATGGAGAAAAAATTTCAAGAATAGGGATCTATGATTCGGAGTTACGGTCTTACGTAAATACTTCAATAAAAAATGCACAAAGCGGCAAAAATGATTACCAGTACGTAGTTCCCGGCATGGGGCATTATGTTCCGGATGATTCTTCGGGGGATATGTTCCTTGAATGGCCGGAGGGTATGGAAAGATAAACTTATTTTAATAATAATCCGTATTTAGGTTATCCGGAATAAAATTGAAAGTGATACAGGGATTGTGCCCGGTTAAATTGTATGAGGTGAAAGAAATGACAAGGAAAGAAAGAGTATTAAACGCAATTAATCATAAAAAAAGCGACAGAGTTCCAAAAGGGGAAACATGGATAGCACCGATGCTTTCAAACAAGTTGTTAAAGGCAGATTATCCTCTTGATTATCAGAATTTTGAAAGGGATTTAAAGGTAAGGAATTTATTGAATATGGATTTGATAAATGTTGGTGACTGGCCAAGTACGCCTACAGGCAGATTCCATAACGGATATGAAATAAGATTATCAAATTACGGCTATGAGTTTATTGAAGCTGCGTCAAAGCATATTGTAAAACCTCCCATTGAGGATATAGAGGATGCAGACAAGTATGTAAAACCTGATATTAAAAATGTAAATCCTGAAATTGTAAGACGATTTGCACAAGAAACAGACCTGTTCGTTTTTGCACAGATTGCAGGCCCTGTTTCGGCACTTGACGAAATGTTTGATATGGAGGATTATTTTGTATATTGTATGACAAATACAAAACAAATGCGTGAAATTTCCGAAAAGGTAATGGAATATGAAGTAGAAAAGGCAAAATTGTTTTTGGATAACGGTGCAGACGCCATATTTCTTGCAGATGATATAGCCTTTAACACAGGGTGTTTTCTGCCGGACCGTATTATGGATGAACTTGTATTTCCGTTTTACAAAGCTGCAATTCAGGAAATAAAGGCATATAAAAATGTACCTGTTTTCGGGCATTCGGACGGAGATCTCAATAAAATACTTCACAGGTATGTGGAAGTTGGATTTGACGGACTTCAGAGCTTGCAGCCATCGGCCAATATGGATATAGAAAAAATTAAGAAAGAATACGGAAATGATTTGTGTCTTTGGGGGAATATGGATCTTGATTATCTTATGACTTTCGGAAAGCCGGAGGATGTGAAACGGGAAGTAAGAAAAGTTATAGATATTGCAGATGAAAACGGTGGATTTATACTTTCAACCTGTAATACCATGATAGATGCTATCCCGCCGGAGAATGTCATTGCTATGATGGAAGAAGCTGAAAAATAATATAAAATAGGTATAGGAGGAGAATATTGCTATGGATATAATACAACAGAAAAAGAAAATTTATGATACTGTACGGGAAAAACAGCAAACACTTTTTAAAATCCAGGAAAATAAAGACAGGGTATATCTGAGTGAATATAAAAATCTTGTAAGTAAGGAGAAATTGCCCGACGGTACTGTTGCAAATGTTTGGAGTGATGCATTTGACAAAGCCCTTTCGGAACATAAGATTGTTATAATACCTGCAAGTGATGAAAAATATTACATATCAAGATCGGTTATAATGTCATCAGGAAATGGAATTATAGCTGAAAAAGGTGCTGTTATACGTCTTTTAGACGGTGTAAAGGTTTTAATGGTTAGAAATAAAAATGTTATTGACGGCTCGTTTTATCCCGAGGATAAGAATGTCCAAAAGGATAAAGATTTGTTTATTATAGGTGGAAGATGGGAAGAATATCATACGGTACGAGCCGGATATTTAAAGAGCGGACGTTTTGATGACAATGAAGATTGGCTGGGAGTTTCTACAGCGATGCTTTTTTCAAATGTGGAGAACCTGCTTCTTAAAGATATAGAATTTTATCATACGGCGGGATTTGCAATTCAGATAGGAAATCTAAGCAATTTTTATATTGAAAATATTACCTTTGAAGAATGTTTTGCAGACGGAGTACATATAAACGGCAGAGTGTCATACGGAGAGGTAAGAGATATCAGAGGTTATACCGGTGATGATCTTGTAGCACTTAATATGTATGACTGGGCAAATTCAGGCATTAATTTCGGTCCCCTTGATTATGTGGTAGTTGAAAATTTATATCCCAGTGAGGAAAGCCCTTATAAATCAATAAGACTTCAGCCGGGAACATACTATTATGATGACGGAACAAGCTGTGATTGCAGCATAAATAATCTTATAATGAAAAATGTAAACGGAATAGAAAATTTTAAGATGTATCTTCAGTTGCCTGCATATAAAGACAAACCGGAGGAAAGCGCAACAATAGGATCGGGAAACAATATTTTCTTTGAAGATATTGATATTGACCTTAAAATGCCGATAGATAAAGATTTGGTTCTTAAAAACAAGGAAGGGTATCGTCATTTTGCGGCTTTTGAAATATGCAGTAATATTGATAATCTTTATTTTGAAAATGTAAATGTTACAATGCATAAGGACAGTTTTCCCGAAAGCTCTCCCATAATGATTGGACCAAAATCGTCAACGGCAGTATATGAGGGTAACATACTTGAAGTGTTTATGCCCGATACTTCATGTGCCGTTAATAATATATATCTGAAAGATTTTAAAGTAAACGGTGTTAATATAGAGAATAAATCTCAGGCTGTTAATGTAATAGAAATGCATAAAAATGCCGATTATCCCAATACTTTGCCCCGAGGCGGTGAGGGAAAAGGTTTTGTCAAAAATATTGACATCATTTAAAAGATTAGAGCAGATTATAACTGAAAAAGTGTTTTAAAAAGGATTAAGTCCATTTACGGATCTAATCCTTTTTTTCGTATATGGCAGGGTTATAAAGATTTTTACATCATTCGGATAATTCCGCACAGAGAAATATTTTTTGACAATTTAATGATATTACATTTAAATTACATATAAAAAAATAATTGACATATATCATATGTCATTGTATTATGTTCTTATATAAAGACAAATAAAATTTTCTGCATTTAGGAGGATTACATATTATGGGAAGAAACAATAAAGTGAAGTTTTGGAGAGAAATGTATCCATATATTAAAAAATACCGCAAAAAACTTATTTTTTCTGCATTCGGATCTATAATAGTGGGTATATTTGTTGCACTGCAGCCTTTTATAATTAAATATATTGTAGATGACGGAATTTCAAATCCGAATTTTAATTCAAAACAAAAAGTTATATTTATTGGATTAATGTGTTTAATATATTTAATATTTGGAGGGTGCAGAATTCTTATATGGAAGATTACGTTTAAGGGGATAATGACTTCTATGCAAGGAGCCCTTTTCAATCTGCGTTCCCGTTTTTTCAGTCATCTGCAAGATATGAGTATGCAGTTTTACAGCACTGTATCTGTGGGTGAGCTTTTTAACTGTATAATAGGATCACCCATAAACAGCATTGAGCAATATATGTTTCAAATGTTTCAGTCGGTTCCTTATCAGGCAGTTTCGCTGGTGGTATCGGTTATTGCCCTTTTAAGCTTTGACTGGTTTCTTACTGTAATGCTATTGATAACCGTTATGTTTATGGTTATTGTAAATAATATTTCATATAAAAAAATTGAAAAGATATACGGTGAATATTTGAAAACCGAATCGGAAACAAGCAAGCATCTAAATAATACCCTACACGGAATGGATACCGTAAAAATTCATGCAGTGGAAAAAACGGTATTCCATAATTTTAGGGCATTTTTAAAAACCCTGTACGAAAAAGGCATAGTTTCCGCAATGGCTCAGACCAATGAAAGTTTTAAGCCGGAAATTATAGAATATATAGGTGTAACGGTGATTACTATGGTCGGCGGTGTTTTTTGCGTGTACAGAGGATTGTCTGTAGGTACTTTATATGCCTTTTTAACCAGTATATATAATATTTTCTACACACTGCTTCAATTGATGGAAATACGTCTGCAAAAAAGCCGTGCTGAATCAGGATTGAAAAAGATATTGGATATTATGGAGAAAAAAACCACTACTCCGGAAAAAAATGCTGACGAACAAAAATTTATAGAGACAGAAAAAGAAAAAGCGGAAAAAAACAATATGCCGTGCATAGAATTTAATAACGTCAGCTTTGGTTATAATGATAATAAAATATTCAGCCATTTCAGCTGTTCTGTCAGGCACAATGAAAGTGTGGCACTTGTAGGACTCAGCGGAAGCGGAAAAAGTACGCTTACAAAACTGATATTAAGGCTTTATGATGTGTCGGAGGGAAAAGTTTTGGTTTATGGCACTGATGTAAAGGATTACAATATGAACAGTCTTCGTACTTCTTTTGGTGTAGTACCGCAAAAGCCGTTTATATTTTACGGTTCAGTCTGGGATAATATTAAAATAGCACGTCCCGAAGCAAGTGATGATGAGATTATTAAAGCAATGGAGATAGCAAATGTAAATGAATTTGTCAATGCAATGGAACAGGGAAGGGATACTATAATAGGTGACGGAGGGGCAAGCCTTTCGGGCGGACAAACACAGCGTATCGCAATAGCACGTGCGGTTTTGGGGAATCCTGATATTCTTATATTTGATGAAGCAACCTCCTCCCTTGATAATATTTCAGAAAAACAAATACAAAAAGCAATGGAAAACCTTATGAAGGATCACACAATCATAATTATAGCTCATCGCCTTTCAACAATAAAGAACGTAGATCGTATACTGGTATTAAAAGACGGAGCAATAACGGAAGAAGGTACGTATACTGAACTACAGAATAAGGAAGGCGTTTTTTCGGAATTTTTAAATATTTAGAAAATTGAAGAAAATATGAGCAAAAAGATAGAACTGTACAAATGAGCATTAGAAAAGCTCATTTGCAACATCCCCTCCCTTTTTCTGCCCCTGGCAGTGGTCGGGTAGTTTGTTTGAAATGTTGTCGCACTGCTCCCCGCTGTGTCGCATTGCTCTGCACTTCTGCACGAATTTTACGTCGCTTCTTCTGCCACCGGCAGCGCTCCTCAAATTCCCCTTTTGGTTACACCGC
>CALXWJ010000016.1 GCA_944392335.1 uncultured Clostridia bacterium
TGCAAAGCTATTACGGAGAAGATGGGAAATGATAATTTACACTATTCGTCCTCCGTAAAACACCGACAAATATTGTGCATATTTATTTGATAAAATGTGGCACTTTTTATATTGAAATTTATACCATATAATGTATATGTTGAAATGCTTAAAAATAATGAAATTAAAAGAGTTGCAACAGGTTATTTCGGTATTAATACAGGCGGATTTGCTGTAGTTAAATTTAATACTGAAAATGATATGAACTTATTGATCGGGAATGAAAAAGAATATAAAAAATTATATAAAAGACATCGTAAAAATCAAATGGAAACTACATGGTATTAACTAAAAATTTTTATAAAACAATTTTAGGTATGAAATTAATTTAGGAGTGTAGTTTTATGAAGTTGTCAAAAAAAAGAAATATACTGAGTATGTTTATATTTATTGCAATGGGAATTGTTTTTGATAGAATAACTTCAATAATGGTATCTCTTGTGAATATATATACATGGTACAGTAATATAATAATCTTTTCTCCGCATATTCTGTTGGGATGTATAGTCATGTTAATCTTATGGAGAAAAGTTTGGGTTGTTGAAGGGTCAGTAACAATTCGTATTCTGAAAAAATTAATATTATCCATAATAGGAGCATTAATAACGTATATTTGTTTTTGGATTTCTTGGGCTTTAGTGTATGGATATACTATGAGAAATTTTTAAGTGTAAATCATAAGATTAGTAAATAATTCTATTGTCTTATGATAGTAACGGAAATCAGCTCTCGGAAACCGTAAACGGAACATCAAAAACATTTACATATAACAAATTCAATCAGCTAACAGGCTTTTCCGGCGGTAACAATTCCGCTTCGTATACATATAACCCGAGCGGGGCAAGAAGGACAAAAACCGTGAATGGGGTAACAACAAACTTTGTCTGGAACGGAAGCAATCTTGCATACGAAAAAGCAAACGGAAAAGAAAATTACTACTATTACGATATCACGGGTATAACCTCCGCAAAAACAGACGAAGTTGTTAAAAATTACCTTAAAAACAGCCACGGCGACGTTACGGCAATTGCCGATTCATCAGGCACTATTACAAAGGATTATGTGTACGACGCATTCGGAAACGAAAAGACCGAGAATACTGCAGATACTAACCCGTTCAAATACTGCGGCGAATACTTTGACGCGGAAACCGGACAAATATACCTGAGAAACCGCTACTATGACCCCTCAAACGGCAGATTTATAACGGAAGATCCCGTTAGGGATGGGTATAATTGGTATGTGTATTGTGAAAATAATCCGGCAAACAGAATTGATCCAAGTGGGAAACGTTCAAAAGAAGTGGCAGATCAAATTATTATGGATAATGCTCAAAATATAAAAGATGCAGCGACGGAATTTGGTGTCAATCCGGCAATATTGGCGGCAACCATCTATGCCGAACAACGATTAAATGTAAATTGGGTAGATGATTGGACTGATTATCCTCTTTTCGTCTTTGACACATCTATTGGTGTATCTCAAGTAAAGATATCAACTGCTAAAATGCTTGAAGATAATGGTTATTTAGAAAAAACAGAAGCTATTGTAGCTAATGGACAAGAGCAGGTCACTAGAGGAGAAATGATAGCAATCAAGCTAACAGATGATAAAGAAAATATCAGATATGCCGCTGCTTATCTTAAATATTATCAAGATCGTTGGAAAGAGGTATATCCGGAAATTGATGGAAGAACTGCAATTTTGGCATCACTTTATAATCAAGGAGAATTAAAGCCGCCGCATAAAAATCCAAAGCCAAGCAAATTTGGTGAATTTGCAAAAGAAAACTATTACTATATGTGTGAACTTTTAGGATTAAATTAATACAGGGGGGCTTGAAATGAAAAAAATTTTTATAGTAATATTAACAATAATTATTGCCTGTTTTTTTGTTATTTGGGGAATGGCAATTTTGAAATGTGAAGTTTTGACTTTTAAACATGGTGATGAATTTAAGAAATCGTACGAACAAACTAACATGCTTGGAGAGATGGAATATTTTAAAATATTAGATTATTCAGAAACAACGGCAACGGTTTACTATGTGTCTGAAAATATGTCTGGAGGAAATGTTTTGGAATTTGTTAAACAAAATGAAGAGTGGGTATATTCCAATTGGGAAACTATATGGTCAAAAACCGGAAGTGCCTCTGATATAATATGGCCATATTGGTGGCATTTTATATATGGTGGTATATAATTGGTTTTTATACCTATAGAAGCTACAATAACTGTACTGTAATAAATACCAGCGCTGATAAGGGAGGTAATATTTATCATTAATTTCAGTGAACTTATAAATAAAATAATACTTGTTGGTTTAACATACAAAAATAATAATGAAATAATAAAGCGTTTACAATTTTTTGGGAAAATAATCTCAGCCACTGAAGAGAAAGGTATTACTATACTTATAAATAATTCCGATGAACTTTTCACTCTTCCCCCTGATTTATCAGCAATCAAAAAAGCCGGTAAGGGTTTGTATACTTTGTATGAAACGAAAGAAACTGTAATGGATCCGGACTATGTTGCTGCATGGATAATTGATAATTAATTAACAAACCGACCTGAAAAAGTATAGATATATTCTACAATTAAGATAAAGGGACGTTTTTTTCATCTTGTGGGTTGTGCTGAATTTTAAGTAAAATAGCCATAAATTATAACCAATTTAACTTAAAAGGGTGTGGTTTTATTACATGAATATAAAAAAAATTTTTATTATTATTTTATCGCTCTTGTTTATTGCTGTAATAATTGCAGTAGGGATAAATATTAAAACAATATCGAATGCCGTTAGTGATAGATTTTGGAGTTTTATCGCACAACAGCTGGAAAAAGAGGAGCAAGCAAGGAAAGAATCCCCATACGGAGGGAGTTTTGGAAAAGATACAGTTGTTTTTATGGGAGATGGTAAATTCAGTATTGATAAAGTTGTCAATGAAAAAGAACTGATAATGTATAATACGAATGGCCCATTGGATGTATTGCTGTCAAATGTTACTAAATATAAGAAAAAGAAGGACATACTATATGTAATAGGAAGCGAAGGTTTTGGTATTGTTGATGGTAAAACGAATATGTGCCGTTTATTAATCACAATTCCCGATGAAGAATATATTGATGGATATGCAATTGATGCAAACGGAGAAAAACACTATAAGAGCCGCTATATAGATGATCCACACATTACATATTTATCTTCTTATGAAGAATTTACAAAAAATGAAAGAAAAATTTTTGATAAAATGAAACAATAATCTGCCGCAAAGAAACAAGTGGATGATTTTCCTATTTTGTGTTGTTTGTTAACATCAATACGTATGTTTCATATACATATAAGACAAATAGAACACAATAATGCTGTAATGAAAATAATAAAAAATTAATTTGCCGGTATGTGATATATTAGCAGCAGTTTTTGATATTTTATTATGTATCGGTATGATGAGACAAATATTAGACTGGTAAAATCAACAAATAAAAACTCGGATGTTATAGCAATCAGAGATCGTGGTTTAGCAGATTGATTTTTTGTTTTTAAAAACAGGGGCAGAATTCGATACTGCCCCTGTTTATATGATATTATATTTTTGATGTTTGAGTAAACTTTTTACTTACAGACGGTAAAAATAAAATGATTATTGTATAACGCCGTAACCGCTCATTTGTATTATTTCCTTACCAAAATCGCCCTGCATAAGCTCTGCAAAAGCGGCAACCTTCGGATTATCCTCATCGCGGATAATGGCATAGTAGTTAGTTGTATAGGGGTAAGTCCCGTCTGCAATTGTTTGTTCGGAAGGTGCAATACCATCGATATTTAATAGCTTTAAATTGAGCGGGCCGAGAATACTTTCGTTTTGAAAATAGTAGTAATACAGACTGTATCCGATCGCATATTTTCCCGGATTTTGCTTATTGAAATCATCAACCTCGGTAAGTATGCTTGACATCAACCATGATGTATGTTCTTTGCGTATTTCTTCATTGATCTCGCTGCCGTTTAGAATAAATTTTTCCATTTGTGCATGGCTTCCGCTGTCATTATTTCTGCAGTATGCAACAAGCTCGGCGTCATCTCCGCCGATATCCTTCCAGTTATTTATCCCGTTGTCGATATAGATGCTTTGAAGCTGTTGAGTAGTTATATTGTCTGCTTTATTTTGATCTGATGTAAAGAATATCATAGCTTCATATGCAATAGGGATATATTTGAGTGTTACTCCTTTTTCAGCGGCATAGTTGTTTATATCCTCACTTGGGTCGGGAACAAAGATCATATCCACCTCTTTGTCGATAAGTCTTTTGTAGGAATTTGAGGTTTTGGAATGTACTTTCGGAAAATCGGGGCTGTTATTGTAATTCAGATAATACTGCCTATAAATATTTTCGGTTATACTATATGTAGAAGTAGAACCGTCAAGCACCGGGATATCAACATCAGGAGCGGTGTCAAGCCTGATGGGCGGAGCATTGTTAGCGGTAAAGGAACGAATCAGATAATATAAAAATTCCGCACATTCATATCTTGATACACCTTTTTGAGGAATAAGGTAAAGCTCATCATCCGCCGTATCCATAAAATCATTCTCCTGCAAATCCGATATAACATTATAATTATTTGATAGAAGCGCATTATAGCTTTCAATCGCGTAGTCCGAAACATCATCAAAATCCTGATACATGGAAAAATCAAATTCACCGTTTTCTTCAATATATCCCATATCGGAAAGCATACGGCAGGTCATTGCCGTTAATTGTTCTCTTGTTATAATCTCATCGGGATTAAAATTATCGTCTTTTTTGAACACACCTTTATCAACCAAAGCGGTTATGTATCCATTGCACCAGTCGGATGTCGGTACATCCGAAAAATAAGATACAGTATCAACAGGGGCTATACTAAACATTCTTGAAAACACCGCGGCCATTTCGGCACGTGTTAGCAGCCGCTCCTTTTGAAATGAACCATCCTCAAAACCTGAAAAGACGCCTCTTGCGGAAAGCTCGTTTATACTTAATTCGCCGCCCCATTCCATACTTATATCAGAAAACTCAATAGGTTTTATTTTTTTTATTTCAATTTCTCCGTCGCCCGGAAGGTATGCGTATGAATATCCGTCAAGCGGACCTATGGAAAGAGGTATAATTCCGCCTGTGGCTTTGTCGCAAGCTACATATACATATTCGCTGCCGTAATCATATTCTTCCTCAGATTTAACATATTTTAGCATATCTCTTGCTTGCGCGGCTGTTGAGATAGAAAGTACGGCTGCTGTCATTGTTATAAAAATTCTTGCTTTTTTCATATTGTTCATCGTCCTTTCTGTTTGTTAATTTATAAAGTCATCAATTTTTGCCGGTACCCATTCGACTCCTTTCGGATTTACGTTGGTGTAAAGTTTAATTTCGTTATTCTCGTATATGATTTTAAATTCGTAATTAGCGTCCTGGGGTTCAAGATATTCTTTTTTTAATTGTTCATAATATTTGCTGCCGTTTTCTTTTGCTTCTTTTATATAGTCGACCGTATCGGGGTCTTTGTCAAAATTTTTGTGTGTCATTGTATAGAAAAATTCCGCTTGATTTGCATTTTCCTGCCAATTTGAAATTGATAAATTCAGTATCTCATAGTATGGTGAATACACCCTGAAAAATTCATCCGAAAGATATTGGCTTGTAATTGCATACAGGGAATCCTCGGCGGGAATATCGTAACTTATATCGGATTTTTTTATCCATTTGCCATCCACTCCTCCTATTAAAGAGCATTTTACATAATCCTTGTCATATTCCAAAATGCTTATAATTCCGTTTTCCGATGGGGAATATATATCTTCCCCGTTTGGGGTGTTATACACAACAGCATTTTCAATAATACCGTAATTTGCTTTATCAAAGTCATCGGAATCAAATGAGATGTCATCCGCTCTTATATATCCGCATGTAGGCGGTATATCCATAACGGGCATTTGGACATAGTAAGTTCCGTCGGCGTCATCTTTTATAATGCTGACAATATCATTTTGATTGACGTCAAATATAGGGACACTTAAATTTTTATCCAAATATAAATTTGTATCATTAATGACCACAGCCGTATTGTCATATTTTTTGTTTTGTACCTTGTTTGTCAGACAAAGGACACAAATAACAGCGGCAATAACCAAAAGTACGGTGCTCCAGATTATTTTCGGTCTTTTAAAATATGCGATATGTTTAATTCGTCTTTGCACCTCTTTCTCTCCGTTTTGCAAGGATGTTGTGCCGAGAACATAGTTATTTTTCTTGAGTGCGGTTTTTAAAAGCACTCTTGCATATTCTTTTTTGTTGTCAGAATATTTGAGAACCCTTTCATCACAGTATACTTCTATATCACGGCGCAATACAAAAAACGAATACCAAATGATGGGATTAAACCAATTAAAGCATACAAAACAGATCGCAAGCCACGTGATTGGGATATCCATGTGTTTTAGATGACATAACTCGTGGAGGAATATGCTTTTTGTTTCAGCCTGCGTGTATCCTTCGGGCAGGATAATTACAGGCTTTACTATGCCATTTAATAACGGAGAATTTCCGCCTGATATTATTTTTACATTTCTTTTTATACCGATAATATCCTTACAGTCGGAAAGTGTTTTTATGATTTCCGCCTGATTGATTGTACGGTAATTCTTTAATTTAAATAAAAATGAAATATATGTAAGCACGAAATACATCAATAAGGATAATGAAACCGATAACCAAACGATAATTACAAGGTTTTCAGTGTCAGTGTTTATGCTTTTCTGTTCGTTTGTTTCGTTTTCGGGTATTATATTTTCAATATGGGTGCTTGTATAAGGTTCGATATTATTATCTGTTTGTATTTTTTCAGTTGTATATGACGGGATATTCACTGCATTGTATACGGACATGCTGCTCTCGGGCAGAAATGGTATAAAAAATCGGATCAAAAGCAATCCCCAAAGAGCAAATTGTGCACGTGCCGACAGCTTGTTTTTAAATAGTTTTTTAAAAATAAGCAAAATAATTGCAGTAATGCTCAGATATACGGATGTTTCAATAAGCCAATTCATTTACTGTCCCCACCTTCCATTTTTTCTATTATTTGCATCAGCTGTTTTGCTTCATTATCGGTAAGATTGCTTTCCGACACAAGATTTGCCATAAGCATTTTAACTGAACCGTTGTAAATTCGGTCGATCAGGTTATGTGTTTCTTTTAATTTACATTTATCTTCTTTTACAATTGGATAATATTTAAATTTATTTTGAGAATTATCAATACCTACGGCGCCCTTTTGAGTTAAACGACGAACCAATGTTTTAATTGTAGAGCTGCTCCAATCGGTATCGGATAATGCTTTTCTTATATCTCCCAAGGTGAGCATGGGAGACTTCCATAAAATCTCCATTATTTTCCATTCTGTTTCGGTAATATTTATTTCTTTGTTCATAATTTAAACCGCCTTTATGTTTCTTGCGGGTTACTGATGTAACCTTTCATATTTAGTTTACAACAGTAACCTATTTTTGTCAATACTTTTTTTATATTTTTTTATTTTTAAATATAAAATGATATTTAACAGATGATATCTTGAACAAATGTTTCATATAAAAAAACCGTTAGTTTAACTGTAACATTAAATTAACGGTTTTCAATTTTAAAGGGTTGTTTTATATATGATATTATATTTTTATGTTATAGCAGAATCTCTTCAAATATTCAAATAAAGCTCTATACTGCATGGAACTCTTAATTGAAGAAAAAACAGTTTAATTTTACTTTTTCCGATATTTCTGAATTTATAGAATAGCATGAAGGGATTAAAATGCCGTAACTGGATGCGCCTTAGGTCGATATTTCGGGAACTGCAAACTTATTTATTTACAGATTTTTTTCATAAGGAGCATAATCTTATGTTGGAAATGTCTGATGACATGTTTTTCAGTTTATTGAACAGATCATCCTGTTGATAATAATGATCCCAATTGTAGGCCGCACGGAATATTTTTGCCAAAGTATCTCCGTTTTCAATACGTCTTACAATGGCTTTGCGGCACGTTTCATATCTTTTGAATTGTTTTTTTGCATATTCAACGTTGTCATATACTTTCCATTCACCTGTCAAAAGGCTTTTTTCGCCTTTGTTATATATAAATCCATATATATCTTTAGTAGGATAACCTAAAAAAGCACCTATTTCATGAGGAAATGCGTTATCTTGTATTCGTGTTTTTAGCTTTTTTACTGAATCATCCAAATTTTGCGTATATCCGAATGAATAAAGCAAGGCTTTTGTATCTTCTTTATTTATTGTTTCGTTAAGCAGTTTTCTCCTATATAAAAATATCAAAAGTCTAGTGTTACATTCATATAATACTTCAATGTATATATCCTTACTGTTAAGCTGTTCATTGAGTTTGTTTATTTCATCTTTTGCATCCGGATGTTTGGTTTTTTGTACAACTGTTAGATTGGACGGTTTAATTCCTGCTAAAGCAGGTCCGCAATGATAGGCTATATTTTTTTCAATCATTTTATGCCTCCGTAGTCATTGAAAAATATGAGCATAATTAAGAATTATTGAAGCTTCCTTTTTTGAGAGTGCGACATATCTGGTGTAATGCTTCTTTTTCATTACAGGAAGATCATATATAAAATCCCCACTGTTTTAATATTGTAACCCGAACAAACGATTTTATAACTGCGCAAATGCTGTCCTCTCCACCATAATCGGCGGTGGACCTCATATTTGTAATTAGTGAGAGTACAATCTCCTGCTGATTACAGCAAAGCACAGCCTGCGCTCTTGTCCTCTTTGAATGACGGTACAAGCCTATGGGATTGATCAAATTATACTAGTGACAGTATATCCTGCTTTTTCGATCCGATTTTTTATTATTTCATCATCAACAATTTCTGCATAGGAAATGATCAGTATTCCTTTTTTCAAAAGTACTTTTCCGCAAATCCCTTTTATGTCATTAACAATTTCCTCAACACGGATTTTGCAGTGTTTACAGTGCATACCTTCTATAAAAAAAGTTTTTGTATAAATGATTTTTGAAAGCTTCTTCTTTTTGTGTTTGATGCTGGCCGTGCCGCAACACCCGCCGCGTGATGCATAGTGTTTTATTGTAGAGCTGAAAGCAATAACAATAATAAGAATTAGAATTGTAATAATTATGGAATTTTCCATGATTTGTCTCCTTATACCATATAAGTAATATAACTGCGCATATGTTGTTTCCCGCCGTAATCGGCACGGCGGGTTCCATATCTGTGATCAGTGTGATAGTATAAACTGCCGCAGATGACAGCGCTGCTATGCAGCGCCCTTGTCTTCGTTGAATGACGGGACAATCCTTTATTAAATTATTTTTACAAAATATGTTAAAAAAATTTCTGTTTATTATCAGCCGGATGAAAATGTTTTGCATACGATATATGGAATAAAGGAATGCGAACATAAGTAACGCATTCCCATATATTTATTTTTTATTTTTTGTTTTTTTGCCGTTACAACTACTATAATTTTTTTTGCATTGTTTTGAATACGGGCATCCGATACAGGTTCCGCTGTTTTTTTTTGCTCTGTACAAATAGAAAATTATACTGCCCGTAATACACAGCAATATTAAAATGATTATGATATCTTCCATATTTACCGCCCCACTGCATATCCTTTATTATCTACATTTAACGAATATTCGTTTTTGAGCTTTTTATCTGTGTTGTGAATAAGCGCGCATATTATTGTGATAAAAATGACTACTGCTATCAAACCGCAAAGCGCTGCTCCAACATTTAAAGAAGCAGGTGAAGTTATAAGTGTACCTATCGTGTATACGAGATAGGCAACTGTATATCCGACGCCAAGCTGCAGACCTATACCGCCCCAAAGCCATTTTGCGCTTTTCATCTCAGCATTCATTGCACCAATTGCGGCAAAACAGGGAGGAGTATAAAGATTGAACATAAGATATGCGAGAGCCGCGATTTTTGTAATTGCAATAATACCCGCCACCTCTGCGCCGGTACCTTCGATCAAAGCAAGCTCTTCGGTATCTATAAGATTTTCAAGCCCGACAAAACAAACAGCAAGAGTGCCGACAACATTTTCTTTTGCAATAAATCCTGTAACAGCGGCTGCTGCGAGCTGCCAGCTGAGAACACCGACAATAGGCACAAGCAAGTATGCAAACGGGCCGGCAATAGAAGCCAAAATTGATGAATCAGCAGTTTCGGCAACGGTAAACCTCCATGTAAAGGTCTGCATAACCTGTACAGCGGTATTACATAATAAAATGATTGTTGCGGCTTTTACTATGTATGCCCAGCCGCGCCCGCACATTGATTTGAACGCTCCCCACAGTGACGGTATTTTATATTCGGGCAATTCGATTATAAAAAATGATTTTCTTGATTTATATCCCGCGATCTTATTTACAAGCAGTGCACCGATAAAAATAAGAACAATACCCGATAAATACATAACTGTACTTACCCAGCCGGCTCCGTCAAAAAACGCGCCTGCAAAAAGAGCGATTACAGGGATTTTTGCACCACAAGGCATAAAAGGGGAGAGCATTGCGGTAGCACGCCGTTCACGTTCATTGCGAATCGTACGGCTTGCCATAATACCGGGAACCGCGCATCCGATTGTGATAACAAACGGGATAACTGATTTTCCGGAAAGACCTACCTTTTTGAAAATAGGATCTAAGACAACGGCAACACGCGACATATATCCGCAATCTTCGAGTAATGCAATAAGAAAATACATTACCATAACAAGCGGCAAAAATCCTACAACGGCAATTACTCCGCCTATAACACCGTCAACAAGCAGCGCCGACAAAAGAGGATTTGCATTTTCCAAAAGACTTCCTATAAAACCTTGAAAAGTTTCGAGCCATCCCACCAGCCAATCGGCAATGGGTGTACCTATCCAAACCTGAGAAATCTGGAAAACAAGCCACATAACAACTGCAAATATCGGAATACCAAACCATTTATTTGTAAGTATAGCGTCTATTTTATCATTGAAGTTTTTATCTTTGGTTAAAACTTTTCTGTGTTCTACCGATTTTACAATCGTATTTACAAATTCAAATCTTTTACGATCAGCAGCCTCAACTGCCTTTTTATCTGATAAATCAATGTCTCCTTGATGGTATGGCGCTTTTTGAATTGTATTTGCCTGCAGTGATGCGGCAGCAACAACCTCTTTTAAACCTTCAGCGGACGTTGAAACGGTATTGATTACCGGACATCCAAGTTTTTGACTTAGTTTATCAGTATCTATCTTTGTCCCTTTTTTTTCGTTTATGTCACTTTTGTTAAGAGCTACAACAACGGGAATACCAAGTTCCAAAAGCTGTGTCGTAAAGAATAAGCTTCTGCTTAAGTTTGAAGCATCCACAATATTAATTATAACATCGGGCGCTTCCTTTTTTACATAGGAGCTTGTAATACTTTCTTCGCTTGTAAATGGTGACATGGAATAGGCGCCAGGAAGATCCACCGCAATAAGCTGTTCATTTTCTGCACAAAAGTTCTTCTTGATCGGGTGTTCTTTTTTCTGCACGGTAACACCCGCCCAGTTACCGACCTTCTCATTACGGCCTGTCAAAGCATTATACATTGTTGTCTTACCGGAGTTTGGATTACCGGTTAAAGCAATTCTCATATAGGAATTCCTCCTTAAAATTAATAAATTTAACTTTATGTAAATCCTTTCGGATAAAGTTACTGATTCAATGGTTAGTGACTGCTAACCCAAAATCAAAAATATAGGATGTATACTTAAGCCTTTTAAATAATGATGGCCTGTGCAAGCTGATTATCAATATTATATCTGCCGTCCTTGATCGAAACGATACATCCGCCCTTCAAATGAGAAATCACCGTTACGGATTCCCCGCTGTAACAGCCGAGTGAAAATAAAAAAGCATTCATATCATCATCATCAGTATCTATTTTGCGTACAATGTATTCTGTACCTTCAACTGCATCTTTAAGTGTCATTGTCATCACCTTTCAATCCTTATGTTTTATGAATATGCAATTAGCAATGGCTAACATATGACCGGAAAAAAGAGTTAGCGTATACTAACTTCGATTGTTATTATATTTTATTTTTTTTGATTTGTCAAGACTTTTTTATAAATTTTTTTTTGGATGATTGACTTCAAAAACAAGGTATGATATAATGCTGTAAATATTGATGTAACAAATTGAAAAAGACAAGGAGAAAAGATCATGCCATTAAATGAGTCCGGTGAAATGTACCTTGAAACAATATATATACTATGCAAAACAAAGCAGGCCGTTCGTTCAATTGATATAGCGGAATATATGAATTATTCAAAACCGAGTATCAGCAGAGGTGTGGGACTTTTAAAAAAACAAGGACATATTATTGTTGATGATGACGGCTACATTACTCTTACGAAAACCGGGCAGGAAATAGCAAACAAGATATTCGAGCGTCATGTTGTTTTGTCTGATATTTTAAAAAAACTCGGAGTTGATGAAAAAACCGCCGCAAAAGACGCTTGCCGTATAGAGCATGTTATAAGTCAGAAGTCTTTTGAAGCAATTAAAAATCATTTTGAAAACATATTAAAATAATATGATGTAAAATAAAGAGAAAGTTTATTTTGACATATTATAAAACGAATCCAACAGGCAGCATGGGTAATGCCGACTGTGTTTTTGCAAGCAGACGGGATGCCTAAAATGGAGCATCGATAAAATGAAGAAGCAATAAATATTGGGTTAACAAATGAAACGATATTATGATAATGATAGTATCGTCAAGAAAGGATAGGTTTTGAATGGACAGAAACCAAGTTATATTTCCGACGTATGCTCATAGGGTAATCTGGAACAACGGACTGATGATTGCGCCGGCTGAAGAATCCGTTATGGATTTGCCGGAGGAGGAGAAGAGATCACAGCTTGATCTGCATAATTTTTTGTCTGATGCTTATGAGGATATGTATCAATATCCTGAAAAATATGGAATCGATTGTGATGGAATAGAAGAAGCAATGGGACAAAAAGAATGGCAGAAAGCAAGAAATATCGCTTTGCATCATCATCAAGAGGAAAGAATGAAAAAACTGGAGGAAATCAAGCGGATCGAGTTTCTGACAGCTGTTTTGAGTCACATGGTCGGTAAATTGGAATGGGATGGCAGCAGGTTTTTTGAACAGACTGCATCGTTACGCAATTGTATCAGAGGCTTCAAATCCCGTTATGGTTTCGCTTCCTATGACGATACATTGGATAAGGCTTTAGAGCGTAATGGGGTTTGTATTCAATATGACGGTCAACGGGCATTTTTGTCAAACAGTAAATATCCGCAAATGTTTCATGGGCTGTACCGGTGGGGACAGCGGATCAAAGACAGTAAAAAAAGCACGGAAAAAAACCGTTACAGAACAGGTCTCCGTCATTTGGACTGTCGTGTATTTTCTCCGGATTATAAAGAAACCCTGGAAAATTCCATGTGGTTTATGAGCGATGAACTTGTTGCGTTTATGCAGAAGATCCAATTATTTCTCAATGAACTTGGACTGTCTCTTACAAAACCGGACCAGTCTGTTACGTTTTCATTGGGATGCAAATATAAGGGACTGGTTCTGGCTTGTTTAAAATGGGAATACAGCATTCCTGTTTTTCAGGTAGGGATGTTTGATGCTTCTTTGCCGAAAACAGATCGGCAGCCTTCTTTGAAGTATGCGGAATTTGAGAGAAGAGTGGAGGAAATGCCTCATGGAGAACAGCTGAAAAAGCTGTGCTTTCGGCATATGACGCGGTGCAAAAAATGCGGGATATGTGAAAGCTATTTTCATGTTCCGCCTTCACGCTGCGGAAGGCCAAGCATGGTATTCGGAAAGGAGATCAGGCTGTGCTCAGGCCGATGGAAATATGAAATCCGCAGCTTTACCGCTCAAGATCTGGAGACTGTAAAAACATTGATTCAATTGAATTATGATATTTGCAAAGGAAAGAAAAAATAAAAAGATTATTTTGTTAATATTAATTAATATACAAATGATCGATTAAATGCATTTAATATGAGAAAAATGGCATAATAAATAAGTAAAAATAAAAAAATCAAAAAAAATGAAAAAACACTTGACATTTACCGATTGGTGTGGTATAATATAAAAGTTGTCGCAAAAGAGAAGCGCAGCCGTGGGGAAAGAAGCAAAAAAAAATAAAAAAAATGCTTGACAAACCCAAGGATATGTGATATACTCTATAAGCTACTAAATTTTAGGAGCGACACGAAAGTGAAAAGATTGTACATTGAAAAATAAACAGTGCAGAGTTCTTGTCAGTAGAGAGATCTACAATAAAACTATGAGTTTTTTATGACAGAAATTCGGAAACGAAATTTTAAGTCAGTGGTACTATAAAAGTACGAAAAGTTAGAGCTAACAAGTTCTGATAGGAAAGTATACTAAGCGAAAGCTTGATATAACAATTTTATCGAGAGTTTGATCCTGGCTCAGGACGAACGCTGGCGGCGTGCCTAACACATGCAAGTCGAACGGGGTTATATAAGAAGCTTGCTTTGAATATAACCAAGTGGCGGACGGGTGAGTAACGCGTGAGGACCTGTCTCCGGCAGGGGGACAACATTTGGAAACGGATGCTAATACCGCATAAGCCGAGAGGTGAAAGGAGCA
>CALXWJ010000017.1 GCA_944392335.1 uncultured Clostridia bacterium
ACAGATTTACAGTCTGCCCCCTTTGGCCACTCGGGAACTCTCCCCAATAATGGAGCTGGTGATGGGACTCGAACCCGCGACCTGCTGATTACAAATCAGCTGCTCTACCAATTGAGCTACACCAGCATATAATTTATTGCATAATATTATTATTATACTCTAAAAAATTTATTTATACAAATTTAAAAATATTTATTATTTTGGCAATAATTTAGATTATATTATTAAATCTTTTATTTTCTTTTATTTTCTCTCATTTCTTGTTTTTTATGAATGAATTATTATAAATATATTTGTTTTATTTCGGAAATTTTTTATTATAAGCTTACTTTTTTTCATTTGATTATAAATACAGACAAGATGTACCAAATCTATGTAGGCGGCAATTTCCATATCTGTAATCTATGTGAGAGTATAATCTCCCGCTGATTACAGCGGTATATAGTCGTGTTATTGTCCTATTTGAATAACGGGACAAGTCATTATTGAATAAATCTGAATTTCTCTTATTTATAATATACGAACTTTCATAAAATATAATTGTTTTTTGAGCTATTCTATTTTATCCTATACAAATTTTTACGAAATCAAAAAAAAATGTAAAAAACAGTAGAAATATATCAAATTTTCTGATATAATAAAATGAAATAATAACATTTATATTATCGGGAGAGATTGCATATGAAAAAGAATCGTAAAGTGAAAATCATATTATTTACATTTATTCTCATTATAGCGGTAATTGGCGGAATAATAATACAGGCATATGATAATCGTTACAGAAATTTCTTTATAGAAAAACAGCCTCTCGGTGAAGTTGTATCAGAAGCACCCACACTCGATCCCGAACCCGCCGAAATATCAACAGAAGATAAGGTTTATGTCAACATTAATACCGATGACATTAGTGAGCTTGACAAATTAGATGGAATAGGCGAGAAAATGGCCCAAAGAATTATAAACTACAGAAAAGAACACGGTAATTTCGAGGTGATCGAAGATATTATGAGAGTCAGCGGTATCGGAGAGAAGACCTTTGAAAATATTAAAGATAATATTTATGTAAAATAATTAAAAACTCCCATTTTTTAATTTATTTTTAATCTTTCATAATTATTATATATTAAGAAAGAGGGTGTGTTATTTTGAAACTTTTAATAATAGATGACTCTGTAGATCTGTGCAGTGCCATAAGAAAAAATTTAATTAACAACAATTACGAAGTAGACTGTGCCCATGATGGAAAAAAAGGCTTGCGTATGGCTCTTGAAAATGAATATGACATAGTACTTCTTGATATTATGATGCCGCAAATGAACGGTTTTAAAGTTCTTGAAGAACTCAGAAAACAGGGAAGAACTGTTCCGGTTATCCTTCTTACAGCAAAAAATGATGTAACTGATAAAATAGCCGGGCTTGAATTAGGCGCCGATGATTACATACAAAAGCCGTTTAACATTGATGAGCTTATGGCGCGGATACGTGCTGTTGCCCGAAGAAGCAATATGAATGACTATGACAGTAATATAATAAAATATGCCGATATAATACTTAATAAAACAGATTGCAATATTTACGCCGGAGAATTGCAGATGTCTCTTTCAGGGGAAGAATGTATGGTATTGCAATATTTTATAAAAAACAGTTCGGTTATAATTCCCTGTGATAAAATCAATGAAGTATGTTTTAACAGTAATTTCAATATGCAGAAAATTGAGATATTGATTAACAGGCTGAAATATAAATTGCTTATGGTTCATTCGAAAGTGCAGATTATATTTATTAAGAAAGTAGGATATAAATTATGTGCATAAAAATCAGAAATCTTGTATTTACAATGATTGCTGTTGCCGTTTTATTTTCAGCCGTTGCCTGCAACAGTAATATTGAGAAGCCTGTTTCTGTTGATGTTCCGGATGTAACAGGTATATTCAATGTTGAAATACTTGATATAGGAAAAGCTGATGCGATAATTCTCACGTCACTAAATCATACCGTATTGATTGATTGCGGAGAAAAAGGTGATGGAGATGAAGTATTAGATTGTCTGTACGAAAAAAATATTGATGAAATTGATTATATGTTCATTACACATTTTGATAAAGATCATGTGGGAGGGGCAAAAAAGATACTCAATAATATGCAGGTAAAAAAAATAATTACGCCTGATTATGAAGGAACAAATAATGAATATACCGATTTTATTGAAGCAATAAAGGAAAATAATTTGTCATCTTCGGTATTGGAAAATGAAATGAGCTTTGTTCTTGATGATGTATTATATGAAATTTACCCCCCTCAAAAAAACAGTTATGAAGAGGGAGATAACGATTATTCCATTGTGATAAAAACAACTCACGGAGAAAACACGTTTCTTTTTGCGGGAGATGCGGAAGAGGAACGCTTGGCGGAACTGGATATTCAGATGGATCTTGATTCGGATTTTTTAAAAGTACCTCACCATGGTAATTACAATGAAAATACAAAAAAATTCATACAGGAAGTATCCCCTTTATATGCCGTAATTACATGCAGTGAAAAGAATCCTGCATCGCAAAATGTTATTGATCTTCTTAACAGTTGTAATTGCAGCGTTTTTCTGACACAAAATGGTGACGTAAGTGTTGTAAGTGACGGTACAACAATTCAAATAACCCAATAATTTTAATGTATTTTTAATATTTTTATTTTATAATGTATATGTAATATAATTAATTAAAGCTGTCTGTTCATTTATTAATGAGTATGAATTTGACAACTGCAAATTTTGTATTACTTCAAATACTTTTGTGAAACGGAGGGATTGGAATGTCAATTGAAGTTTTTAACAGATATGAACACAAATATATATTGAAATCCGACGCATATCTGAAATTGATTGAAATTCTTGACTCGAAAATGAATCTTGATGATCATAATAAAAATCATAATTGCTACACTATTGCCAATATATATTATGATACCAAGGATGATTATCTTATAAGACACTCATTGGGCAAACCGAGCTATAAAGAAAAATTAAGACTGCGTGCATATGGCGTCCCCCAAATGGACTCAATGGTTTTTTTAGAGATAAAAAAGAAATTTAACGGAGTGGTAAATAAACGCAGAACCAATTTGAAGCTTGCGGAAGCATATGAGTTTATTAATGAGCACAAAAAACCTGCATATAAAAGTTATATGAACAAACAGGTCCTAAATGAGCTTGAATATTTTTTGCAAATATATCATTTAATGCCGAAGGTGTACCTTGCATATGACAGAATTGCATATTTTGAAAACGGGAATGATGATTTAAGAATTTCTTTTGACACCAACATACGTTCAAGAAGGTATGATCTTGCATTGGAAATGGGAGATCACGGCAGACCATTGCTGAAAAATGATATTTATATTATGGAAATAAAAACATCTGTTACCAAACCGTTATGGCTTTCGCATCTGCTTTGCGAGCTTGATATTAAAAGAAGCAGTTTTTCCAAATATGGAACAGAATATAAAAACAATGCAAAGTATTTAAAATCTTTCCAAAATAATATGAGGTGATTTACATGAACGAACTATTCAACACTGTTTTAACCAATGTTTCCAGTGATATAACAATATATTCCGCTCTTATTACAATTTTTTCCTCACTTATTCTCGGAATAATTATTACCTTTACCTACTATCTGACCTGCGACGAAATCATGTATCAAAAAAGCTTTGCGATCACTTTATTGATGCTCCCGATAATCCTTTCGGTCATTATACTTTTTATCGGCAGCAACATTGCAAGAGCTTTCAGTCTGGCAGGTACACTGTCCATCATTCGTTTCCGAAGCGCGCCCGGAGACCCAAAGGATATTGCTTTTATTTTCTTTGCAATAGCTGCCGGTCTTGCCTGCGGAGTGGGATTTTTTGGATATGGGTTACTGTTTGTAATAATATTATGTATAGTAATAATTATATTAAGTAAAACGAATTTATTCGAATCAAACGCATCTCAAAAAATTCTTAAAATAACAATACCTGAAGACTTGAATTATCAAAATGCGTTTGATGATATCCTAAAAAAATATACAAAAAAATACAAGCTTTCCAAAATCAGGACAACCGACCTGGGCTCGTTGTTTGAATTGGTCTACAGCATATCAATGAAAAACGATTTGGATGAACAAGAATTTATAAATGAATTGAGATGCAGAAACGGTAATCTTAATATTATCCTCTCTGTTTCTCCAAATACTATAATTTAATGAAAAATGATCGTCATACAAAAATAGTACCGCTTAAAATTACAGGCGGTACTTAAATGATTTTTACGGAGGTATATTATGCGGCTGCTTGTTGTTGAAGATGAAAAGGATCTAAATAAAGTTATTGTTAAACGTCTTGAAAAAGCCGGTTATTGCATTGACAGCTGCTTTGACGGCGAAGAAGCACTGGATTACATCCGTGCAGGGGAGTTTGATGCTATTATTCTTGATATTATGCTTCCGAAAATAAATGGCTTTGATGTATTAAAATCAATACGCTCCGGCGGGAATAAAACTCCTGTATTATTTTTAACGGCAAGAGACAGCATATCGGACAGGGTTGCCGGTCTTGACGCCGGCGCGGAGGACTATCTTGTCAAACCGTTTGCTTTTGAAGAACTGTTAGCAAGAATAAGAGTAATGACCAGAAAAACGACAGGTGATACGTCAAATGTTTTTGAAATTGCCGATCTTTCTTTGGATGTAAACACTCATACAGTTAAAAGAGGAAACGATATAATCAATCTTTCCGGCAAAGAATTTGATATACTTGAATATCTCATCAGAAACAAAGGGATCGTTTTATCACGTGAAAAAATTGAAAACCATGTATGGAATTTTGACTATGAAGGCGGAACCAACGTAGTTGACGTATATATACGGTATCTGAGAAAAAAAATCGATGATCCTTATGATGTTAAATTGATCCATACTATAAGAGGAGCCGGTTATGTCTTAAGAGAGGATTGATCCCTTGTGGGAAAGGAGTGTTTTTCGTGAATAAATTATCGATCAAGCTGAGAGTTACGCTCTGGTATTCTCTTATTATGATAATTATATCTTCGATTGTATTGGTCATTATGGTATCTTTTAACCAAATGCTATTGGAACGCGATTTTGAAACACGTATTGTTAAAACCGTTGATGAAAATGAAAAAAGAATATCATTATTATATAATATACCGCATTCCCCGAAGGATATAAAATATTTTGATTACGGAGTCCACATGGCTTTATATTCTGAGGATGGTGAAATAATCGAAGGGCAAATACCTTTTGACGCAATAACCGATACGGAATTTTCCGACCGGGAGCTGAGAAAACTAAGTATCGGCAATAACCAATATTATATATATGACAGAAAAATAATTCAATGGAATTTAAATGTTATATGGCTTAGGGGTATAATTTCCGTTACCAATGAAAGCTATATGCTCCGTTCCTTTATAAAAGCAAATCTAATCCTGTCTATGGTACTTATAGTTATTGCTTCTTTCGGCGGATATCTGATCATTAAAAGAGCGTTGATCCCGGTCGAAAAAATACGCATAACTGCGAAAGAGATAAGCGAAGGAGAGGATCTGTCAAAAAGAATATCAATAGGCAGCGGCAAAGATGAAGTAAGCCGTCTGGCAAATACATTTGACGACATGCTTGATAAAATTGAACAAACCCTTGAAAAGGAAAAACAATTTACCTCCGACGCATCACACGAGCTGCGGACTCCCGTTGCCGTTATAACCTCAGAATGTGAATATATGCTTGACTGTGCACAGGATACCGACGATCTGAAGGAATCTGCACAGGTCATTAAAAGACAGGTCGACAAAATGTCAAAATTAATATCAGAATTGCTTACCATGTCAAGAATGGATAAAAATACTCAGAATATTAATTTTGAAATGGTTGACATCAGCGAGCTGCTGACAATTGTATGTGAAGAACAAACTAAAATCCAAACTGACAGCATTACCTTGACTGCCGATATACCGGAAAATATCCATGCAATGGCAGACAGGTTTTTAATAGCACGTTTATTTATAAATCTTATTTCCAATGCGTATAAATACGGCAAAGAAAACGGGCATATATGGATATCCCTTTGTGAAGATAAAAATGATATTACCTTTATTATAAAGGATGACGGTATAGGAATTTCCGAAGAAAACCTGCCGAAGATATGGGATCGGTTTTATCAGGTCGATCCGGCACGTACCTCGAATGAAAAGTCCGGAATCGGATTGGGGCTGTCAATGGTAAAATGGATTTGTAACTGTCATAAAGGGAATATAACCGTAAAAAGCGAATTGGGTGTAGGCTCTGAATTTATATTTAAAATGCCAAAAAAATAAAATAATCGGTATTCTGCAATCAGCGTGAGATTACACTCTCACGCTGATTACAGATATTAAACCCCCTCCGATATAAGCGGGGACATCTTGTCCGCAGTTATATGTCTAAAACTTTCGGACATAAAATTCCTCCTATGGTTTTTATTTTAACATACCATAGGAGGTTTATTCGTTTTTACCGTTTCTGTTCACAAGCACGGTGCGGTTTTTCTGTATCCATAAATGGTGTATCGCATATGTATTACAGAAAAATTTATTCATCTGCTTCAAAATTTAACATGACATTTAATCAAAGAATATTTTTTCCTGCACTTTTATATAAGTCATACCACTCTTTCCTGCTTATCTCAATTTCTGCGCCCTTTGCACATTCGGTCAGTCTTTTTATGTTGGTTGTTCCTGTTACGGTCTGAATATGTGCCGGATGTCTTGCTATCCATGCAACCGCGATTGCCGTTTTAGTTGTATTATACTCATTTGCAACCTGCTGGAGCATATCATTAAGTTCTTTATATCTCGGGTCGTCTATAAATACACCGCCGAAAAATCCTGACTGAAGCGGTGACCATGCCTGAAGCGTTATATCATTCAATCTGCAAAAATCCAATACGTTTCCATCCCGATCCAATGCTCGGTCATTTTCGTTGTTTACATTAAGACCCACATCAACCATGGAACAGTTTGTGATACTAAACTGCATTTGATTTGCAACAATAGGCTGAGTCATGTATTTTTGCAAAAGCTTTATCTGATACGGATTGTGGTTTGATACACCGAAATAACGCACCTTACCCGAAGTATGCAGTTCATTTAATGCTTCAGCCACTTCCTCCGGCTCGCATAATGCATCAGGTCTGTGAAGCAATAAAATATCAATATAATCGGTATTAAGTCTTTTTAATGATCCCTCTACAGCCTCTTTAATATGCTCTTTTGAAAAATCATACATACCGTTTGTAATACCGCATTTTGTTTGTATAATAATTTTTTCTCTGATATCATCATTCATATGTATGGCTTTTGAAAAAATTTCTTCACATTTTCCGCCGCCGTAAATATCTGCATGATCAAAAAAGTTCAGTCCGTTTTCAATTGCTGTTTTTATAAAGTTTTCTACTTCATTTTCACTTTTTCCGGATATTCTCATACATCCGACAGCAATATTCGGAATTTCCATTCCTGTTCTTCCGAGTTTTATTTTTTTCATAGTTAATACACCTCTTTTGATTAGTTTTGACCGTGAATAATATATCATAAAATTAACTTAATGTCAAATATAATAAAAAAACATATGACAATACCGCAATTAAAAAAATTTCTGTATATTAATCACTAAACATAATCTGTTTTTTTGTGCATTACGTCATAAATACAATAAAATTACAAAATTATTTTATTAAAATAAATAAAAAATGAACCGGTTTTATTTACATGACTATTTTATGTATGAGAAGTTTTTGAATATTAATACATATTTGTTATATTATGTATTTTATAAATAAATATCAAAAGGAGGGTGAATATGTAATGAAAAAACTTATTTCACTGATGCTTATACTTGCCGTACTTCCCTGTATAAGCTATGCAGACACGCCGATTGGTCATGGAGATCTTGCGGCTCCGTCAGAGTGGGCAAGAAGTGATATTGCCGAAGCTGATGCAATCGGTATGCTCGATTATTTCAAAGTGCCTTGGACGATACCTATTACAAGGGAACAATTCTGTAACCTTGCATACAATATGCTTGATGTTTCCATGAATATTAATTGGAAAAAAATATCTCCAAACCCCTTTGATGATACCGACAACGAAAAGGTAATCAGTTTGTATCTGGAAGATATAATTGAGGGAAAAGAAAACAAGACCTTTGCTCCTGATGATGAGCTTACACGAGAAGAGGCTGCTGTTATTTTATACAGAATAGCGGAGTATGCAAAACTAAAACCTGAAACATCAGAATCAATTCTTTTGATGTATGCTGATGATGAAGAAATATCGGACTGGGCAAAAGATGCGGTTTATAATTTGTACGACATGAACATTATGAACGGAACAGAAAAGGGATTTGAACCTCAATCTCCATATACAGTTGAACAGTCAATTGCAACGCTTATGAGACTGTATCGTATTATTAATCCATTTTCTTCCTTTGAAGATAAGATAAACGCACAAATGCCATCTGATAAAAACTATATGTTCTCTCCTCTTTCTATACAGATGGCGTTGGCAATGGCTGCAAACGGCGCCGCTGCAAGCAGTGATACTCAAAAAGAAATTCTTTCGGCCCTTGATATTAATGATTTAAAAACCTATAATGAAAACACAAAAAATTTAATTGAAAAATATTCTGCATCCGACCTTTTACAACTTAATGTGTCAAATTCAATCTGGATAAATACCGATAACACCAATCAAAAATTTTCACAGGAATATGAGTCCCTTGTAAAGGATGTTTTCGGTGCAACCTCCGATACCGTAACAAAGGATAATGCCCTTGAAAAAATAAACGGTTGGGTATCCGAAAAAACCAAAGATAAGATTCCTACCATAATCGGAGAGGATGGTACTAATTTTTGGGCAATGCTTATTAATGCCGTATACTTTAAGGGAAGATGGCAAAATGAATTTAATAAAAATGCAACAAGCAAGGATACTTTTACCGACAGAAACGGCAAAGAAAGTCAAATAGATTTTATGCACAAAACTTTTTATGCACACTATTCTGACAATAACGGAATTCAGATAATAGAACTTCCTTATTTAACCTGTGAAAATAAATATGATGAAAACGGAGAGTATGTTGGAACAAATAAATTAGATTTTAGTGTAAGTATGTATCTTATGATGTCGGACAATGACTTCAATCCGGTTGATACGCTAAATAATGCAGAATTTTCAAATGAATATATTGATTTATCAATGCCTAAATTTAACATCGAGTACAACACCCAACTTAATGATATTCTTAAAAATATCGGAATAAACAGGGCTTTTGAAATGAACGCTGAGTTTGGAAATATGTTTGACAGCGGTAATATGTGGTTAACCGATGTAATTCACAAAACATATATCAACGTTGATGAAGAAGGCACTGAAGCGGCGGCAGTAACAGCTGTCGGTATGGGAGGCAGCAGTCTTCCCCCCGAACCTTTAAAGGTAGACTTTAACAAACCGTTTACTTTTGTTATACGTGATAATACTTCAGGAAACATTTTGTTCATGGGCGAATATGCATTCGCAGATTAATAACGCTTTTTCCTTCTAAATATATAAAAACTCAAACCAAGCAGAACCCCCGGTTACCACCGGGGGTTCTGCTTTTATAATATACTTTATGAAAACAAAATACAATCATTTTGCATAACTTACTGATAATAATTATTGATATAAAATTACCGGAATAACTATATAAGAATTTATAAAAATAAAAGCGGATTTAATGAAAACTCAAAAAATACCGCTTTATTTATAAAAATATCATTACGCCTGCTGAGGAGCTCCTACAGGGCAAGTATCAGCGCAAGCACCGCATTCGATACAGGTAGCTTCATCAATTACATATTGAGAATCGCCTTCTGAAATAGCGTTTACCGGACATTCACTTGCACAAGCACCGCAGCTGATGCAATCTTCACTTATTTTATATGCCATTTTGTTACACCTCCTTAATTCATTGGCTTTATTATAACATATTATTTTAAATTATTCAAGATTTTTTAATAAATCTTCATCGATTTTTTCTTCATCGTCAACAACCTTGCCGTTTTTGATTATTTTTACCTCATCAACACTGTAATCTTGATATACAGTTTCCTTTTCTGTCTCAATTTTTATCTTGAGCATACCTTTTAAAATATTAACATACTCAACCGTTCCGACACCCATCGGCGTGTTTACTACCGCACCTACTCTGGGCGTCACCTTTAACAATTCATCATAAGCTTCCTGCTCATATTTCAAACAACACATCAATCTGCCGCATGAACCGGAAATTTTTGACGGATTTAAACTCAGACCCTGTTTTTTTGCCATATTTATCGATACAGGTTCAAATTCTCCCAAAAATTCCGAACAGCATATTCTTCTACCGCAAATACCGTAGCTTCCAAGAGCTTTTGATTCATCTCTGACCCCTATCTGACGCAATTCTATCCTTGTCTTAAATACGGTTGCAAGATCCTTTACAAGCTCACGGAAATCAATTCTTCCGTCAGCCGTAAAATAAAACAAAATTTTCGACCTATCAAATGCATATTCCACTTCCACAAGCTTCATAGCAAGCTTATGCTTTGATATTTTTTCCAAGCATATGGAAAATGCTTCCTTTTCTTTCTTTTTGTTTTCTTCTTTCTGGGCAATATCCTTGGAATTGGCTACTCTTACGATAGGCTTTAGAGGTTTAACTATCTCATCATCTTTGATCTCTCTTCTGTCAAATACAACCTCGCCTATTTCTATGCCTCTTGACGTTTCAACAATAACATAATCATTTTTTTTAACATTGAAATTTACAGGATCAAAATAATAAATTTTCCCTACTGCCTTAAATCTTACTCCTATAATATCAGCCATTTAAACTCTCCTTTAAAATTCGTCTCATCTCATCATCCGGATCGATTACCAGACATTTTAGACCCTTATCATATATAATATAACATAAATTATTCTTTCCGAATATTCTTGCCGTCATATAAACAATATGCTCCGGTAACTTTGTCGGTTTTGAAAAATATATGTTTTTTATCTTACTCAATAAAATTTCTTCCTTTATTTCTCTTCTGCCTATTTTTCTTTCCGCAATAAATTTTTTTTCGGTAACTTCATAAACAAAAACCGCACAATAATGTACATATATAAAATATACAACAATGACCATTATTACAATAAAAATAATATCTGCTACAAAACTGTTCTTTATCACGACGCCGATAAGATCACACAGTACCCATATTATAAGACAAACGGCCAGACTCAGTATATATTGTTTCACTCCTGCTTTATTTTCCTGCTTGTACATCCGATCACCTCGCTATACCGTAAATATCACAACATAACCTTTTCAATTATTACCGTACATTAAAAATTATATTATAAATTTTCAATTATGTCAAGTGACATGTTTTTAATATTCGTAAAATCGCTTAAAAAATATGAGTTTATTTAAAAATAATCAAGGGGCTGTCGCTTTGAACGCATCCCATGCGGTTCTTAATGCGACACCCCTTAAAGTTTAAAATATTAAATACATACTATTTGTTACTTTACGATTATTTTCATAATATCGTTGTATGATATTATTATACTGAACAACAAAAGCAGCATCAATCCGATTGCGTGGACCATACCTTCCTTTTCCGGCGGAATTGGTTTTCTTCTTATCAATTCTATTAGCATAAAAAATAATCGTCCTCCGTCCAATGCCGGCAGTGGCAAAAGATTAAATACACCTAAATTTATCGTAAGTATTGATGCCAATGACAAAATATTTACCAATCTGTATTGAACGCTTGTATTTATAGCGGTATTTACCGCACTTATGATACCTACCGGTCCGGATACCTCACTGAATCCCGTTTTTCCCGTTATCATATCCCAAAGCGCCCTGTATACCATTTTTATTACATATCCAGTATAATGATAAGCATATGGGACAATATTAAATACCGTGACCTCCTGCTGATGTGCCTCAAAGCCGATCAGATACCTCTTTTCCGACGCCGTTTGTCCTATTACATCACGGACATTTTCTTTTACTTCATCGGTATATTCTACAATTTCCGTTGTTTCAATACCATTGATTATCGTGGTAACAGTTGCGGAATTTTCGCCGTATTCATAAATTGTCTCACTCAATGTCGGCCTTACTTCAAATTCTAATCTTTCCTTGCCCCTTTCCACTGTAATCGGAATTATCTCATCACCTTCAAGCTTTGAAGTATACAATCTGATCTCATCATAAATATTTATTTTATGTCCGTCTATTTCAACGATCTTATCACCTGGTTCTATCCCTGTTTCTTCAATATGGGAGTTTTCAACCAATGATTCAATTATCGGTGTACTTATAGTATTCGGCTGCCCCTCGGGATGAGGCTGTATACTTATCATAATAATTATGAGGACAAATCCCAATATAATATTTAAAATAGCGCCTGCCGCTACGACCAAAAATCTTTTCCACAGCTTTTGATTGCAAAAGGCTGTAGGATTGTCGGTCCCGCCGTCTTCTCCGTCAAGCTTACAATATCCGCCTATCGGGAAAATTCGTATAGAATACAATGTCTCTTTTCCCTTTTTTTTGAATATTGCCGGTCCCATACCAACCGCAAACTCCAAAACACTCACACCGGATATCTTTGCCATAATGAAATGTCCAAATTCGTGCAGCGAAATCATTATCAAAAATATTAAAATAGTAACAATTGCTGTCAGCATTTTACAATCATCTCCTAAAATTTGTTATACACATTTTTATTTTATGAATAGATTTTCCCCTCTGCCCGATAATCGGGTATTATCAAATAAAAGATAAATAAAAATGTCCGTTATATATTTTATTTTCGTAATTGTTCATTATATACGTATTCTCTGGCAGCCTTATCAGTCTGGATTATCTCATCAACGGTCGGCTCTTTTATATTCTTTATATTATACATTGCCTTCTCTATTACATCGCTGATCTCAAGATATTTTATTTTCCCATCCATAAATAATTCAACGGCCGCCTCATCGGCACCGTTAAATACAGCTGCCATGCTTCCTCCCTCTTCGGCCGCTTTATATGCAAGCGCCAGTGCATGAAACGTTTGCATATCCGGTTCATCAAAAGTAAGCGTGTTATATTTTGTGAAATCAATTTCATTACCCTTCATTGGAAGCCTTTGCGGATATTCAATCGCATATTGTATCGGAAGCTTCATATCCGGATAACCCAGCTGGGCGATAACTCCGTTATCCTTATATTCAACCATTGAATGAATAATGCTTTGTCGGTGTATGAGTACCTTTATATTCTTTGTATCGACCCCAAAAAGCCATTTTGCCTCAATTACTTCCAGCCCCTTATTTACAAGAGTGGATGAATCTATTGTGACCTTTGCACCCATATTCCAATTCGGATGTTTTAACGCGTCTTCCGCCTTTATGTTTTCAAGCTGATCTTTTTTCATACCGAAAAATGGTCCTCCCGAGGCAGTCAGCAATATTCTTTTTACATCCTCTTTTCTAAAACCCTGCATTGACTGAAAAATTGCAGAATGCTCGCTGTCAATAGGAATCAATTTTACATTGTATTCTTTACAGAGCTCAGTAATGATATGTCCTGCACAAACAAGTGTTTCTTTATTGGCAAGAGCAATGTTTTTTTTGTTTTTTATCGCATTTATTGTAGGTATCAATCCGGAAATCCCGACTACGGCAGTGAGTGTGGTGTCTGCCTCCTTAACGCACGCCACATCGCAAAGACCCTCTGTCCCCGATAAAATGACAGTATCTGTATCGGCGGTTTTCAATCTCAATTCTTTCGCTTTTTCATTTGATACAACACACGCTACCTTCGGTCTGTATTTTCGTATCTGTTTTTCAAGCAGCTCAATATTTGAATTTGAAGACAAGCCCCAAACCCTTATATTTTTACAATTGTCCGCAACTTCTAAAGTCTGTGTCCCTATAGAGCCTGTTGACCCTATTATTGTTATATTATGTATATTATCCATTTTTATTACAGTTATCCTTTCATTGGTACATGATAATACTCTTACAGATTGTATCATATCAAAGGTGATTTGTCAAATTATACATTTCATTACCAATAGGTTTAGTATCACATATCTTCATACATTATTAACACAATATTAATAAATTACATCAAAAAGATTTATGATTTATTAATTGACTTTTACTGATTCTTGAATTATAATCATACATACGATATTAATGTATGGAGGGGCTTTATGAAGAACTTTATGTATAAAGTACATCAATTTATGTACGGTCGTAATGGTATTGACGGCTTTGGCATTTTTTTATTTATTCTCAGTCTTATAATAAAAAATATTGCTTATTTTTCCTTTAATGTACTGTTGGATATTCTAAGTATATTGATTATATTATTTTTAATATACAGAATATTTTCAAAAAACCTTGCCCGCAGACAAAAAGAAAATGAATTTTTTATGACATATTTCAAAAAAATATATTCATGGTTTTCAGCAAAAACGCATCTTGCCAAAGAACGGGCAAAAGTCAGAAGTACACATAAAATATATGTTTGTCCGAAATGCAAAAGACTTTTAAAAGTACCTCGCCATAAAGGTAAAATTGAAATAAGCTGTCCGTGTTCATATAAATTTTATAAAAGAACATGAGTTATAAAAGCTCAAAACGACAATACTATACCATATACATTAATTTTTTGAAAGGATTTATCTTTATGACAAACAACAAAATAATTACCGTTACATTAAATCCCTGTATAGACAAAACCGTTGAAATAAATAATTTTAAAACCGGAATGGTAAACCGGACTCTGTACACTCGAATTGATGCGGGCGGTAAAGGTATAAATGTTTCAAGAGTTTTATCTGATTCAGACGCCGGCTCACTTGCCCTCGGTATTATCGGCGGTATGCAAGGAAAAATCTTAGAAGATATTTTAACCGGGGAAAATGTTTGTTTTGATTTTATCCATGGTTCGGGCGAAACCAGAACAAACTTAAAAATATATGATAAGATCACAAGGATCACAACCGACATAAACGAACCCGGGCCCGAGATAACTGGTAATACCCTGAACTTATTTTATGAAAAGCTTATTTGCGTTCTTCCCAATGCGCGGGTTTTGGTTCTTGCGGGCAGCGTTCCGCCGGGATGCGATACTTCCGTTTATGCCTCAATAATAAAAATCGCGAAAGAATATAACGTAAAGGTGATACTTGATGCAGACGGAGAATTACTTGCAAATGGGATAGGAGCCGTTCCTGCCGTTATCAAACCCAACATACATGAATTGGAGAATTTATGTAAAAAGAAATTTACGGATGAAAAAGAAATTATATCTTCCCTAAAAGATATCTCGAACAAAGGGATCGAACTAATAGCCGTCTCATTGGGTAAAGACGGCGCCATATTCTATAATAACGGCAAAGTAATAAAAGCGAAATCTCTTGATGTGAATGTTAAGAGTACTGTCGGCTGCGGCGATTCTATGGTGGCAGCAATAGCATATGCGTCAGTTAATAATTTTGATCTGCAAATGCTTTCCAAAACAGCGGTTGCCGCCGGTTCATTAACGGCCTCAAAGGACGGTACCAATATGTGCCGTATTACCGAAGCACTTAAAACTGCTGCAAATGTTGAAATTCAAACCATTACAGAAATTTAACTTTAAAAATCTAATGGTTATGCATTTGATATGAATACTCGTTTAGTTTTTTTCATTATTACCATATATGTAAATGTAAAAACAGCAGGCAAATCACCTGCTGTTTTTACATATTTTCAAATAGTTCTTATTCGTTATTATTCAGCAACAAAAGGCAAAAGCGCGATCTGTCTTGCTCTTTTAACAGCTTCGGTAAGCTGTCTTTGGTGTTTTGCGCAGTTTCCGCTGATACGTCTCGGAACAATTTTACCGCGTTCGGTAATAAATCTTCTGAGCTTTGCAGTATCTTTATAATCAATAGAATCAGCTTTATCTACACAAAAAACACAAACCTTTTTCTTTGTACGCTTAACCTTCATGGGTTTTTCAGTCTTTTCAGACATATCAATAACCTCCTTCACAATTTTTATCAATCACAGTTTAAAACGGTAAATCATCCTCAGAACCACCCATTGCCGCAAATCCTGATGAATCAAATTCATCATACGGAGCTTCTGCCGCCGGTGTATGAGCAGCCGGCTGATAACTGCCGTTGGCATTAGTCCCGGTTTCATTCTTTGATCCCGTAAAATAAACCTCATCGACTACAACATCGGTTGCATATTGCTTTTTACCGTCCTGACCGTCCCAAGAACGTGTCTGGATGCTTCCGACAACAGCGATCATACTGCCCTTTGCAAACCATTTGCTTATAAATTCCGCTTGCTGACGCCATGCAGTACAACTGATAAAATCAGCCTGCTGCTGGCCTTCTTTTGCAAATCTTCTGTTTACCGCTATTGTAAAACGGCATACCGGTATTCCCTGTGGCGTTTGCTGTAATTCAGGATCTCTTGTTAACCTTCCCATTAAAATTACTTTGTTCATAATTCACACCGCTTTCCAGAACAATTACTTATCTTCTTTACGAATGATAATTGTTCTTAAGATACCGTCAGTAATTCTGTATTGTCTGTCAAGCTCTTTCGGGAAATCCGAACCGGCTTTAAAATCAACCAAAACATAATATCCCTCTGTTTTGTCATCGATTTCATAAGCAAGCCTTCTTTTGCCCCATTCATCTACAGCCTCCACAGTACCGTTCTTTTCGATCAGAGAAGTAAACTTTTCCTGTAATTTTGTTCTTGCTTCCTCATCAATACCGGCATCCATGATAAAAATTGTTTCATAGCTGTTCATAATTTTTTCAGCCATTTTAACTGCACCTCCTTATGGACATATGTCCCAAAATCATGTTTTGGGCAAGGATTGTCCGATCTGATCGGACAATTGTCGAAAATACATAATATTCAACCATATCATTATACAGTAAATTTTTTATTATGTCAATAAATTTATTTTATTTTCTTTACAATTGATCTAATGTTCTCAAAATTTATTGTAAAATATATTTAAAATAACCAAATATATACCTACACGAATATTTTTGCTCATCAACATTTATTTTAATCAAGCAATTACCATCTGAAAAAAATATTTCCCGATCTTTCCATAATGCTGTGTCATAAAAACAACAAACATTTTTATAAATTAATCTTGTTTTTTTCTACATAATATTATATAATTATTTGTAAAAAATAAAGGATAAGGAAAATCGTATATGAGAATGAGAAAGAAAAAACATTGTGATGAAAGATTGGAAAAGTGTTCATCGCTTTGGATAAAAGATCCCGAAAATTATAAGGGAATATGGAATGAACTGTTCAGAAACAACAATCCGATTCATATTGAGATAGGATGCGGAAAAGGTCAGTTTATCTGTCAGACTGCGCAAAACAATCCCGATATCAACTATGTAGCCATAGACGTTGTTCCCGATGTACTTGTTCTTGCATTGGAAAAAGCAACTGCGAAAAATTTAGACAATGTCAGATTCATTATTGCAGATGCAAATAAATTATGTGATTTCTTTGCATTTGATGAAGTAAAACAAATATATCTTAACTTCTCGGATCCGTGGAAAAAAAATAAACAAGCCAAAAGACGCCTCACACATAAAAATTTTCTTGACATTTATAAAAAATTGCTGAAAAACGGAAACCTGATATGCTTCAAAACAGATAACAAAGCACTGTTCGAATTTTCCCTAAATTCATTTGCGCAGGAAAATTTCAAGCTTCAAAATATAACTTTGGATCTTCACAATTCAAAATTTGAAGGCAATGTGATGACGGAATATGAAACAAGATTTGCCGAACAAGGTCTTCCCATTTACAGGCTTGAAGCTAAATATATCGGATGGACCGATTAACCTACGCAGGTTGCACCGAGATGAGAAAAAAAGAATGATAAATGATATATAAGATAAGTATAAGATGAAAAGGAGCTGTTTTTTGCAGCTCCTTTTTAATATAAATACAAATTAATGTGTAAAGATGGTGTAGATTTTCTATTTAAGTATTTTCCGAATAGTTGATTGCAAGAGCACTTTTCAGCCATTTACAGAAGAAAACAAGCGGAATACATACGGCAAGCCACAAAAAGCTGTAACCGAGGCAAACCTGCCCCAAAATGTTATATGGCATATCGGAATAATCCCATACATGGAGCCCCAGTTTTACATTGACTATGAGGCCCGCGACAAGCTCTATGAATGTTATGGCAAGACTTCCCGCAGCAGCTTTAATAAAAATAGGCGTATTGCCTAAAATATCAAAAATATGATAAATAAGAAAAAAACATATTCCGCCGCAAATAAGCATTGTCCAATGTGTGTAGCCTCTCCATAATATTTCCAACAGTCCGTACCCGGCAGCGCCGATGAAAAAGACAAATAATTGTTCCATAAATAAAACTCCGTAAAAAAATTTCTATAAGTTATTATGAGAAATTTTTTGATATTTATTCATGCGCATTTATGTTTTCTTCCTTTCGGACGGTATATTAAAGACATTATTATAAGTGCAATAACGGTTAGAATACAGACTGAAACATATAATGCACCAATGCAAAAGCCCGCGCTTAATTTCTGTGTATTATGTGTGTATGTAAATACAGTCTGGGTTATCGGTATAAACTTTAGTGCGATATATGTGTATAAAAGTGAAAAAAAACCGTGCAGGAATTTTCCCGCCAAATATGGCTTGAGACTCAGACCCGACCTTGAAACGACACCCATGACCTGCAAATGTACGCTTATCCCCGCGAAAGCGCATACCCATGAGGAAATAATAATTTTATTAAAAAGCGACGTATCCAAAACAGATATTTTATTCAGCCCGGATACAAATTCCATTATACTTGACAATATTGCTTCAGAAGTAGGGTTTATATGTATCAGATCCATGATAAGGCTTGATATTACGCTGCAAAAAATGACCACTCCGCACACTGTGAGAATACTGTTTATTGAATTTGAAATAACATCCGAAAATATACGGGAGAGATTCCTTTGGTTTGTTGTGACCGTTGACTGCGGAGCCAAAAAAGCTTTTGGCTTATAAAACCGGAAAAGAATTCCTACGGTTATTGCACCCAAAATATGAGATAAATAAATAATCAGTCCTATTTTGGGACTGTGGTACATGGATACTCCAACCGCACCCAAAATAAACAAAGGGCCAGAGTTGTTGCAAAATGCAAGCAAGCGTTCGGCTTCGGATTTAGAAAGATAGAGCGAATCATACAGCTGGCATGTTGTAACGGCGCCGAGAGGATAGCCGCTTACAACGCCCAGAATAAAAGCTGCCGCACCGGTTGAATTTATATTGAACAACGGCTTCATGACGGGACGGAAAAAACCGGCAAGAACTTCGCAGAAGCCTGAATATATTAGCAGCCCCGAGCATACAAAAAAAGGAAAAAGAGATGGGATTATAACATCAAAGCAAATATCTATTCCGTTCTGTGCATACATGACCGACTTATCGGGATTTATTATTAAAAGAGCTGTGATAGAAAGTATGAATATATAAATTATTGCCTTTTTCATTTCTGTCCTCCGATTTTTCTGCAAAAGCAGTATTTTTTATTGTCACTGTTACTCGGCTGCAGTCCCATTGTATGTTGCTCAAACCACAAGATTCCGCGGCGCCCGACCAAAATATATAATGATATTTTTCTTATTGTATTGGTTCGTCCTGTCTTTTGGGATCAAATTATTTGTTTTGTTTAAATATATGAATTTATCAGCGGATTATTGCATAAATTCAAATAAAGGATAAAGTTTTTTGAGAAAGGACAGGTAACCGTTACAATGAGCAAAATACGAGAAAAAATCGCTGACATGACAGAGCTTCCGAAAGACGTTATTATGGACTTGCCGAGAATGGTTATTATCGGTAACAGAGAATTGCAGATAGAAAATTATAAAGGGCTTTTGGAATATACACAAAACAGCATAAGAGTGGCAACAAACAATAAACAAATAATAATAACGGGAGCGGAACTTTGTATAAACAGGATGGAAGCCGAAACAATCTTTATAGGAGGCAGGTTTATTTCAATTGAGTTTTGTTCCAAAAACAATAGAAGGGCTTGAAATTACGGCATAATACGGTATATATTTATGACAGAATTTTTGACTTAGTATAAAATTGATAAATCTTTATAAAAAAATGTAACAAAATCAACAAAAGTTTAAAAATTTAATATAAAAAAAGTAGAAAAATAAGAGGTTTTTAATATGTTTTTTAATAAAATCTTTCATTTTGTGAAAGGATATGTTATAATAGAAATAACAGGCTTTTACATTGAGCGTTTTTTATACATATGCGCAAAACGCGGCATCAAGCTGTTCTCAATAGGGAAAAGAACGGAAAACGGCGTTGCGGCATGTATAAGTATTTCGGATTTTTACAGGGTCAGACCGGTACGTTTTAAAACCGGGACCCATATACGCATTATAAAAAAGTGCGGATTACCTTTTTTGATAAAACAATTTAAAAAGAGAAGCTTTTTGATTATCGGATTGCTGTTGGTCGCAATAGTTATGTTTATTTCTTCAAATTTTATATGGTCGGTGGAAATACGGGGAGATAACGATGACCTTTCGCATTCGGTAGCAGCTGCCGTAAGAAAAACAGGAGTTCACATCGGTGCTTATAAGCCCTCGCTCATGGAGGGCGAAAGCATGAAAAGTATCATACTCAACAATACCGAAAATCTTGTATGGGCTTGGGTGTATATAAACGGAACCAAGGCTGTTGTGGAATACAAGGAAGGGATCCTTCCGCCCAAAGTGGTGGATAAATCGTCCCCTTGCGATATTGTCGCGCGAAGAGACGGGTTGATAGTGAGTATTGTTGAAAAAAGCGGAAGAGCAAGAGTGATGAAAAATGATACTGTGGAAAAAGGCGATCTTTTGATTGCCGGGACCATTGACATGAGCAGCGGTGATTATAAAACGGTACATGCAATTGGGGACGTTTATGCATATACATGGCATGAGAAAAGCGGAGAATATAAAATGTATGAGGATATAAATACTCCGACGGGGAAAGAAAAAAAATTCAGAACCTTTAAGCTTTTTTCAAAATGCTTTGATCTGTTTTTTAAGGATGATGTGAATTTTGAGAATTATACGGTAAGTGAAAAATTGTCGGAAATAAAGATCGGGGACGATAATTATCTGGGAATAGGGATGTATGAGAAAACATACAGTGAAGTAACAACCAAGAGAAAACCGATTTCATATGATATTGCAGTGGAAAAAGGCCGCAATGATCTGGAAGAAAAAATCGCGAAAGAGCTTGCCTGCGGATCAAGACTTACCGACAAAAAAGTTTTTCACGAACAGATAGATAATGAGACGGTAAAGGTAACCGTAACAATGGAATTTATTGAAAAAATCGGTGAAGAAATACCGATAATCGATCAAAATGCCGAGCCTGAAGAATAAATACAGTGTTTATTATAATCTCCCACTGAAACGCTGAGGAGCTAACGCTCCTATTGCTGGCTGCAACGTTTTCAAACTCTATTTCAAATAAGCTTGATGGAGCGTTGCTCCGATTTAAATTATGGGTCATACAATTGAAAGGAATGGGATGAATTGAGCGAAAGACAAATTAGGATACCGGAATCTGTCGATGTTTCGGAATTTTTCGGTGATTTTGATTTAAATGTAAAGTTATTGGAAAAGGCTTTATCTGTTACACTTACGGGCAGAGACAGCATAATAAAAATTGCCGGTGAAGAAGAGAATGTTGAAAAATGTGCGGATGTTATAGATGCTCTGATAGAGATACTTGAAAAAGGCGAAAAAATTGATGAACAAAAAATTCTCTACGCCATTACAATGGTGCAGGAAAACGGCGAATTTGATATGAAAATGCTCGGTGATGACTGTGTGGCGATCAGTCAAAAGGGAACACCGATAAAGACAAAGACATTAGGGCAGAAAAAATATGTTGAAGCTATTAGGGAAAATACAATAGTTTTCGGCATAGGGCCTGCCGGAACGGGTAAGACGTATCTCGCGGTTGCAAGAGCGGTTACGTCATTAAGAAATAAAGAAGTATCAAGAATAATCTTAACAAGACCTGCGGTTGAGGCAGGAGAAAAACTCGGCTTTTTGCCGGGAGATTTACAAAACAAAGTTGATCCGTATTTAAGACCGTTATATGACGGGATGTATGAAATGATGGGTCCTGAGACTTTTTTAAGACAGCAGGAGCGCGGCGTTATCGAGGTTGCACCTCTTGCATACATGAGAGGAAGAACATTAGATAATGCTTTTATAATACTGGATGAGGCTCAAAATACAACTCCTGAGCAGATGAAAATGTTTTTAACAAGAATAGGATTCGGTTCACGTGCGGTTATTACCGGTGATATTACACAGATCGACTTGCCTGACGGTAAAAAGTCCGGACTTAAAGAAGTACAAAAAATATTAAAGGATATTGACGATATAGCTTTTTGTGAATTTACCGAAAAGGATGTTGTGCGTCATCCTCTGGTACAAAAGATAATCAAAGCATATGAAAAGTATGACAGAGAACGGGTGAAAAAAGATGGCAAAAGTGTATCTAGAGAACGATCAGGACGAAACAGAAATAACAGAACAGACTGAAACACTTATCACGGAGTGTATCAATAAAGTCCTTGATCATGAGAAATGCGGTTTTGATGCTGAGGTAAGTGTAACGATCGTGGACAGCAATGAAATAAAAGCATTAAATAAAGAACACCGAAACAAAGATACCGTTACCGATGTCTTGTCTTTCCCTATACTGGAGTTTGATGAAAATAGGGATATTGTGAACAGTGAATACGATTTTGACGGTAATTTGGTTGTACTCGGAGATATTGTGATATGCGCCGAACGCGCAAAGGAACAGGCAGAAGAATACGGCCATTCCTTTGTGAGGGAAATAGCATTTTTGACAGTTCATTCCATGCTGCACTTACTTGGATATGACCATGAAAACAATACCGATATGGAACAGATAATGTTTAAAAAACAGGAAGAAATACTGTCTCAAATGGGTATAATAAGAGATAAATAATAGATTATTGCCGGAAAAAGAAATATTATATTTGGAAATTTGATAAAAAAAATCAATAGTACCGGATTTATTGGCTTTAATGTTATTGCTCAATGCCTGCGGCAATAATGATCACGTACAAAATATCAGACGCCGAATTTGCTTATCACGGCAACGGTACGTTAATCACATCGGAATGAGGATTTGGAATGTATAAAAACAAGAATATGATACAAAGCTTTAAAAATGCTTTTTGGGGAATGGTAAGACCGTTCAGAACGGAGATCAATTTGAGGATCCATTTTATGATCGGGAATCTCATTATCTTGTTTGCATTTTTTTATGGCCTGTCAAGAGTTGAATGGGCAGTTTTGATCTTAACTATTGCCCTTGTTTTCTGTGCGGAATTATTTAATACTGCTATAGAAAATTCAGTTGATACCGCTACAAAGGAGTATAGGAACACGGCAAAAATTGCAAAGGATGCCGCGGCGGGAGCCGTTCTGTTTTCGGCAATATGCGCTGTTACAGTGGGATTTTTTCTGTTTTTTGATCCGGATAGAATCTGCGCGGTGCTCACACATATTTTTACCACTCCTGAAATATTGATACCGAGCCTTGCTTTGGGACTGGGCGATATACTGTTCGTGATGTTCGGCGGGAGAAGAAATTAGGATATTAAAAGTACAAAGTATATTTTCATTTTTTGTACTTACTAAGAAAATAAGAGAGGAATAATTATGAATAATAAAAAGGAATTTAAATCGGGATTTTGTTCAATTGTGGGTATGGCCAATGTCGGAAAATCCACTTTGCTGAATCAGATCGCGGGGCAAAAAATAGCGATCATATCAAATAAACCGCAGACCACAAGAAATAAAATACTTGCAATATATAATACTGATGATGAACAGATAATATTTACCGATACGCCGGGGATACATACTCCCCATACAAAATTGGGTGAAGTAATGGTAAAAACGGCAAACGAGTCCATGAACGAAATGGATGTTATTATATTTGTGGTAGACGCTTCAACAAGCATTAATGACATGGAATACAAAATAGGAAAAGATATTGCAAAATCAAAGATACCGTGTATATTGGTATTAAATAAAATAGATACCATGCGAAAAGACGAACTACTGCCGGTAATTGCCGATTATTCAGGGATATGTGAATTTGAATCGATCGTTCCGATAAGCGCGAAAACAGGCGACGGAATAGAGATACTTCTAAACAATATAAGACAGTTTATCAAAAAAGGGCCGAAATATTTTTATGACGATATGGTAACAGATCAGCCGGAAAAGCAAATTGCGGCTGAGATCATCAGGGAAAAATTACTATGGCTCCTGGATAAAGAGATACCTCACGGAGTGGCTATCGAAATCGAAAAGATGCAGGAAAAGGCAAATGTTACCGCTATCAGTGCAAGCATATATTGCGAAAAAAACTCGCATAAGGGTATTATTATAGGCAAAAACGGAGAAATGCTGAAAAAAATAGGGACTATGGCAAGAGGAGACATTGAAAAAATGCTTGGCAAAAAGGTATATCTTGAGCTATGGGTCAAGGTAAGAACCGATTGGAGAAACAACAATGCTTTAATAAAAAATTTCGGATTTGAGAGTTAACAATAAAAACTTTCGATATTGCCTGCAAATTAACCTAAGCAAAAATGTCCCCCGCATCTGTAGTTGTGGGGCTGCATATCTGTAATCGGTGTGATATTATATTCTCTCATTGATCACAGCACAGCCATGCTGTGCTCTTGTCCTCGCCCGAGACGGGACAAGCCCTTATTGAAAGGAGCTAACGGATAAATATATGTCTTTGGTAAAAACAAAAGGTATTATTATAAAACAATACGATTACGGAGAAGGAAACCGTATTTTAAATATTTTTACAAAGGATCAGGGAATAATCAAGGCCGTATTGTACGGCGCGAAAAGTATTAAAAATAAAAACAGCGCCGCTGCCCAGTTTTTAACATATGCGGATTTTATTCTTTCAAATTCGGGAAGGGATATGTATACGGTAAGAAGCTGTGAACCCATTGAATGTTTTTTTAAAATTCATGAGGATATAGAAAAAGTGGCTCTTTGCACCTATATGGCTGATCTGATTTACACATTGATCAACCTTAATTCTCCTGATGAAAATATTTTAAATTTATTTTTAAACTGCTGTTATGCCACGGCATATAAAGATACCGACAATGAGAAGATACGTGCGGTATTTGAGCTAAGGGTTATAGCATATTCGGGGTATATGCCAAATCTTATCAATTGTACGAAATGTTTGTCTAATGAAAATATAGCGGCTTTTTCACCTAAAAGCGGTGGGATTGTTTGTGAGGGATGTATGCAGCCGGAGGATTTTGAACTCAATGCAGATATATATCATACTTTAAAATATATCCTTACGGCAGAAGCCAAAAAGATTATGTCATTTTCTGCATCGGAGACGGTTATGAGAACCGTTTCGCAAATAGCAGAAAAGTATGCCGCATTACATACGGAAAAGGACTTCGCGTCGCTGGAATATTATAAAAAAATATCGGGAAGGATGAATACTTGAAAGGAGAGTCGTCCATGGAAAGACGTGACAAGAACAACTATTATCTTGATATTGCACAAACCGTTGCCGAGAGAGGAACTTGTTTAAGGAGAAATTACGGCGCAATAATAGTACATAATGATGAAATAATATCAACGGGATATGTAGGTGCTCCGAGAGGGAGAAAAAACTGTAACGATCTTGGTGTTTGTATCAGAATGAAATTGAGTATTCCCAGAGGTGAAAGATATGAAATGTGCCGCAGCGTTCATGCGGAGGCAAATGCCATAATTTCGGCGTCAAGAAGGGACATGATCGGGGCGACGATGTACCTTGTGGGACTTGAGGCAAACACCAAAGAGATCGTTGCAAACAGCTGCTGCTGCTCCATGTGTAAAAGAATGGTTATAAATTCGGGAATAAAAGAAGTTATTATAAGAGATACCGAAAACGAGTACAGGATCATATCGGTACAGGATTGGATAGACAACGATGAGTCGCTTGACGGCGTTAAGGGATATTGATCATACAGAGGGGTAAATAAATATATGAGATATGAAATATTAAAGGGAACAACCGATAAGATAGGCAAAATTGCTTTGGGAACCGATGTTTACGGAACCGACCTTGATAAGGATACCGCGTTGAGCTTGCTTAATGAATTTTGCGAGCTGGGCGGAAACGTTATAGATACCGCTTCGGTGTACGGCGGAGAGTATGATAATATAAGCGAAAAATTTATCGGCAAATGGATGAAGGAAAAGAAAAACAGAAATGATATTTTTATATCGACCAAGGGCGCGCATCCGAGAGTTGACACGATGAATATTTCACGGTTATCCAAAGAAGATATAGAACATGATATTGATCTGAGCCTGAAAAATTTAGGAACCGATCATATTGATATTTACTGGCTCCATCGTGATGATGAGAGACTGCCTGTTGAGCCCATTATGGATACTTTAAATGAGCTTGTGAAAAAAGGAAAGACAAGATATATCGGAATGTCAAACTGGACCTGTGAGCGTATAAATAAAGCTAATGAATACGCAAAGAAAAACAATATGGCAAATATTATTTCAAGCCAGATACAATACAGCCCCGCAAAGGCGGTTGTTGAGAACAATGATCCGACTCTGGTTCTGATGAACGACAATGAATATAAATACTTTAAAAATCATGATTTAAGCGTATTTGCATATGCGTCCCAGGCGAAAGGCTTCTTTTCAAAGCTTGACGCCGGAGGAAAGGATAAGTTAAGCGAAAAGGCAAGAGAAAGATATTTGTGCGATACAAATCTAAAAATATATGATAATATAAAACAAATACAGAAGGATGTCAGCGGCACTGTAGGCGCATTGGTAATAGCAGCATTGGTCAATGATAATAATTTTCAGACAATCCCGATTATCGGATGCAAAAACCTCGACCAGCTTCACGACAGCCTGAGCGGCACAGATATAAAGCTTACTCAGAAGGATTGTGAGTTTATTTTACAAAGATCATAACATAAGAATATTCTTAAGAAGAGTTGCGGAAAGGGAGGTTATATTATGAAAAAATTATTATCGGTTATACTTGTATTAAATTTTATGTTTTTATTCGGCGTCGTTGAAGTTTCAGCCGAAAGCCCGGATATATTTACATATACCGTGTCGACGGACGGAGTGATAATAACGAATTGCAATAAATCTGCAAGCGGGTATATTACCATTCCGTCAACTTTGGACGGGTATCCGGTAACGGGCATAGAGATGTATGCATTTGCAGGCTGTAATGGTATTACAGGTATAACAATTCCCAACAGCATAACAAACATAGAAGAAGACACATTTGCTTTTTGTGTAAACATTAAAAGTGTAATTCTTCCTGACAGATTAAAATGTATATTAGGCGGTGCATTTATAGGCTGTAGCAGTCTTACGGACATAACAATTCCGGACAGTGTAACAAGTATAGATTCTTCCGCATTTAGTTACTGCAAAAGCCTTGAAGAAATAACAATTCCCAACAGCGTAACAAGCATGGGAGACGAAGTATTTAAAAACTGTGTAAGTCTTATGGATATAACGCTTCCCGACAAGTTAGAAAGTATAGGAGACAGAGCATTTGAAGGCTGTATCAATCTTACGGATGTAACAATTCCGGACAGTGTGACAAGTATTGGAATATGTGCATTTGAAGACTGTACAAATCTTACACAGATAACAATTCCTAACAAGGTAATAAGTATTGGGAGAAGTGCATTTGAAGACTGTGTAAGTCTTTCGGATATAACAATCCCGGACAGTGTAACAAGTATAGGAGATTACGCATTTTATGATTGTAACAGTCTTATAAGAGCAGCAATCGGCAGCGGCACAACGAGTATAGGAGAAAGAGTATTTGACAATTGCGTCAGCCTGAAAAATATAACGGTAAACAATGACAATAACACTTATTGTGATGTAGACGGAAATTTATTCACTAAAGATATGACGGAATTGATAAAGTATGCAGTATGTAAAACAAATACGCAATATTCAATCCCTGCCGGTGTAACAAGCATAGGAAGCAGAGCATTTGAAGGCTGTGTAAATCTTACGGATATAACAATTCCGGACAGTGTAACAAGCATAGAAGATTACGTGTTTTATTTATGTGACAGCCTGAAAAGTATAACAGTAGATAAAGACAATAGCGCTTATTGTGATATAGACGGAATTTTATTCACTAAAGACATGACGGAATTAATAAGGTATGCATCAGGCAAAACAAATACAGAATATTCAATCCCTGATGGAGTAACAACCATAGAAGAATATGCATTTTCGGGCTGTGAAAGCCTTACGGATATAACAATCCCGGACAGCACAGAGATTATAAGAGATTACGCATTTGACAATTGTAACAGTCTTACAGATATAACGGTAGATGAAAAAAATGATAATTTTTGTGATGTTGACGGAAATTTATTCACTAAACACAAATCAGTATTGATGCTGTATGCAAAGGGTAAAGAAAATACGGAATATGTAATCCCGTACACAGTAACGCAAATAAAAGAAAGAGCATTTGCGGACAGTAAAAATCTTACGAAGGTAGTGATCCCCGACGGTGTATCACGCATAAAAGACAGCACATTTTCAGGCTGCGTAAGTCTCAGGGAGATAACAATTCCGGACAGTGTAACAGGTATACAAGATTACGCATTTTATAATTGCGTCAGTCTTACAAGCATAGTGATCCCGAATGGAGTAGGGTATATATCAAGAAGCATATTTGAAAATTGCAGTAATTTATCAAGCATATATTTGGGCGATGTAATAAATATTAAAAATTATGCTTTCTACGGCTGCTCAAATTTAAAAACCGTATATTGCAAGCTGAATCAGGAAGACTTTGCAAGAATTAACATAGAAGACGGAAACGAAGCTTTGGAAAATGCAAATATCATTTATTCAAGCAAGCTTGTCAGGTTTACGGGAGATTATATGGATGACCGTATAATAAAGGAAAATGAAACAGAGCTACCTATTCCTCCCGAAGGATATGAATATGTATTTACGGTCAATGGTCAGCCCTGGGACGGAAAAAACATAACTGAAAGTGTTACGGTTCAATGTACACAGGTGCCTTTGGCGAAGATTACGGTATCGGACAAATATTATAATGACGGTAAGTACTATGTTAACGTCAGTGTAAATTCGTACCCGGACTCAGGCAAACTGATGATGGCTGCTTATGACATCTGGGGAAAAATGACCGCGTTTTCCGACAGCGTTGAACCCGGAACGTGGAACTATTTGCCCTGTGATGAGTATCTTCACCATGTTAAGGTGTTTTTGTGGAAAGACTTCAACACGATGATACCTCTTGCAGATATGGTCAAGATTTATACGTTTCCTGTTGTTTGGCCGAAATGAAACAATTATAAAAAAATTTATGAAATCATAAAAAAAGTATAAAAAACACTTGCAATTTTTCCATTTTTGTGATAAAATATCTTTGTATTTTGTATTAAACTAGATGGAGGTGTAGATTGTGCCAAACATTAAATCTGCAAAGAAGCGTGTTAAGGTTATCGAGAAGAAAACTCTCATAAACCAAATGCACAAAACAGCATTAAAAACTGCTGTTAAGAAGTTTGAAGCAGCTTGCGAAGCAAATGATAAAGAAAACTTAAATGTTTTATTTAATGACGCTGTTAAAAAGCTTGATAAGGCAGTAAGCCAGGGTATTCTTCATAAAAATACTGTTGCAAGAAAGAAATCACAGCTTGCTTTGAAGCTTGCAAAAGCCAATTCGTAATTTAAACCTTTTGGTATTGCGAAAACATATTATCATGTATAATACAAATTTTGAACTCTGTTGACAGAGTTCTTTTTTTTTGTTAAAAAAGTAATGAAATACTAAAGTATTTTATTTATATTTTTTTAAAGGTATTGACTTATGTTTTTTTATATAATATTATAATCATACTAAAGCATTAACGAAAGAAAGGTTTATGTGGGATATTTTAAACTATGTAATATATAGGGGAGGAGAATCTGTTATGAAAAATATAAAAATAAAGAGGATAATGTTTTGGATTGTTGGAATTATTAGTGTGTCATTGCTGTTTTCCTGCTCAAAAAAGGGGAATGAAGTAAAAAATGATGATATGTTTTCCTTTGCAGCGGCAGAACAAATAGGTCAGCCGATAGAAAATGTATGTGAATTTTTAGAAATTTCGGAGGATGAGTTGATTCCGAGTAAATCAGTGGGAAGATTTGATTTTAATGAACCGGTACTATATGAAAATGTTGAATTTACCAAATATCTGTTATTCGGGGATTATTCATCAAAACAGGATGTATTATATGGTATGGGATATGAGTGTCGTTTGGAAGATCGGGATGAAGAATTATCTTTTCTGGTAACTGCTATTAAAGAAGATTTAACCGAGTTGTATGGATCGCCGACAACCGATGCCGGTATTGTAAATGTTATAGGTGAAGAAAGAGATTTTTCAAAATATCCTATTCCTACCCGTTTAATAGAGCGATGGTCTGCAAATGATGATTCCGGTGCGGAAATAGAAATGGCAGTCTTTATTTTGGATGATTGGGTTTCAATTACGGTTGAAGATAAGCTGAGTATGTTGCCAAATGTGACGAAACAAGAGTAATAGGCAAATGGGTTTTACCCGGTAATTTAGTAATAAATTATTTGCTTTTAAACTGAAAAGAGGTCGGATAAATTTTCGACCTCTTTTATAATGCTAATCATTCATTGTTAAAATATTTTGTATTTCAAAGGGGGATACATCTCGTAATTCTCTGTTTGTTTTAACTGCAATTGCTGCGGCAATTCCGCAGGCTTCTCCGATAGCTACGCAAATAGGCATTGCACGGAAATTGGAATGTGCCATATGAGTACCCGAAATATTTCGACCGGATAAAAGCAAACCGTTAATTTCTTTAGGAACAAGACAGCCATACGGAATTGTATATCCTTTGGTTTGTTTAAAGTTTTTCTGTACTCCTGTTTTGTCAAGACTTGCCCCTGTAATATTGTGAACGTCAAAATTAAAATATGCATCACTTACAACCCAATCATCAAACACTTTTGCCGCAAGAATATCTTCTTCGGTTATTTGTTTGCAGCCGATAAAATGTCTGGTTTCCCTTATACCGATTAATGAAGCGGCACTTATAATATAACAGTTTTCATAGCCGGGCACATATTCACGCAAAAAATCAACAATAGGAATCATTTGTTCACGGCAGATGATTTCGGCTTTTGTCAAGTCCTCTACTTTTGTGCCGTTAACATCAATGCAGTTTGTCATGTTACAGGTTACAATTCCTGGTATTGTTGAACGGTACAGCAGTACGTGACCTGCAGGATAAGGCAGCAATTTTTTTGCGAGTTCTTGTAGTTCTCCTTTGGGAGTTTCTACGGTTGTTTCAAAAGACCCGGGGAAAACCGCACGTTCCATATCAACGCCGCCGACCTTAAACATAAGCGTTGCAGGCTGCATTTTATTGTCGTTTTCTCTTCCCAAAAAATATGATGCACCTGCGTGCATTGCAACATCACCGTCTCCGGTGCAGTCAATAACGGCTTTTGCCGTATACGCTTTACGTCCGCTTTTACTTTCAGTGACTACTCCGATGACTTTATTGTCTTTTGTTATTGTATCGCATACAAGGGTATATAACAATATGTTTACTCCTGCTTCTTTAAGCATTTCCATATAAGTAATTTTAAGCATTTCAGGATCTATATGGATTTTAGGAGAGTAATTTTTAAATGTATTTTTTTCTGCTGCTCTGTTCAGTATTTCATCATAAAGGTGACTTCGTACACTTCCTGTAAAGTGACTCATAAGACCGCTGGTTGAAATGCCTCCCACACTTCCGCAGTACTCAATCATAAGGACTTTTGCACCTCTGCGTGCTGACATCAGTGCGGCAGAAACTCCTGATGGACCCGATCCTGCTACAATTACATCATAATTTTTTTCTATCGGAATATTCATTTCCGCTTGATGATAAAACATTTTTTCACTTCCCATTGACTTTAATATTAATTTTGATTATAATAAGATTATATATTAAAAAATGTAAAAAATATTCTAAAATTTATAGTAAAAATATTAAAATCGTGCAAAGGAAAAATTATGGAAATACAAATTCAGGATATTACCGGGTATATTGAGTATCTGATAAAGGAAAAAGGATTGTATGTTACACCGCATTATGACATTGCCTGTCATCAAGACCTTATAAAATATAATTTTCATTTATCTCCGTATTGCCGGTATATAAAAACTACATGTGAACAGTGGGACAACTGTATAAAACGTCAGTATAAGGTGATACAAAAGTGTGCTGAGGGTGAATTTTTTGGAGTATGTTATGCCGGGGTAGGGGAGTTTGTGTATCCTGTGAATTATAAGGGAACAATTGTGGGATTTATATCTGTAAGCGGGTATTTGTCGGATAATGAAGAAAAGACAGCGGAGAAATTAAAAATTTTTTCAAAACGCAATGCTATATCAATAAAAAAACTGCAAAGATACAGATATGAATATCTGAATAAAGAGATACCTAAAAAGTGTGAACTGGATATATTTATTCATCCTCTTGTTTTAATGTTGGAAGTTTTTTATGAAAAATATAACTCAAATAAAGAGTTATCGGAGGATAATACTTTGTACCGGAATGTATTGCAGTATATAACATTAAATCATACACGAAAAATAACAATGCAAGAATTGAGTGAGAAATTTTTTTACAGTGTATCTACTTTAAGTCATATGTTTGAAAAAAACTGCAAAATGAGCTTAAACAAGTATATAGAAGCCCTGCGTATGGAGGATGCAAAATGGCTCCTTAAAAACTCTGAATATTCAATGACTGAAATATCAGAGATACTGGGTTTTTGCAATTGTGCTTATTTTTCTTCCGTATTTAAAGAAAATTTTGGGGTAACTCCAAAGAAGTACAGAAATACATTTAAAAATTAGCTGTTTTCATCTGTTGGTCCATTATCTGTTTTTTCTGAAATACAGTAACGTGGACGGTGCTTTACCTCTATAAATATTTTGCCGATATATTCGCCGATAATGCCAAGACTGATTAGCTGAACTCCGGATAAAAAACATACTATGCAGGTAGTGGAAGCCCAACCGGCAATAGTTTTGCCCAACAGACTCTCCACAACAGCCCATATTATTCCTATACCGGAGAGAAATGAAACAAAAAAGCCAAAAAAAGCAATAAATCTTATGGGTTTTACCGAAAGCCCTGTTATGCCTTTTAAAGCAAGGGAAATCATCTTGCTTAAAGGATAATGGGATTTGCCGGAGATTCTTTCGTTGCGGTTATAATAAACGCTTGTACTTTTAAATCCCACCATGGGAATTATTCCCCGTAAAAACATTTCTGTTTCCTGATATTTTGACAACTCATTTAATGCCCGTTTTCCTATTAATCTGTAATCGGCATGATTATATACAATTTCACCGCCGAGATTATTCAGAAGTTTATAAAACATTTGGGCAGAAAAACGTTTAAAAAATGTATCGGTTGATCTTTCGGCACGAACACCGTATACAATCTCACAGCCGTCAAGATATGAATCAACCATTTCCTCCATTACTGCTATATCGTCCTGACCGTCACAGTCAATGCTTATTGTAATGTCACATTTATCTTTTGCTTCCAAAAGACCTGCCAAAAGTGCATTTTGATGACCTTTGTTTCTGCTCAGGGAAATCCCGCAGAAATGATTGTCTTTTTCCGAAAGTGAACATATAATTTCCCATGTTTTATCCCGTGAACCGTCATTTACAAACATAATTTTACTGTTTTTGCTTATTTTATTTTTATTAATCAACAAATCAAGTTCTGCTTTAAACATGGGTGATGTCAAAGGCAGAACTTCTTCTTCGTTATAGCATGGAATAACTATATATAATACAGGTACATTGTTCATTTAAATACTCATCTCCGTTTTATGTATAAAATCGGCAAGGTTTATATCGGTTTATTTTTAATAAAAGGTTAATTTTTCGGCAGGAGAAAAGCTCCTGCCGAAAAAAATATGGAAGTATTTAAATAAACAAATAATAACCAAGCCAATAAAATACAAGCAGTAAATTGTGTTTTAAATATTATATCATAACAATAAATTAAAAACAAGCAAAATTAATAAAAATTAAATAACAGTATTTTTGCCCACTGCAACCGGATAACTTCTTTGCCCGATTAGTTTTTTCCCTTCGGAAATAACGGTTTCTTTATCAAGTACAATATGATCAAGGTTAACTTTTTCTCCGATTACGGAATCCTGCATTATAATGCAGTTCTTAATTATCGCACCCTTATTTATTATAACGCCTCTTGAAAGAATGGAGTTTTTAACTGTGCCTTCTATAATACATCCGTTGGAAATAAAACTGTTTTCCACAATGGCATTTTCTTTGTATGCTGTAGGCGCCATATCCTTGGATTTTGTATAAATAGGGTTTTCCAGATTAAACAGTTCTGCTCTGGTGTCCTCGTCAAGAAAAATCATATTGTTTTCAAAATATGCTTTTAGTGAGTCTATTTTCCCATAGTATCCTTTAAATTCATATCCTGTTATAATCATACCCTGTAATTTTTTTGAAAGGGCATCTTTTATGAAGTCATGATCACCTCTTGAACTACATTCATCTATTATACTTTCCAAAAGAGCTTTTTCCATAATATATAATTCAAGGCTTGCAAAGGATGATTTTGGATATTGCGGTTTTGATTCAATATCCGTTATTCTTTTGTTTTTATCAAGTTCAATTAAAGTATATCTAGATAAATCATCTTCGTCCGCCCCAGTCATATCTTTATAAACAATTGTTATATCGGATTGGTTTTCTATATGTTTTTCTACCACATCATTAAAGTCAATATTATATATTGCATTTCCGAGAGAAAGAATTACATATGTCTGATGGCTTTTTCTTAGAAATGCCTTAGCATTGGCAAGCATATCCAAATCTCCTCTTTTTTTGCCGTAGTCAAATTCGGCAAGGTTTGGAGGAATGATGTTTAGACCATGGTTTTTTCTGTCTAAATCCCATGGACTTCCTGATTTGATATGGTCCATAAGAGAACTGTAATTTGATTCGGTCACAACACCTATATTTGTTATACCTGAATTTGCCATATTTGATAAAATAAAATCAATTATTCTGTAACTGCCGGCAATCGGCAAGGCGATTACGGCACGTTTATCTGTAATCGGCGGTATTTTCTCATCGTTTGAAACGATAATTCCCATTGTATCTCTCATATCATTATTCTCCTTTCTTTAACAATTCAGCTTCAACCATAGAGCCTGCCGGGATAACCGTATTTTTTGGAATTTCTGTTCCGCTTTCAATTAAAATAAGGTTGTTACTGCAGAGGTGAGAAGCGAAAGGATTATCTTTGATTTTTACTGTACCTATCTGGGCACCGTCGGCTATAACAGCACCTTCGCCTATTACTGCCTTTTTTATAATAACATTTTTGCCGATACGTGCACCGGACATTATAACAGAATCAATTACACGTGCACCTTTTGCAATGGATACACCGGCTGAGATGACACAGTGGTTTATTTCTCCGTTTATAACACATCCCTCAGTGAGAGTGCTGTTTATAATTTTAGCATTTTTTCCTATATAGTGCGGAGCAAGAGGCATATTTCTTGAATATATATTCCATTTTCTGTCAGAAACGTCAAATTTTGGTGGGCTGTCAATCAAGTCCATATTTGCCTCCCACAAACTGCTGATTGTTCCAACGTCTTTCCAATAGTCATCAAATTTCCAGCTTAACATTTTTTCGTTATTGGCAAGCATTGCCGGAATAATATTCTTACCAAAATCATTTGATGATAACGTATCATTTTCATCTTCAATAAGATATTTTTTTAATATCTCATAGTCAAAAATATAAATGCCCATTGAAGCAAGGTTGCTTTTCGGATTTTTCGGCTTTTCTTCAAACTCGGTAATAATTCCATTTTCGTCCACATTCATAATTCCGAATCTGCTTGCTTCTTCCCATGGAACAGGCATTACGGCTATTGTAATTGCTGCACCTGATTTTTTGTGTGCCGAAAGCATTTCTCCGTAATGCATTTTGTAAATATGGTCGCCGGATAATATCAAAACATTTTTGGGGTTGAACTTCTCAAGAAAACCAAGATTTTGATATATCGCGTTTGCGGTCCCTTTGTACCATTGCTCGGCTTTCGCGCTTTGATATGGCGGAAGAACGTACACGCCGCCGTGGTTTCTGTCAAGATCCCACGGATTACCATTTCCTATATATGTATTTAACACAAGAGGTTGATATTGCGTGAGAACACCTACGGTATCTAATCCTGAATGGGCACAGTTAGAAAGAGGAAAATCAATAATTTTGTATTTTCCTCCAAATTCAACGGCAGGCTTTGCTACGTTTTTTGTAAGTGCACCCAGCCGGCTTCCTTGACCGCCTGCAAGAATCATGGCAACACATTCTTTTAAAATCATTTTTTAATCTCCTCCGTTTTTTTTGTTTTTTTGTCTTTGCTGTTTTTTTCTTTTAATATAAATAGTCGACAATCCGTTGATATTAAATTGGATTGTGTAATTAAAGTTTTCAAATTGTGCTTTTTTTGCTTTCATGATTTTTTTGCGTGAAGAAGAATTACCGCCGAATTTAGTGTCTGCACTGGACAATACAATTTCATATTCACCCGTTTGAGGGACGCCTATCGTATACCGTTTTCTGTCAACGGGAGTAAAGTTAGAAACAATAATGGTGTAATCTCCTTTTGTTTTGCCTTTTCTCATAAAGGAAATGACTGAATTTTCATTATCATGATCGTTTATCCATTCAAAGCCGTCCCAACTGTCATCGATCTGCCAAAGGGATTTGTTTGATGTATAGAAATGGTTAAGCTGTTTAACATATTCTTTTAGCTTTATGTGTTTATCGATTTTAAGAACATTCCATTCCAGTTGCTCCTCAAAACGCCATTCGAGAAATTGACCGAATTCACCGCCCATAAAAAGTAATTTTTTGCCTGGAAGAGACATATAATAACCAAGCAGGGTCTTGTATGATTCAAATTTCTCATCATAATTTCCGTACATTTTATCGATCAATGAACGTTTTCCGTGAACAACCTCATCATGAGACAAAGGAAGAATGAAGTTTTCGGAGTATGCATAAAACATTAAAAAGGTCAAAAGATTATGATTGGGGTTTCTGAACAAGGGATCCATTGACATGTAACGAAGTGTGTCATTCATCCAGCCCATATTCCATTTGTAATTAAATCCGAGACCTCCCTGATCGGTGGGGGCGGTAACATTTGCCCATGCGGTTGACTCCTCTGCTATCATTAATATATTGGGGAAATTTGCAAACATTATCTTGTTTAATTTTTGCAGAAAGCTAATTGCTTCAAGGTTTTGATTGCCTCCGTAGATATTTGGAATCCATTCTCCGTGGTTACGGCTGTAATCACGGTAGAGCATTGATGATACAGCATCAACTCTCAAACCGTCAAAATGAAATTCATTTACCCAATAGAATGCAGAAGACAGAAGGAATGAAATAACCTCGCCTTTGGAATAGTCGAAAACCATCGTCCCCCAGTCTTTGTGCTCGCCCAGTCTTGTATCACTGTATTCATATGTGGGTGTACCGTCAAAATGATAAAGTCCGAAAGCATCTCTTGGAAAATGCGCGCCAACCCAATCCATTATTACATAGATACCAGCTTTATGGAATTTGTTTACTGCGTATTTTAAGTCCTCCGGCGTACCGTAGCGGCTTGTGGGAGAAAAAAAGCCTGTTACTTGGTAGCCCCATGAACCGTCAAAGGGATATTCGCATATGGGCATAAATTCCACATGAGTATATCCCATATCGATAAGATAATCACATAATTCATCAGCTAATTCACGGTAGCTTAAAAAGCTGCCGTCCTCATGCCTGCGCCAACTGCCGGCATGTACCTCATATATAACCATGGGTTTATCGTAAGGTGCGGTTTTTTTGCGCTTTTGGAGCCATTTGGAATCCTCCCAATCAAAGCCGGAGAGACCGCATACAACGGATGCGGTGCCGGGACGCAGCTCCGAATAAAAAGCAAAGGGATCCGCTTTTAAATTTATTTTACCTTGTTTGTCTTTGATGGCATATTTATATATATCATTTTCCTTGATACAATCCAGAATTACGGCCCAAACCCCTGTTGAACCGAGCTTGTACATTGGATGGGCGGTATTATCCCAACCGTTAAAATCCCCGGTTACATATACGGCTTCGGCATTCGGCGCCCATACCGCAAATCTCCATCCTTTATCTATTTTATGTGCTCCAAGGAATTCGTATGACTGAAAATTTGTTCCTTCATTAAATAAATATAACTGGTATTCGCTGATACCTGTTTCACTTGCGGCCTGTGTAGGGGACATTTTATAAATCCTCGCTTTCTTTTATCTTGTGGTAACTGTTTTTATTGTGTTTTTGTATTTTTATAATATAAACATCAACGAAATATATTTATACTAAAATGTAAAATAAAATCTTTCATATACATATACGTTTTATTTTTCATTCAAAATATATATACATTTATATTATATCATAATTTTTTTGTTTGTAAATACTATTTTATTTAGAAAAAAATATTATAAAATTGTACAAAATAACACAATTTACACAGAAATTACAAACAATATGTATATTTTTTAAAAAGAACATTTGATTTATATGTGTTTTTTTGTATTTTTTTACTGTATTTTAATGTTTTTCGGGTGACGATTATTATATATTAATTCTATGTAATTGTTTATATTTTTATGTGAAATAACTAAAAAAACACGAAAATTTACAATAAGATTTGTTCTCGTTAATAGGTATTATTAAAACGGAATAAGAAGAGATTATTATATTTTATACAAATTTATAAAATTGATAAAAATCGAGTTGACATTTGAAGGACTTTGTGATAAAATACCAAAATACGATGAAGATGTGTAAGTAGTATATATCGTTATCATAAAAGAGAGCGGATATCATGGGCTGTAAGTATTCGTTATGATGATATGTATGAATTTCAGCATTGGAGTGTCCTGCGAAGTTCATATGATATAAGCAGGGTGTTACCGTTCACGCAAAAACGGATCAAGTGCGAAGCAACGCTTCGAAGTTGGGTGGTACCGCGGGTTATTATACTCGTCCCTTTCGGGACGGGTTTTTTTGTTTTTTTAAATTGAAACATAATTCATGCTTTCGTTGAGTTGGTGCATGATGTATTCGATAAGGGCTTGTCCCGTCTTGGGCGAGGACAAGAGCGCGGGCTATGCTTTGCTGTAATCAGTGAGAGATTGTACTGGACATATTGTCCACAGTTATATTACTAATATTTTATTGACGTTGTTGTCGGAATGGAGGATAAAAATGACAGATAAAACATTGCAGATCAAACAGGAGTTCCTTGAGAATTTAAAAGGAGTAAAAGATATTGCCGGTTTGGAAACAGTTAAGGTTCAATATCTCGGAAAAAACGGAGTTATTACGGCATTGATGAAAGACATGAAATCTCTTGATGCCGAAAAAAAGAAACAATTCGGTCAAATTGTGAATGAACTCAAAACAGAAGTCAGTAACGCGGTTACAGACAAATTTGAAGAGCTTAAAAAAGCGGCTGTTGAGGCAGAAATAAATCTTATGGAGGATTTTGATGTTTCAACTCCGGCAAACCTTGAAAGAGGCTCTTATCACCCGATCACACTTGTACAAAGAGAGTGTGAAAAAATATTCAAATCTATGGGATTTACCGTTGAAGATTACAGCGAGATCGTAACCGATTATGAATGCTTTGAATCGCTGAACATACCTAAGCATCATCCGGCAAGAGATATGCAGGACACATATTACCTTGAAAACGGACAATTGTTAAAAACACAAACTTCCGCGGCGCAGAACGCGATATATAGAAAATACAAAGATGCTCTTATAAATGAAGGAAAACCTATAAAGGCGATTTTCCCCGGAAGATGCTTCAGAAACGAGGCAACCGACGCTTGTCACGAAAACACGTTTTTCCAGATGGAAGGCGTCATGGTTGATAAGAATATTTCGATCTCAAATCTGATATTTTTCATGAAAACAATGCTGTCGGAAGTGTTCCGAAAGGATATCAAGGTCAGACTTCGTCCGGGATTTTTCCCCTTTGTGGAACCGGGATTTGAATTGGACATAAGCTGTTTGATATGCGGCGGGGACGGATGCCCTTCATGCAAGCACAGCGGATGGCTTGAATTATGCCCATGCGGAATGATACATCCGGAGGTTTTGAAAGCAGGCGGAATAGACCCCGAAGAATACACGGGATTTGCTTTCGGTCTCGGTCTCACCAGACTTGCCATGATGAAGTACGGAGTTAAAGATATTCGTGATTTAAACAGCGGAAATTTAAAAAGCCTTTCGCAGTTTACCGATGATGAATAAGAGAGGAGAGGAAATATATGTTTTTATCAATGAACTGGATTTCTGATTATGTTGATTTAACGGGAATTGACAAATTACAGCTGATAAATAAATTTTCATTGTCCACCGCAGAAGTTGAAAATGAGATATTTTTTAAAGGCAGTGACATAAGCGGTATTGTTGTTGCCGAAATAAAGGAGGTAAATGATCATCCCAACTCAAAAAAGCTGCATCTTTTAAAGGTTGATGCAGGCGATAATGAGCTTACTGAGGTAGTGTGCGGCGCTCCGAATGTAAGAGTTGGTATGAAAACCGCCTTTGCAAAGGTAGGCGCACAAATCGGCGGGATACAGATCGCTGCAAGAGAACTGGCAGGCTATGTTTCCAATGGTATGTGCTGTTCGGAGAAGGAAATCGGTATCAGTGATAATCATGACGGTATAATGGAAATCACCGACGATGTAAAGAACGGTACCGACTTAAAAGAAGTGTATGAAATAGACGATATAGTTTTTGAGGTGGACAATAAATCATTGACAAACCGTCCCGATTTATGGGGTCATTACGGTATTGCCCGGGAATTTGCCGCATTGGCGGGAAGAGAATTAAAACCTCTTGATTTAGCCGATTTATCAAAATATGACGAACTTCCGAAAGTTGATATGAAGATCGAGGATAATTTATGTCAAAGATATTCATGTATGCAGGTCAGAAATATTGAAAGAAGTGTAAGCCCGGTCAATATGCGTATCAGGCTTTACTATTGCGGGATGAGAGCAATCAATTTTCTTGCGGATATGACAAACTATCTTATGCTTGAAATGGGTCAGCCTATGCATGCATTCGATTCAAGAAAGATAGAAAAGATCAGAATAAAAAGATTTGATAAGCCGTTTATTTTTAAAACCTTAGACGGTATTGACAGAAATATTGATGAAAATACCTTGATGATATGCAATGACAACATACCGGTAGCAATAGCAGGAATTATGGGAGGACTTGATTCGGAAATTGTCGAAGATACTACAACGCTTACTCTTGAATCGGCAGCCTTTGATGCGGTGTCGATCAGAAAATCAACAGTAAGACTTGCTCACAGAACAGATGCTTCTATGAGATATGAAAAATGTCTCGACCCTGAAATGACAGTAACCGCCATTGCAAGATTCATAAAAATTCTTACGGATATCGACGGTGATGTTGAGGTCGTATCGTCACTTACAGATGAATATGCGGTTAAATACGATAAGATAAGTCTTGATTTTGATAAAAAATTTGTCGACCGATATACGGGTATTGAGATCGATAATGATACGATAGTAAAAACTTTAAAATCACTTGGATTTGGCGTTGAATGTGAAAACGACAATTTCCATGTGGATGTTCCGAGCTGGAGAGCTACAAAGGATGTTACCATCAAAGCCGATATTATTGAAGAAATAACAAGAATATACGGATATGACAACTTTGATGTCAATACGGCTTTGGCGCCGCTTTATCCCGTAAGACCGTCGGATGAGAAAAATGTGGAAGAAAAAATAAAAGATATTCTTGTAAAACGTTATTCAATGCATGAGGTGCATTCATATGTTTGGATGTATTATGATGAATACAAAGAATTGGGCATTGAAATTGAAAATAATATAAAGATCGCAAACGCGACAAATCCCAATATTGAAACGATAAGAAAATCTATAGTTCCCACACAGCTTTGTCAGGTAAGATATAATAATTCATATTCGCCCGATTTTGCGGTATTTGAAATAGGAAGAGTGGTTGACGGGCTGAAAACCGATAATATGTGCAATGAAAAGAAGAAGCTTACCATGACCATGTTCAGCAAAACCAAGTCAATGGAAGAATTGTATCTGGAATTAAGGGATATTCTTTGCGTTATTGCTGATGATATCAAACATAAGCCGCTTAGCTTTGAAAATACGAAAGCATCACATTCATATCAGCATCCGAAGAATCTGAATTTGGTTATTTGTGACGGAAAAATTATTGGTGAAATGGGTATCGTGCATCCGGTCGTATCTAAAAAAATCGATAAGAAGGCAAATATAATCTATGCCGAGATCGATATAAATGATTTTGCCGGTATAAAAAATGACAGTATCGTTTATTCGGAACCTTCACGTTTCCCGGGAATGGAAATAGACATAACCTTTGTATCAAAGACATATGCACCTATAGGCAAGGCAATTGAAGAGGAAAACTGCAACTGGGTCAAAGATGTTAAAATAGTTGATACCTATATTGATAATAATTCGAAATCAATAACAGTGAGAATATTCTTCTCTGATTCTGAACGTACTCTTGTAAAAGATGAAGTTATGAAACATATTGATTCAATCATAGAGAGATTGGAAAAACAAGGAATAAGCTTAAAGAAATAACATTTAAAAAAACATATCTCCGGGAATATTTTTCGGAGATATGTTTTATCCTCAAAAAAATAAATTACTGCATACATGAGGTTAAATATGAAGCTGATTGCACCCGATTACTACAAAAAATTTGTATGTATTGCAGATAAATGCAGACATAATTGCTGTATAGGCTGGGAAATTGATATTGATGATGATACATATGAATATTATAAAAATGTAAAAGGCCCTTTAGGGAAAAAACTAAAACTAAATATATCTCTATCCGATACAACGCATTTTATTCTTGATAAAAATGACAGATGCCCTTTTCTTAATAAAAATAATTTGTGCGAAATAATTCTTAATTTGGGTGAAGAAAAGTTATGCGGTATATGCAGTGATCATCCGCGATTCAGAAATTTTTTTGAAAACAGAACCGAAATAGGGTTAGGACTATGCTGTGAGGCTGCCGCCGAATTGATAATCAAAAACAAGGAAAAAGTTTTGTTTATAAATATTGAAAATTGTGAAGAAAATACAAAAGAATGGGGCGAAGAAGCAGAATTTCTTCTTTTAAGACAAAAGATTTTTGATATTATTCAAAACAGGTCTGTTTGTATTGATAAAAGAATCAACATTCTGATTTGTGAATTTGGTATTTTTGTCCCGGATATATTGTCAAATGAAGTAATAGAAAAATATTTTGAACTTGAAAGACTGGACATACAATGGGATAAAGAATTGAATGGTTTAAGGATGCTCGACAAAACAGATAATAGCTTATTTTCATCTGAAGATTTTGAAATTGCATTTGAACAGCTTATTATTTATTTTCTATACAGACATATGCCGGATGGCTTATATGATGGAAAAATCAAAGAACGTATTGCATTTTCAATATTAAGCGTGATGACAATAAAAGCTTTGTGTGCCGCAAAAGCAAAGATAAAAGGTAAAATTTGTATTGAAGATTTGATCGACTATGCTAGAAGATATTCTGCAGAAATTGAATATTCAAGTGAAAATATCGACATGATACTTGATTTTTTGGAAAGAGGTTAAAGGGGGTATAAAAATGAGTATAAAAATAGTTGATGCAACCAATCAGGAACAAATTAAAAAGATATATGAACTTTACATGAAAGCGTTTCCGAAAAGTGAAAGAAAACCATTTTCAATCATCACTCAAAAACAAAAAGAAGGAACAGTTGACATACTTTCAATTGAGGACGAAACTAATGAATTTATCGGTGAAGCAATAGCTGCAAAATATAAAGATTTGGTTTTACTTGATTATTTTGCTGTTGATCCGGGAAAACGAAGTGCCGGATATGGCTCTTTGGCATTAAATTTATTACAGGAAAAGTATGATAAAAAAAGATTTATATTGGAAATAGAACGCGATGATATTGAATGCGGCAATAAAGAACAAAGAATTAAAAGAAAAAAATTTTATTTAAAGAACTCAATGCAGCTTATGGATTACAATGTTTGTCTTTTCGGAGAGGAAATGAACATACTGACATATCAATGTAATGTGTCTTTTGAAGAATACTACAGCATCTATTTGAATGTATTTGGTGAAAAGGCGGCAAAAAATGTATATCTCTTAGATTAATTATATAACCGCGGACAAGATGTCCGCGGTTATATAAAAATATGATTTATTTGTAGTCATTTTCAAATTCTGATATACATACCAATTTATTCGATATCCAGTTCTTTGATCAATTCCCTCAAAGTATAGGCGCTGTTATTCAAACCCTTCATTTCCTCCTTTGAAAACGGCACTTCAAGGACCTTTTCGATTCCAAGCCCTCCTACCTTTGTAGGCACCGACAAAGCCACATCTGATATTCCGTACTGTCCGTCAAAGACACTTGAAACGGTAAGAATGGAATTTTCATCCCCGGCAATACATTCAACAATTCTTTCCACCGCGACGGCTATCCCATAAAATGTCGCACCCTTTTTTTCTATTATTTCATATGCAGAATTTTTAACGTTTTCGTACATTTCTTTTAAATCATCCTGTGAACACTTACCTGTTGCCGCGCAAAATTCCTGCATTGACATACCGCCTATATTTGTTATGCTCCAGGCGGCGACTTCACTGTCGCCATGTTCACCGATAATATAGGTATGGCAATTTCTTGCATCGATTCCGGTTTTTCTGCTTATGAGATATTTCAAACGTGATGTGTCAAGAACCGTTCCCGAACCGAGAACCTGATTTTTCGGCAGCCCGGAAACCTTATAACTTACATAGGTCAATATATCCACCGGATTTGTTACAGTCAATAATATTACGTCATCCGGAGCGTATTTCATTATATTTTCCGTGATGCTTTTTATTATTGAAGCATTTTTCTTTAATAAATCCAGCCTGCTTTCTCCGGGAGATTGATTTACTCCCGCCGTAATCACTACGATATCCGCATTTTTACATTCTGCGTAATCACCTGCAAAAACGTTTACCGGTTTTTTTAAAGCAACACCGTGAGCAATATCCATTGCATCACCTTCCGCTTTATCTTTATTTATATCAATGATTACAATTTCCGAAAACAATCCACCCAGCATAATCGTATATGCCGTGGTGGATCCTACAAATCCGGCTCCTACTATTACTATCTTTCCTCGAAACATTATTAGCCCGCCTTTCTTTTAAAATAATATACTTTATTTTTTCCCAAAAAAAGAAAAATATTCGATACAGTAAAGCATATTAAAATACGATCGATAAAAATATACCCTTTAATAATTCTCATCCACAACATCAATATTAAAATAATATTTTTCATCATCAGACAATTTTATTCCATTATCTTAATATATATTATGTTTTTATCCTATGACATCATCTGCCGAAAATATTATTTTATTGCAGTCATTAAATACGGCAATGCATAAATATACTTATACAAATATCTCTCAAAGATAATTATTGATATAAATAACGATATGCAAATAAATTAACAATATATTTACATAAAAACTAATTTTTCATTGTTGACTAATTGAGTAAAATCACGTATAATATATGGTGGTGAAAATTCGACATATTTTTACCATAACATAAATGGAGGTAATGTTTATGCCCGAAGTATATAAACTTGGAATAGACGTTGGTTCCACTACCGTTAAAGTGGTAGTGACCGATAAACATAATGATATAAAACACTCTGAATACATGCGTCATTATTCGGATATCAAAAGTACGGTAATGACAATTTTAACAAACACAAAAAAAGCCATGGCAAGCTCCCAGATGCAGGTTGCCATTACGGGGTCCGGCGGATTATTGCTGTCAAAAATGCTTAACCGCAGCTTTGTTCAAGAGGTTATTGCAACAAAAAAAGCGGTTGAAGTATTCCTTCCCGGGACGGATGTGGTGATCGAGCTCGGCGGTGAAGACGCAAAAATCTTGTATCTTACACACGGTCACGAACAAAGAATGAACGGAACATGCGCAGGCGGTACCGGTTCCTTTATAGATCAGATGGCGGTCCTTTTAAAAACCGATGCAAGCGGTTTAAATGAGCTCGCAAAAAATCACAAGACTATATACCCAATAGCGGCACGCTGCGGTGTATTTGCAAAGTCTGATGTTCAGCCTTTATTAAACGAAGGGATATCAAAAGAGGATGTTGCGGCTTCGATCTTTCAGGCCGTAGTAACACAGACCATAAGCGGTCTTGCACAAGGAAGACCTATACGCGGTAAGGTAGTATTTCTGGGAGGCCCTCTTTTCTTCCTTTCACAGCTTCGGGAACAATTTAAAATATCTCTTGAAGGAAAGGCTTCGGGCTTTGATATCCCCAATGATGCTCAATTATTTATTGCAAAAGGCGCTTCTCTTTTTGCGGACGGAAAAATTACCACAGCAGACGAGCTTATAAACACATTGCACTCGGCCCCGCATGTTGAGGCTGAGATCACAAGAATGCCGCCGCTTTTTGAAACGGAGGAAGAAAAGGCAGAATTCGATCTGCGCCATAATAAAGATACCGTCGCAAAAGGCAGTATATCCGATGCAACGGGTAAGCTGTACCTTGGGCTTGACGTAGGCTCGACCACCATCAAAGCGGCATTGATCGATGAAAATAATAATTTGTTATATACGCATTATTCCAAAAATCAAGGAAATCCCATTGGATGTGCAGTCAATATCTTAAAAGACATATACTCAAAAATGCCTGAAAATTGCTATATTGCAAATGCCGGTGTTACCGGATACGGCGAAAACCTTCTAAAGGCCGCCTTTAATATTCCGATAGGTGAAATAGAAACAATAGCACACTACAAAGCCGCGGAGTTTTTCTGCCCCGGAGTTGATTTTATAATCGATATCGGAGGGCAGGATATGAAATGCATGAAAATCAAAGACGGCGTTATCGACTCGATCATGCTGAATGAAGCTTGTTCATCAGGCTGCGGATCTTTTATCCAAACCTTTGCGGAATCTTTGGGTTATACAACTGAGGATTTTTCAAAAGAAGCTCTTCATGCAAAAAATCCCGTTGATTTAGGCACAAGATGTACCGTTTTTATGAACTCAAGAGTTAAACAAGCTCAAAAAGAAGGCGCCACAGTCGGTGATATAAGCGCCGGATTATCTTATTCTGTTGTGAGAAATGCTTTATATAAAGTAATAAAACTGCGCGATCCCGCGCTTATGGGTGAAAAAATTGTTGTTCAGGGCGGGACATTCTTAAATGACGCTATTCTTCGCGCCTTTGAACTTTTATTGGATAAGCATGTGATAAGACCAGATATTGCCGGTTTGATGGGCGCTTTCGGCTGTGCTTTGATCGCAAAAGAACGATACACGGGCGAAAACGCGCATCTCCCCACACTTGAAGATCTTGACGTCTTTTCCTTTAAAAATTCTACCGCGCGATGCAAAGGATGTTCAAATGCCTGCCGTCTTACGATTACCGATTTCGGCAATAACAGAAAATTCATATCGGGTAACCGCTGCGAAAAAGGCGCGGGAAAAACCAAACAAAAGAACAACTATCCCGACTTGTTTGAATATAAATATAACAGGATCTTTGATTATAAACCTCTTGAAGAAAAGGATGCTCCCAACGGTGTTATCGGTATACCGAGAGTATTAAATATGTATGAAAACTATCCTTTATGGTTCACATTATTTACCGAACTCGGTTTTTCCGTAAAGCTGTCTCCTAAAAGTACTCATGAGATATATGAAAAAGGTATTGAATCCATCCCTTCCGAATCCGCGTGTTATCCTGCAAAGCTTGTGCACGGTCACATCCAGGCTCTTGTTGAAGACGGCGTTACAAGGATTTTTTATCCGTGCGTTGCCTATGAACAAATAGAATATGAAGATGCCGGCAATCACTTTAACTGCCCTATGGTAACATCTTACCCTGAAGTTATCCACAATAATATGGATATACTGCGGAATAAAAAAATAGATTTCATGTATCCGTTTGTTAATCTTGCAGACCGGCCATCCTTTAAAAAACAAATCGGAAAAACATTAAAGCAATTTGATTTTTCCCGCTCACAAATAGATGCCGCCTGCGATAAAGCCTTCCAAGAGCTTGCCGCCTTTAAACAGGACATACGGAAAAAAGGTGAAGAGACCCTTAAATGGCTGGACGAAAATGATGAACGGGGAATTGTTCTTGCGGGACGTCCCTATCATATTGATCCTGAAATAAATCATGGTATACCAAGTATGATCACATCTTTGGGATTTGCGGTATTGACAGAGGATTCAATAGCTCACCTTGGTCATTTGAAGCGGGATATACGTGTCGTGGATCAGTGGGCATATCATACAAGATTGTATGAGTCGGCTGCCGAAGTTATTAAAAACAACAGGCTTGAGTTAATACAGTTAAATTCTTTCGGCTGCGGTCTTGATGCGGTTACAACCGATCAGGTCCAGGAAATCCTGCAATCTCATCAAAAAATATACACTTCGTTAAAAATTGATGAAGTATCAAATCTGGGAACGGCAAAGATAAGGGTTCGTTCATTGAAAGCCGCCGTTGTAGAAAGGGAGCAAAATCATTTTAATCCGAAAAAAATTGAAGATTATACAATAAACAGAGTACCCTTTACTCCAGTTGAAAGAAAAAAACACACTCTTATATTCCCTCAGATGAGTCCTGTCCATTTCAGATTATTTGAGGCTGTATTGAATAATCATGGCTACAATGCTATATTATTGGACAAAGCTACCCCTGAAGATATTGAAGCGGGTCTTAAAAGTGTAAACAATGACGCCTGCTATCCATCTATTATAGTCACAGGCCAATTGATCAACGCTTTTGTATCGGGTAAATGCGATCCCAACAACACATCGGTAATGATAACTCAGACGGGAGGCGGCTGCCGTGCAACAAACTATATTGCTTTTATCAGAAAGGCCTTAAAGGATGCAGGTTATGCCAATGTTCCGGTCGTCAGTCTTAATTTTTCCGGACTTGAGGGCAATACCGGATTTAAAATCACTCCCTCACTGTTATTCGATCTGATCAACTGCTGTATTCTCGGCGATCTGCTTATGACCTGTTATAATTGTATATTGCCGTATGAGGTCAACAAGGGAGAAACCACGAGAGTTTACCGTGACTTGCTTTCAAAAATCTATACTCTTATAATAAATAACAGCAAAGAAATAAAAAGGGCAAAAAATCTTATTGATGAGATAGTTAATACCTTTGATTCGATACCGATCAAAAAGACAAACAAACCAAAAGTCGGCGTAGTGGGAGAAATCCTTGTTAAATTCCACCCTGACGCCAACAATAATGTTATGCAGGTTATTGTTGATGAGGGCGGAGAGGCCGTTATGCCCGGATTACTCGATTTTATGCTTTATTGTTTTTACAATACCAATTTCCGGCACAAAAATCTCGGTCTTAAATCCTCGACAATGATCATATGCAATTTGGGGATCAAAATTCTTGAATATATGAGAAAGCATATGGCAAATGCATTATTGGCAAATGAAAAGTTTCATGACCGTGCTCCTAAGCCCATCAAGGTACTTGCAGACGGTGCAAAGGATGTTCTTCAGCTCGGGCACTGCAGCGGTGAAGGGTGGTTTCTTACGGGTGAAATGGTCGAACTAATTGAATCCGGCGTTCCCAACATAATTTGCGTTCAGCCTTTTGCATGCCTGCCCAATCATGTTACCGGAAAAGGTATGATCAAAGAATTGAGACGCCTACACCCTCTTGCCAATATAGTCGCGATAGATTACGATCCCGGAGCAAGTGAAGTTAATCAATTAAACAGGATCAAGCTCATGATGGCAATTGCCTTTGAAAATCTAAACAAGGAAGCAGAAATAGATACATCTAAAGAGGCAGAGCATCGGATGCCGAAAACCAATTCCAAATCTGTAGGCGTCCCGGTATGATTTCAAGAAATGTCAGGATGTATATAAAACACTGTTCTTAAAAGAAAGGATCTAACTTATGAAAAAAATTGCAAAATTTGAAAAGGTATCTCTCCGACAGTTTGAATATTCCTGGAAGGATACATTTGGTGAAGGTGAAAATGTTTACAATGAAATCAAACTCCCTCATCGTGCCACATCAGGCTCGGCAGGCTATGATTTTTATTCGCCGCTGGATTTTTCACTTGCTCCCGGTGAATCAATCAAAATTCCGACAGGCATAAGAGCCAAAATAGCTGACGGATGGGTGCTGAAAATTTATCCGAGAAGCGGACTGGGATTTAAATACAGACTTCAGCTCAATAACACCGTTGGGATAATCGACAGCGACTATTACAGCTCCGATAACGAAGGGCATATATTCATTAAAATCACAAATGATTCCAAAGAAGGTAAAACATTGGAAGTAAAAAAAGGCGATGCTTTTGCTCAGGGAATTTTTATTGAATACGGTATCACCGTCGATGATGATGCCGACGGGGTAAGAAACGGCGGTTTCGGAAGCACGTCCTCGAGCCATTAAACAAATATAACACAAAACATGAAAAAAGACTGTTAAACATGCGTATTTTTACATACACATCATAACAGTCTTATTTTCATTGCAATTGCTTATCTTTGGCAAAATCTATATGATCAGCACAGTACCGGCTGGAATTGTTTTCCATCCAAAGCTGCTTTTACAGTATCCTGGATTTTTGACATGTCTGCAACAAGGGAATTTGGTTTTTTTACATAATCATCCTGCCCAAAGGGGACAAAATACAGATTTTTATAATTTAACAAGGCTCCTATATTCTTTGCGGCATTTCCAAGTCCGTCATTTGTCGACACGGCAATAACAAGAGGTTTCTGATTCCTCAGATGCGCCTTAGCCGCCATTGTTACCGAACTGTCCGCAATTCCCAACGCAAGTTTTGCAAGAGTATTCCCGGTACACGGAGCAATTATCAGCACATCAAGATAACCCTTTGGCCCTATCGGTTCTGATTCTTTAATCGTCTTTATTATCTCATTGCCCGTGATTTCTTTTATTTTACTGCAAAAATCATTTGCTTCTCCGAATCTTGTGTCGGTGGAGAATGCTGTTTCACTCATAATCGGATAAATGACCGCGCCGGTATGTGAAAGCTCTTCCAGCTCTTTTAAAACCTTTTTAAAGGTACAAAACGATCCGCACAATGCAAAACCTATTTTTTTATCGGTTAACTCCAAATCCTACACCCCCTCTTCAGCAATTATGTTGACAACGGTATCTTTAATTATTTTCCCTGATGTTATCGGGGCTACTCTTCCCGGTTAGATTGTTATAAGTTGAAAATAAAATTAATAAAAAATAAAATCGGCAGTTCTGCCCTCTAATACGATTTCTTGTATAACCTCTTTTGCAATCTTCTTTTTTGTTTCAATTGTAAAGTCTTGCCAGCCGGTTAAAATATAATCAATATCAAAATTCAGCGAACTTGCTTTGTTCGCTTTTAATTCCTGTTTTGCGATTTCCTCTAAAATTTTATTTTTTTCACTATCCAACTTTTCTATATGCTGATTCAAGTATGATACACTAATATCGGAACCTTCTGCGATACTTTCGATAATATTATTTATTTTCTTGTCAATATTTGCAATCTGAATTTTAAGCTCATTTATTTCGGGAGTATCACGAACAACCTCAACGCTTTTTAACTCCTTTAATTCTTCAAGTCTTGATAAAATCTCTGCTTCTGCAATTTCTTCCAAGTCTTTGACCGCAAGCATGGTTTTAGGATATGGACAAGAGTTGTTTTTTCTGCCTCTGCAATATAAATATTTATATTCCTTAACACTATTTTTATTTTTGTGTTTTTTAACATAATATGTATATCCGCATTTGCATTTTACCAAGCCTTGAAGCCATGATAAGCTCCCTGTTCCAAGATTGGAATGATTTTTCTTCTTGTTAATCAAACCTTGCACATTCAGCCATAATGAAGGTTCTATAATTCCTTCATGCAGTCCCAATGATACAAAATCATTTTTTAAATTTGTAAATTTTGAACCTTTTCTTTTTTCCGTAGTTCCGTAAACATAACAGCCATATTTTCCGATATAATCTTCAACAGGATTTGTCATTGTTCCGCCAAGTCCTTGAAGATAATTGTATATATCTGCATTAGCTTTTACATATACAGGATTTTTGAGCATTCTTGCGATAGCGGTTTCACACCATGGTCTGTTTCTTTTTGAAATGACCTTATCATTATTAAGGCCTCTCGCAATTTCACTCATACTTTTTCCATTGATGTAGTCATTAAATATTTTTAAAAGAATCTTGCTTTCGTCTTTGTTTTCTTCAAATGTATATGTTTTAAGACCGTTTACGGTTGTTTCAATCTTATTATATCCAAATGGAGCGGGTCCGCCTAAATAAAAGCCTTTTTCACCTCTTGCATAATAGTTATCTTTTATTCTTTGCTGTATATTCTCTCGTTCCATTTCTGCAAACATCATAAGAATATTTAAAATCATTTTTCCCATTTGTGTAGATGTGTCAAAATCTTCGGAACAGGAAACTAATTTTACTCCGTATTTTGAAAAATCTTGCTGCATTGATAAAAAATCAATCAGAGAACGGCTGATTCTATCAAACTTATAGATTATAATTTTAGAAACAATCCCTTTTCTGACTTCATTCATCATTTCTTGAAATTGTGGTCTGTCTGTTGATTTTCCCGAATATCCTTTATCATAAAAAATGCTGAAATTCTCAGTATCAAGCTTCTTTTTACAATCGTTGATTTGAGTTTCAATGCTGATACTGTCTCTTTTGTCAACCGATTGCCTTGCATAAATAACTTCAATTTTGTTCATCTTCATTCTCCTATATAAATAGTGCGGCAATCCAATATGACTGATTACCGCACTATAATTCTTACGATACACTTTTTTGAATAACTCGTATTATACGGTCTTTAATCTCTGTGTTTCGTTTTTCTTTTTGGGTTTTATTCAGTTTTGGAATATGAATCTTGACTGTTACCCCGTTTTTTACATATTCTTTGTACAATTCATATACTTCCTGCTGCTTTGTATGTTGCTGAATCGTTTGTTTATCGCAACTGATATATGCCTTGTCTTGTGTTTGGCATAAAGTATCAGACAGCATTTTTACTCCTTTCATGATATTTTACAAGCCTTACTTTTCAAAGCTGTGTATGCGATTATAATACACAACTTTGAAAAAGTAAACGGCATAAATTTATTTTTTATAAATTGTATTATTATTTGTGCTTGTCTTATTCATTTAATTTGTTTTTCATATTAAGCGTTTGCATTAAACCATTAAATAATGCCTCATGCCTATCCGAAACCCAATACTCATATACACAATAATAGGTATTATCTTTTCCCTTATCAAGGATTAGTCTTTCCCAGTCTTTTTTATAGTTCAATTTTTCGAGCCACCATAAAGCGTCTCCATATTGCATACGCTGTCTGAAAGTAAAACCATTTTTTCTTTTGTTGATTCGCTTTCTCATATAACCGGTTGCTCCGTTTTTTCCACTCCTAAGAATCAACGTTATTCCTTCTTGGGTTATTTCCATTATAACAATATCATATTTATCAATTTTAAGAATTGATTTTTCTCTGATATGTGGACAGCCTTCTCTGACGGTTATGATTTCACCATCCTGACCTTCCATTTCTATTAATTTCCCATGTCTTTCTTTATCTGCTGTTTTTGCGTACTTAAGATTTTTTGCGAGCATTTCTTCATTTTCTCCTTTTTTCATTTCAAATAATTTGTTAATTAAATTCTTGGTTTCTGTTTTGATAACTGTGTTATTTTCATTTGTCATAATCTCTATGTTATTTTCTTTTATCATAATTTCTACTTTCCTTTCAGTACTTGAAATTTTTAAATAAATATAATTTTTTCGTTTATTGTCTTTTCCATGTTTCTGTTATTGTAACAGCTAATAGCATAGGTCCTATAGAGCATTCGCCAATATCAGAATCACAGAAAACATAATTTTTACTTTTTAAATAATCAACGGCTTCTTCATAGGAACAAGTTTTTATTTTGTTAAAATCTTCTTCTAAATAACCAAGTGTTATATCATGTATGGGTGCAGAACCTATGCGTAATGGTATGAATAGAATGGCAGTATCGTATTTTTTATAAATAGTTGTAACGTCTGTGGGGTTAGCGTGATAGTTATTATTAGCTTTGTTTATAATATTATTTTTTTTCATTTTTAATAAATCTCCTTTTAACATTTAAATTTTTTGATTGTTTAGAAAATATTGGGTGGCTCGCCGCTTATATACAAGCGTATTAAATGCATAATAAAACACTCCTTGTTTCTATATGATTTTATATCATTATCAGCCATTTAAAACCATGCATAGGTATTATTATATTGATAAAGGGAACGCATAAAATAACTATATTTTTTATGGTTTTATATACTGTTCATATGCTGTTTTCCAACAACCATAAACTTCACCGTCATTTTGATTTACGGCTACGTACTCGTTTTCAGCAGAATAAGTTTTAACCATATTATCAGGCTTACAATTCTTATATTTATCTCTGCTTTTTTTGATTTTCATATCCTTTGAATGTCCATATATCTTTAAATACGGAGGATAATAAATAAGTCGTGATATTTTGTTTTCAAATCTTGTAATGTCAAAATAAAACGGCAATGTTGCAATATTGGATGGAGTTTTTACAGCTACTTCATGACCATGCAACCATAAATCGCAGACAGTTTCAACTGTGATATTAAACAGCTTTTCATCTAATCTCTTTATAAGAGAATGTATATGCCATGAACCGTTTTCTTGTGGCTCTTTAACATAAAAATATCTGCACTTACAATATCTTCTTTCCAGTTTCTGCATGAACTTTTTAAAATCATATGACAGCCTATATGGATCTTCCATTTTTGAAGAATAAGTCAGCGTGATAAACTTCTCTGTAGAATCACCGTCAAAATATCCTCTAATTAATCTTGGAACATTTTTAAAATCTCTTTTAAAGTTATCAATAGACTTGCTGTGTGAATATTTATATTCTTTTATCTCGTTAGTAGTGTTATCTACATATTGCGTCTGACTCAATTTTGTTACTTTAACTTGCTGGGTTTCTTGTCTACAGCAAATAATTTCTCTGTATTTGCCGCTATAATATACGGTTACCAATTCATCATCCTTAATTAATTTATTATCAATTTGCATATTTTTTTATCTCCTACAATTATAAAATATTCTTGATGTGTCCATATTAATTAAAATATGAATATTTTAATTTGGAATACAAATGATATGTATTCACAGACAATAATTCTTTATTTTAGCTCTATTAAAGAATTATATTTGCTTTTTGTTTATCACCTCCGTTATGTATTGTCATAAAATTTCAACATTCTCCTTTCTGTATGCACCATTAATTGCGTCCATATAATCGTGCAGACTCTTTATCAGATAATTATCTTATAAATCTATTATAGCAAAAAAATATATTAAAAGATATTGCTTTTTTTCCTTTTTTTTGATAAAATAAAATAACGGAAAAATACTTTAGAGGGTGATAATATGGATAATAAATATGGTATATCAGAAAGTGCCTGTTACTTATTCGAATATAGTTTTGATGTGGGAGTAAAAACAGAAGCGTTAAAAATAATCAATGGTGATTATATTGAGAGTGACACTTATATTGCAAGACATTTTATTGATTATTTTTTATTTAGTTATTATCGCATAGGGAAACATTTGGGTTGTGAGCCGTTTAAAAATCCATTTCAAAAACCGTATGATGATTTTGGGGCAGCTCCTGTATTAAAACAGCTGTTAAAAAATGCTTTGTGTGCAGATAACAGAGAAAAAACTAAAATTTATTTTGAAAATATAGCACTTCTTCTTAAAAATAAGGAATGTCATAACGAGAAAGCATTAAAATGTTTGTGTGAATTTATGAATGTAAAAATGCCAGAATATGAAAGCGATTTAATAAATGACATTCCAATTGAACTATATGCTAATCAAGACAACAATCATTGGTTTAACTATTTAAAAGAGAATACTAAACCGATAAAGAGAAAACATAAGCCGATTATAGCGGAAGGCAATGTAGGATTTGATAATGTTAATATAGTATATAAAATCAATTCACTTTTAGATTTATGGTTAGCGAGTTTGTATATATTGTTTAATCTTAATGGAACAATAAAAATTTGTAGGAATTGCGGTAAACCGTTTGTATTATATAACCAGAAAAATAGGGTTTACTGCTCGGACAATAATAGTAACTGCGTACAAGAGGGCAGAAAAGCAAGGGAACGTGAGCGTTATAATAGTGTTCATATCAAATTGTATAAAAATATTCGTATGAAACTTAAATATAAGGGGGATACATGTTTAGATACTGTTTCTTCGATTAATGAATGGGAACAACTGGCAAAAAAATTTTCAGAAAAGTATAAAGATTATAAAAAAAAGAAAATATCTGATGATAAAATTATAGAATGGCTTAAATCTGTAGATATGCAGTATAAGAATCATAAAAATACTGTTTTTGAATTGCCTGATATAGAGAAAGAATGAGTGCATCCAAATAAAATATAAATATAAAAAATTTTGAGGCAAGCTGCTTATGGTAAAATAGTTAAAGCATTACAACATAATCTACTCCTGATAATTCCTAACCGTGCTGAGATGTCATATTTTGACTTAGGTTTATTCTTTTTAACAAACCTATATAATCTTAATATTTGGTATAAAAAGTTTCTTAGAATTACAATCTGTAATGAAAAGAGGTAATACCCTATGAATGAAACAAGCTGTAATGAAAAATCTTTTGCTACTGATGTTATATTTGCAAAAGATGTAATAAAAGATATGATAGACTCCATACATGATTATTGTCCGAGTGATTACCATATGCTTTTACCCACGCTTCATAAAGCATATGATTGCATGACACTAATACAATTTTATTTAAGAGATATTGCACAGTAACCATTACCAGAGTGTCTGAGCAACCTTAGAATAAACTTTTTTTTATTCTATAATATAAATTAATAACTTAAAAATATTACATAAGATGAGGGATTTTTCTATGCTTTGAAAAAGAGAAAATCCCCTGTTTTATGTAAATCTCATTTTGGATTATATAATATAATATTATATCAAAATCCGTATTCATGTAAAGGCTAAAATGCATGATAAAATCCACCTTGACAGAAATACGGATTGTTGATTTTTTTTGTATTTACATAACATGTGTTTTAATTCTTACATAAAAGTGGAATAGTTCCATCATAAGATGAAATTGCTTTATTTTATGTAGTAATATAAATACATCATTTATGGTTTTGGCTTTACAGAATTACTGCTACCACAAGACGGACAAACATTACTGTTTGCTTTTGTTTTATCCAAGTGAGGATATTTCCCTGCTTTTAAACAGTAATTACACCACGAAGCACCGCATTTTTCACAATAGAACATATTTGCTCCCGATGTTTTACATAATTGACAGTATGCCATAATTTCAACTCCTTAAAATTTATCATTATATTTTGTATTTTTATTTATTATGGTTTCATTATAAAGGCATAATCATAACCATCGTATGTATCATCAATAGAGGTATTAAGTTCTCTTATATATGCGTTACATCCATTTATTTTGAAAATCAGATAGCCGTCTCCATATTCTTTTCTTTCAAAATTACCAAGTTTATTCTTCAAGTCAGTTTCAGTCCTAGGTCCATTATAATCTATTGTCATAGAGTTAAATATATCGGCTAATTTCATAGCACAGCCAATCACATTATTTTGCTTGTCAAATAAGATAAGTGTATAGCTTTCATCTAAAACCCGTCCACATTTTTCGAACTTCAAATAACCAGATATATCATAGATATCTCGATTATTTGAGATATATCCCGCACCTACATTATCCATACTGAAAAGGTTTTTTGAATCGGATTTGATTTTTTCCACTGATGGATTGTTTTTAAGCATAGTAGTTATATAATCAACAGAACTAAATCTGGCTTTAACCGTACTAATCTTTGAAATTGTATTCCCTGAAACCATACTTAAAATTATTGCTATGGTAACACCAATGGCAGTAACCATCTTGGACTTTTTCTTTGATTTTTCTACTTTTTTATTTAATTCAATTTCAAATTCTTTTTCGTTATCAAGCGTTGTTTTTATGTATGCTTTAAAATTAGGTGTTGAGAACAAAAGCATCGGAACAATTATCACAGCAGTTAAAGCAAGTAAAAATATGCTAAAAAATCCGACATCAAACGTACTGTCTCCATAATTAAGGACTTTGGCACCTATAATTATAGCAACTATAGCAAATACAAAGAATATTGCAAATTGGATACATAAAAACTTTTTATATTCTGTTTTATTAGCTTTAACAACATTTATAATATAGTTTTGAAATGCTTGTTTTTTTTCGTTTTTTTCACGCAGCTCTTTTTCCATTTGTTTGAACTTGTTTAACGAAGATGTATTATATTCTTCCAATCTTTGTTTTAATTCATTATCAGCAAATCGTAATGCTTTTTTATAGTTTGAGGAATTACTGAAATCAATAGCCCGATTAGCAAGATTTTGTTCTCGGTTCACACTAACCTCAATCATTAATTTTCCTATATAAGCTTTTACATTTTCAGGTTCAATATTTAACACTTTTTCCAACAAATCATTAGCTTTTGTCCATTCAGCTTCTTCCAAAAACATAAAAGCACGTTTTAGCATGGATTCTGATTCTGCCTTATAATCCCGAACTGATTGAATAGGCTGAAAAACTGTTGTTTTTGGGGGTTCGTTTTTGTTGTTAAGTATTTTTTTAATACCACGAATTAAATCCTGTAAAAAGCCGATTTTGTTCATATCTTGACTTTGAAACATAGATAATTCATCGGGTAAATCATAAGCGTCCATATCCTTATAGCAGGGAATGATAACTTTATTTTTATCTTTTCTTGAAAGTGCTAAAAATCTTGACCACTCATTCTTTACCCATACCGCATTAAAATTATCTTTTTTAGTACCGACAACAAGCATAACTTTTGAAGAATTAAGAGCAGAAAAGATATAAGGCTCATATTCTTGTCCTAACTTATCTTCAAGCGTTATTCTTGAAAAGAATACTTTATACCCCTCGTTTACCAACTGCGAATAAATATCCTGTGCAAGCACACTATCCATCGTACGCTTACCGCTGTTGTCTGTTTCCTTATAGCATATAAAAATATCATATGCTTCTTCGCTATCAGCAACCGAAAGTATATTTTTTTGTATCTCTGCTATTTTTTCAGCTTCATTTGTATATAATTTTTCAGCGTCATAATCTAAAGCATATTTAAGAGCCGATTTATAATCTAAATCTGATAATATTGATTCATGCTGTAATCTATGACAAGTCGGAATCCGTTTATGTGTCTTAGGGTCTTCTACATATTCTATACCATACTTAGATAATACAAGTCCCCAATATGCTTCTGCATTCTCATTGTCTTCCTCTAATATACTTTCATATGTAGCAATGGCCTTATCAAACTCATTTTGTTGTCTGTAGTGCGTTGCTCTATTGAATAAATTGAGAACACGCTCGTCATTCGCTTTAGGTAATGTCATTGTACTGCCGCATGAATCACAAGTACCTATATTTTGCCCTTCTACGGCTTCAAGATTACCACCGCACATCTTACATTTAAATACTGCCAAACTAGTCACCCCTTATGAATTCTTATTTGGTATTTCTGCGATAACGTTTAAAATTTCCATATTCTTTATGATTCTTTTGCTTTTTTATAAATAACAGTATTCTCTAACATAATTTCATTTAGCTTGTCGCAAACAACATATACTTGCATATGTTCCATGGCAGATTTTATATTCTTCATTGACTTATATTCAAAGATTTCATATATCTTGTGTTCTTTGCCGTTGTCGAAAATAAGTATATCATCTAAGGTAAGCTGGGTTTGAGTTTCTCCGACTAACATACTCTTATCCGTTTTTCCTATTTGAGAATTGTTAGATGAACCTGTAATGCGTAATGCGGGTTCTAAAACTTCATCTCTTCTCAAGGCTTTTCCGCATTTCTCACATATAAATATTTTGCCGTCTTTTTTTAGGTTTCCTATACAAAAATTGCATTTTAATGTTGTCATAACAGTTACTCCTTATTTTAATTCCAATATGTAGATTTTTCTTTTTCAAATTCTCTGTGTTTTTCTTCTGCTTTTGTATCAATTTTTTCTATATATTCATTCCCTGCATTTAAAGCTATAGCACGAATAACAAATACCGCTAAAATTGCTATATGTACTACTACGGTTATCAAAACAGGAAAATGCTTATAATAGACTATAATACATGCTATAACCGAAACAACTGTACTTACTACTGCGTATGTTACAGCAGTATAAATATAAGCAAATGCTTGCGGTGCCTTATTATTACCCTTTCCATACACGTAAAGACTTAAAGCTATACTGCCTATTGCTATAAGTGAAAAAATATGTGATACCACAAATGTGGCTGTTATCGGTACTACTAAATACAATAATGACACTACAACAGCCGCAATCACAGAGCATAAAATAATTCTTATATTATTATTCATTTTCATCACCGCCTAACTTATATCCACATTCAAGACAAAATTTTGCACCATGTGGAATTTCATTACCGCATTTAGGGCAAGTAAGTTGTAATTTGTTTCCACACTCCATGCAGAATTTGCCTTTAGGTGTTTTCTTTCCACAATGCGGGCAAATCATTTCATTATCAGATAATAATTCTATTTTTGTACCACACTCTAAACAGAACTTTGCATTTTGGGGTACAGTGTTACCACATTTAGGACAGGTAACATTTTTATTATTTATCTGCTGTGAATTTACAGCGTTTCCTATACTATCATTAACAAGACCACCGACAGTACCGCCAACACCTGCCATAACACCAAGTCCTATACCGAGATTAGACATATTTCCGCTTCCCTCATTACCTGCAACAGTTTGTGCAACATCAAATCCACGTTCCTGTTGATAGGTATAGCCTTCTATATTTCGTTTCTGTGCCAACCCCTCTGCTTCAAGTATCATTTTTTGCTTTTCTGTTTCTTGCTCAATAATGCTGACACTTTGCTGTAGTCTCGCTTCTGCAATATCAGCATATTGTCTGAAGTGAATTTCTTTAAATCTCTTATAGATTCTATCTTCTTCGGGTTTAACTATTGTTGTTACAAAAAAGTGTACAAGAGATACTCCGTATTCATCAAAGTCGGGAATAAGCATATCTTGTAAATCATTTGAAATTTCTGTTAAATATTCATCTATCTGAAAAATGTTGATTTTATTTGTTCTGATATAGGTTGACAGATAGGTTTTGAACTTAGTCATTAAAAATGCTCTAAATTTTTGTGTTAAACCAATCTGTGTCAATCCGTTTTCAGTACCTATAACTTTTACAAGCAGTTTCTTACCGTCTTTAACTCTTAAAGTCATTTCACCGCTTGCACCAATCTGAATAGGAAAGTTATATGTAGGCTCTACATATTCAACCTTACTGTCTGTACCCCATTTAACAGCCATTTGCTCTGTTTTATTGACAAAATATACTTCACAATGAAAAGGCGTTTTATCATTAAATGACTTGTTGTAGAATTTATTGATTAATGGTATATTTTGTGTTTCTAATGTATGTCTGCCTGCTTCAAATACGTCTAAAATCTGACCGTTCATATAGAATACAGCTTGTTGTGACTCGTGCACTATAAGCTGTGTTTGAGTATTAAAATCTTCAATAGGTGACTTCCATATAAATGTTGTATTGTCACCCTCATACTTGATAATTTGTGCTATATCAGCCATATTTTCACCACCTTTTATATTTTTTTGTTTTTTTACATTTTATCACATATAAACACATTTGTCAACTGCAATTTGCACGCAATGTTAAGTTACATAAAATATGTATATGATTTTACACAATTTGCATATATAATATAGTTGAAGGAGTTGATTACATGTTTAAAGTACGTCATACGGAAGAAACAACAAACAGGACATTTCGATTTCCAAAATCATTACTTGATAAAATGTCTGTTATTGCTCAAAGAGAAAACGTATCATTAAACAGCTTTGTTGTTCAATGCTGTGAATATGCTATGAGTAACTTTCAAGAGTCAGATAACGAAAAAGAAACAGACAACTAAGGTCTGTTTCGGTTTCTAAAGAGCCTGACTAACTTCTTCTATATATCTCTTTTGACAATGGAATAGTCTTTTCAATACACTCATATTGATTTTTTGCTGTGATTTTAAATTCAACGGAAATTTCATCATAGTTGTTTTCAATGATTGTATTTCCAAAGGAATCTATAATACCAATGCCGTTTTCGCTTTCAGCAATATTGCAGATATTACGCTGATTTATTACTATGGATTCATTTATAGGATATTGATAATATGTATATCCGTTTTTCTCAGGATAAAGAAACATACTGTATCTTGCGTCATAGAACACAGCACCCTTATCTGTATCACCGTAATAAACATAACAAGATTCATTATATGTATTATATTTTCTTTTGTAAATGATTTCTCCTGTTTCTTCATAAATAATATATTGATATTCTTTATCATAACAATACATATAAGGCATATCAACTGTTATTTCATCAAAATCCATTATTTTACCCGTTACTGAATTATAATACCTTGTTCCGCAGTCATTACTAAAAAACAAATTGTGGTTAATATTATCAACAATATCATATTCACATCTGCAAAGTATGTCTGCATGATTTTCTTCTACTTTGCACATGCCTATTTTACCGTTTTTGTATAAAATAAATGTGTTAATGCCATACAGAAAAATGTTGTCATATTCTTCATTGATAATATGAGTATTATCATTACTGTTTATAATCCCGTATTTCTCATTATGTACTATTTTTAAATTATCTGATGTATTGTTGCCAAAAACTCTGTTTCTTACCGTATAAAGCATATTAATTCTTCTTTCTTTATAAATTTACTGCATTATAGCAATCTGTAATGACTTCTTTTGTGATACCGATATATCGTAGTGTTATTGCACTTGATGAGTGATTTAACATTTTTTGCAATGTCTCAATGGGTACATTATTTTGGTATCTGTGAAAAGCCATTGTTTTTCTTAACGAATGAGTACCGTAATTACCCTTTATCCCTAAATCTCTTAATGTAGTTTTGATAATATGATGAAGCGGTCTTACTCCAAGGTGTGTACCTTTTCTGCTCTTAAATAAATAATCGTTCAAATCTATACTTGAAGATGTGCTTAAATATAGCTTAATAGCTTCTTTGGCACTTTTATTTAAATTAAAGGTTTTCTTCTTATCTGTTTTTTGCTCCTTGATAGTAACTTCATCAAATATTGTTCTTCCGTCTGTAACATCACTTACTCTAAGAGATAATAAGTCCCCAGCCCTAAGCCCTACATTTATTCCCACAACAAAGATACAATAATCTCTTTTATTGTTCTTTCCTAAAAGATACTGCTTGATTTTGTTAATATCCTTTATCTTGCGTATAGGCTCAACCTCATGTATCATTCCGATTCCTCTTTTCACTTTATAATTATATATTATCTGAGTTTAATTGTATAACAAACTTCATTAAATGTAAACGGGCACAGATAAATTTTTTGCTGAAAAAAATGTTACCTTTTGTTTTGGTAATATCAAAAGGTAACATTCAGAATAGAATTTTTTATCTGATTTTTTATAAAAATGCTTAGAATGGTTGCGGTTCTTGGGTTTATGGGATTTTTATAAATATTACCTTTTGTTAAAAGGTAATATTTTTTCTTAATTTATATAAAATATAAAAATGAGATAAAATATACTAAAATATGATTGACTTTTTTAAGATTTTATGATATAATACGAACATACGTTCGATAAAAACAAAAAACTTATGAGTAAAACTATACAAAAATACAAAAAACTCATATAAATGTATTGCAATTTAGAAAGGAAGATGGTAATATATGAATAGTATTGGAAAAATGATGAAGGAGGTCTTGTATATGCATACAGTATATGATGTTGCAAATTGGTTTTTGGCAAATATTGAAAGTGTAACAAATAAAAAGTTGCAGAAGTTAGTTTACTATGCTTATGCATGGTTTTTAGTATTTAATAATGAAACTGCCGAAGATATAGAGTTGAAATTTTTTGATGCTCGTTTTGAAGCTTGGGTACATGGTGCTGTATGTCCAGAGTTATATGATAAATACAAAGAGTACGGTTCATCAAACATACAAAAATATGTCGGAGAATTAGCTGATTTTTCAGCAGATGAATTAGATGTGTTAAATCAAGTTTGTGATGTATATGGAAAATATAATGGAAATGAATTAGAATATATATGCCATAAGGAAGATCCATGGAAAAACGCACGTAAAAATTTGAGTGCATATGAACCCTCAACCAATAAAATACAAGATAAAGAGATATTTAGGTATTATTCAAGTAGGTTATCATGACAAAAAAACGAAAAGCAAAGATATCAAATGATATACCGCCTCAAAAGCTTATTGCCGGTGTTAAAGAAGAAACTATAAATTCAGAAATATATAAACAATGGGATATTACTTTTGACCTGTCTTTTAGAGGGTGTTTTTACTCTATTGACGAAAAAGAATTTAATAATTGTTTCAAAAATACAGAAGAATTTGTTCAAATGTATAAAAATTGTATGATAACATTGCATAAATTATCCGGACATACAATTTATGAACTTCTTTCAAATAAAAGTTTTAGGCATTGTCACGAAGTGAAAAAAGAAGATGAAAAAAAGGCATATAAAATAATAAAAAAACTTTGTGAAAAAGTTGAATTAAGTGAAAGTTATTTTGAACAAAATGTAGGCTCTGAAAAAATATATCAAATAGGATTTGAAGATTCGGTAAGGATTTTTGGAACAATTAGAGCGAATATATTCAGAGTATTCTTTATTGATTATTTTCATCATTTTTATTTTGATGAAGGAAAAAACGAAAGAAATATTAAGAATTACAATTTTTGCCCTATGTCAAATTGAAGTATATTAGACTGTAGTATAAAAAATATTGTGCTACAGTTTTTTTTCAACTTATCACCTTCCCCGGAAGACTCAATGCCCATATTACTTTTAATCCGAGCTCTCTTGCCCTTTCGAAGTCTACCCCTCCCGGTTTTGATGCAAGATCAATAATAACACAGTCAGGATCTACTCTTTTTAATATCTCTTCGCTCAATATCAATGCAGGGACAGTATTAAATATAATATCAAATTGATCAACGGCATAAATTATATCATTGTTATGTACGGCATTATAACCGTTTACATCGATCCACGCAAGATCCGAATATTTCCTTGCCGACACTGTAACGTTTGCACCTAAATCATCAAGCATTTTTGATAATATCTTACCGATTCTTCCGTATCCCACTACAAGACACTTGCTTTTATTTATGGTGACAGGAAGCTCGCCCATTGCTATCTCAATGGCCCCTTCAGCAGTAGGCACTGCGTTTTTTACGATCAGTTCCTCTCTTTTATAATAATCAATACATTTTGCCCCGGGAAACATTTCATATATTTCGTTACCCATCCTTCCTCCCAAAACCAGTTTAGCCCCATCGGAATATTTTGCAGCATCCTTGAGCGGAATCTCTTTATCATTCAATGGGGCATTAATATTTATCATATCAAGAGAAGCAGGCATAGGCAAAATGATAATTTCACTGTTTTTTATTTCAGATAATTCATCCAATACCTTATACTTATCCGATACCGAATCTTTTCCGAATCCGAATATACTTACATCATTCCCATCGCTGCTCAGCAGCTCAGCTAAAGTAAGCTGTCTCAAATCTCCGCCTATTACCGCAATTGTTTTACACATACATTAATTCATTCCTTTCATAACAATACCGTCCTTTGTATATATTATGCCGGATATTATAATTTGGTCACTTTTGTTAATCCAATATTTATACATTGAAAGCAGTATTAAATTATGGTATAATAATATTGCATATTGATTGATTTATGCAAAAAATTAAAAGTGAGGTGTAATTTATGAAACCAACAGGACTGCTTTTATCATTAGCTTTCCTTTCTGTTTTTGCCGTAAACGCAAAAGCAGATATTCCTCTTGATATTGCCGTAAACGGAAGCTATATAAAATCAGCCGCTCAAGGCTTCATAGAGGAAGGTACTACAATGGTTCCGGTAAGAATAATTTCTGAAATTCTCGGATGTGATAACATTACCTGGGACGGCAGTACAAAAAAAGTCAGTATAGAAAATGAAGATACCAAAATCGAATTGACAATAGGTCATAAAAAAGCTTTATTAAACAATTCGGAAGTAGTAATGCCCGTCCAAGCTATGCTTGTAAATGATACAAGTTATGTCGGAGTTAAATTTTTATCAGAGGCATTGGGCGCAAACGTCAGCTGGGACGAAAAAAGACATACCGTCAACATAACAAAAGACGGTATTGAATTAAATAAGGATTTGATCGACAATTCTTATACTTTGGATGATATGGATTGGCTTGCAAAAATTGTTCATGCGGAAGCTCAGGGAGAACCCGACGACGGAAAAATCGCGGTTGCAAACGTGGTCTTAAACAGGATTGAGAGCAGCGATTTCCCGAACAATATATACGATGTTATTTTTGACAGAAAATATGGAGTTCAGTTTACTCCGGTAGCAAATGGAACAATATACAACAATCCCTCTATTGCATGTTACCATGCCGCAAAAAAAGCCTTAAACGGTCATAATGTTATAGGTAAGAGTTTGTATTTTTGCAATCCTTCAATATCAACAAACTTCTGGATAATAAACAATCGTCCTTTCTATACAAGCATCGGAAATCATGATTTTTATCTGTAATAAAATTATTAAATAAAATATTTTGTGTATGTAATATTTTTCAATAAGGGCTTGTCCCGTCATTTAACGAGGATAAGAGCAAAGCATAGCTATTGCTGTGATCGGTTAGGGAGCATGCTCTCCCACCGATTACAGAGATGTCCCCCGTCACCTGCGGTGTCGGGGGACATATTATTTTACGCCGTTATAAAAAAATCGCCCGGACACGGAGCGGTGAATTTGCATATTTTTCCACTGTTCGGATGAATAAATTCCATCGACTCGCAATGTAATCTCATTCTTTCACCAGGTATTTCTTTTCCGTAAATAAAATCGGAATAAAGCGGATGGTTTATATATGCCATATGTACCCTTATTTGATGAGTCCTTCCCGTAATCGGATATAATCTTACGAGAGAATATCCGTCTTTATATTTAATAACGGTATACTCCGTTTTTGCATATTTTCCATCGGGCGAAACGATTCTTTTTATTACGCTTTCTTTTTCTCTTGCAATAGGCTCCTCAATCACTCCGGAATTATTTATAAATTTTCCCGTACACAACGCAAGATATTGTTTTTTTAAGCGTTTTTCACATATTTGACGGCAAAGCAAATTTGCGGAATAACTGTTTTTTGCTATAAGCACAAGACCTGTTGTATCACGGTCAAGTCTGTTCACCGCCCTGAACATGAAGCCGGTATCTTTATAACGGTACATGACTCCGTTTGCAAGAGTATTTTCAAAATGTCCCACAGAGGGATGTGTAGGCATTGAATGAGGTTTATTGATCAGCAATATATCCTCATCCTCATATATGATATCCAAATCCATTTTTGTAGGGACAATATTTTCTGACTGCTCATCAGGTATATTTATTTCAAGAATATCTCCTTCGGATACTGCTTGTCTGACCGTAACACGTTTACCGTTTAACATAATTCCGTTTTCAGCCGCTTTGAGCTTTGTAATAAGACGTGATGACAGTTTTAAGGTATTGATAAGAATAGACTTTATTTCTTTATTTGATAATTCATCATTGATTTTAGTCCTCAGTGTTCTCATTTTTTTACTCCATAAATCAAGCGGCAGAAAATCCTGCCGCTCTGTAGCATAATTTTTAAATCGGAACAACACTCCATCAAGCTTGTTTAAAATTGAGCTTGCAAACATTGCAACCGGCAATAGGAGCGTTAGCTCCTCATCGTTTCAGTATCATATTATACTCTCACTGAAACGCTGAATGGAACCCGCCGATTACGGCGGGGACATTTTTGCTTAGGTTTATATATTTAAGAAATCACTTACGACCTGCTGCATTTGTTCTTTATCGCAAACAAGATCAAATATCCGATTCTTATTTTTCAGTTCAGCCAATGAATATGGTATCGGCATACCGCTTTTCTCGGACAATATGTCAAGAAGAGCAAATTCATCCTTTCCCGCTACCGTTTCACATCCTCCCAAAGCGATCAATACACTTTGATTAAACTTGAACGGGCTCGCTGTAGAAGCAATGACAGTTTTTGTAATATCACCTGTTTTGCTTATATATTCGTCATGAACGACCTTTGCAACAGCAGTATGAGGGTCTATAACATACCCGAATTCTTCTTTACATGCCTTGATCGCTTTTCGCGTCTTATCATCATCGCAGTATCCGGCATAGAACAGATCCGCAATCTTTGCTTTCATTGTGCTGTTCACCTCATAGCTGCCTTTTTCATTCAGCTGCTTCATCAGTGATTCGATCAAAGTATCGTCTCTGTCTGAAATATCATAAAGAAATCTTTCAAGATTGCTTGATATGAGAATGTCCATTGAAGGAGATATTGTGGTATAAAATTTTCTGTTTTTGTTATAAACGCCTGTATTGATAAAATCCGTCAAAACATTATTGCTGTTCGACGCGCAAATTAATTTTGCAACGGGTAATCCCATTTTTTTTGCGTAATATGCAGCCAAAATATTGCCAAAGTTGCCGGTCGGTACAACAACGTTTATTTTATCTCCTGTTTTTATTTCATTTCCCTTTACCATGTCGGCATATGCAGAAAAATAATATACTATCTGAGGAACAAGTCTGCCCCAGTTTATGGAATTGGCACTTGACAATTTAAAATTATTATTTTCCAGAACGGAATTATAAGATACATCGGTAAAGATTTTTTTGACGCCGTTTTGGGCATCATCAAAATTTCCGTTTACCGCGGCAACACCCACATTTGACCCTTCCTGTGTTATCATTTGAAGCTTTTGTATCTCGCTGACGCCGTCCGAAGGATAAAATACCATAATTCTCGTCCCGGCGACATCCTTAAAGCCTTCCAATGCAGCTTTTCCGGTATCACCGGATGTAGCTACAAGAATGATCAATTCATCCGTTTCATTTGTTTTTTTCATAGCCGTAGTAAGCAGATGCGGTAATATTTGCAATGCCATGTCTTTAAATGCACAAGTAGGTCCGTGCCATAATTCCAAAAAGTATTGCGAACCATTCAATTTATAAACGGGCGCAATGTTTGCCGTTTCAAACTTCTCTTTTGTGTATGCGTTGCTGATACAATTCAAAAGCTCTTCTTCCGAGTAATCCGTAAGGAATCTTTTTAAAATTGCATACGCCCTTTCATTATAAGACATTGACGTCATAGCATCTATTTCCGCTGTTGAAACAGACGGTATGCTCTCGGGGACAAACAATCCTCCTTCAGCAGATAATCCTGTTTTTATTGCCTGTGCCGATGATACTGACAATTTCTTATTTCTTGTACTCTGATACTGCATTTATGATTTTCCTTTCCGGGTATGTATTACCTTTGCTTTACGCAAAGGTACCGGGGTATTTCCCTTTATTTTTTTAACATGACCGGTCTACTTTTGATATTTCTTTAAGTAATCCGGAGCTTCATTGATATCCATGCTGACCGAGATCATGGTTTCAAAATTAAATTTCTTTCCAAGTTCGTCAACATTTTTTAAAAATTTTTCAAAACCTTCCATCGTATCCTTGACAATTTTTAGGATACCATCGATATAAATATTGGTAATATCAAAATTGCTGCTTATTATTCCGCATATAAATCCAAAAAATTCATCCCAGCTTGATATCTCAAATTCCGATGTATCAGCCATCCTTACTTTTGAACTTATATCATACATATTTCTTCCGGTGTTATTATTGATAAACACAACATTGCCGTTTGCTGTTGTGCAGGCATTATTAACGCTGTCAATCAGCACCTTCGTTTTTCCCGTACCCTTTTTCCCGATTAAAAGTTCCACCATAATAATTTCCTCCTTGTTTTATAAATTTATTGTTAAAGGTTACTTATTAAGCCTCTTTTCAAGCTCTTCCTTTTGAGCTTCATATCCTGGCTTTCCCAGCAATGCAAACATATTTGATTTATACGCCTCTACTCCGGGCTGGTCAAACGGATTTACTCCCAATAAATACCCCGAAATTCCGCAGGCTTTTTCAAAAAAGTAAACCAGTTTACCGAAATTGTATGCATCAAGCTTAGATACTTTTACACAAAGATTCGGAACTCCGCCGTCAGTATGCGCCAATGCAACGCCTTCCGATGCTTTTTTATTCACAAAATCCATGCTTTTTCCCGCAAGGAAATTCAATTTGTCAATATTGTCCTCAGTTTCTTCGATAACTATATCCTTTTGGGGTTCTTCAACAAGAATAGCAGTTTCAAACAAAACTCTCATGCCTTGCTGTATATATTGCCCCATTGAATGCAGATCGGTGGAAAAATCGGCAGCTGCCGGAAATATTCCCTTATTATCCTTTCCTTCGCTCTCTCCGAACAACTGTTTCCACCATTCGCCGAAATAATGGAGACAAGGTTCAAAATTTACCATCATTTCAACATTTTTGCCCTTTCTCAAAAGAAGGTTTCTTGCAACCGCATATTGATAACACATATTTTTATCAAGATCCCGTTCATTGTACTCTACTCTTGCATCCTGTGCGCCTTTCATCATGGAATCAATATCAATGCCCGCAGCCGCTATGGGTAATAGTCCGACCGCTGTCAAAACAGAATATCTCCCCCCCACATCATCAGGGATTACAAAGGTTTCATAACCTTCTTCGTCAGCCAGTGTTTTTAATGCGCCCTTGGCTTTGTCTGTAGTTGCGTAAATTCTCTTTTTAGCTTCTTCTTTCCCGTATTTCTTCTCCAAAAGATCCTTAAAAATTCTGAAAGCGATTGCAGGTTCGGTTGTTGTTCCCGATTTTGATATAACATTCACCGAAATATCCTTTCCTTCAACAGCTTCCAGCAGATCTGCCAGATATGTTGAGCTTATGCTGTTTCCGGCATAGAAAATAGCCGGTCCGTTTCTTTTTTCTGTATAATTATAAAAAGAATTTGAAAGCATCTCAATGGCAGCTCTTGCTCCAAGATAAGAACCTCCGATTCCGATAACGACCAAAACATCGCTGTCAGAACGAATTTTTTCAGCAGCCTTTTTGATTCTTGCAAATTCTTCTTTATCATAATTAACGGGTAAATCAACCCAGCCCAAAAAATCATTTCCCAAACCGGTCTTGTTTTCGATCATATTATGTGCGGCTTTAACAAAATCCTTCATTGCATCGAATTCTTCTTTGCTAAAGAAAGATAATGCCTTTGAATAATCAAATATCAAATTATTCATTTATATCACTCCAACCTATATATTTATGTAATATATATTTTAATACATTTCACATATAAAATCAAGTATTATTTTAATTTTTTAACACTTTCTTCTAGGATTTACAAAATATTAATAAATAATACTGCAGTTTTGCCAATATTGACCGCATCTTGTATTTATCGATACGTTTTTGTGCATACTTTAATTACACCTTTATATGATTATTACCCTCTTTTCATCGCCTTCAAACATAAAGTTAAAATTTAATTCATGAAATTACCGTTTTTTAACTCCGGTATATTACTTAAATATTTTATACATTTACACTTGTATTTGCTTGACAAATATACACTGATTTGTTATTATACTTTTAACAATTATTTTTTATAATAACAAAATGCTACGGAGGAGCTGCCATGCCGGGAGAAAATATCAAAATAATATCGCAGAACAAAAAAGCGCGTCACGACTATTTTATTATGGAAACAATTGAAGCAGGTATAGAATTATCAGGTACTGAGGTCAAATCCGTGCGCGGGGGTAAGGTGAACATTTCCGATTCTTATGCTTCAATAACAAATTCAGAAGTATTTTTAAAAGGGATGAACATCAGTCCTTACGAGCACGGCAATATTTTTAACCGCGACCCTCTGCGGGACAGAAAGCTTCTCCTGCATAAAAATCAAATAAGAAAACTTATCGGGCAGCTTCAGCAGCAGGGATATTCTCTTGTACCTCTGAGCGTTTATCTGAAGGGCTCACTTGTTAAGATCTCATTGGGCGTCGCAAAGGGTAAAAAATTATACGATAAGCGCAATGACATAGCCAAAAGAGATTCTCAGCGTCATATCGAGAGGGTTATGAAAGACAAACGAAACAATTTTTAAAAATTTGAGATTACAAAATAATTGTATTATCTTAATATTTTTCATTATTTTTTACGATTATCTTTGTTTTAATATGTTATCTTTGTATAGAAACCGGCTCAATTTTTACAATTATATTACAAAATTATAAATATTTGCCATATTTCTTTGACAATTTTGTAATAATTTGTTATAATAAGCAATGTCGTATATTTTAACTTAAAAAAGAGGTAACATATGAAAAAGGTTGTAAAAAAGTTTATTTGCGGGTTTTCAGCTGCCGTTCTGGCATTTTCCATGTCACTAAACAGCTTTGCATTCAGTCCGAGAACAACACTTACGGAATCCGATTGCGAGCTGGAATATTGGACATATTCCGCTTCGGGTAATCCGTTCCTCCGTAACTGGGATATGGCGGGAGGAAACTGCACCTGGTATGCATACGGAAGAGCATGGGAGCTGCTTGGTTCCAAGCCGTCCTTATCCTTAAACGGCGCTCACAAATGGTATACATACAATGACGGTTATGAAAGAGGAAGCGAGCCACGGCTCGGTGCAATAGCATGTTGGTCCGATTCTGAAAATACAGTGGGTCACGTTGCCGTTGTGGAAGCAATCAACGGGGATGAAATAACATTATCCGAATCGGGATGGAGCTATAAAAACACATATTTCCAGACAACCACCAAAAATAAATATAATCTTGATTTCAGCGTTGGAGGGGTTACAAGACATTTCCAGGGATATATATATCTTCCCGTAAATTTTGATGAAGGTCAATATACACAGCCCGAACAGGAAGAAAATTCCATACCGGTAATGCCCATCGTAAATATTGCTTCTCTTAGATCCATATATACATATACAAGCAAAAGCGGTATTCAGATTTTCTTAAACGGTATGTATCTTCCTTTATCTGACTACGCTGTGAATGTAAACGATACCGTACTGGTTCCTGCACGTGATCTTATTGAATCAATAGGCGGGAATATCTACTGGAGTGAGCCGGAAAAGAAACTCACCGCCAATATAAGAAATTCTATTTTTGAAGCAACAGCAGATTCAAATATTATGTATATAAACAATTCTGCACTTGAAGCCGATGCAAATGTTGTGATAAGTGAGGACGGAAAACTTCTTATCCCGTTACGCGCTGCCATTACCATGCTCGGAGGCAAAATTGAAAGTGTTGATTGCTATATGAATATTTATGTATCATACCAAAATTAAAATCAAAACAGCACCCACGCTCTGATAGAGTATAGGTGCTGTTTTTATGCCTGCAAAATTATTGGTTTTTTACGATTTTATAATCAACATAACAGTCTTTTCTTATATCGTTGATCACATTGTGCAAGGCCGTTTTTGTCACTTCCACGCTGTTTGCATCCACACTGTTTAATTTTCTGCCGAATAATTTCATTATATTTATATTATCAAAGCCCATTACTTCGGTATTCGGATAATTCATTAAAACCTCAATCGCATAATAATCCGTAGAACAAAGTACAGCACTGTCTTTTTCATCAAGCAACAACTTTTGCAGTTCATTTTTATCCTTTACTATAATATAATCCAAGCTTTTTTCATCGGCAGCTTTCTCAAATCCTTTTTTCCGTTCAATCTGTGCATAATTATTTCCCGACGCTTTTAATGCGGGAGAATAATATATTATTTTTTTATGAGTCTGCGCCAGAAAAATACATGCATCATACATCGCTCTAAAATTATCAATTCCAACATAACTTATTCCGTCTAATTTATTTCCTATTGTTGCAATTGGTATCTTTAAAGAATACAGGTAATTTACATATTCCGTTCCTTCGCCTACGGGACACAGTATGATCCCGTCCGCTCCCATGCAGTAGAGCTGTTTTAAGCATTTTTGTTCTTTTTCAAAGCTTTTGTCGGTAAACATAACAACAAGAGAATAACCTATTTTCTGACATTCCCTTTCAAGACACATAACAAGCTCTGAAAAATATTCATTATACAAATCAAATATAACTATTCCGATAATATGAAATTTGTTTTTATCTGTATCCAAATATCCATACTTCCTTGCGGCAGACAATATCTTTTCTTTTGTTTCGGTGCTTATTCCTTTTCTGTTATTTAATGCCCTGTCCACCGTTCCCTGCGAAACATTGCATATTTGGGCAAGCTTATGCGTAGTTATGCTGAAATTATTATTCTTCATATTGGTCTCCCATCCCATCATATCGGAATTTCGCAGATAACAGGGAATATATGGACTGTATGTTTGGATTCAATGATGAAGCAAAACCCCGTCATTTTATATTTTCTGCAGGAGATCATACTCCTGCAGAAAATAAGAGTCCGCCCATAAAGACACGGTATATATTCATTTTTTTAAAGCCATATAATTTAACGGATCATCTTTAAAGCTTTAACACAATATCTTTACAAATGTTTACACAGTCAAAATGCAAAATATCATTCTCATAGCCGAACTCTGTTTTAACGCCGTCAATTATAAGCTCCTTAATATCTGCCTTTACAAAAAACTTATCGAGTTTTAAATTTCCCTCTTTAATTATAACAGAAATTTCATTGTTTGTCCACTCAAAAGTTCCCCATGCTGTGCCGACACTGAACATACATTTAAAGTTGTCCTTATGAATGGGATCAAATCCGATCATATTATTAGGCAGATCGAAAACAAAGCCGCTGTATATAGGCAAAAGCGCAAAGCTTGCCATTGCTCTTGCATAATTACTTCCACATTCTATTTCATTCCAAGGGTTTCTCTTTTTCCCGTCATACCTGTCGCGTATTGCATTAACGATCGTAAGACCCTTTTCCTCCATGCCCTCGCTTATCATAAGTCCCGCAAGAGCATATTCAAAACCTGTCATTGTTTCTCTGTGATAAGGTATCGGGATAACGGGTCTTTTAACATTGTCCGGATACTCGCATATAATTGCTCCGCCCTCATCATTGAGTGAAAAGACTCTCCATGTGTTTATATTATCCCGCATGGATTCCTTAAAATTATATTTATATAAACTGTCCAGCGCCGTCTTTATCTGATCCTTTTCAAACATATACCCAAGACCGCAAATACTTGCATGCCACTGACCGCACAGCTGATTGATTTCACATCCGTCCGCGATCTGATATTTCAGTTCTTTCTTTTCATTATACCAATAATAATCACTGCAATTGAAAGCATCGGTCACTGATTTGTCACTAAGGTCTATTTTTTGAATAAAATACTCTCCGTTAAATAAATTATCCCTTGTCCATTTATATCCCTTTTCAAATAAGTCCGCATATTCCTTTGCAAGGTCCTTTTCGCCAAAAAATTCTGCCATTTCCTCTGCTGCTTTCAATGCGCACATATAAAATCCCTGCAGCCAGGCATTGGGGCCGAAAAGTTCAACATCCAATGTATGATGCTGTCTTCCTTCCAAAATACCGTCTTTGTCAATGTCCCATCTGTCGGCATTATCTTCGCTCCATGCATAAGAGAGAATTTTTTTCACGGTGGGCCACACACTTTTCAGCCACTCACTGTCTCCGCTTATCTTCCATTCACGATAAGTTTTTATTATCGTTCCCATCTGTCCGTCGACGCAAGCACGAAAATCATTTCTTACACCGTCGCGGGGCAGCGGCATTCTGAAAACTGTTCTGCCGGTTTCCGCCGTACAGTATGTAAATTCATTATTGCGCAAAGAACGTTCCAGCTCCGGAAACAAAAAACATAACGCATATGCATAATTCCATACATGCTGACAGGTTCCCTCGCATGATCCCGCATTTTCGTGTACGCCTTCCCAGCCATAGAAGGACCCGTCTTCGAGCCTTAAAACCGTAGGAGATTTAAGCACCGACATTGTTGCCGAAATCGCTTCAATTACAGTGTTGTTGATGCTTGAATCAAACAAAGCATTTTTAAAATCCATTGTTCTTTCAAATAATTCCTCAAAATGATCAATGCAATACTTTGCGCTTTCAACCGATGAGTCAAATACCGTCGCGTAATAATTTTTCCACTTCTTCCCTTTGTTGTTTTCATCCCAGTAGTTGTAATTGTTCGGGACATTCCAGGATAAAACAAACCTGATGTTTCCACTGTTCTTCGCTTTGATTCTTGTATGTGCCGCAACAGATCCCACATCACCGTTTCCTTTTTCGGTATAAGCTCTGTTTTTTAATCTGTCATTGTTTAAAAGTTCACTTATAAATACATCCAAATTATCATTCCATGTTCCGCGGTACCAATACTGTTGTATATCGGTATCGCATGAATCGGTTGCCACTGTAATATCACCGTACGAGATATCTTCCTTGTCAATATCTGTTGATAATTTTAACATTGTATACCGTTCATTGTCTATTTGTGTATTTATTGTATTTTCAAATGGGTTTTTCATTGAAAACACTGCCGTATATTCTATATCCTCATCAGTCGTATTCAAAAACTCAATGTTGAAAAATCCTGCCGGGATACTTGAATTTTTTGAATCAAGCGGTATAAACGGATTAAATACCGTAAGCACGACCTCCGCGGGAAAGTCCTTGTCGGAAAAACTGATTTTTGCGATCGGAAATTCTCCGTCAAATGAAAAATTTTTAAAATGCGGTATTGCACACATAGTGCCTGTTTCCGGGCCGTATCCGAATCCTCTGTATATTGTTTTTGAATACCTGCCTGTTAAATCCTTTGTTTCGTCCCCGTTTAAAACCTTTACAACTGTACTTGCGTCCGCCCTTTTTGCCTTTACGGCAATATGTGAAAAATCCAAAATACTGCCTTTTGCCGGCTTATTGAAAATTTCCCAATCTATAAATCGGCCGTTTCCCGCAATGCCGAAGCAGCCCGTACCGATACCTCCGATGGGAAATGAAATTTCCCTTGTGTAATCTCCTTTATATATCATTTCTGAATCCTCCTTATATGGTTTTTCTTACAATTATTTTACAATAAATTTGCTGCGTGTCAATATGCACGCAGCAAATTTATAAATATTATTGAACGTATGCTCTGTTTGTTTATAGCTTACATTTGTTCCATTGCACATAAAATTATTTTTGAATTTTCTTCATATATGATATTGAGCATATCATCAGGCAAAGGATTTTTTCCATGTCCGATCTCAACCGTGAATCCCGCTTTACCGAATTCCTTTATAAACCAATCCTTGCATCCTCCGTACGCAGCGGTCCCTTCCGCTACCGTTGCCCTGTATCCGCTTACATCAGACATACAGTTTGCGATCCTTATGGAATCCTTCGACATTTTGCCGTCAAAATCATAATATATCTCTCCGCCTTGACTGTGAAAAGCTATAAGCATATCAAAGTTTTCCTTTTTGACCAGTTCTATTACAGCTTTTGTTTCCGGCTCACTTTCCGAATACGGGCCGGCATAACCTGTGGGCGAAGGGTATTCTTTTACGACTCTCCATCCCGCGTCATAATTATGATTAATATCCACACCGTTTGCATTTGCCTGCCACACCTTATTAAAGCTATGTATCCCGACCATACTGATCAGCTTCCTGTGATAAGGATTTGTTATATCGATCCCGTTGACCGCTATGTCAACTCCGTCAGGATTTACCATCGGCACAGCATAAATCGTGACTTTATTATATAGCTTTAAAACATCATAATCAAAAAATTCGCTTTTATTGTTATATGCACCTGCATAATCTCCCAAAAATTTTAAAATAAATGCCGATGTCAGATACTCCAGTCCATGATGCGCGCCGTTAATAAACAGTTTTTTGTCTCCGTTTCCTATTTTGATACATTCTATCTTCTTTTCCATCACACTCTCGCCGATACAAAACAAATCGACAAAACAAAATTTTTTTGCCAGAGAATCGCAGTCCTTCAGCATCATATTATAATCATATCCCATAAAAACCACCTATCTGTTTGTATAAATTTCAGTAATATATTATATGATATGATATAATAATTTATGATTTTTTATTATGCTTATTTACGGTATTCATAAATAAAAACCTTCAGCAATTTACACAGCATTATCAGCGGTTTATAACATTACCGATAATAATTTGCATTATCCGGTTGCAAATTTACGTTATTTATTGTATAATATATAAAACTGCTAAAGAAGAAAGGCTGTGAGCTTGTGAGCTTATCTAAAATAAATTCTGCCGGTCTTATCGGCATTGACGGATATACTGTTGACGTTCAGACCGACATCGCAAACGGAATGCCTGCATTTGAAATAGTCGGACTGCCCGACGCCGCCGTAAAGGAAGCCAAGGAACGCATACGTTCGTCGATCCGCAATATAGGCGCGGCATTTCCGTCAAAGCGAATAATAATTAATCTTGCTCCCGCTTCTTATAAAAAAGAAGGATCAGTATATGACCTGCCAATGGCTGTATCCATTCTTACGGCAACAGGTCAAATACGTATTGAAGATCCTGCCCGGTATGCTTTTATGGGCGAGCTTTCTCTCGATGGAAACGTAAATCCCATAACGGGAGTATTACCCATGGTGATCTCATTGTATAAAAACGGAATAACACAAATATTCGTTCCCAAAGCCAATGCTTCGGAGGCAGCAGTTATAGAAGACTGCACAATTTATCCTGTTGAAAATCTTACTGATATCATAAAGCATTTTACCGGTATCAAAAAAATTGCCGGACATAAGATAAACATAGAACAAATTTTATCTTCAAGAAATGACGGAGTCCTTGACTTTTGTGATGTAAAAGGGCAGGAAAGCGTTAAACGCGCAATTGAAGTCGCGGCGGCGGGAAATCATAATATCTTATTGATCGGCTCACCCGGAACAGGTAAAACGATGCTTGCACAGAGAATAGGAACCATTCTCCCAGACTTATCATTTGATGAGGCTCTTGAAGTAACAAAGATACATTCAATAGCAGGCACTCTCCCTGCGGGAGTACCGTTAATAACAAACAGACCTTTCAGAAATCCTCATCATACCATTTCCGCAGCCGGTCTTTCGGGAGGCGGCACCGTTCCAAAGCCGGGGGAATTGTCTCTTGCACATAACGGCGTTCTGTTTTTGGATGAGCTCCCGGAATTTAAACGCGATGTATTGGAGGTCATGCGTCAACCGCTGGAGGACGGCAATGTGACAATTTCAAGAGTTAACGCGACTCTTTCTTATCCGTGTAATTTGATGTTAGTCGCCTCAATGAATCCATGTAAGTGCGGATATTACGGCGACGCTCATCGCAATTGTACCTGCTCTGAAAGCGATATAAACAGATACAGAAGCAGAATTTCCGGTCCACTGCTTGACAGGATCGATATTCAGGTTGAAGTTGAAAATGTAAATTACGAAGATTTAAGCACATCAAAAAAAAGCGAATCGAGCAGTTCAATAAAAAAACGCGTAAACGAAGCAAGAAAGATTCAGCTTGAACGGTATAAAAATTACCATATATATTCCAATTCACAGTTAGATGCCGGATTGATACAGGAATTTTGTCCTTTGGGAGAGAAGGAAAATCAGCTGTTAAAAGGGGCATTTGATAACCTCGGCTTAAGTGCAAGAGCCCATTCGAGAATATTAAAGGTAGCAAGAACGATTGCGGATCTTGAATCCAGCAAGGATATAACAACAAAACATCTTGCCGAAGCAATACAATACAGAAGTCTCGACAGAAAATTTTTTAAATAAACATTTTTAATTTTATTTTAATATAAAAATATTATAATTGTCATTACATATTCTGTTTGAGCTGCGAAAGGAGTTAACAATAGTAATATGAAAAGAAAAGTATTGATAGTTGAAGATGATGATTTGATGAGAGAGGTTTTGACCGATTATTTTTCCGATGCGAATTATGAAGTTGATGAAGCAACCGACGGATTGACAGCAATTGATAAAATTGAATACAAGGATTATGATCTGATCATATTGGATGTTATGCTGCCGGAGCTCGATGGTTTTTCAATATGCCGCCGTATCAGAAAAACAAAGGATACACCGATCATCATGACCACCGCGAGAAGCGACGAGGACGATAAACTTATCGGTTATGAGCTGGGCGCTGATGATTATGTCACAAAGCCTTTCAGTCCGAGGGTTCTTTTGGCAAAAGCAAACTCACTTATTAACCGTTCTCACGGGACAGTGATAGGCAATAATAATGAAGTGTCCTGTTCCGGAATAACGATCAACCAGGATTCCCATACCGTGTCTGTTGATAACGAATACATAGATTTAACTCCAAAAGAATATGATCTGTTGATGTTTCTTATGATCAACAAGGGAAAGGTATTATCGAGAGACACACTTTTATCAAAGGTATGGGGATATGATTATTTCGGTGATCTGAGAACGGTAGATACCCATATAAAAAAACTCAGGGCAAAGCTCGGCAACAAAGCCGTACATATAAAAACCCTTATTAAAGCAGGCTATAAATTTGATGAAAACGTAACCGAAGAATAGTATATAAAATATACATAAGGACGCAAAACTGTTATGAAAAAAATATTTTCCAAATTTTCTATAACAAAAAAAATCTTTTTAATATTTTTCTTTATATTCCTCTTATTTCTTTTTATATGGATGATAGGACAATTTTTCCTTTTCGGGGAGTTTTATGCGTATACAAAAGCAAAGGATGTGTCTGAGTATATCGATCAATTTTCAGAAGAATATACCAAGCTTGAAAATGCCGATGATATAAATTATGCAATAGTAAATTATTCCAATTCAAGTGATGCGTATTATGCCGTTATATCTGAAAACGGCGAGATGCTTTATATGGTATCGTATGAATTGATCATCGCACCCGATAACGGCGGTGAAAACCTGAAATTTTCATTGGATAATGCGGTTCATAATGAGGACTTTATGAATAACAAATTGAGTGTAAACGACACTGTGACCGTTACATACTCGTCGATCGGCGACGATCAGCAGCGGGCAAATATTTATATGCCTATATCCATTAAGCATGACGGATATGTTTGGGAAACCGATTATAAATTCCACTCTCCCAGATTTGTCCCTCAGCCCGGACAAGAACCGGATTTTGATACAAATAACGGCAGAAGTACATTCAATACTTTATCCGTCTCCGGTACAATTGTTTCAATAACGCTTCCTAGTCCGCAGGCGTCAAAACTGACTGTTCAGAGAAATGATGCGGCAATGGTTATTATGGACTGGTCGGAAAAGCTGTATAACGGTGTAACGGTTGATTTAAACGATAAGTACAGCTATACCGTTTATCCTCCGGACAGAGACGATCAATACAGCGTTACCGTAAAGAAAATAGAAAAATCCGGGAATATTGAATATATATGCGCAATTCTTCCAATGAGAAATATTTCCGAAGCAATCGACGCCGTTAAAGACTTTTCATTATTTGTATTTGCCGTCATGTTTGTTTTAATGGCAATTATCGCCTTAATATTTTCGCGTGCCATAACTCATCCTATCATTGAAATAAACAGTATTACGGAAAAAATGAAACAGCTTGATTTTTCAAAAAAATGCCGGGTAAAATCCTCCGATGAACTCGGAATGTTATCCGAAAACGTAAATGAAATGTCCCAACGGCTGGATCTGACCATAAAGGAGCTCATAGACGCCAATGATAAACTGATAAAAGATATTGAACATGAAAGACTTCTCGAAAAGCAAAGAAAGGAATTTGTCGCGGCGGTATCTCACGAGCTAAAAACTCCCCTTGCTATAATACGCGCTTATTCGGAAGGCTTGCTTGACGGTGTTTCGCAGTCAAAACAGGAAAGATATCTGAACATTATAGTCGACGAAACAAAAAACATGGATCATCTTATCCTTGACATGCTTGAAAATTCACGTCTTGAAAGCGGTGCTATGGAACTGAATAAAAAACAATATGACATGCGGATACTTGTAAATAAAATAGCAGACAGATTTAAAACTCCCTGCAAAGCCGAAGGTATCGAGCTTATTTGTGCTGTCTGTGATACACCGGTAATAAAATCTTTCGATGCTGAACTTATTGAACAGGTCATAAACAACTTTATGTCAAACGCGATGAAAAATACTCAAAACGGGAAAATAATTATTTCCCTTACGGAAAAAGAGCTTTCGGTGGAAAATGAAGGCAAGCATATTCCGGAAGAAGACCTTGATAAAATCTGGGATAGATTCTATAAAATCGATAAATCAAGAAAACGTAACGGAAGCACCGGTTTGGGGCTGTCAATCTCAAAAAATATACTTATTCTTCATAATGCGGATTATTACGTAAAAAATACGGATCCGGGCGTAAAATTCGGTTTTTCACTTCCCTGATGATAAATATTAAATACGGCCTTAACATACATTTTTCTATACTCTTTGATATGTTAAAGCCGTATTTTTATTATCTGATTTCACTGTAGAACGAATTAATTGAAATTCTCCCTGTTTTTGATACCGAGACCCTTATATCTCCCAAAAGGTCCGTTCTGAAAATTTTACTTCCCGCATTTTCCAAACATTCGATCACTATATCGTCAGGATGCAAAAAGGTATTATTTTCTCCGACGCTTATAATACTGTATTCAGGCCTTATTACATCGATAAACTCCCGGGAAGTAGAAGAGTCCGAACCGTGATGCGCGACTTTTAACAGATCTACCTGTTCAAAATTACCGATATTTCCATACTCGATATTTTTTGTTGCATCTCCTGTAAAAAGTGCCTTAAAATTATTGCATTTTAATTCAAAAACAATTGAAGTATCATTTTCTTCCTCAAAATTTTCTCTTGTATCCGGAGAGATAATATCTATCTGTGCACCCGATTCAAAGGTTATTCTGTCTCCCTTTTCAAGATAAACTGTTTCGATGCCCTTTTCCTTTGCTATGCTTTCTATTTCCGTTCTGTATTTGTTGTCCTTCATTACATCAGGCATTGCTACGGTATGTACGTTTAGATTTTTCATTGCCGCTATCGTTCCGAGACAGTGATCCTTATGATAATGAGTTACAATAGCAAGATCGATCCTGAAAATCCCTTCATTTTTAAGATAAGGCAGAAAAATTTCTTCTCCCGCGTCATAATCGGAATATTCCTCTCCTCCTCCGCCGTCCACAATCAAGGTTTCGCCCTTCGGTAATTCTATTATTGCACCATCACCCTGACCGACATTTACAAACGTAAGCTTTAACATATTCATATTCGTTATTGCAACAATGACAATCGAAACCAATCCACCGGCGACAACACAAGTCAAAATCTGCGTCCTCACCCGTTTCATCCCCGTATTGTATACATCCTTTATAAGTACCATACATGCATAAAACAATATAATAAAAAGAATGTTGGGACGCGGCAGGGAAATATTGGAAAACGGCAGCTTTTCGATCAGGAAAGGAACATTGTAAAGAACAAACACCCCAAAGGTCAACGCGTATTTTATGATAAAAGATCCTTTAAATATCAGCATTTCCAATATGAAAACCGGAAAACAGAAAATTATCATTGTTATGATCGGAAAATATATAAAATTAAGCAGCAGTGAATATATGTTGACCGCGTTAAAATAGTATGCCGCCAACGGCATAGCACCTATATTGCACACTACCCATAAAACAAGAAAATTTCTTATCTTTCTGTTTTTGATAAAGGACAGCAGCTTTGCAACCGGCTCTCTCACCATAAACAATGTCCAGCCTATGGCAAGTGACATCACCATTCCGGAATTGAATATCAACAGCGGGTCAAATAATAGGATTATCATCATGACGCCCGAAACAACATCCGGATAATGCATTGTCCCGTATTTTTGCACCACAAATACAATCGCAGCCATAATCGCGGCATTTTTCAGCGAAACGGGCGCCTCGCTGTTTATCATTGCATATAGTAACAGCGCGGCAATAATCGCATAATCCCTATGCTTCTTTTTAAATACAATCATTATCAATTCAATTACAAACATTATCAAAAATATATGTAAATATGCCGGGAATAACATTCGTTTCGTACCGGTCTGAAGCAAAAGATCATCATAGCTTTCCGAAAATGCTTTTTTATAACCCAATATGACAGCTTTCAGCAGTGCAGCATAATCTTCATCAAGATAATTGTCGATTATCCTGATCATATAAAATTTTGCCTGCTTGATCAATAAAAACGGATTTAAAGTTTTACGGATCGTATTATCGGCATTAACTTCATAATCGGTAATATAATAATATATACCTTTGCTTTTATAATATCTTGCATAATCGAAATCGGAGTAATTCATCTTTTCACCGAATCTTTTTAAAAATCCCCTGATCTCGACATTCTGCATAAACGTAAGCTTTTGGTCGGTATTGAGTCTTATGATCTCTCTTGCATTATATGTTTTATCCTTATATTTCGCCATATCTGTTTTAATTAAATATGTATAATCATCTTCATTTTCCTGCGGGATATCATACACGTACCCTCTTATTGTTATAAATTTATCATCGACCGGGAATAAACCGTTTGTCTCATAGCTCTGGGCATATTGCGAAATACAAATCCCCACAAAAAATGCAATCGCAATAACGCTTCTGTATCCTTTTTTATTTTTAAATATGAGCTGAGCGGTTGTATTTGCAATAATAACTCCGGCAGTAAAGGCTATCGATGTTAATAAATCTATTCTATCCGCTATTCCGATCCCCAGGATCAGCGCGGCAAGCAATTTAAAATAAATATTGATCACTTCCAAAATTATTATATTTTTCCATAATAAACATATTATTACAGTTTAAGCGTATTAATTATATAACAGTCATACGACAAAGTCAACATTTTTAATATATTATACAAAAAAGAACAGTTTGTAAATTATTTTTTAAAAGCCTTTTCATATTAATAACTTTGTGATATAATAAGCACGATTAATATAATAGGGTTAATATGATATCTTTTAAAGTAAAAAGTTTGAACAAAACAGTTCATAACCGCTTTTGTTTATTTATAGACTAATATATACAACCCTTTAGGATAGAATAATTAACATGAAAAATAAGCTGCGTATTTCAACTGCTTTCAGGGCCGAAGTATACACACCTGCTGATTTTTTATGTTGCGGATTTGTGCCGCTGTGAGGCGGCGGAATGGGGGATTATTATGGGAATAACTTTATGCTCAAGGTGCGGCAAAAACCCGGCTGTTATTTTTGTCACCAAGCTTGAGGGGAACAAAACCACCAATGAGGGTATCTGCCTTTCGTGTGCAAAAAGTCTGGGAATAGCACCTATCAATCAGATGATTGATAATTTAGGGATAAAAGATGAAGATATAGATAATCTTAACGAGGAAATGTCTGAATTTATGAACAACATCGGGGATATATCTTCTCAGGAAGATATGCAGAATATGATTGAAAATTTAGGTAATCAGAAAGACATTGAAGGCGGCGCGCCAACCGCCCCTTTCGGATTTTTATCAAATATCTTTTCTTCGCAGAACAGCGAAAACAATCAAGACTCTCAGAGTGAAAGAACACGTGAGAAAAATAATAACAGACGTGCTTCAAAGAAAAAAAACATGCTCGATACCTACGGTACAAATCTTACCGCAAAAGCCGCTATGGGAAAGGTTGACCGTGTTATAAACAGAAATGAAGAAATTGACAGGGTTATACAAATTTTAAACAGGCGTTCTAAAAACAACCCTGTTATCTTAGGTGAACCGGGTGTCGGTAAAACAGCAATAGCGGAAGGTCTTGCGTGCAGGATTTTTGAAAAAAACGTACCTCCGAAGCTTTTCGGTTATCAGCTTTATCTTATTGATTTTACCGCGCTTGTTGCAGGCACTCAGTTTAGAGGTCAGTTTGAAGCACGATTAAAAAGTCTTTTAAATGAAGCCGAAGAAATGGGCAACGTCATTCTGGTAATTGATGAAATTCATAATATTGTAGCTGCAGGAGATGCAGAAGGCGCAATGAGTGCCGCAAATATTTTAAAGCCCGCTCTTGCAAGGGGTGAGATACAAATAATCGGTGCAACGACTCTTACCGAGTACAGAAAACACATAGAAAAAGACAGTGCCTTAGAAAGAAGATTTCAGCCGGTACTTGTTGATGAACCGTCAATTGCCGAAAGCATAGAAATATTAAACGGCATAAAAGATTATTACGAACAGTATCATAATGTAAAGATATCACAAAAGGTTATTGAGGATGCTGTACGTCTTTCCGAGCGATATATAACAGACAGATTCCTGCCTGACAAAGCAATAGATGTTATTGATGAGGCAGGCGCCCGTGTTAATCTTAAAAACAAGGCGCTCTATGATTTAAAGGTATTTAACGAGCGCAAGGCTCTTAACGCACGTCAATCGGAGGAAGCGGCTGAAAATCAGGATTATGAAAAGGTTGCAGAGCTTCGTGCGGAAGCGCTACAGCTTGAAGAATCAATAAAAGCGGCAAAAGAAGAGGCAGACAAAGCAGAAATAACCTATGATGATATAGCCGCAGTTATTGAAGGCTGGACAAAAATTCCCGTTCATAAATTAACTGAGGACGAATCATCGAAATTATTGAATCTGGAAAACAGAATTCATGAAAGAGTTGTAGGTCAAGAGGATGCGGTAAACGCAGTTTCAAGAGCAATAAGACGCGGCAGGGCAGATATATCCATTAAAAAACGCCCCGTTTCCTTTATCTTTGCAGGTCCTACCGGTGTAGGTAAAACAGAACTTGTAAAAACAATTGCAGAGGTAATGTTCGGAACGGAAGACGCATTGATCAGAATAGATATGTCGGAATATATGGAAAAACATTCGGTATCCAAACTGATCGGTTCTCCTCCGGGATATGTAGGATATGATGATGCGGGGCAGCTTACCGAAAGAGTTCGCAGAAAGCCGTATTCCGTAATACTTTTGGATGAAATAGAAAAAGCCCATCCCGAAGTGTTCAATCTGTTTTTACAAATTCTTGATGACGGAAGAGTTGCCGACAGCCACGGTAAAATAATTAATTTTGAAAACACTATTATTATTATGACAACAAATGCCGGTTCTGAATACAAATCATCTGCATTGGGTTTCGGCGCAAGTGAAGAAATCACGCTTGCAGATAATGTGGATAAAAGCCTCAAACAATTCTTCAGACCTGAATTTTTAAACAGGATCGATGAAATCGTAACATTCAAACCCCTTACAAAAAATGAGCTTTCGCAAATATGCGATCTGCTGCTTGCGGATATCAAGAAAAAACTAGCCGAAAAAAATGCACGGCTTGAGATAACCGACAATGCAAAAGAGATTATTTTAAAACAAGGCTATGATATAAAATACGGTGCGAGACCGCTTAAACGCGCTATTCAAAAGCTGCTTGAGGATAAACTGGCAAAGCTTTCTTTAACCGGGAATATCAAAGAAAATTCAAAAATTATTGCGGATGCACAAGATGATGATGAACTCAATTTGACCGTGATCAACACCTGATCGGAGCTTTTGAAATAAATTGAGTATGAACCATCGGCAAAAACAAATTTTTAACTACAGCCGCCGGACGATTTTGAAATCGGGTAATTACTTTGTGTATGTTTTGTGTGCTGACTTAATTATACAGGAAAAACAACAGGGCAACCCTTTTTCGGGTTTCCCTGTTATTTTTTTGTCTATAATGCCGCAATCCGATTTTTAAAAAAATTTTAAAAAAGTATTGACAAATCAAAAAAGATATAGTATTATTGTATTAGTTGTTTAATACAATAATACAAATTGGAGGTGACAATATGCAATGGGAATTTAACAGCGACCGGGCAATATACGCCCAAATAATAGAACAGATGAAGCTTTTTATAGTTTCGGGAGAGCTTAAGCCCGGGAACAAAGTGCCGTCGGTGCGGGAGCTTGCATCCGATGCCGGGGTGAATCCGAACACAATGCAAAAGGCTTTGTCGGAGCTTGAACGCTCAGGGCTTTTGTTTTCGAACAGAACCAGCGGAAGATTTATTACGGAGGACGATTCTATGATACAAGATATCAAAAAGGAACTTGCAAATGAAAATATCGAAAATTTTTTAAAAAACATGGAAAAAATCGGCTTTGACAAAAAACAAACCGCCGAGCTTATCTTGAATTTTGAAAAAAGGGGTTGACTTTAATGAATGAAATTATTATGCAATGCAACGATTTATGCAAAAATTACACAGGCAAGCAGGCATTGAAAAATCTGAACTTTTCAATAAAACGCGGAAGGATCATAGGTCTTTTGGGGCCTAACGGAAGCGGGAAAACAACGCTTATCAAAATTGCCAACGCACTTTTGACGCCCAGCTCAGGCCGGATACTGATAAATGACAAAGCTCCCGGGATCGAGAGCAAAAGAGCCGTAGCATATCTTTCCGACTGTGTATGCCTGCCCGACTGGATGAGAGTGGGAGAGCTTGTGGAGCTTTTCGCTTCCTTTTACGACAACTTCATAACTCAAAAGGCATATGAGATGATCAAAAATCTCGGCATAGACACAAATGCCAGGCTGAAAACCCTTTCAAAGGGGAACAAGGAAAAGGTCCAGCTCATACTCGTCATGAGCCGTGACGCGGATTTATATCTCTTAGACGAGCCTATGGGCGGCGTAGACCCGGCCACACGCGACTATATTTTAAACACCATCATATCCAACTACAGAGAGAACTCCAGCGTCGTTATCTCTACCCATCTGATAGCTGATGTGGAAAATATTCTCGATGAGGTCATCTTTATAAACAACGGCGAGATCGTCCTACAGGACATGGTGGACAATATCAGGGAAAAGCAAGGAAAAAGCGTGGATTTGTTATTCAGGGAGGTATTCAGATGTTAGGAAAATTGATAAAATACGAATTTAGAGCTTCGGGAAGGCTGCTCCTTCCCATTTACGGAGCTGTTGTGATAATGGGGCTGATCTCCTCAATATTTATAAGGTTGCGTCCGGATTTTTCGTTCGGCGGCAAATTACTCACGGTCGCTTCCGCCATTTCGATGATACTCTTTTTTGTTCTGATAGTCGCGGCGATAATAGCAAGCTATATATTCGCTATCTACAGATATAAGAAAAATCTTCTTGACAGCGAGGGGTATCTTATGAACACACTCCCGGTATCGGTTTGGCAGAATATTTCGGCAAAGCTCATACCGGCGGTAATCTATCAGCTGCTCAGCATCGTAGTTGCGTTTATCGCGGGTCTGTTGTTCTTTATCATCGGCAGCAATGTTACCGCGACCGATCTCTTCGGGGCAGCAGAGCGCTTCTTTGAAGAGCTGGCAAGGGTTTCAAACGTACATCTTTGGCTGGTGCTGGCTGAAATCACGATTCTGCTTCTGATTTCGCTTGCCACATCAAATCTGATGGTTTACGCCGCATTGAGCGCAGGTCACTCATATACGAACCACAAGATGTTGATCTCTGTGGGCGTTTATGTGATATTCTATATCGCAAGCCAGTTTATAAATACTTTCCTGCTCATCGCGGCGGGCACTTTCCTTGACAATATCCTGACCGGCGTTGAACTTACCGACGCGCTGCCGCATATGCTCATGGGTGGGATTATCCTGCTGGAGACAGCGTACGGCGCAATATATTTCTTTATTTCCGGCTACTTTATGAAAAACAAGCTTAATCTTCAATAAAAACAGATATGAGAGCCGTCCGATTTTGGAGCATACGGTTTTATGGCTTTAAATAAGCTTGAAAATGCAGACAAAACGCACCGCTCGTACACAAAGTGTACCGGCGAGTGCGTTTTCACTTTTTGCATTTAAAATCCGTCAGCCCCTTTATCGGTTTTAATAAGGACTTGTCCCGTCATTCAACTATGACAAGAACATAGCTCATATTGTTTTATCACAAAAAAGACTGCCGTAATACTTTATTGATCCACGCATTACAGCAGTCCGTTTATATTCTGAAAGACTCGTTATAAAAGTAATTATTTTCAGATTTTTTTACATTAAACTCCAAAGCTTATACCCATATCTTTCAATCCTTGTATCAGTTCCCCGTCAACAGGCACTTGTTTCAGCTTACCTGCTACTTCCTTTAACGGAACAGGCACAAAGTTTCCATTGTGCACTCCTACCATATTCCCGTAATTCTCTTCTTTTATGAGCTTAACTGCGGCCATACCCAATTGTGTACACAATATTCTGTCAAAGGAACAAGGGCTTCCCCCGCGTTGAAAATGTCCTAAAACTACAGGCCGTGTTTCACATTGAGTTATTTTTCCTAATTCATCGCTGAGTCTGAATGCCACCGACGGATTTTTTAATGAGGCAAGATATGCTTTATATTCCTTTTTGCTCATTTTCGATTCAGCTTCGGATTTTATTCCCTCTGCTGCCGCAATAATTGTAAACCTTTTTCCGTTTTTAATACGTTTGTCTATAACTTCGGCTATCTTATCTATGTTATAAGGTATTTCAGGTATTAATATAACATCAGCGCCTCCGGCTATTCCCGCGTACAAATTTAACCAGCCCACCTTATGTCCCATAACTTCAATAATAAATACGCGTTTATGTGAATATGCCGTTGAATGAATACGGTCGATAACATCTGTTGCAATATCACATGCACTTTGAAAGCCAAAGGTTATATCCGTACCGTAAATATCATTATCAATGGTTTTCGGAAGGGTTATAATATTGAGTCCCTCTTCACTTAATAAATTAGCTGTTTTATGTGTCCCGTTTCCGCCCAAAATAATCAGGCAATCTAATTTCAGCTTATTATACGTATCCTTCATAGCCTTGACTTTGTCAATGCCATCCTCTTCAATTACCCGCATAAGCTTATAAGGTCTTCGCGATGTTCCTAAAATTGTTCCGCCCAAGGTAAGTATTCCGGAAAAATCATCCGGCTTCATTTTTTTATATTCACCGTTTATTAATCCCGAATAACCGTCCAATATACCATAGATCTCAACATCATTGCCATATTCCTCATACAAAGCTTTGGCAACTGCTCTTATTGCAGCGTTCAGACCCTGGCAATCTCCTCCGCTTGTTAAAATTCCGATTTTTTTACTCATTATATGATTCCCCTCAACTTATAATGTTTTTTTATATTCTTAATATATCCCGTAGATAAAAAATAATTCTTTTTGCTTTATTTAAACGGGTTGAATGTATTAAATATTGATGTGTTTGCTCTTTTTGCTTTTCTGTACGCTTCTTCGTAAAAATATTCCTGTGAATTTACGATAGTATCCCCTGCATTTATTTTTTTCTTACGATAGCTTCCGTCAGGCATTTGAACTCTTGCTTTTACATTATCGCTTAATATTGTATTAAACATATCGCATATTCTCGTTTTTATCGCAGGATCATAGATCGGCGCGGCAATTTCCACACGTCTTTCCATGTTTCGTGTCATAAAATCCGCTGATGAGATATATATTTTCTCACGTTCACCGCACCCGAATATATATATTCTTGAATGTTCCAAGAACCTTCCCACAATACTGATAACATGAATGTTATCAGTTTTATCCTTTATTCCCGATTGTAAACAATTGATACCTCTGATGACCATGTCGATTCTTATTCCCGCCTTTGATGCTTCAATAAGTTTATCAATTATCTTTTTATCGGTAAGTGAATTGATTTTTATTCCTATATATGCTTCCTTGCCTTCTTTTTTTGCAATAATTTCTTCCTCGATCATGTCTATGATCTTATTCTTCATACAATTCGGCGCCGCAAGCATATGCTGTGTTTTATCTACCGTCTCTCCAATGGCAAGCGAATTAAATATGTTTAATGCTTCCCTGCCCATATCCGGATTTGACGTCATAAGAGACAGATCGGTATAAATACAAGAGGTTTTTTCGTTATAATTCCCCGTCCCTATTTGTGTAATATACTCTATATGATCATTATTTTTTATTGTTATAAGACATAATTTTGAATGGACCTTTAATCCGTCAATGCCGTATATAACATGACACCCCGCCTCTTCCAGAAGCCTTGACCATTCAATATTATTTTCCTCATCAAATCTTGCTTTCAGCTCTACAAGAACAACGACCTCTTTACCGTTATCGGCTGCTTCTGCCAACGCCTCAACGACCTTGCTGTGCTTCGCAAGCCGATACAATGTCATTTTTATTGAAACTACATCGGGATCTGATGCCGCTTCATGCAGCATTCTTAAAAATGAGTTCATACTTTCAAAAGGATATGACAGCAAAATATCTTTCTTCCGAACCGTTTCCATAACAGAATCTCCCTTTTTTATTTCAGGGCTGTTTTGAGGGATACGCCTCGGATAAAATAGATTTAGCTTTTTTCGTAATAAATCCTGTATTTTATACAAGAAAGACAGATCCATGGGAGATGCGGTCAAAAATACCTGCTTTTTTTGAATTCCCAGTACATCGCACAGCTGATTTATTATAAGATTGTCAAGCTCTCGTGTCATTTCCAGCCTTATCGGGCAAAGCTTTTTTCTTTGCTTTATTACTTCGATCATATGTTCACGATAATTTAAATCCTCGTCATATACATTATCCGCATCAATATCGGCATTTCGTGTAATTCTTATCAATGATTTCGAATTTATTTTATATTTGTTAAACAGCTTAGGGATAAAGTGCAGAATAAGCTCTTCACTCAACATGTAATATCCCGGTCTCATAGGTATGGCGATAAGCCTTTCAAACACACCGTTCGTACATGGGATTATTGCAAGCTTTTCCTTTTCATTTTTTGTTTCCAAGGAAGCGACCGCATATATGTTTTTATTTTTTAAAAAAGGGAACGGCTGTTTTTTCCCTACCACAAACGCCGACAATAGCGGTCGTATCTCACTTTCAAAATAATTTTCAAGATACTGTGCTTCATTTTCTTTTAAAAGTGAGAAGTTAATGATTTTAACATTTTGCTCCGACAGCTTGCTTGCTAATTTAAAATACTCTTTATCTTTTCTTTCATACAATATTCGTATTTCATTCAGCAACGCATCGATCTGCTCGCCTGCCGTCATATTTGTCTTGTTTTCTCGTTCATCTTTATTCAATAGCATCATATCATAAAGCGAACCGATCCTCACCATAAAAAATTCATCCAAATTACTTTCAAATATAGATAAAAAATTTAATCTTTCACATAACGGATTATTTTCATCTTCAGCTTCTTCCAAAACACGCTCATTAAATTTTAACCAAGATAACTCTCTGTTTCTGTAACACTCAATATCTTTCATTTTGTTGCCCCCTATAAGATTTTTTTCCTTTTAAAAATAATTATGCATATTATAACTACAATAATTGCTGCAATAATAACAAAAGGGTATCCGTCAGCAAGCTCCGGCATATTTTCAAAATTCATACCGTACCAACCTGTAATCAATGTAAGAGGAAAAAATATTGTTGATATCATAGTTAAAAACTGCATATTGGCATTTTGCTTTGAATCGATTTTGAGTTGATGCAGATCTATGACCTGCTTTGCGTATTCTAATAAATAATCGGCTCTGTCTCGTAATCTTTCTGTTTTATCCGCGATATTTCTAAAATACTTTAATTGTTTTTTTGCAAAATAATGATTTTCATTTTCCGCCAGATCAATTACCATATCGGTTATCTGTCCGTAATACGAACGTAATATAAGCAATTGCTTGCGTAAAGGCTGCAGCTTGATCCGCGCCTCATCGCTTTTGTCCATTAAAATTATATCCTCGGCATTTATCAATTCACGTTCAAAGGATTCTAACAATTCATTGTCCCCTGAAATAAATTCCGATATAAAATTAGATATAAACCGTTCTTTTGTGTCTCCTTGATTATTTTTTTTACGCTGTATCCGTCTGATTATCCTTAATGTAAAATCATCATTTTCAATAAATATCAATGTTTTTGCGGTTATAATATATGCAATCTTATATCTGCTGCCGATAACATCAAGTAAGCGGGGTATAGAGATCGTCCCATATAAACAATCCTGCTGTATATCTAACTTACAAAAATATATTTCCGAAAGCTTGATTTCATTTTCAGATTTAATATTTAACTCTGATATCAATTGTGCGCTTTCGGCTTCATTCACTATACAAATCGTGAAATTTTCATTATTTTTTACTTCTTTATAACTAATTTCATTAAGTTCAGTTCCTATATTATAAAATTTCCCCATTTTATATCCATCTACATTAAAAAGGGATCAATCTTATTATTTATTACAGCTAAACACAACAAGATCATCCCAAACTTTGTTTTCTCCTATTAATTATACCATTCAAATTCCAAAAGCTGTGAGACATTTGTTTTTTCACCATGTAATACATCAGTTATTTTTACTGTATTCCTGATTTTCTTAATAAATGCTGAAAAGTACTTTTTATTAAATTGTCTCAATGATTATTATGATCAAATGTATAAAAACCTCATATATATCATTATTGTAACATTTTTATGTAAATTCTGATACCAATAGTATGTAAAACCTATGTAAACTTATATTCAGACAAAAAATGACAGTTCGGTATATGAACTGCCACAATATTATTTTTTTATAAAAATTCTCTTATGTCGATTGTTAATTTTTCTTCTAAATTTATAAGTCTTTTTGTTATATCCTTGACCTTTTCCTCGGCAGCCTCATACTGATTCAAATATTTATTTAAAGACTTTACCCCCATATTGCACCCATCGGTAATAAGATCGGCGACTGTACTGTCCTCGGGATCCATTGCGATCATGACATTTGTTTTTATCCATGACATACCCTTTGCCATTGGATTGGGCTCTTTTCCCGAATCATCATAATCATTTAATATTTTCTTTGTTTCGGTTTCGAGCTTTTTATGCTCTTCTCTGCATTTTGCCAGCAATTCTCTAAAGGCATCGTCATGTGTATGATCCAACACATCATCAATTGCACCAATGCCCATTTTTATTCCGGCATTGCACTCTTTTAATAATTCAATAGTATCATCATTTACCATAATATCTCTCCGTTCTTTTAATTTATCTTTATTCTTCCTCATCAATTGATTTTTTATTCAAGCTATCAGGTCAAAATCGAATACAGAACAAACATATATTCCAAAGTATTTTTAAATCGGAGCAACGCTCCTGCTTTGCCTGCAGGGAGCAGAGATTGCGACGGATTGCAGCCTGTGCAAAAAGCGTTAGCTCCTCAGGGTTTGGGTGGGAGATTATAACTCCCACTGAAATTCTGAAATGGACCCCGCCGCCGATAACGGCGGGGGACGTCTGCACTTAGGTTATATTGCAGAAAATTTACCGTTTTGATACATTATTTTTAAATAAATTAAAACTTTATTAGCAGCCCGGTACGCACTTGACTTTTAGAGTGGAATGGAATATAATATAAATTGGAATTATATAAGTGTTTGTCCCGTTATTCGACGAGAATAAGGGCGCAGACTGTGCCAGCGCCGTAAACAGTAAGAGATCATAAGCGGGGGACAGCATGTACACAAGTTATATAAAAAAATTTTTTAAAAGTCACATATAGGAGTTAAAAAAGTGAGTAAAATTGAATTTTTAATGGGAAATGAGGCTATTGCTCTGGGTGCGTTGCATGCCGGTGTAAATGTTGTATGCGGATATCCGGGAACACCCTCTACCGAAATTCTTGAGACGGTCGCGAAAATGCGTGATGACAGCGTATATGTCGAATGGTCGGTAAATGAGAAAGCGGCACTTGAAGTGGCTGCCGGTGCGTCTTATTCCGGAGCAAGAACCCTTGTAACAATGAAACAGGTAGGGCTAAATGTTGCATCTGATCCGGTGATGAGTCTTGCATATGTTGGTGTAAAAGGTGGAATGGTAATAGTATCAGCTGACGATCCGGGGCCCATATCTTCACAAACAGAACAGGACACAAGGCATTTTTCAAGATTTTCCAAACTTCCTTGCTTTGATCCATCTTCCCCGGAAGAGGCTTATGAAATGGTTTTTGAAGCATTTGAAATAAGCGAAAAATATAATACTCCTGTTATACTTCGCCCCACTACAAGAGTTTGTCATGCCTGTGCCTCGGTTAAGGTTAAGGATAATAAAATAATACATATCCCCGACGGCTTTGTAAAGGATACAATGCGTTGGGTTATATTCCCCAAAACTTCTTATATGAATCATATAAGAATTGAAAAAAGATACGATGAATTATCAAAGCAATTTTGTGAAAGTAAATTTAATTTTATAAACGGTACAGGCAAAATCGGAATTGCCTGCGGCGGAATAAGCTATGCTTATGTTTGCGAAGCAGTGGAAACGCTTAATGCATGGGATAAAGTAAAAATATTTAAAGTGGGTACTCCTCATCCGTTTCCCGAAAAGCTTGCTGTTGATTTTATACGTTCTGCCGACAAAATCCTCGTTTGTGAAGAGCTTGACCCGGTTATTGAAAGAGAACTTATTTTCCTGTGCGGCAAATATAATCTCCAATGTAATATATTCGGCAAATATACTGATAACAGTCCTGTTGCCGGAGAAAATACGGTTGAAAGTATAATGGGATATATTGCGGATTTTCTGGGCATTGATTACAGTGAAAAAATTTATAAACCCGATGTTAATCTGCCGGTACGACCTCCGGTTTTATGTGCAGGATGCCCGCACAGAGCTTCTTTTTATGCAGTTAAAAAAGCAATGAAGGGCAAAAAAGCAGTCTTTTCCGGAGATATAGGCTGTTATACCTTAGGAAATGCAATGCCCCTTGATATGGTTGATACCTGTCTTTGCATGGGGGCGGATGTGACAATTGCACAGGGAATACACCGCATTGATTCCGATACAGTAAACTTTTCCTTTATAGGCGACTCAACATTTTTTGCTTCCGGTATAACAGGAGTTATTAATGCAGTATACAACAACACTGAAATTGTGCTTATAGTCCTCGATAACTCCACAACAGCTATGACCGGTCAACAGCCCCATCCCGGAACAGGAGTCACAATGATGGGTGATATAGTAAATAAAATAAGCATTGAAAAAATACTGGAAGGTATAGGTTTAGAATATATTAAAACGGTAAATCCTTTTAATCTTGAAGAATCGGTCAACGCAGTAAAGGAAGCCGCAGCTTTGCCCGGAGTAAAAGCTATTATATTCAAAGCTCCGTGTATTGCAGTTTCAAAACCCCAAAAATATTTGACAGTTAATAATAAATGTATAAAATGTAAAAAATGTATAAATGAAATAGGATGTCCTGCATTGGTTTATACCGATAAAGGTGTTATTATTGAAAAAGGCTTATGTACAGGCTGCGGATTATGTATGCAGATATGCCCTGTAAATGCCATAGAATAAAAATGTTGTTTTCAAGGTATTGTTTTTGAATTATATTACATCAGTTTAAACCAAACTAAATATTATGACTATATTATATTAAACATACTAAACAGTTATAATATTAATAATCCTATTGTAATTAATGAAAGGAATAGGTTAATATATGAACACATATAATTGTTTACTCTGCGGCGTCGGCGGTCAGGGGACCGTGCTTGCATCTAAACTAATTGCATATGCTGCAATGCAGAAAAACATGAATGTCAGAACAAGCGAAACGATAGGTATGGCACAACGAGGCGGAAGTGTTGTAAGCCATGTAAGGTGCGGAGATAATATAAATTCTCCCATTATTGCAAAACATACCGCACAGGTTTTAATAGCCTTTGAGCCCGGCGAAGCCGTACGTTGTCTTGACTATCTTTCTCCCGACGGTGTTGTAATTGTAAATAATAAAGCGGTTATGCCCACTACCGCAAATTTCGGTGCACAGTATGATGAAAATGAAATGTTTGACTATTTGAAAAAAAATGTCAAAAATCTTATTATTGTTGACGGGAACGACATATGCAATAAATGTAATTCAAATAAAGTTTTAAATATTGCACTTCTTGCAGTTGCGGCAAAAACAAATAAACTGTCAATCGGCATTGATGAATTAAAAAAAGCCATTAAGTTTAAGATTCCCGAAAAATTTCATGATATAAATATTGCGGCTGTTGATTATGCCGTACAGAGATACATATAAAATATTTATTACTATTTTGAAAGGTTTGTGAGATAATGAGATCATTTCTTGTTATAGGCATGGGAGATACCGGCAAAAAGCTTGCTTACGGATTACTAAGTAAAAAAAATGATGTTATGATTGTTGACGAAAATCCTGAATTAATAGACCCTATTGCACAGGATTTTACCGATGCACAAATAGGAGACTGTCGGAATGAATATGTTTTAAAATCTCTTGGGGTAAACAATTTTGATGTATGTTTTGTAACTATTGGTGAAAATTTTCAATCATCTCTTGAAATTACATCACTTTTAAAAGAAACAGGGGCAAAAAGGGTTATTTCAAAAGCAAGCAGCGATATACAGGAAAAATTTCTTCTCCGAAACGGTGCCGATGCTGTATTCTATCCGGAACGTGATGCGGTTCAAAAGCTAACTGTTCTTTACAATACGGAAAATGTATTTAATTTTATTGAACTATCTAATGACTATTCCATTTATGAAATACAGGTACTAAAAGAATGGATAGGTCACAGCATTGTAAAACTTGATATCAGAAAAAAATACAATATAAATATTGTTGCTGTTAAACATGCAGATGGTTCGGTATCTGCCGCACACGCTGACTATTTATTTGATGAAAATGATCATGTTTTTATAATCGGTAAAACAGTCGATATAAACAGGCTCGTAAAATAGAGTACAGCCTAAATATATAAACAAATGAAATTAACGCTGTAAATCAGCAGAACGGAGAATTTATATGAAAAGAAACGATATAAACAAAATTCTTATTATAGGAGCCGGTGCTGTTAATGTGGGTAATTCCGGAGAGCTGGATTTTTTCTGCCGTAATGTATGCAAAACTCTTGATTGTGAAGGATACAAAACAATTATGGTAAATCCAAATCCTTCATCGGAAGCAAACGAAAGTAATTTTACCCATGTATCATATATAGAATCCTTAAATACGCAAAGTCTTACCGATATTATAAAAAAGGAAACACCAGATGCCATAATGCCGGCTTTCGGTGCTAACGCTTCTCTTACCCTGTGTCATGAACTTGAAATTAAGGGTATTCTTGATGAATTTTCCGTCAAACTGTTGGGCACTCCGTATTATGCAATAGAATGCAGCGAAAGTATGATTAAATTTAAAAACATTATGGAGTCAATTGGCATAAAAACTCATAAATTTAAAAATGTCCAAACAATAGACCAGGCATTTATTGCAGCAGACGAATTGGGATATCCCGTATTAATTCACCCTGAATTCGGTTTTTCCGGCAATGAGGACAGCATTGCATATAATTCAAATGAATTGCGTGAATTTGTAACCGAAAGATTGCAGGCAAGCACTACAGGAAATCTTTTAATAAGCAAAGCTCATCCCGACTGGTATAATTACGAACTTGAAGTAATCAGAGATTCAAAAAACAACAAAATTATTACTTCTACAATCGAAAATATAAATACGCTTGGTGTACATAGCGGAGATTCTATTTCCGTTTCTCCAATCCTGACACTTAATTCCAATGAGGTAGAAGAATTAAAAGAATATGCTCAAAGAATAGCTGAGGCAATGCAGATAATAGGATTTGCAGACATACGCTTTGCACAGAATCCCGAGACAGGGGAATTTTCCGTTGTCAGTGTAAAGCCAACAATCAGTTGTACCACTTCTGTTTCAACTCTTGTTTCCGGAATACCTACTGCAGAGGTATGCGCAAAACTATGTATCGGAATGACTCTTGATGAAATTGAATTTGAAGGAAAACCTTTATCGGAATACTGCTTTGCATATGATGAGGTTTTTGTAAAACTGCCCAGATGGCCCTTTGATGTATACAAAACCGCTTACAATAATCTTAATACAACAATGAAAGCGGCGGGATATGTTGCAGGGGTTGCAAGAACATTTAATGAAGCGCTTCAAAAAGCCGTCAGGTCATTACAGACAAATCAATACGGTTTGGGTATGTATAAAAACCTATCCTCTCTTACAAAAAACGATATTATGCAAAGATTGGCTGTTCCGACTTCTGATATGCTGTTTTTGATATATGAAGCTCTGCGAAAGGGAATTTTACCTCAGGAAATTTCTTTACATACACACATCAAATTATATTTTATTGAACAGCTGAAAGAATTATGTGAAACGGAGCACAGATTATTAAGATTTAAAAATAAAATGCCTATTGAGCCTGTTTTGATAACCGCAAAAAAACAAGGCTTTTCGGATAGATACATAAGTCAACTGCTTAATGTTCCCGAAAAGGAAATACGTCAGGAGAGAATTGATATAGGTATGGTAAAGGGTTGGGAAGCAATTGGTGTAAATCAACGTTTCTCCACCTATTCTCATAATAAAACCCGAGAAATTTCAGATTGCAAAAAAATCATAGTTATAGGCAGCGGCGCAAACAAAATCGGGCAGGGCATGGAATACGACTATTGCAGCGTAAAGGCGTATGAAGAACTCAAAAAGCTTGGTTACGAAGCAATAACAATAAACTGCAATCCCACTGCCTCTTCTGCATCTGTTGGAATATATGATAAGGTATATTTTGAACCGCTTACAACCGAAGACATTTTAAGTGTATGCGAAATAGAAAAACCCGATGGTGTAATTATGCAGTTTAACGGTGATAAAGCTACCGATCTTATCGGTGAACTGGAAGACAGCGGAATAAACATTCTCGGTTATGGTTCAGAAGTTATAAAAAAAGCCTGCGACAAAGAAGCTTTTGTTTCTGATATGGAAGAACCGGGCATACTTATCCCTCAGTCGCAGACCTCTGACGATATGGAAGAGGCTATTGCGATAGCTCAGCAGATAGGCTATCCGGTCATGGTAAAACCTTTAAATAACGAAAGGGCGGGTTATCAGACTATATATTCTTCGGGAGTATTTCTTGATTACATAGAAACAATAAACATTTCAAAAAATAATCCTATTATTATTGAAAGCTTTCTGAAACATTCAATTGAATGTGAAGCTGATGTTATAACAGACTCCGAAAATATATTTATACCCGGTATTATTGAGCATATCGAATCTGCCGGAATTAATGCAGGAGATTCTGCTTTTATAATGCCGTCGCAGAATATTTCTTCGGAACACATATCTCTTATACACAAAGCCGCCGAAAAAGCAGCCCGCAGACTGAAAATAAAAGGTCTTTTCAATATTCGCTTTGCGATTGACAAGGATAAAATATATTTACTTGACGTGGTTTGCGGTTCTTCAAGAGCAATTCCTGTAGAAAAGAAAATTTTCGGAATAGATATGATTGCACATGCTGTTGATATTATTGTACTTAATAAAAAACTCCAACAAATAGAATGCAATGATCCTGATTTATGCGGAGTTGTAGAGGTTGTGTTCCCGTGGAAAACATATTCCGAATGTGATCCTCTTTTAGGTCGCGATATGCATTCAACGGGTATGGTACTTGGTATCAGCAAAGATCCCGGAGAAGCCTTCCTTAAAGCACAGGAAGCAACAGGCACTCCTTTACCCACACATGGGAATGTATTTATCAGTGTAAATGACAGCGATAAGGGCGGTCTTGCAGAAATAGCAAAAATGTTCTATGATGCGGGATTTAATATTATTGCAACACGCGGTTGCGCCAAACTTATAAAAGACGCAGGTATTCCTGTTGAAACAATCAAAAAATTATATGAAGGCAGACCGAATGTATTGGACGCTATGATAAATCAGAAAATACAGATTGTTATAAATACACCTACAGATACTGAAAGTATTCTTGATGACAGCTTTATCAGAAAAGCCTCTGTAAAACTATCAATTGCATATATGACAACAATGTCGGCAGCAAAAGCCGCAGCCAGTGGACTTAAAAAGAAAAACATAAGCGTTAAAAAGTAACCGTAAATATTGTATTTTGTGTTACTTTCGGGCAAAGAACAGGAGGAAATGACATGAAAAAACTAATTATATTTTTACTTACAGCATTATTTATTTTACAAAGTGTAGTTATTGCACAAGAAAATACAGAATTTAATGTGTACACATCAAGAACAAAAAGAGTTATATCCAAAATAGAAGCAGATATTGACGGTGAATGTGTTGCCGCAATCTATCTTAAAGAAAATAATATGCTTTATACCGTATCACCAGTTACTATGGAAAATGGTACGGCGGATGTGGAAATCCCATATCCGCAGGCAGGATATATCTTCAGATTATATTATGATATAGGAAGTGATAAATACTTTTCTGTAAGCGGAGATGAGGTTAAATATCTGCCGAATACAGACGACGAAACAAATAATGATGAAAGCATTGATGAAGATAACAATGATAATACACCAGGCGGAGAAGAAGATACAAATAATGACAATCAGGACAATTCATATGCTTATCCCGGTGTATATGAATCAGAAGCAGTTGCAAACGGTGCCTTTGCCGTTGTAAAAGAGTCGGAAAAGGTTGTAAATGCAGATGATGAGATAGTAAATAAACTGTTGCTTTATTATATGGGTACTGAAATGTATGTTGAAATTAATGAGGATACTCCTCTTGTCAATGAATGGTCATATGCAGAGGTAAATGATATTTCAGAGCTTGTTGAAGGTGATGTTGTAAAGCTTTCCGCAAATCTTACCGGAAAGATATTGAGAGTTACATTGCTGTTCAGAAATTTTGATTATGACCTTGCGGCAGATGAGGAAGGACGCGAGCTTTTAGATGAGGCAAAGGACAGCATTTATGACGGTTCTATGATTTTTGGTGTTATTACAAACAAGCTTAACAACAATGTTTTGGTAATAAGTGACGGAACAGGTCTTGATGACAATGCACAATATCTTGCCCTACATCCCGAAACCGTAGTTTACTACTATGACAATTCTTTAAGAAATAACAAGCTTTCAATAAGTACTGTGGGAGAAATACACAAGTCCGAAATTGCTTCAGCCGATAAAGATGCCGACGGAAATATTACCGCTTGGCATGATGATGACCTTCATCATTACGCCGTTGCAAGAGTTCATGACGGACTGATATGCGATATTATAGTTTATGCAAATTACTGATATAGCAAAGCGGCTGTTGCAAACTCGCTGAGTTTTGCAACAGCCCTTTTCTTTTACTGAAAAATAAAGGAGAATTTTATACCATAAAAATATTTGTTTGGTATTTCTGTTTATCTTTTATTAATAAATGTTTTAGGTATTATATCTTTTAGTTGAATTGTTTAATTATTCAAAATAAGCATCCAAAAAATCATCAAAGTCCTCAAATTCATATATATCGAATTCTTTAACCTGACTCTGTGTCAATACCCCTGTTTTGCCGAGCCTCGCCGCAAGAACTTCACCGTCGGCAGTCATGGTTTTTAAGCTTCTGTATGCGATATATACCATTTCATTTCTTAAAAATTCTTCGCTTTCTTCAAGCTGTGTTGAAAACTGTGTTCCGAAAAGTCCGATTTTGTTTGCCGTCAGAAATGCATTTTCAGGCTCTGTGTCGGTATAGCCTAATGCCCTTAGCAATAAGGTGACAAACTGTTCGGCAGTTATTGTATCATCAGGAGAGAACATATCCTCGCTTGTTCCCTTTGTAATGTCATTTTCATAACAATACATTATGTAATGGAAGTGCCATTTATCACTTGTAACATCGGAAAATTTTTCGGTATACTGAGCTGTTGAGGCAGTGATTTCACCGCCTAACAAACGCACAAGCATTGCTGCGCTTTCTGCTCTTGTAAGCGTTTTGTCAAGCTCATAGCCGACGTCTGTTCCTCTGAATAAGCCGAGTCTTTTCAGTTCGTCAGCATAGTGGGTATAATCTTCTGCAAATGCCTGAACACTGAATAAACAAATAACACAGATTACAGCCGAAACTAATTTTAATAATTTTTTCATTTTGTCAACCCCCTAATAATGATAAATAATTTCCTATTACATAATGAACATATAATCGTCAACAGTTTCCCAGTATTTATCATCAACAATTCTCAAATTTTCGATCAGGTCATCATGATACAGATTATCTGTGCCGAATATATTAAAATCGTCAGGGGTCAAATTAACAGTTTCCTCTCCGATTGTCAGTGCAAAATTATCAAGATACTTATCAGTAAATGTCATTACACCTGAAAGCGTTTCACAGTTGCTGCTACTTCCCACAGCATTTTTCCCGTCAAAGGAAATTAGCGAATTCCACTCAAATTCATAACTTACGTCTTGATATCCCCTCATACTGCCCCATTCAAACCAAAGAGTTCCGTTATCACCCTGGAATCTAAGCATCGGCATACAATCACGGCTGCTGGGCTTTTCTTTGGCAATTCCATACAAAATAAGGCTGACATTATCACCTAAATTTTTGTACCATGCAGGAGCATATGTTTTATCAATATCTATTTCTGCTTTAGCCATTGATAAGACCTTATTAGTTCCGACAATAATTCCGGCATCTTTTCTTTTTTGTTCTGCTTCCTTAAATAATTTGTTCTTTTCTTCAAGATACTCATCTTTATTTGTTGTCCACAAGCGGTATAGATTTTGGTTTCTTTCCCATTCTTCTTCATCAAGATAAGAAGTATACTTTACATTTTTACCCTCAACACTATAGGTTATCCCGGCATCTTTCTCATAAACAGGATAATAAAAGAAATTACATTTGACTCCCGTTATATTCCTGTCTGAACCTGAACCAACAAAACTAACAGACCATTTTTCTTTATTATTACTTGATGTATAAAGTATATTATCTTTTATACATCTGCCCGGAGATAAGCTGATTACAGTACTGTCATAAAAACCGTTTAATGGTATATAAGAATAACCTTCAACCTCGCCCTTACTGCCCGACATTGTAATAATATTCATATGATCCGGAGAGTAACCCGGATTTTCTTCTCTGTATGGCTCAATATGCTTGATTGTAACCTTAACAGTTTCTCCGATATTGGAGATTGTTTGAAAAACTGAGTGATACAGTTCTTTTGTAACATCTATTTCAAGCTCCAGCTCATCAATCAATTTTATTGAGTCTTCTTTATCTATATTATTATTCCAATATGTATTATTATCCCAATCGATAACTCCTTTGTCTTTTCTTACATTAAGATTATCATCATTAGTATCAATACTTTCTAATTTTGCATAATAATCAAAAATTTCCTGTGGATTGTTAAGCTTGTAATATATATTAGCAATTTCATCATTTTCAATAGAATCAAATGACATACTTACATACTCATTCTTTAGCATAATTTCATATTTGTTTTCTAATCCGTCAAAAACATACAGATTTGCATATTGTTCAAATTCAGGTGTTATTATATCACCGTTTTCTCCTATTACTTCACCATAATCACCTATTATATTGGTGCCTTCAACATATTTTAAATCACCGTTATCAAGAGTTATTAAATAACTGGTATTATCATATGTTTTATCACCTTTATTTAAGGCGTCTTCAACACCTGAAATATATTCATCCTGTGATATTTCAACACCGTTGTCAACAATTGTTTTATATAACTTTTTAGACTGTTCAAAAATCCATGAGCAAATTTCATCTACACGCAAGGATGTGACACGCATACCGTGCATAACGGTTTTATGTTCTGATTTTGCAAACCATTTAATATCACGTGTTTTCCTTTCTGCTGTTTCTGAATCGGTAGGGTTTTGTTTCTCATAAAGCGTATCTTCCATATATTGAAATATTAATTGCTCTTTTTCTTCATCTGTAAGTTCCTTTTGAGAGATTTGGTCTGTATCTGTATCAACATCATCAATGCTTTCTTCGGCATTTTTGCTGTTTTCGTTTTCTTCTGCAAGAACGGCACTTTCATTTGAAGCTGTTTCATCAACAGCCTGTTCTTCTGCCAAAACCGGTAAGAAATTGCATACTGACAAAATAAATGTCAATATTAAAATAAATGTAATTATCTTTTTCACAATAAAACCCCCTTAAATAATTGTCAGTGCAAGATGTTTTTACATATTTTAACACTATTTACCTTGATTTACAATAATTTTCTCATTATTAAGCCTCCTTTATTGTTACAAAATTATTAAATAAATAAACCCGCTCATTTGTTCTCTTTTAACAATATTATACGCTGTATCATTTTATTTTTCAATAAAATATACAATATTTTCATATTATCGTAAAACAGTTTTAATATATGTAATAACTATGTTAATTTAAAAATTTCAGTATGATAACCTGATTATATCACTAATATTTTGAATTTCAAGTACCCTGTGACACTTTACACAATTTTATATAAAATCAAAAATATTTTCTTTTATCTTCCATTCAATTTTCAATTCAAGTGATTTCATATTTCCTTTTCGCCTTTTTCTATATTTTATTTCATTATAACATATAAAGTAAAAATTTCTACCCTTTTTGCATAACTTGTCGATTTATATGCATAATTGGTAAAAATAAAGTGCTTTGCAAATGAGCAACTAAAAAATGCTCATTTGCAACAGCCTCTTTCTTTGATATGCATTTTATATTTTTAAATATCTGTATTTATCAACAAAATAGATTTTACAATCGTCAAACGGTGTAATAGTATGAACTTCTATTTGTTTTTTATCCTCTGTTTCAAAAATATATGTATTGTTGGTTTCACCAATTTTTGTTGTATCACCCAAAACACGTTCTTCTATTTCGTTACTCACCAAAAATTCTTTAGAAACTTCATATCTGTCATTTCTCCATGGTGAGTGCCCTTCATTATACTGTGATAATACATTTTCAAAATAGCCGTTTTCGTATTCAACCGTAATCCAGTTGTTATTATAAGATGGTTTATTTGTTTTCAATAAGTTTGTAACTATTAATATTAATGCAACAGCACAAACCAATCCAACATACGCATATATCTTTTTCATTTTTTGCACCTCTTAGAATAATTTGTAATAGCTTTTGCTAACATATTTATTTTCCCTCCTTTTGTTAGATTGATTATATCACTAATATTTTGAATTTCAAGTACCCTGTGACACTTTACACATTTTTACAATTTTTACAGTTTTATTATATCATATAAATAATAAATTTCTACCTTTTCTGCATAACTTGTCGGTTTGCGTGCATAATTGGTAAAATAAAGAGCATGAAAATTATTTTCAAGCTCTCTATACACACCAAGTTACCTGTTATTTGTAAAAAATATAAATTAATTTCTTAATCCCATATAAAGGGCATCTAAAATTTGATGCCCTTTATATATATTATATTTTAGCTATTTAATTCAACTATTCTTATTGATTA
>CALXWJ010000018.1 GCA_944392335.1 uncultured Clostridia bacterium
TAGCGTTACTACGGCCTGAACTGATCCTAATCGTTCAAATTCTTTTAATGCACGTTCCTTTTGTTCTTTTGTATACATATATTTTTACTCCTTTCGGAGTCCAAGAATATGTCCGCACCCCCAACCCGTGGGAGTTATAATCTCCAACTGAAACGTTGAAGAGCTAACGCTATTATTGCCGGCTGCAACGTTTTCGATCTCTATTTCAAGCAAGCTCGATGGAATGTTGCTCCGATTTAAAATAATTTAATGTTTTAACGGCTGCATTTTTTCATACATAAACAAAACACATATGATTATTCCAAATCTACACAAAAACATATTATAACCGCATAATCGTACAATTTACAAAACCGTAACAAATTCATATTTAAAAATTCACATTAATATAGTATGATTATGATATTAAATAAATAAAGGGGTGTGTAGATTATGACAGACAAAATTTATGAAAATGATAATATTAATCAAACGGGAACAACAGGGGAGAATGCACAACAGGAATATACCACACAGAATTCTGAAACGAATTTAAATGAAGAACAGGAAAAAACATATCAAGAGGATCAAAATATTTATGAGAAGGATCCTGCAGCAGAACAAGATGATAATTATTATACTGTTCCGGTTGAGAGTGTTAAAACTGTAGATACTGAAAATGATAAAAAGCATAAAAATAAAGGCAAAATTGCACTTGTAGTTGCCTGTGCCATATTGTTCGGCGTTATTGCCGGAACGGTTACAGCTGTTACCAATATGGGTGTGAGCAAGATAATAGGTTCAAGTATTAGAATTGACAGCACCGAAAGCATGCTGACCGCCAGTGAGGAAGAGGAACAAATTGAGTCAGCTATTGCCGATATAACGGAAGAATGTATGCCGTCAATAGTTTCTATTACAAATAAGGGTATTACAGAAATTATGACTTTCTTCGGAAGATATTCACAAGAAAGTACGAGCAGCGGTTCAGGTATTATTATAGGGAAAAATGACAGTGAATTACTTATAGTTACAAATTACCATGTTGTTTCAGACAGCGAGGAACTCAGTGTGATATTTGCAAATCAGGAATCGGACAATATGTCAGAGGGTATAGATATTGATAATCCCGATGCATCCAATATTTTACAGGCTCAGATAAAGGGATATGATTCCGATAAGGATCTTGCGGTTCTTTCAATAAAGCTTTCGGATATACCGGCAGATATGCTTTCGCAAATTAAAATTGCAACAATAGGCAATTCCGAAAATATCAGAGCGGGCGAAAGAGTTATTGCTATAGGAAATGCACTGGGTTACGGTACTTCGGTAACAACCGGTATTATCAGCGCTACAAGAAGAGAGGTAACTCTTGAATCGCAGACCAGCCCTGACGGAACAGTGTCAAATTATTTTATACAGACAGATGCAGCCATTAATCCGGGTAACAGCGGAGGAGCTTTGCTTAATATGAGAGGTGAACTGATCGGTATAAATTCTGTTAAGATACAAGCCAGCGGTGTTGAAGGTATGGGTTATGCCATTCCTATATCGGATGTGGAATCCATTATAGGAGAATTGATGGTAAGAGAAACCAGAGAAGTCGTTGATGAAGATTCACAGGGCGCCTTGGGAATTACGGGACAGAATGTTTCAAATCAAATAACACAGGTATACGGTATTACAGGTGTTTTCATTGAGAGTGTAACGGAAGGCTCGGCAGCAGATAAAGCCGGATTGAAAAGAGGTTATATTATAACAAAGTTTGACGGATATACAGTAAACTCCATAACCGAACTGCAGGAAAGACTGACTTATTACAAAGAAGGAGAAACAAAAACAATTACCGTTCAGATAAGCAACGGAAGTGAATATGAAGAAAAAGAATTCCAGATAACATTGGATAACAAGAAAGAAAGCCTTGAGGAGACTCAACAGGATTCGGAACAACGCTGGCCTCAGAATTAATTAATATCAAAAATCCGGACAGAAATAAACTGCCCGGATTTTTTTGTGGGATATTATTCTTTAGTGCTTACAAATTGATAAATTATACCAAAAACAACAAAATTTTTATATAATGCGGTGATATTTGATGGTATAATTAATATCAGAGATCGAATGAGACAATTATATATAGTATTGTTTCGGTACTGTAATAAAACAGAGCAAATTAAATATATCAGACTGTACGGAGGAATAACCAATGTTGAATACCGATTATGAAAGATTGAGAATGCTTGCAAATAAAAAGCTTGAGTATGCAAATTCGCCAAAAAATGATGAAATAATAAAAAAATGGCACGATCAGGCGATGGGGAAAAGAGGTATCCCTACTGTGAGGCTGCTTTGTTCCAATTTCGTAAATGAAATGATATATCCCTATATGCAATGCCAGGATGAAATCGCAAGAAGATTGGAATTTGATCTGCTGTTTTCAATATCGGGAAGACAGCTGTTCGATGATGATACGCCTGTGGCAGATACCTTTGAAGTACCTCTTCATATGTCTGTTTCCCCGTTCGGAACAGAACCTGATATTACCAGAGCCGACGGCGAAAATGCAAAGGGCTTTCATATCAATCCCGTGATCAATGATTTAAAAGAGGATTTTGATAAATTATTAAACGGCAGCTTTACAATTGATTACGATGGGACAAAAAAATATATAGATACGGCAAATGAAGTTTTCGGCGATATATTGCCGGCAAAAATGGTTATGGGCAGCTTGCCGGGAGCAATGACCAATCCTCTTGTTCATCTGATGGGTATGGAAAATTACTATTGTGCTATGTATGATTACAGTGATGAATTACACAGGGCAATGGATATGGCAGCGAGCGTTTATGAAAAGCTGTATGATTATTTGGAAGAAAACAAGCTTCTTTTACCTACAAAGGATACATGCCCTCTGGCACAGGAAAGTTTTTGCTTTAATAATGAATTGCCTACGGACAATGTGACAAAAACTTCCCAATGCTGGGGATTTTTGGAGTCTCAGGAAACAACGGCAGTTTCACCTCAAACCTTTGGTGAATTTGTATTCCCGTATCAGGACAGGCTGGTAAGACGATTCGGACTCTTGTCTTACGGCTGCTGTGAAAGAGTGGATGCTATTTTCCCGGATTATTTGTCGAAATGGAAAAATTTAAGAAAGCTGTCGGTATCTCCGTTCAATAATGAGAAATTGGTCGGTGAATATTTAAGAAATACAAATATAGTATATTACAGTAAACCGAGAGCAGAATATCTTACCATACAGGGGCCGTTGGACGAAGACGCTATTTGTGATTATTTTAAAACAATAGCTCAAAATGCAAGCGGTTGTATACTTGAAGTTGCTCAGAGGGAAACAGGTACCTTGTTTAAAGATCCAAATCGCGGAAAACGGTATGTTGAACTTGCAAAAAATACGATCTATAAATATTGGAAAGCATAAAGCCCATAATTTGCTTTATTGAAAAAATCGAATATTGGCAATATAAAAAAGAGACGAATTTTTAAGCGTTTAGCCATAATGCGGTACAGTATGGTAAATTGCGGCATTAATTACGTCTCTTTCTTGACTTTGGGACTGTTATGGTATATAATTTAAGTGTAACTGCGGACAAGCTGTCCCATGTTTGTCGGCGGTGGGTTCTGCTTTGTTTTTTCGGAATGAGAGCAGTTTCCTGCCAAAAACGAGAAAGGACGGGGATTTGTCCTTTTTTGAAAAATGATTATTGTTATATAGGATTGATAGGTAGTATAATGAAAAGTATCATATTGGGAATCGTTGCACATGTTGACTCGGGCAAAACTACGCTTTCCGAGTCACTTTTATATAAATCGGGTATAATAAAAAAAATAGGAAGAGTTGACCACGGCGATGCTTTTATGGACTCGCATTCAATAGAGCGTGACAGAGGTATAACGATTTTTTCAAATCAAGCTGATATAGTGTATGATGACTGCAGGTTTACTCTTCTTGATACTCCGGGTCATGTTGATTTTTCGACAGAAATGGAAAGAACTTTGAGTGTACTTGATTATGCCGTTTTGATTATAAGCGGAACCGATGGTGTGCAGAGCCACACCGAAACCCTTTGGAAGCTTCTTAAAAATTATAATATCCCTACATTTTTGTTTATTAATAAAATGGATATATCTTCTTTTTCAAAGGAGGATATTATAAGTGAGCTGAAAAACAAACTCAGCCGCGACTGTATTGATTTTTCGTGCGAAAAGACGGATATTTTTTATGAAGAAATATCCCTTTGCGATGAAACGTTCATGGAGAAATATTTAAATGGCGAAAGTATTGATAGTGAAGAAATAGCAGAACTGATATGCGAAAGAAAAACTTTTCCTTGTTTTTTCGGTTCGGCATTGAAGTCGGAAGGAACGGATGAGCTGTTGGAAGGGCTCAGGTTATATACCAAACAGCCTGAATATAATAAACAATTCGGTGCTAAAGTATTTAAAATATCCATTGATGAGCAGGGTGAAAGACTTACCCATTTAAAGGTAACGGGAGGAAAATTAAAGGTTAAAGATATTATTTCTGCCGTTGATCCCAGAGGCGAGGAATGGTCTGAAAAGATAAACCAGATAAGAATTTATTCCGGTGTAAAATATAAAACCGAAAATGAAGTTATGTCAGGTACGGTATGTACCGTTGCGGGATTATCTAAAACTTATGCAGGCGAAGGTCTGGGTGTTGAGGCTGATAACAAAAAGTCATATATGGAGCCTGTTTTAAGCTATAAAGTAAATTTGCCAAGTGACATTGACGCATACAGTGCACTTGCCAAATTTAAAATTCTGGAACAGGAAGATCCGCAATTGAATATTACCTGGAATGAACGCCTGCAGGAAATCAATTTTAAAATTATGGGAGAAGTTCAGCTGGAGGTTTTAAAACGTATAATATCGGAGCGTTTTAATATAGATGTAGAATTCAGTCACGGAAGTATAGCATATAAGGAAACAATAGAATCAGCAGTTGAAGGTATAGGTCATTATGAGCCATTAAGACATTATGCGGAAGTGCATTTATTATTAGAACCGATGCCCCGGGGCAGCGGGGTCGTTTTTGATACCGACTGCAGCAAAGATGAACTTGCTGTAAATTGGCAAAGACTCATTATGACACATCTTATGGAAAAAACACATTTGGGTGTGCTTACGGGTTCACCGATAACAGACATTAAAATAACGTTGATTGCAGGCAGAGCGCATTTAAAGCATACAGAGGGAGGAGATTTCAGACAAGCAACCTACAGGGCTGTGCGTCATGGTCTTAGATGTGCAAAAAGCATATTGTTGGAGCCATGGTATGAATTCAAAATTGAATTGCCGACAGAATATGTGGGACGGGCAATGTCTGATATCCAGCAGATGGGCGGAAGTTTTTCCAATCCTGAAACAGTCGGGGAATTATCGGTATTAAAAGGAAACGCACCGGTATCTGAAATGAACGGGTATCATAATCAAGTTATAAGCTATACAAAAGGAATGGGTAAACTGTTTTGTGATTTAAAGGGTTATGAACGGTGTCATAATGAGCAACAGGTAATTGAAGATATTGGCTATGATGCCGACGGCGATTTGGAAAATACGGCCGATTCCGTATTCTGTTCTCATGGCGCGGGTTTTGTCGTGAACTGGCAAAAGGTAAATGAATATAAACATATTGATACAGGATTGGATTTTTCAAAACCTGACAAGCAGGAGATAGCCGAAAAAGTAAATAGTTATATAGGCCAAATAATTAACGATAAAGAATTGATGCGTATATTTGAACGAACGTACGGACCGGTTAAGCGTCCCCAATACTCGGCGTTTAAACTAAAAAAAGAGCGTGTCACTACCGCAATAAAGCCATCTAAATCAAATATCACAACAAGCGGGAAAGAATATCTGCTTGTTGACGGATATAATATAATTTTTGCATGGGATGACCTAAAGGAAATAGCAAAGACAAATCTTGAAGCCGCAAGAGAGACGCTTATCAATATGCTGTGTAATTATCAGGGCTTCAGACGTTGTGAAGTAATACTCGTTTTTGACGCTTATAAAGTGAAGAAAAATCCGGGTGAAATTGAAAAGATCTGCAATATAAGCGTTGTATATACAAAGGAGGCGGAGACCGCAGACACATATATTGAAAGGGTTTCACATGAATTGGGTAAGAAACACAGAGTGATGGTCGCGACTTCCGATAATCTTGAACAGCTTATTATATTCGGAAACGGGGCTATGAGAATTTCCGCCAAGGCTTTTCGTGCCGAAATTGAAGAAACAGAAAAACAAATAAAGGAATACCTTTCACAAACATATTAAAAATAGGAATTTTCAATAAGGGCTTGTCCCATCATTCAACGAGGGCAAGAGCGAAACAGGCGATTCGTGAATCGCCCCTACGGCGCCTTGCTGTAATCAGTGGGGAATTGTACTCTCACTGATTACAAATATGGAACCCATCGCCGATTACGGCGGGGGACAACGTGTGTGCAGTTATATTTTATGATGATATAAACAAAAAATCGCAAGCACATGAGTCAGTACGTGTTTACGATTTTTTGTTATATAGAAAAAGAGGTAATATCAATATTTATTAAAGGTTATTGTTATTGTTGTACCCTTGTCAACAATACTGTCTACCGAAATCTCCGCATTGTGATACAAAGCCCCGTGCTTTACGATAGATAACCCCAAACCGGTTCCGCCGACCGCCTTTGAGCGGCCTTTATCGACACGGTAAAATCTTTCAAATATTCTGTTTTGCTCCGAATACGGAATACCTATGCCGGTATCGCGTACAGAAAGTTTTACTTTATTGTCGGTTGAAGTTATGATAATATCTACGGCGCCGTCTTGCTTATTGTATTTTATGGCATTGTCGCATATATTAAAGATCATTTCATCAAGTATCTTGCGCACGCCGTAAACGATTCCTGTATCGCCGAAAAGGCTGATGGTGATATTTTTCTTTTCGGCGGCATGCTTTAAACGGTTGATAACCTCTCCGGAAAGCTCATATAAATCTACCGACTCGTGTGTATATTCAATGTTTTTTTCATCAAGCTCGGAAATTTTTATAATGTCATTAACAAGTGAGATAAGCCTTTGTGATTCGTCATAAATCGATTTTGAAAAATCTTTAACGGTCTCGGCGGGTGTTGTGCCGTCCTTCATCAGTTCCGCAAATCCGGAAATAGATGTTAAAGGCGTTTTCAGTTCATGGGAAACATTTGCGGTAAATTCACGCCGTAATTCTTCTCTTTCTGCACTTTCGGTAATGTCTATTATAATGATCACAGCGCCGATCACATTGTTGTTTTCTACAACGGGATTGGCAATAAGATTATATACCATATCTTCATATTGCATTTTGTTTTCAGCCCTGTGCCCGGATAAAACCTTGTTTATGACGTCTCGGAAGCTTTGTGTACGGTTCAGCGTCAAAACACTTTTACCATCGGTATTTTCTGCTTTAAGGAGCTTTAGGGCCGCTGAATTATATGATAACAAATTTGTTTTATTATCTATGATCAAGAGTCCTTCACTCATATTGTCGGTTATCAGTTTAAATTCATTTTGCATTTGATATGCCTCATCAAGCTGTTTTTTAATTGTGTTCTTTTGTGTTGCGATCTTACTTAAAAACGGGGTAAGCTCCTCATAGGTATCATTATTTTCCGGATCATCCAGATTGATATTGTTTATCGGGTTTATAATACTCTTTGAAATTTTTGAGGACATGAAAAATGTAAAAATAAGCGCAAGTATTAAAACGATTATCAATGGCTGGACAAGTCCGAGCAAAACTGTAATGATCGTATATTGTGTTGTGGAAACACGCAAAATCGAACCGTCTGAGAGCTTTAGAGCATAGTATATCGTTTTTTCGGTCAATGTCTCAGAATATCTTATTTCTGTTCCGCTTCCGTTTTGGATCGCAAGCTGGATTTCCTTACGATCGAGATGATTGTCAAGGGTATTGGCGTCGGCGGCAGTATCTGCAATAACGCTTCCGTCTTCCGATACAAGGGTTATCCGGTTATCGTTTTTATCAAAGTCATCAAAAAAGCTTGTTCCGTTTTTTTCTATCGAATAAGCAATATAGTTTGCTTCATTTTTAAGTTCCCTTATAGTTTGTTCCTCAAATAAGCCAAATATAATACCCATGATCAGTATTAAGCTTATGATAAGTACAGACATTGAGGTAAAGATTATTGAGCGGTATATTTTATTGGTCATTAACAATACCTCCGATTTTATATCCGATATTTTTAACTGTCTGAATTAATTTTCCGGCATCGCCCAGTTTTATGCGAAGCTTTCTGATGTGTACATCCAGGGTACGGGATTCTTCATAGTATTTGCCCCATACTTTATTTAAAAGCTCATCACGGCTTACCACATTCCCTTTGGCACGAAGCAATGTTAAGAGTAGGGAATATTCCTTGTATGATAAAATTATATCTTTATCTGAAACCCTTATGATGTGCTTTTGAGGATCTACATACAGCGGACCTACAGTGTAAGTATCTGTTTCATTATTTTTATTAGATCGCCGTAAGAGAGCGCGTACTCTTGAAATCAGTTCCGTCATACCGAAGGGCTTTGCAATGTAATCATCCGCGCCCATATCAAGCCCTGTGACCTTATCAAACTCACTGTCCTTGGCAGTAAGCATTATAACAGGTAAATTTTCAGTTTTATCTGCTGCTCTTATTTTTTGAAGGATGGAAAGACCGTCCTCCTCCGGGAGCATTATATCCAGGATAACAAGCTCGGGAAGCTTTTTATTGATCTCTTCCCAAAAAAGATGGGGCTCTTCAAATCCTTTTATGTCGTAACCCTCTTTGGACAAAGCATAACATACAAGTTTTCTTATATTATCATCATCCTCAACAAAATATATCATAAAGAATCACCTGCCTTTTTTAGATTATTATATCACATTGTGTTATCCGCTTCAAGAGAAAAAAATATTATTTATGACGGCCTGTGATCGAGTAGATAACCCATTCTGCGATATTTTCGGCATGATCTCCTATTCTTTCAAAATATTTTGCGATCATCATCAAATCCAATAAAGCTTCCGCGTTGTCATGCCCGGTCTGAATACCCAAAATCAACTCATTCTTGATTTTTATAAACATTTCGTCAACGTTATTATCTTGTTCGATAACATTTTTGGCTATTTCAATATCTGTTTTAACAAAAGAATCAATACTGTCAGTAACCATTTTTATGGTCAATTTGGCCATCTCTTCAATGTGAACCTGCGTAGTATAGCCGCTTATATTAACGAAGTGTGCGATTTCCGCTATATCTGACGCCTGATCTCCTATTCTTTCCATATCGGAGATCATTTTTAAAGCGGAAGAAATTTTTCTCAGATCGGACGCAACGGGCTGCTGCATAAGAAGCAGTCTCATACAAAGATTTTCTATGTCGCGTTCCTTTTGATCTATTTGTCTGTCGGTATCATAAACATCGTTTTTCAGTGATTCATTATTTTCAATAAGATATTTTACTGCATTGCTTATGGCCTCCTCGCACAAGGCCCCCATTGTAATAAGCTCAGTATTTAATGTCTGAAGCTGTTCATCAAAACGATTTCTCATATTAACCAAACCTCCCGGTAATATAATCTTCTGTCCTTTTATCTTTTGGTTGTGAGAACATTTTTTCGGTATCGTCGTATTCTATTAGGTCGCCGAGAAGGAAAAAGGCGGTTCTATCGGCAATACGAAGTGCCTGCTGCATGTTGTGGGTTACGATGACTATTGTGTATTTTTCTTTCAGATCGATAGCAAGATCTTCAATTTTTGATGTGGAGATAGGATCAAGAGCCGAAGTCGGTTCGTCCATTAACAATATTTCGGGTTCAACTGCCAGAGCGCGTGCTATACACAGTCTCTGCTGCTGACCGCCGCTCATACCGAGAGCACTTTTTTTTAGCCTGTCTTTACATTCCTCCCATATGGCAGCCTGTTTTAGGGATCGTTCCACTATTTCATCAAGCTTGACTTTTGACTTTATGCCGTGGATCCGCGGACCATAGGCAATATTATCATAAATACTCATAGGGAAAGGATTAGGCTTTTGAAATACCATTCCAACACGTTTTCTGAGTACGGTAACATCAATATCCTTATAAATATCAGTGCCGTTTAAAAGTATCTTACCCTCAATCCTGCAGCCTTCTACCAAATCATTCATACGGTTAAGTGATTTTAAAAATGTGGATTTACCGCAGCCGGAAGGGCCTATCAGCGCGGTGATCTTATTTTGAGGAATATCTAAATTTATATTTTTAAGTGCATGATTTGTATCGTACCACAAATTGAGATCGGATACGTTTAAATAAGACATAATATCATCCCTTTCATTTGTTTATCTTTTTTGCTGCCAATTTTGCCGCGAAATTAATGATAAATGTAAGTACAAGAAGGATAACGGCTATACCGAAGGCAATATCAAATTCGCCGCGTTCCTTTGCATACATATACAGAGCCACTGACAGGGTGGAGCCGGCATTATTCGCAAGGGGAGCATGTATAATGCTTATGATCTCGTTCGCCATACCCGCCGTAAATAAAAGTGCTGCACTTTCGCCTACGATTCTGCCCACCGACAGGATGCATCCGGTCACAATGCCTTCTATTGATGAAGGCAATACAACAGAACGTATCATATGCCATTTTCCGCTTCCCAAAGCAAGAGAACCTTCACGGTAAGAATTGGGAACGGTTTTCAAGCTTTCCTGAGTTGTGCGTATAATAGTAGGCAAATTCATAATAACGAGGGTGAGGGAACCGGCAATGAGGCTTGTTCCGAGAGAAAAGAACTGTACAAATATCAACATTCCCACCAGACCGTATATAATAGACGGTATTCCCGACAGGGTTTCTGTAGCAAGCTCTATTATTTTCACGATTCTTTTGTTCTTTGCATATTCATTAAGATAAATCGCCGATCCGACCCCGATGGGAAGTACTATGATCAAAGTCATTATTATAATATATAGAGTATTCAGAATATTCGGAAGTATTCCAACTGTGCCGCGTATAAGGCTTGGTTTTGTACTGAGTAAATCCCATGAAACAAAAGGGATACCCCTGTATAAAATATATCCGATCAATCCTACAAATGACAATACAATAATTCCTACAGCAATATAAATAAGAGCTTTCATTATTATTTCATACAGTTTTCTTCTAAAAGAAATACTTTTCATGTTTTTCTTAATGCTCCTTTCTCTTGACAACCAGATTCAAAAATAGATTTATGATCAGAATAAAGACAAAAAGCACAAGAGCAATTGAGAATAATGCCTCACGCTGTAAGCCGGAAGCATAGGACATTTCGGAAGCAACGGCTGTTGTAAGGAATCTTACGCTTGAGAAGAGAGACGGCATATTCGGCACATTTCCCGAAACCATCATAACTGCCATAGCCTCACCTATAGCTCTTCCTATTCCGAGGACTACCGATGCCAAAATCCCGCTTTTTGCCGCAGGAACAGACACTTTAAAGACTGTTTCGGTTTTTGTCGCGCCGAGCGCGAGCGACGCCTCCTCATATTCTTTCGGCACAGCGTTTAACGCCGTTTCCGAAACGCTTATTACCGAAGGCAGGATCATAATTGTAAGTACGATTATTGCGGAAAACAGATTTGCTCCGTCAGGCAGATCAAAAGCTTCACGGACAAAAGGCACGATTATGATCATTCCCACCAGACCGTAAATAACCGAAGGTATGCCGGAAAGCAATTCTACCGCAGAACGGATAATGGCGCTTTCTTTTTTGCGAGCTATTTTTGAAATATATACGGCACATAGAATACCTATTGGAACCCCTATTACTACAGCACCCAATGTTCCGTAAACAGATGTCAGGATAAACGGTAATATCCCGTAACTGGGATTTGCCGAAGTTGATGACCATACCTTGCCGAAGAGGAATTTAAAAATCCCTATTTCACCAATGGCAGGGGCGCCTGATATTATAAGAAAAACGGTAATTACAATTACAAAGGCAACTGATATAAAACCGCATATTGTGAAAATAAGATTCATCATATTTTCAAGTGTTTTTTTTCTTGTTAAAGTATTTTTCATTTTATGAGTATTGACCCCTTTCCGTATTTGAATCATCAACTTGATATTATTAATACTGTATTTTGCCGCCGGCGGGCGGGCAAAATACAGTTAAGAAGAGCAATGTTTATCTTACTACCGGAATTGCGCCTGCGCTTTCAATCCATTCATCAGCTGCGGGACTTGTGGCAAAATCAAAGAAATCCTGTGCGGTAGCGCTTAAGGCTGTACCTTTTTTTGTTACAAGAACAAAATCACGCTGAAGCTTGTATGTTCCGTCTTGGATGGTTTCCGTCGAAGGTGAAACTCCTTCTACGTTGATAGCCTTTACTGTATCTTTTACCGAAGCAAGTGAAGCGTATCCTATGGCATTGGGATTAGATGATACAGTTTGTACAACATCACCGGTAGAAGTCAATTCCTGTGAATATACACAATTGTCTTCAGTGCCTGTGATAGATTCAAAACCGTCTCTTGTTCCTGAAGCTGCTTCACGGCCGATACATACGATAGGTGCATCGTTGCCTCCAATTTCATTCCAATTTGTGATTTGTCCGGTATAAATATCTGCAATTTGTTGGATGCTCAAATCATTTATAGGATTTTCGGGGTTTAATATTATGGCAATACCGTCTATTGCAACTACGGTCCCATCCAGAGTTTGCGCTTCTTCATCATTAAGGTCTCTGCTTGAAAGGCCGATATCGCATCTGCCCTCGGAAACTGCCTGGATGCCTGCGCCCGAACCGGTTGGATTGTATGTTACCTTGACATTTGGATTATCTTCCATATATGCTTCGCTTAAAAATCCAATAACCTGTTCCATTGATGTCGAACCGTCTGTTGATACCGTACCGCTTGCTGAAGATGATGTGTTTGCAGATGGGGTAGGGCTTTCGGTGTTTGTTGTCTCTGTTGAATCCTGACATCCTGCACAAAGTGACGCCATTAAAAGTAAAGATGTAATCGATATTATGATTTTTTTCATAAAAAATCATCCTCCTTAAATATTTTATGATTTTATTATACATCGTCGTATGTTAATTCTGAAAGACATTATGTGTTAATTGTATGTAAACTTTTGCTTTTGTATACAATATGTTAAATGTAAAAACTAATAATAAAAAATTAAACAGGATTATTTCATTCAATTGTAATTGATCATAAAAATATTGTTTAATGTTGAAAAATTTTTTTTGTTATGTTATAATATCTACTGTTAGCATGAAGCTGAAAATTTTTCTTATTTGCGGAAGATGTGAATAATTTGTTTATTTAAAATAATATTTTCCATATGGATTTCAGCAATAGAAAAAACATGTGATAAACAGAAGGGTGTGTCATATGATCAAACATAACAGTCCCATAGCGGTTATAGATTCCGGAGTGGGGGGGATAAGTGTATTAAATGAATTGATAAAGATAATGCCGAACGAGAATTTTTTGTATTTCGGCGATAATAAAAATGCCCCTTACGGTACAAAAACGGCCGAACAGGTAAGAAAACTGATGTTTTGCAATGTTGAATACCTTATTAAAAAAGATGCCAAGGCGATCGTAATTGCATGTAATACGGCTACCGGCGCCGCGGCAAAAGAACTCAGGAATGCATATAAGGATTTTCCTATTATAGGGATAGAGCCGGCGATCAAGCAGTCGGCAAAATATAAGGAACATTCCAATGTGCTTGTAATGGCAACACCGCTTACGCTTCATCAGGAAAAATTTTTTGATCTTATGGACAGATTTTCCGATGAGGTGAACATTGTTACTTTGCCATGCCCCGGGCTTATGGAATTGGTGGAGGAAGGAAAGACCGAGGGCAGAGAGCTTGATGAGTTTTTGAAAAAACTGTTTGAGCCCTATAATAAAATAAAATTTGATTCCGTTGTCCTTGGGTGTACTCATTATACTCATGTTAAAAGCGCGGTACAAAAAGCCCTGGGAAATGATGTCATGATCTTTGACGGCGGTGAAGGCACTGCCCGGGAAACCAAAAGAAGACTGGCGGAATTGGATTTATTAAATGATGATCCTGTCAAAGGGTGGGTCAGGATAGAATGTTCTTCACAAGATAAGGATATAACCGAGCTTGCACTGAAGCTTTTAAAAAATTCAGCTTCTTAAAAAATATTAAGACTGCCTATATGTATATTATATAGTACATATAGGCAGTTTTTGGCATGTTTAATAAGGGCTTGTCCCGTCATAAAACGAAGACAAGAGCGAAACAGGCGATTCGTGAATCGCCCCTACGGCGCCTTGCTGTAATCAGTGGGAGATTGTGCTCTCACTGATTACAAATACGGAACACGACGCCGATTACGGCGTGGGACAACATGTGCGCAGTTATAAATATTTTTTGACTTTCACAAAAATATGATCAGAAATACGGGAGTATTCTTTGAAGCGGAGGTATTATAAAAAAGACATCAAATAAAAAAATTTGTTAAAATATTACAAAAAAATAGTTATTTTTTGTTTTATGTAAATTTAAGCCGAAGTGCATAATCATGGAAATACTTATCCACACCATGTGGATAAGTATGAGGATATCGGTAAAATAATAAAAAAATGGGACAACCAATGTGGATAAGTGTGTGGATATTGTGAATTGTAAAGTGTATGTAATGTTTTTGTAAACCGATTTATGTAAATTTAACATAAATAATTAATTTAACCGGGGCGTATTCGAAACCCTGCTTTGTTTGCATATTCAGCCTAAAATTCCGGCTGACAACAAAGTAAATATAGAGAATACTGTCATATTTTCATATTTTCCGGTACAGCTGGGCTGAAATTGGGGCAAACAGTCGAATGGATGGCGTTTTTATATACGCCGCTATAATGCGACGGGTCGCAATATTTTTTTTTCAACATATTATATATAATAAAGAGGTGATGTTATGTCAAACTTAATAGTTACGGCAGGGTCGGTAACAACTGCTATTCGTCTTGAAAAGCAATTGAGCTATGCAGGCGATTTAAGTGCTGCGGTAATTCATACACCACCTGCCATAAATTCCGGAGGTTGTTCATATTCTGTAAGGACTTCTTTGGATAAATTATCTTTAGTAAAACAGATTATAGAAAGTAAAAGGATCAGGGTTCGTAAATTTTATATAGAAGAGTATGTAAACGGGGAGCGTGTATACAGTGCTTTATCTTGACAATGCCGCAACATCGTTTAAAAAACCTTCGAGGGTATACTTTTCCATGATGAAAAATACAATAACCAACAGTGCCAATTCGGGAAGAGGAGGCCACTTTTACAGCCTGAGAGCCACAAAAAAAATATATGATACCACAGAGGCGATCTGTACTTTATTTAATATTGAAAATCCCGAAAGGATAGCATATACGCAAAACGCGACTTATGCGCTCAATATGGGGATATTGGGCGTGTTGGATAAAAATTCCCATGTTATCATTACTCAGATGGAGCATAACAGTGTGATAAGACCTGTAACCAAAGCTTGCAGGCATTCGGTAATAAAAGCCGACAGACACGGAAGGATAAGACCTTCCGATATTTTAAGAGCAATAAGATATAATACAAAAATGATCATTTCGACTCATGCCTCAAATGTTTGCGGTACGATAATGCCGATTTCAAAAATATCGGAAATTGCACATGGCAACGGGTTGTTATTTATGGTGGACGCCGCACAGACAGCCGGCTGCCTGCCTATTGACGTTCAAAAGGACGGAATCGATATTATGGCATTTTCAGGACATAAAGGCCTTATGACTCCTATGGGAGTAGGGGGCTTATATGTCGGTGAGAATATTGATATCGAGCCTATTATTACCGGAGGTACGGGAAGCTTGTCGGAAAGTGCCGTCCAGCCGGATTTTATGCCCGATATGCTTCAAAGCGGTACGCTTAACGCTCCTGCCATAATAGCTGCAAAGGAATCGATCGATCTGATATTGAAAGAAACACCCGGGGCAATAGGCGATAAAGAACGGGAATTGGCAGTTAGGTTGATAGAAGATTTAAAAAATATAGATAAAATACAAATTTACGGTTTGGGAAATGAAAAGGACAGAAACGGTACTGTGGCATTTAACGTAAAAGGTTTGGACAGCGTTATGTGTGCGCAGATATTGAATGATGAATATAAGATATGTACAAGAGGCGGCTGGCATTGCGCATATCCTGCACACTGCGCATTGGGAAGCGAGAAAAACGGTGCGGTTAGAGCAAGCTTCGGATATTTTAATACTGCCCGTGATGTGCAAAAGCTGACGGACGCCGTATATAAAATATCAAAAAAGTTTAATTGAGATATATTCAAAAAATGACGTAAATTACAAAATATATTTTGTGTATTGCGGCGCTTTTTATTGTTTTAAAAAGCATACAAAAACCAAATTTATTATTTTTTATCAGGATGCATATATACTTGATAATATTAATTGCTTGAATTGATATTTTATGTATGTAATGTCATAAAAAAATTGGCTCTATAATAATGTTGAGGGAATCAAATAGAGTCTGGGAAAATTTTTAATAAATTTAATAAAAGGCAGAGCATATTTGGTGAAAATCCGTTAAAATGGTATTGAAAACAAACAACGAACGGAGAAACCTAATATGCTCTATAATCATTTTACAGAAGATTTGCACGGATTGCAAGGGGTAAACATTAAAAAAATTGAAAACGAAAAGCTGAATCTTAATTCCGGATTCAAATTTGAGTTCTACATATGACGGATCGCTTTTGAGTTTTGTTCTGCGCTTGTACTAAATTAAAGATCAGAGAATCGTTTCCTATATTCACTTGGAGTAACTCCAATAATTTTTTTGAATATTCTGCCGAAATATGTCGAAGAATTAAAACCACATTCAAATGAAATTTCTGTAATATTCATATCTGTGTTTGTAAGAAGCTCGTCAGCGTGTTTTATCTTTACAATATTGAGATATGACATAACGCTTATGCCCAGATTTTTTTTTATAAGACGGCACAGATATTCTTTTGATATGAGAAATTCTCTGGTTATTTGTTCAAGCGTAATAATATCTTTGTAATTTACTTCTATATATTCTGTAATATCAGTAATCAAATTGTTGTTATTTTTCCTTTGAACGCTATTATTTATATTTTGTATAAGAATTGAAATTATATTGATAAATGAAATGTATTGATTTATACCGGTTGTTGACGATAATTTCTTAAAATATGACTGAATTTCAAAAAATTGATCGGTATTTAGATGAATTATTTTTTTATGAAATATTTTATTTACATATTCAATAACTTGTTCTGTTGCATAAGGGGTGAGATAACTATCCTTGAAGAATATAAGATAACGTTCAAAACCGTTTCCGCCAAATGTTCTGTGAAGAGTTCCTTTTTTTACTATGACACAGTCATGTTTGGAAATATCAAATATTTCGTTATCCAACATATATTTTCTGGTACCGTTTACGAGAAAATACAACTCATGGCAATTATGATAGTGGACTTTCTTATTAATATTGTCTAATTTCTCCTTTGTATTTTGAAATACTGTGGTAATAATTGGCTCGTTATAAAAATCGTAATATGTGTCATTCATTTTCATTTCTCCTACTAATATAGCTATATCAATATAGTATGATATTTTGGCAAAATTGTCAATATATTTCTTGAAAATTCAAACAAAAAATGCTAAAATTTTAGTAAGTAATATAGGTGAAGATTTTATAAATGCGTAAACTGATAAAAATAAGCGTTTGTAAAATAAAAAAATGTAAATAAAAAAAGGAGACGGTAAGATGAAAAAAAGAACATTAAGCGGTCTTGTTGCAGCAAGTATTCTGACTTCCTGCATAACATCAATATCTGCATTTTCGGCAGAGGAATTTGCTGTAACGGCAATTGAACGTTTGGCAAATTCGGAGTTTCTTATTACATTCAATAAAGAAGTTGATGCACAAACTCTGGATGGTATTGCTTTGACTTCGGACGGAAAACGTATACTTTCCAATGATATTGAGGTGAAAGTTCAGGAAACAGAAGCATGCAAGGTTTCGGTCGAGGTTAAGGACGTGGACATAACCTTAGAGGAGAAAAGCTATATTTTAAGAATTCCCGGATCAGTCGGGGGAATTGATTACGATACACTGGGGGAAAATGAGTATTATAAATTTACTGTTTACGGCGATACGGAGGATTTTTCCGACACAAGTGACTGGAACGCAAAAATTTTGGGGACTCAAACCGATATAAAAACTCAAGATGGAAGACTTTTATTAACTGATACGGTCGCTGAAGACGGAACGGTAAATTATCCTTCAAATACCTTTAAAGCTTTCCCGGTCGATTATAATGTAACTGTTGCAGATGAAGAGGTGTACGAATACGATTATTATCAGTACGACGGTCAAATGAATACTTCCCCACAAAAAAGAATACGTTCATTTATGTTCAGAGGGAGAGGGATTGATACTGTTTCGGGTACAAATTCTCCCAGATATTATTACGGATATTCTCTTTGTATGAGATATAATTCAAGCTTTTTTTTGAGAAGGCATGAAAACAGCTATACTTTTGGAGACGGAACTCAAAGTGATGTATGTAAAGTGATAAGTTACGGAGATACCTATGAAGATGTGTTGACTAAACCTGTAAGAATAAGAATTAAAGTTAAGAATAATTATACAAATGACGAAATCACATCGGTTTCAATTGATGTATATGCAGCGGCATACAATGAAGGCGTACTTGGAGAATATACCAAAATCATTTCATATGTAGACGATATGACTTTACTTACAAATGCAGAAACAATTGCCGCATGCACTGCCGGAAGAGAATATGGATTCAGAGCTGCAAGCGGAGAGGCAAACCGTTATTGGGTCGACAATGTTATAAAGTGTCATGCAGCGGATTGCGAAAAAGTTGAAATAACCGTTGCAAATCCGCTTGAAGTAACATCAGTTGAAAGAATATCAGATACAGAATTTAAAATTACCTTTAACGACAGCGTTGATGAAACAACGGTATCCGAAATTACGGTTTCAGATAGTAATACAGAGTATATGACTGAAATTAATGTTACCGACAATGTAGTTAATATAAATGTTAAAAATATACCGCTAACAAGTGAAGCAAGTGTATATACAATAAAGCTTCCCAGGGATATTACATCAACTGCAGGATATAAGCTTGTTTCATCAATGGTTTATAGTTTCACAATGAACGGTGAGGCTAATGATTTTTCTTCCGCAAACGGCTGGAAGATATATTCAAGCGAAAATGATAAAAATGACGCGGTAATAAATAACGGGCAAATGTATTTAACCAATCAGCCATGCGGTGAGGATGGCTCATTAACAGCGCCTACAAAGCAGGTCGTTGTTGCTCCAACGTCATATGGCACAGCGTACAGTCATGAGGTTTATGAATTTGATTATGAAAGTGTTTCGGGCGATGTATCCAACAATCAACAGTTTGCTTTTATGTTCAGAGGCAACAGAGCCCGGGACAGAGTAAATGATAATGTACCGAGATATTATAAAGGGCTTTATTTTACTATACGACAAGGCCGGAATCTGGTATTAAGAGTGAATACAAGTGAAGGTTTGCTGAAGTTTTCGGGAGAAGCCTTAAAAAGCTGCAGCACGCTGCCTGTCGAAGGCAGGTTAAGATTGAAGACGGAGGTCAACAATAATTATACCGGAGAAGAAGTTGAAAGTATTGATATAAAAATTTCTTATGCTGTATATACAGATGGTATTTTAGGCGAATATACTACTGCAATTGATTATAATTACGATATTTCAGCAGTAGACGACGCAGTAAAAGATACGCTTATCGGCGGTACCGATTATGCGTTCAGAGCGTCAAATACCGATGACAATGTAAATAAATATATAATTGATAATTTCAAACGCTATGAGCTTTCGGAAGTCAAAAAAGTGACTACAAATATTGATTATATTACAGAAAAATTTGCAGATAAAGAAGAAATCGTTATAGCAACAATCGGCGGGTCACAAACCGCTCTGGGTTTATGGCAGCCGTATATAGTTGATTATTATGAAAATATTACGGGAAAAACTGTCAAGCTGGTAAATGCCGGCGTCGGCGGAACCGGTTCCGATTTCGGAAATATAAGACTTTATGATGATGTTTTAAAGTATAATCCCGATGTTGTATATATTGATTTCAACGGTAATGATGACGTGATGTCAGCCGAAGCTCATAATATACAAGGTTATTCTATATCTGCCGCAAATATTGATTCAATTTTGCAAAGACTTGTAAAACTCGAAACAAACCCTATAATTTCTATGTGGGCATGGCCGTCAAATGATCTTGTTAAAAAAGTTTTGAATGAGGATTCTGCAAAGCTTCTTATGGATAAAACTTATAAGGATATATGTAAATATTACGGTATTTCATATGTTGATTATAATGAATGGCTTTGTGATTTTGCATCGTTAGACGCCGACGGAAATGTTGTGATAGATTACGGCAGTGAGGAAGTTCCTAATGCATTGACGCCTTATGTATATGATTATTTGAACAATACCGGCGATACAATGCTTGATGCGGGCAAAAATGAACACAATATAAAAGATTATGTAAATAACGGTAATTTCAAAGCTCTTGCTTTGGATAATGTTCATATGAACCAGATAGGCGCAAAGATATTGTCAGACCTTATGATAAATTCAATTGAAAATGACTTAACAACATTATATACGGATATCAATTACAATGCAAAACCATTTATGGGAAGAGACTACGGAAGGTTTAATGCAAAAAGAGTTGACTTTACTAAAGAATATGTGGAAAATAACGGACAATTTGAACTTGACGAAGGTCTTGTTTTAACCGACGCATCAAACGGACTGCAGGTTGCAAATCCAACACAGGATACGGCACACATGATCATCAATTTTAAGGGGCATGTGTTTAAGCTTAATACGGCAGCAACAAAGGATCCCGCGACAAGCGATGTTACGGAGGCAGCGGTCAGTGCAATAATTGACGGAATGTGGAATTATCATTATATATCGGCAGGCGGAAAATCGCTGTTCAATAAAACAGAGCACTCATGCGATATTACAATTCCCGCAAACAGTGTAATAACTTTAGATGGTATGTATGTTGACGAGGAAAATCTGTTACTGGATAATGAGGCTGTTGGAGATAAATGGGTAACTGTTGATATTTCATATGACACAAACAGAAATGGTATAGGGACGGTTGGAGAACCAAGTGCAGAAGGTCTGACAAACGACTATATCCGTATAGACAAAGACAATCTTCTCTCACAGCTTAAAGACGGAAAGCTTACCTCAGCGTCAGGTACGGTGTTCGACCTGTCATCAATCAATAATAAAAATTCCCATGTTGTATTGATTAAGGATATAGATAAAGGAAACTACGGTTACAGTGAAAATACAAATACAATAAGACTTGGGGGAGTGTATGCAGAAGAAATAAGATTGCTTACCCTTGATCCGAGTTATCCGCTTGTATCGGGAACGGACGAATATGTTGAATTGCCGTTTACTGTTCACTATACAGACGGTACGGTTTCGGAAATGATCTTGAAGCCTAATAATTCGGTAGAGGGCGGGGCTGAATTTATAGGGAATGCAGCGACGGTTGAAACTGTTAAACCGGATGGTACTAAGGGCAGCAATATGAATCTTAACGAGTATAAGCTGAGTGTTGACAGTACAAAGAGAGTTGAAAAAATATCAGTATATATTCAGGAGGGTTCGATAAACAGATATGGTTTGAGTATTTTAGGCGTGACATTAAAAACAAAAGATTCAGCAGGGATATACGATATGGAAATCAAGGGGGCAGACAATAAACTGATTACATCTGTTGAATCTGTGTCGGGTCAGACTGTGACGGCAGACTATAGTTTATATTTAAACTGTATTGACGGAGAAACAGCAGATGTTATTGCGGCAGTTTATGATGAAAACGGTATTTTGGTGGTTTGCAAGAAGCAGAGTATAACTTTAAGCGAAAATTATACCAAGATAACGCAAGATATAGAATTACCTCAGAATTTATCAGGCAAATATACCATAAAAACATTTATGCTTGACTCTACAGCTACTATGATACCGCTCAGCGGTGTATATATTGTTGAAAAATAAAAATAATGTGATTATTCGCTTATGAAGGGGATATTCCCCTTCATAAGCGGCTTACTGTAACCAAAGGAGCAGATTATGAAAAGAACGATATCCCTGATAGCCGCAATATGTATGATGAGTTTAATGATTCCGAATTCATATGCAGGAACGGAACAAAACGTTATATATGTATCTGAGTACGGAGATGACGAAAATACCGGAGATGTAAACAATATGTTAAAAACATTCCAAGGCGCGCAAAACCGTGTAAGGGAACTGCAAAAAAGCAAAAGCTCCGATGAAGATATATATGTAATTTTTAAAGAGGGAACATATAGGTTTGATAAAACATCAAATATGACCGAAGCAGATTCTCCGATAGGTGATTACAGAATTATTTATATGGGCGAAGAAGGGGAAAAAGTTAAATTTTCAGGCAGTGAGGAATTGGATATTTCTTCATTTTATATTCCGCCTGAGGATGATTATATTTTGTCAAGAATTCCGGATCCTGCACGCGGCAGCATTTTATGTATGGATTTATCAGACTATAATATAGCCGATATTCCGGATAATGCGTCATCGTTTTATGACCACATTATATTTATAAACGGTAAAGCGCAGACTAATGCCATGTGGCCTAACGGAGACGGTGTATATAGTAAATTTGACGTTATAGAAGAGGGTTGTTCATCAGACGGGGGCATATTCAGATATTATGATGACGAACCGGGTAACTGGGAATGTATTAAAGACGCATATTTCGGCGGCTATTTTACATATGACTATGTATATTACATGTATAAGCCGCAGGAGATAGATAAGACGTATAAAGAAATAAAGCTGAAATTGGGCGAGGTATCATCACCTCTTTCAAGAAGGTGGAAAGCGTTTAATCTGCCCGAGGTACTCGATATACCGGGAGAATGGTATTTAGACAGAGATACAAATATTTTATATTTTTATCCGCCGTACGATCTGAAGAAAACAGACACGGTTGAAATCTCAACTCTTTCAGATGCAATGATTTCAATCGAGGGAACGGATAATATAACATTTAAAAATATTGAATTTGAAAAATCAAGGGGATATGCCGTTACCGTGTGCAATGGTTCTGAGCAGTGTACAGTAACGGACTGTACCTTTTCAGATATAACTGGAGGTATAAAGCACCTTAGCAACGGAACAACAGCATCTGTAAAAAAAGCAGATATGTCTTCAAATGTTTCAGGATTTATGTTTGATATAGCAGATAACTGGATCGTAGAGAACAGTATTTTTTGTAATATTTATTCAGACGCGGTCAATATTTACGGCGGAAATTATGATACACTGGAAAGCGGCAATTCGGTTATAAGAAACAATTATGCCACAAGATATCAGTTGGTGCGCAAAGGATATAATGCTTTTGGTGTAAACGGCGTATCCAATAGTGTAGTGAATAATGTTATACATAATTCTCCGGGGGGTTCGATCGCTTTTTCAGGATCATATCATAACATATCATATAATGAAATAAACAATGTACTGAGAGAAACGAAGGACACAGGAGCAATATATTCAGGAAACAATATAATCCTTCGGGGGACAGAGGTAGCATATAATATAATCAAAAATATTTTGCCCACAGATCCGCTGATTGACGAATATCATAACAGAGGCGTTTATTATGATGACGCGCTGTGCGGTCAGATAAATCATCATAATTTTTATATAAACGGCGATAAGGCAGTGACTTTCTCGGGTAATGGAGGAAAGATTTATTCAAATATTATTGTCAATATGATCTCGGGAATTCAATTATATAAAAATACAAATGTAGTCGGAACAGACAATATGAGCAAGCGTTATGAGCTTTGGGAAAATGCACTTGAAGCAGGAGTAGACAGCGAGGTGTATGCGCTTTACAATAATGTTTTCCCGGAAATTCTTGAAGAAGCCGAAAAACGTGGAACAGAAGATATTTTCGTACAGGAAACAGTGATGAATGATAATTTTTTTGTAAAAAGCGGTAACAGCGTTGATGAAAGAATTGCAGACGGTGAAAACGGAGTAGTAATAAAAAATAATATATATCTTGAATCCTTTGACGATTTCGTGGCGCCTGAGGAAGGAGATTACAGAATAAAATCAACCTCTGATATACTTTTGGAAAATAATACGCTTTTGAGTGAAGATTTTGATATTAATTTGATCGGTATTGAGGATAATAAAATCGATACAGACAAGGTAATACAAAAGAGACCGTTTAATTTGCTGTATCCTGAAGATTCAAGTAAATGTGAGGATTATTCCGATATTGAATTTAACTGGGAAGTATCGGTTGGCGCGGATAAGTATGTAATCGAGATCGCAAAGAATGCCGAGTTTACTGATACGGTTTTTAGTTTTGAGTGTGATTACAATACATATAATGCAGATTTATCGGAATATGAGGGTGAAACCCTTTATTGGAGAGTCAGGGCAATAAATGAAACAAGAGAATTTAAGGGCGAATGGTATAATGATAACGGCGTTTACAGCTTTTCTTCCGGTAAAGAATATGAGAAAACAGTAATCACTGACTGGGCAAATAAATATGAAAGCATTAATGCAGCGGTATTTTCAAGTAACGCATTGTCGGTAATTGATACAATGGAACGCATTACACAGAAAAAAATCGATGCAGCAATCATATGTAATAAAAGTGATTTGAATTATTACAATATGCAGCTTGCAGATGATTATAACGATGCAGATATTGCCGTTATCGGTGCAAAAATATCTAACGACAGAGTCCATCAGGGGGCGGCTGAGGAAATAATAAGCCTTGAAAATTTGATAAGAAGGATGAACAAAAGAAATAATGATATAAGAATTATTGTTACAGACTACAGTCAAAATGCAGATATAAAAGCGCTTTGCGAATATTATAACGCGATATATATTGATATTAATAACAGTGAAGATATTTCAGCTGTTTTAAAATGCGCGGATTTTGGAGCTCTGAATATCACAGATAAAGGTTATGTAATGCCTCTTTATGATAAATTTGAGCCGAGAAGAATAACGGTCACGCAGGAATGGGCAAAAGAAAATTTAACGGGAATGGAGAATTTTGATTTTGCCGAAACAGAAGAGGGGTTAAAAATTACAAATAACGGCGATTCGGAAAAAAGTATTACCTACAGTTTTAATTCAAATATTTTTCATATGAAAGCAGAAGCGGAGGAGGGAGTAAAATATTTTATAGGATCAGCGCAAACAGATTGCAGTATTCCGAGAATTTATGAAAGAATGATAATACAAAAAAAGGATATGAACTGTAAATTTATCGTACCGGCCGGAAAAAGCGTCGTTATTGATGAAATATTTACAGATGAAATAAATTCTATTGAAGAATATCAAGTGGTAAAGGTAGATGAGAAAAATATCCTTATGTGCGATTTATCATATTACTCAAACTGCGGGGCAATGACCGAAAACGGAGATGAATTGGTCGGGTATGAAAACATTGATCTATTATCGGGAAATCCGCGCCTTGCTGTAAAAAAGGATACGGCTCTTTATAAGACCAATAACGGCTTATATAAGCCTGCAAATTCAGATAAGGTTTATAATGTTTCTGCGTGGGCAAACAGCGATAAAGAATTGGTCAATGTTTATGAAAGCGCGGTAACAAGATACGGTCTTGAGAGCAGCGGTAAATTTACGTTTGAATTAAAGGAGGGTTATTATGAAAATGTGAGCTTTGTAGCATTTGGACCGCAATATCCGTATGATCGATCCGGGAATGATATTTCCCTTAAAGTGTATATTGAATATTCCGACGGAGAAACAGCGGAGCAAATAATCTATCCCGACAAAACCGAATTGGGAAAAAATACCATATATTGTGAAAGCTTTACAGTCATTAAGGCTGACAACAGTACTTCAAAAAAGAAATTATATGAATATACAATAGACACTGACAACAGACGCAAGGTTTTAAATGTGTCGGTTGAAGTGCCTTCAGATTACAGTGAAAGAAAATCTTTCTTTATTGCAGGTTTAAGCGCGCAAATAAATGATACGCCGTTTGTTTTGGATGTAAAAACTTCAGGTGATGAAAGCGTATGGACGAAGCCGGGAGAAACTTATGAAGTGACCGTAAAAGTTAATAACGGCAAATTCAATAAGCTTACTGCCGTTACTGCGTTCTATGATGGTGATATACTTTGTGAGGCTTATACCGATATTATTGAAAGTTCAATACCATCGGAAGTAAATATCATTACCCGAATGGTCAAAATTCCTGACAGTAAAAAAGGAAAAATGAAGATTTTATTGTTAGACAGTTTGGAAAATATAAAACCACTCGCAAAGCTTTATGAGGAGGATGCACATGAACATTAATAAAAAAATATCGGTAATATTGGCGGCTTCTGTAATTATACAGGCAATGGCATCGGTATATGCTGAGGAAAATTTGATCTTAAAAGATGTTGAAGCGTTAGGCGGAAATATAGTTCTTGATTTTTCCGAACAAATTTTGCAGGATTGTATAGATCATATAAAGCTGTATGATACCGATGAACAAGAAATTAAATATGAAGTAAAATTTGACGATAACTTTGTATATTTATTGCCGGAAAAATATGGAGAAATGACGCTTGAAGTGAGTCAAAAGATTCAGTCGCAAAGCGGGAAAATACTTTCAACAGCATATTTTGCGGATCTGACAGGCTGGGAGGACGGTACGGATTTTGAAACCGATTACACCGATGGTGACTGGCTTACATATACATCTTCAAAAGATAAGGTCAATTCTGTAATTTATGACGGAAAGCTTGTGTTATCGGAAAATAAACCTGACGCGGAGGGAAATATAATTTCACCGGCAGAATATGCTGTTGCGGCAAATAAAAATATTGCGGCGCCGAAAGCGGACGGATATACATATGAATTTGAATATACGTCTGTTGACGCAAATGATAACAGCGCGGCAAGGCAAAGATTTTTCCTTTTTAAGGGAACAGGCATCCTTACCTCTACGTCGGTATTTCCCAGATATTATTACGGATATGCTCTCGGCATGAGATGGAATAATACAATACGGCTTACAAGAACAAGCAACGGATATGATTATTGGCAAAACAGCGGATATCTTGCCAGCGTACAAAATGATCTTTTGCAAGGTACTTGTAAAATAAGGGTAAATGCTCAGAATATATATGATGACAACGGTAATATAAACAGTATAAAAATTGAAGTATATATTGCTCCTGTAAGCGATGGGGTAACAGGAGATTTTATAAGAATAATGAACGTAGAGGACGATTTAAAAAATGCAGGCGCCGATGTTCTAAACGGATGCACACAAGGAAGCGAGTATGCTTTTCAGACCAAAAAAAACGGTGTGGAAACAAACAGATATTTATTTGATGATTTTTCGATAAAATCTGTTGAAGTTCTAAACATATATACTCTTGAAAATATAAAAACACAAGCTGAGGAAAAAATAGAAAATGCCAATTTACAAGGATATAATAAGGAAAACATAATTGAAATCAACAAATTGATAGAACGCCTGGAGAAATATGGCGAAGACGTAACCCAGATAACCGGATACAGCGAATATATTATAGCAAGAGATGAATTTGAGGAATTGCTTATAAGACAAGAACAGCTCGAAGAAATGAAAACTCAAACAGGGGAAGCTTTAAAAATACTTATAGAGAATAATGCGGATCGTTTCGGATACAGCAAATCGGAAATTTATCAAAAAGCGGATAAAAGCGAAACTGCAAAGCTGTTTGAATCAATTGCCTCGGAGGCTACAGAAGAAAATATTATTTCGCTGATTGAAAAGGCTGCGGCGGCAAGTATGTATAATACTTCACAGAATGATGAAATATTTGCAAATGATTATTTTGCAGCAATTCTTGGATTTGATAAATGTGCACAAGGCGATATATATAACGCTTTCATGGAGCTGAATGAAAAGGAAGCTGTGATAAACAAAATTTTGGCAAAAGGCTTTTCCGATATTGAGGAAATTACAAAGGCCTTTGCCGAAAATGTGGTTTTTGCGGGAATTAAAGAAAATCCGCAGGCATGTTTAACAATTGCGGTACAGGAATATTTTAATGTTGATTTTTCAAGATACATTGCACTTGAAGATAAGAATAGAGTTGATGAAATATTATCACAGGAAAGTTTTGAGAGCATTGAAAGCTTGGCGGAAAGAATTGTTGAAATCATAAAGGAACTATATCCGTTTTCTGTGGCTGATGCTTATTCTGAGGCAGGAGATTTGATCATAGAATTTTCCGAAAGCGTAAACCTTGAAGACGCGAAGAATAATATTAAGGTTTTCAAAAAGGATAACAGTCAGGCGACCGGCATCGGTTATGAGCTTATGGACGATTACCGTATCAAGCTGATAATACCCGTAACAGACGAAGAATTTACAGGATATGCAGCGGTTTTTCCCGATATGAGGTCGGCTGCGGGTGAAGAAATACAAAATGGTTATAAAGTAAGTTTTCGGACAGCGGGAAAGTTTTATGATTTTGAAAAGAAAGAGAATCAAGACTGGAAATACTATAACGCTGAGGGTACAGGAGTGGCAAGCGGCAACGGAAACGCATATTTTGACGGTAAAAGACTGATTTTATCATATGAAGGCATGGACGCAGACGGTATGATGATCGCTCCCGCGGTACTTTCTTCATATGTTCCGGTTGAATATGAATTTGAAGATATTTCAAAAGAAAGCTATGAGTTTGATTATTATCCCGAAGATACTTCAAGAACCTTCCGTTTTATGTTCAGGGGCGACAGACTCACAGATATTTCCGCCGCACAAGTGCCAAGGTATTATTCCGGTTATGGTCTGACAATAAAATCGGGAAGTCAGCTGATCTTAAAGCGGATCAACAATGGTTATGATTTTGAAGCGTCTCCTTTAGAGTCTGTAACTGTAGATAATTTGTCAAAGACAAGCAGAATAAAGGTGAATGTAAAAAATATTGAAGAATCGGGCGAGGTGACCGCCGTTAAAATCGAAGTATATCAGGCAGTTTATAACAACGGTATATTGGATGATTATACAAAGATATTAGAATATACCGATACCGCACCAAACATCGGCACATTAATATCAATAGTGTCGGCAAGTAACAAGTTTGGATTTGGTGCATTATCGGGAAAGTATGCGGTGGGAGATCTGTTTTTGGGACATATTGAAGTTACGCAGAAGGAATATTCAAATGTTATATATGAAAATGCGGAGAAAGCAATTGAAAAAATAATCAATACCGATAGCCTATTGAGTATATATGATGAGGTGAAGGAAACCGCGCTTTTGTTGGGCTCACTTCAAAATATGGGCTATAATTTGGATACGATGCAAGGGTATGATAATTTTATAACAATTTATAATAAAATCCCCGATATAACCCAAAAGCAGGTTGATACAACGTATTATGAAAGCGCTGTTTTATTTGGATTTGCAGTTGAAATGTCCGACGATATCCTTGATAAGAAAAATTTAACCGTATTGAAAAATTCAACTGACTTTGACGCATTCAAAACAGAGGGTGTATATGATGGGGAAAAGCTTTACGGAGTCAAGATTATTATCCCAAATAATAAGGACTACACATCGAGCTACAGTGTAACACTGAGTAAAAACGTTAAGTCTGTTGAAAATCTTACATTGTTTGAAGATTGTTTGCTTGAGTTTGTACCAAAGCCGCCTGTTGAGATGACTGCGCCCGAAATCAACGGTAATTCAGCTTTGGTCAATGTACGGAACAATTCGGAAAAAGAGGCGCTGCTTGATATAATAATTGCAGAATATAATCAGGACAAAACATTGATAAAGGCAAAGGCAGAGCAGCTGATGATGTCGGCCGGTGAGAATAAAACCGTTATGCTTGACAATGTTTCCGATGAAAACATAATATCGGCAATATTGACGGATAAAGAGCATAGGGCGGTTTTTGGCGAAGTAACAAACGGTGAAAATAAAGAAATCAAAGATATAAGACAATCAAAAGATTTTAATTCTGAATTTAGGATTGATGATATTGATTTTAATATTTCAGAGCGTAAAATAACGGTCAGCGGTCATTCCAATATGGCAGGCGGGCTGGTTACGCTTATTGCTATGGATTCGGAGAAAAGTATTTATGAGGAAGGCGCAATCGAATATGCCGGAATCTGTCAGGCGGATGAGAATGGAAAGTTCAGCTTTGATTTCGGAGAAAATGTCTATAAGGCGGGAAATATGAGCTTTATTGTCACAAATGATATATCTGTACTTGCGCAGGAAGAAAAATATATATCGTCTGTTGATGAGAGAACAGCCGCAGCGGATACTTTGAATACGGCAAAAGACCTTCAGGAAGCATTAAACAGCTGTGAGGAAATATTTGCACTTGACAATGAATTGTATAATAGTGTAGATAAAGCTAAGCTTTCAGCTTTACTTGAGGAGAAAAAAGGTGAATTTACACAGAGCAATGTACAGGATATTATAACTGAATATGCTCTTGTTGAAGCATATAATGAAGGAAAGACCGATTTGGTATTTGCAAACGGAGAATTTCTTTATGGTGATATATTAAAGCTTTCGGAGCTTGATAAAAAGTATAATATCACAGTTTACGAATTGTATAATGAAGTCATTGCAAACAAAGAAGCTGTAGTTTCGCTTATGTTAGAGCAGAACTGCCTGAATATTCAAGAATTGGAAAAGAAATTCGCCCAGGCTGTGATACTCAGCGGGATAACAAATAAAAAGCAGGATGGTTACGGTCATATATCAAAGCTTTTAAGAGAAGAAAATGCAGAATTTGCCGAGATCGACATATCGGCATACAATCAATCGGATAATAAGGCTTATATAGCAAAAAAGCTTGTCAGCGGCGGGTTCAGTACCGTAAAAGAACTGGAGGATAAAATCAAGAGCTTGGCAGAAAATAAAAATAATGCAGATTCATCCGGCACTTCAAATAAAAACAGCAATTCGGGAGGGGTGGGCGCGTCATTCTCGTTATCAACTGATACGTTATCAACCGATATGTTACCGACCGATAATATTTCTCCGGTACCCGAAACAGATGATGAAAAAATTTTTAATGATCTTGATAATCATGCATGGGCGTATGAAGCTATTGAATCACTTTATAATATGGGTGTTATAAATGGAAAAGGAAACAACAAATTTGCTCCTGATGAAAGAATAACAAGAGAGCAGCTTGCTAAAATGCTATGTATTGCATTTAACGTTGAAACGGATGAAAATGAAAATATATTTGAAGATGTTGAAGAAAATGCATGGTATGCACCTTTTGTATTAACAATGCAGAATAAAGGATATGTGAACGGAATGGGAAACGGCATATTCGGAGTCGGGGAAAATGTTACAAGACAGGATATGGCTGTTATGATTTACAGAACAGCTCATTTAGAAAATGAGTCGGGTTATGAATTAAGCTTTGCGGACAGTAATGAGATTTCACAATATGCAAAAGCCGCTGTTGCCGAATTATCAAAAAACAATATTATAAATGGTTATAGTGATAATACCTTTAAACCTTTTAACTCATGTACAAGAGCTGAAGCAGCTGTTATGATTTACAGGATGTTAACTTATATTGAAGATTAAAAATATCAGTAAAAAGAAAGGAGGAGTGAAAAATGAAGAAGAAATATATTTCTCTGCTCATTCTTGTTATGACAGTTTTTTCAATATTACCTGCAAAAGCAGAGGAAACAGCAGCAGAAACTGTAAGATACTATGTTGACAGCATTAACGGTACAAATACGGGTAAGGGAACCATTGATGATCCTTTTAAAGATTTAGCACAGGCGCAAAGAGCAATAAAGAATTATAAAAACGACAAGGATATTCCCGTTAATATTGAAGTGATATTCAGGGAGGGGGAATATTATGTTAGCGAAAGAACAACTATAAACGCGGAGCTATCGGGTTATGAAGGCTATACTCTTGCTTATAAGGGCTATGAAAATGAAAAAGCGGTGTTTAAAGGTTCACAGGATATTGATATCAGTAAAATGAGAAAAGTTACAGATAACAGTATTTTAACGAGACTTCCGGAAGAATCCCGTGACAAGGTAGGTTATATAGATTTAAAAGAGCAGGGAATAACAGATCTTCCGCCAATAATTCCGAATGTTGCAAGCGATTCGCTTTCAAATACAAGCGAAACCATTCAATTTTTTTATGATGGAGAAGAACAGCCGATCGCACAATGGCCTAATGGTACGTTTGAATATTCAATATTCACTTCGGTAACAAGCGGAGGAATAGGACTCAGCGGAAAAGGAGGAACATTCCAGTATAAAGAAGATAACCCGTCAACATGGAAGGAACCTCAAAAGGCTTATGTAATAGGATTTTTTGGGTATGACTATAGAAGTGACAGGGTAATGATACAGGAGATCGACACGGACAATAAATATATTACATTAAAAAGCGGAACGGCATTCGGTATCAAATCAAGCCAGTCAAGAAGATGGAAAGCGTATAATATATTAGAGGAACTCGATTCGCCGGGTGAATGGTATATAGATTATGATAATATGTATTTTTACTATTATCCTCCGTATACTCTGGCAAATTCAAGACTCGAAATGTCGATTTTGGATGACTATATGTTTTATCTTGACGGAGCAAGCAATATAAGGTTTGAAAATCTGACCTTTACACAGTCAAGAGCAAGTATATTTTATATGCAGCAGAGCGAAAATATTACAATAGACAACTGTGTGTTCCGTGATCTGTCATCGGGTGTTATAAGGACGCAGAGATTGATTGGCGGCATAGATGAAAAAACCGGAGGTGCGGCTCCGTCCTACGGCAAGGTTCTTAACCTTGTAATTGAAAATTCGATTTTTTATAATATAGACGCAGCGCCGTTTAATTTGTACACATCAAAAATGTATGAACTTGAACCGTCAGGGCTTATTATAAGAAATAATTACTTTAACCAAAATGGTGAAAAAAGAGCAAGCGGCGTCGGAACAATAGGCGGAGTGGAGTCGAAGTTTGTTAATAATCTTGCGCATAACTTTATGTGGGAGGTCGGAACAACAACAGGCTGGGATTGTTTATATCAGTATAATGAACTGGGAAACGCTCTTGGTGAAACGGCCGACTGCGGCGCTTTATATACAGGACGTTCATATTTATACAGAGGATGCGATATATCATATAATTATATACATGACTGTAATCCGAGACAGGACGTTCTAAAACCCTTTACTCATAATAGGGCAATATACTATGACGATGCGAAGGCCGGGGAAATAAATCATCATAATATATTGGTAAATGTCGACAAAGCAGTTTCGGCAAGCGGTTCAAGCACTCAATCATACAGTAATACCGTCGTTAATTCAACAAGCGGAATATTGATGCTTATGTATACAGACGGCAGAAGTGCATTGGCAGACAGATATAAAAATATAATGAATACCGAATATAAAGATTCACTGAAGCTTATTCTTGAACGATATCCCGATATTACACGCGAGATGAATAATGAGGATTTGACAAGAACTCGGTATATGAAGATTTATGATAATGTTTTGTTCGACAGCGGTGTTGGAACCAATCCCGGTGCGGAAAAACTTGCAAATCAGGACAGAGTGGAGAATAACAATAATTTTACGGGAACAAGCGAATTTGTTGACGTTGAAAATCAGGATTACAGAATCAAAAAGGATTCCTATGTTTTACAAACAAATCCTGACGTATTGAATGAAGAGAATTTTGATATTGAAAAGATTGGTATTCAGTTTAATGATAAAATAACAAAAGAAGAATTACAAAATACACCATTCAGAAAGATCTCTCCGGTAAACGGGGCGAGGAATGTTGTAACAAAGGACGCCGAATTTTCATGGAATAAGGTTATGGGTGCTGATGAATACAGGTTTGTGCTTGCGACCGACCCTGAGATGAAGAATATTGTTGAAGATAAAATTGTTCCGTATAATTATTGTACCGTTGATTCCTTAAATTCAGGAAATAACGTATATTACTGGACGGTATATGCAAGAAATACCACAAGACAGCTTTCCAATGAATGGGAAGCAAACGGTATTCCGTATGTATTCACAACCTCAAAGTTTGATTTTCTTGATACTGATATATTATTAACTCCGATCGAGGAACTTGAAACAATTTTAACCTTGACGGAAGAAGGGACACAAGCAGGACAGCTTAAAATAGGCAGTACCGAAAAAATAAATATGTTGTTAAAGAAAGCTTATGAAGCTATGACATGGAAAAAAGGTTCAAAATCTCAAGCTGATATAGAAGCTGTAAGAACTGAAATTGAGAATTTTTTATCCGGTGATTATTTGAACAGAGGTTTTTATGATCTGGGAAAAACCATTGACAAAGAGAATACTCATTGGAACTTCACATCAATGGGAACACCGGACAGAGTGGAGTTTTCAGACGGAGAACTTGTAATCAGCACAACAGACAAAGATGGTTCATATCAGTCTGTACAGATCGAAAATATGGATGTTGCGTATTCCTCGATGGATGTAATTTACAGCTTCGCGCTTAATATGACGTTTGATGAAAGCTGGTTTGGATTTGGAATCAGATCGAATCAGGATAATGTTGTAATATACGGCGGAGAAAATTATTATTTCGTAGTCAAAGAGGATATTATTGAATTGCAGATACAGTCTCCTTCAATGTCCGGTATAATACTCACAATACCAAATGAATATATAAAGAACGGAGAATGGTGCGATGTATCATTCGGAGTGATAGATTGTGTATTCGGGCAGCTTATGTGTATGTATGTTGACGGAAAAACTGTGTTCGAATATATGGACACAACCGTGGGACAGATCAAAAAGCAAGGCGGATTCAAATTCTATGTTGTGGGAACCAAAAACGGACAGATCCTAAAAATTAAAAGTCCCGAACAAATGCCGGAATTGGATATCAATGAAATCATAAGGCGCAATATGTTCAGCGCGGCTGTTGATACCTGCAAGGCAATAGAAGAGACTACAGGTCCTGCATATATTGCTTCGGCAAAATCGGATAAGTATTATTTGAACGGTGAAATGCATCAGCTGAGCGACAATGCTTTTATTGAAAGAAATGAAAAAATATACGGGAAAATATCAGAGCTTGAAATCTATCTTGACAAGGATTTGAGCGGTGAAACAGTTGACTACAGTGATGAAAACGGCGAATATGTAAATTTAAATAATTTTGCCATGAAACATGATATTACATACAACAGAAATCTGGAGCTTTTTGTATTATCGAAAGGTAACGGAATTGAGCCTGCCAATTTACCGGATTTATTCACAACTGTGAGAGGTGCATTCCAGGCATTAGATAAGGAGGTTATATAATGATAAAAAGAACGGTGGTGTTGCTGACTTTGTTTGTTATGCTTTTCAAGCCGGTAAATTTTGCCGTAAGAGCCGAAAACGAAGTTAGTGACGAGATGCGGCAGGCAATAGATATGGCTATCTCTTTCGGTGCGGTAGAAAAAGAAAAATTTGAACTTCCCGATACAGCAGTGTCAAGAAAAGATTTTGCAAAAATTATATGCAGCTTATACTCCTTCACGTTAAACAGTGAGAAGGAATGGTTTGATGATTTTTTTGGAGCGGATTATAATGATGAATATCCTCAAATTCAACCGGATGTGCAGAGCAGTTTTGATGATGTTGACGACGCAGATACATATGTAAGCTATATTGAATATGTAAATTCAAGACATCTTATGATAGGAGTATCAGATACCGAGTTCAAGCCTGAAGATGATATAACGCAGGAACAGGTTGTTAAGGTTTTTCTGAATATGATGAATTATGAGCAGCTTGCGCAGATGAAGGGCGGATACCCTAACGGATATTTGGCAATTGCCAATGAATTGTCACTTTTTAAAAATATCGGGTATGCACCTGATAAAACTGTAAGTTACAGCGATGTTGCCCTTATGCTTTATAATATTTATGACAAAAGCGTTGCGGAGTACGATTATGACGGAAATACCCTTTTGTATAAAGAAAGCGATACAGAAACATTTTTGTCATATATTCTTAATATATACTGGACTCAAGGTATGATGACGAAGAGCAATTATTCTACAATGTCTGAAGCTTTTTCGGAAAAACAGTATGAAATTGCAGTTGGAGATCTATCATTTTTTTATGATGGAACAGAAATCAATAAATATCTCGGACGCAATGTTCGTCTTTATTACAGAGATAGGGAAGACAGAGAAGTGGTATATGCCTGCCTGAGCGGAAAAGATGAAGCAATCGTTATAAAAGCTGAAGATATTGAATCATATGAAAATAATACGATAACTTATTTAAAAGGCAGTTCTGTTGCAGCAAAGAGCTTTGAACCTGGAGCGTATGTTATATTAAACGGTTCGGCGGTATCAAGCTATGATAAAACCCTTTTTGATTTTGAAATGGGAGAGGTCATCCTTGTAAAAAGCGGTAATTCGGTTGGATATGACGTTGTAATAGTCAATGAATATAAGAACAGATATATAAATTCTGTAAGTGACGATACTATATATTTAAAATCAACCGGAGAAATTTCTGAAGAAAATAATGTGATAGATTTGGAAAAGACCGATTTTTTTAATATTACAGATTTAAGCGGTAATGAAATGAGTATTTCTGATATTAAAGCAGGAATGATAATAACCTACTCAAAAGGAGTTTTAAGTGTAAGCGCATATATAAGTGATGATTATGTTGAGGATTTTATAATAACCGGAGTGAATAATGAAAACAGAATAATTACAGGTGAGGATGAAAGTTTTGAGGTATGTGAAGATTATTGGGAGGCAAACGGTATAGATAAGCTCTATATAAATAATAGCTATAAAATCTATAAAAACGTGTATGGTAAAGCAGTATATTGGGAAGTATCAAAAACAAATAATAATCTGGAATTTGCATATCTTTATAAAACAATTCTTGATACTGATGAAGGGTACGAAAAACTTCTTCTGAATGTATTTACAGATGATGGAAAGCATAAAAGATTAGTATGTGCAGAAAATTTTAGCCTGGTTAATACAATGGGAGAAGAAATAAAAAAATGCACTGCTTATAATGCTTATGTTACAATTTCAGAATATGAGGGTATTATACGATATATTTCCGACACGGAAGGATCAGTTAAGAGAATTTTACTTGCTCTGTATTCAAAGGATGCAGCTGTTCCTAAAGAAGGGGCATTGTATTCGGTAAGTAATGTTGTTCAATCTGCCAATTCAATGGATATAAACTGGAATACATATCATAAATCGTTCATGACAGGAAGCACAAAGTTTTTTTATACCGATAACCAGACAAAGTTTATGCGGGTTCCTGAAGAAGCTTCCGATAAGGATAAATTTATTTATGCATCAACCTTAAACGGAATGAATGCAGGGCTTTCAACAAGCTCGACGGGTTCTTTTAAAATGAAGGGATATACGGCCAATCTTGATACACTGTTTCTTGATTATGTTGTAAGAATATCATCAGAAACAGAAGAAAATAAATCAACAATAATGCAAAAGCCTTTTATAGTAAAGGATATAAATATTACGATAAATGATGATGATATTCCGGTATATAAATTAAATTGTATAAATGCTGTAGACGGTTCGGACATAGAGTTTGTCGCAGAGAGTGAGATAATTGAGAATGTTACTGATATTATGGAAAGCACTTATAATGAAAAAGTAAGGAATTATAAAGTAGAGGCCGGGGACATAATTCTTTGTCAGCATGACTCGGCAAATGATAATAATATAGTACAAATGTATATGCTTTACAAAAACGATTATGTATCACCTTATGCACAAAACGAAGAAAAAGGATGGCTGTGCGGAACAATTCCTTATATGGACAGTAATTCGGAATATATTAATCCTATTTCTTTCAATGGAAATTCAAGACTGAAAGGAAATTCGGCTCTCAGCTATACATCGGGTTCTAAAATAATCTTTGGGACAGTTTTGAATTTTGAGGACAATATATTAAAAATAACGACTAAGGATCTGAGAAACGGTGCATATACAGGCGACACAAGCTTATATCCTGAAGAGTATTATATGCTCGGAGCGGCTATTGTTGTAGACTACACAAATAAAAATGTAGTTGTTCGTGCATATGAGGAAGGAGATATAAGATCATACAACGATTATGGGAAAAATGCAACGTCTGTAATTATATATCCGAGACAAAATGCCTTAAGTGGCACAATAGTTTTGAAAAGATAATCAAAAAGTTTGATATTGCGGCAGGACATAAAATATGAGGAGAAAGTCAAATGTATAATATATGTGATTTCGGAGCAGTTTCGGACAAAAATATAAACTCAACAAAAGCTGTTCAGGAAGCAGTGAATGAATGCAAAAAAAACGGAGGCGGAGTAGTATATATTCCTTTTGGAGTATATATGGTTGCTTCAATACATTTGTATGATAATACGCATTTTGTCTTTGAACCGGGAGCGAAGTTCTTGGGAAGTGAAAATATAGACGATTATGATGAAAGGGAAAAAATTTCATATCCGCTTTATCAGGATTGCTCACATTCGTACTTCCATAGAAGCATGTTTAGGGCTGAAAACTGCAGCAATATAACATTTTCCGGTAACGGTATAATTGATATGCGTGAAGTATGGGAGAATACGGCAGTAGAGGGTGAAGGAGACTGGGTTGGTAAAAGGGGGGCAAAAATATTTGCTTTCAAACAATGCAAAAATATTTCTATTGAAAGTCTTACACTTTTACGATCTACCGACTTGGCAGTATATCTTGCCGGCTGTGAGAATGTGAAAATAAGTAAACTTATGCTTGATGTAAATATTGATGGAATAAGTCCCGATTGCTGCAGGAATGTTACAATCAGCGATTGTATATTAAAGTGCGGAGATGACGGTATAGTTGTTAAAAGTTCATACACTTTAAATAAAAAAATACTTAGTGAGAATATTGTAATAACCAACTGCATTGTATCGTCAAGAAGCAATGCTATAAAGTTAGGTACAGAAACAAACGGAGGATTTAAAAATATTTGTATAAGCAATTGTTCAATATATAACACATTTTACGGAGGAATTTCGTTTGAAATAACCGATGGAGGGGAGCTTGATGCAATTACGGTATCAAATATAACAATGAAAAATGTTGGATATCCGCTTTTTATTATTCTATCAAACCGATGTCGTGCTCCGGAGGGAACACAGATCGGAAGCCTGAAGAATATAATGATAGATAACGTTATTGCAACAGGACCATATGACAGTTGGATTGCCGCAAGAATGACTTGTTTATGGAAGAAAAAAGAAAGTTCGTGTAAGGCGCATATAATGACCTCAACAGTAACAGGGCAGCCGGATAAAAAGATTGAAAATATTACACTGTCAAATATATATTTCAGTGTTCCAGGAGGCGGGTGCGAAGAGGACAGAAATGTTATATTGCCTGAGATAACAGATAAATATCCTGAAAATTATGCATTTGGAGAAAAGAATCCGGCATATGGTATTTACTTTAGACATATAAAAAATCTTGTACTTAATAATGTACATGTTGATACGCTTGTTGAGGATAAACGTGAGGAGTTTATCTTTGAGGATATTGAAGGATGTAAAATACATAATTAATAGAGAAAAATTATAGGTTTAAAACGGTACATTTGAGAGTAGAGTTCGGTTTTTAATGAAAAAATCTCTGATTTTGTGTAAATCTCATTTATGGTTTATATAAATCTTTTATAACTGCACACAAGTTGTCATACGCCGTAATCGGAGGCGGATTTCGTATTTGTAATCAGTGAGAGTACAATCTCCCACTGATTACAGCAAGGCGCCGTAGGGGCGATTCACGAATCGCCTGTTTCGCTCTTGCCCTCGTTGAATGATGGGACAAGCCCTTATTGAAAATATACGATTTTAAATATCTCCGTATGTTTTAAAATCAATCCAAGTAAAGATGTATTTTGCCTGTTTCAAAAGTTTTCTTTAGGTCAATGACGCGTTGATTGGTGCTGCCTCTGAACTGAAGAGAAATATTTTTTAATTCCGCTTTAAATTCCCCGTCTACAAGAACGTCGATTAATGACAGCATTTCTCTTGTAATATCTATTTTTGCCCTGCTTCCTTCTGTTAATTCTTCAAATGTATATCCGGAATAGCACCATATTGTCTTTTTGGGATACCTTTCTTTTACTTTATATAAAAAAGGAAGAAGAGCTTTTTGGTTTTCGGGCTCAAATGGTTCTCCTCCAAGCAGGCTCAGCCCGTCGATCCAGAAAGGCTCAAGAGAATTTATGATTTCTTTTTGGGTCGAAGCCGTAAATTCATTACCGTAATCAAAGCTCCATGTCTCAGGGTTGAAGCAGTCCTTACAGTGATGTGTACAGCCCGAAACAAACAGAGAGGTTCTGACTCCCTCTCCGTTTGCTATATCATTAAATTTTATTTCGCCGTATTTCATTATAAATGAAGCACTCTGTCCTTGATTTCCTGCGTTCTGCCCTGATTCCAGAACTGAGTACCTATATAACCGCAGGTCCTTCTTGCGACATTCATTTTTGTCTGATCCCTGTTTTTACAATTCGGACATTCCCAAACAAGTTTTCCGTCTTTGTCTGTTACAATCTGTATTTCACCCTCGTAACCGCAGACCTGACAGCAGTCAGACTTTGTATTTAATTCGGCATACATGATGTTCTCATAGATATATTTCATAACATTTAAAACAGCTTTTATGTTATTCTGCATATTGGGGACTTCAACATAACTGATCGCGCCGCCCGGAGATAATGCCTGGAAACGGGCTTCGAAGCTGAGCTTTTTAAATGCGTCGATTTTTTCAGATACATGAACGTGATAACTGTTGGTTATGTAGTTCTTATCTGTTATACCTTTTATTATGCCGAAACGCTTTTGAAGACACTTTGCAAACTTATATGTTGTTGATTCAAGAGGAGTACCGTAAATACTGAAATCAATATTTTCCTTCTCTTTCCAAGCTTTGGTGGCGTCATTCAAATGCTGCATAACATCAAGCGCAAACGGTGTTGCTTCAGGATCGGTGTGAGATTTGCCGGTCATATATTTAACACACTCATATAATCCCGCATATCCCAAAGAGATCGTTGAATAGCCGCCGTATAACAATTTATCAATCGTTTCGCCCTTTTTCAGTCTTGCAAGAGCGCCGTGCTGCCATAGGATAGGAGCGGCGTCGGAAAGGGTGCCCTTTAATCTGTTATGACGGCACATAAGAGCCCTGTAACAAAGATCGAGTCTTTCGTCAAGTATTTCCCGGAATTTTTCTTTATTGCCGCCTGAAGACAATGCAACGTCAACAAGATTAATCGTAACAACACCTTGGTTGAAGCGGCCGTAATATTTCGGTTTGTTTGTTTCAGGATCTACATAAGGAGTAAGGAAAGATCTGCAGCCCATGCATGTATAACAATGACCTTCGTTATTTTTATCCTTTTTCAGCTGAAGCATGATTTTTTCCGAAATATAGTCGGGAACCATTCTTTTTGCCGTGCATTTGGCAGCTAATTCGGTAAGATAGAAGTATTTTGAATCTTCATGAATGTTATCTTCCTCAAGCACATAGATCAGCTTAGGAAATGCAGGAGTGATCCATATGCCCTTTTCGTTTTTAACGCCCTGGATCCTTTGCTTGAGAGTTTCTTCTATGATAAGAGCCAAATCGGCTTTTTCCTGAGGATCATCCGTCTCATTGAGATACATGAATACGGTGACAAAAGGAGCCTGACCGTTTGTTGTAAGAAGAGTTACGACCTGATATTGGATCGTTTGAACGCCTTTTCTTATTTCCTCTCTCAGGCGTTTTTCGGTTATGTCTGAGATCTGCTGTTCTGTTATATTTATCCCCATCTGTGTGTATTCGTCAATAATGGATTTTTGTATCTTTTTTCTTGATATGTCAACAAAAGGCGCCAAATGGGTGAGACTTATACTTTGACCGCCGTATTGACTTGATGCTACCTGCGCTATGATCTGTGTGGCAATATTGCAGGCGGTTGAAAAGCTATGAGGCTTCTCGATCAAAGTCCCGCTTATAACGGTACCGTTTTGAAGCATGTCTTCAAGATTTACCAGATCGCAGTTGTGCATATGCTGTGCAAAATAATCGCTGTCATGAAAGTGGATAAGACCCTCTTCATGTGCCTGGACGATATCAAGAGGCAAGAGTATTCTTCGCGTAAGATCCTTTGAAACCTCGCCTGCCATATAGTCGCGCTGTACACTGTTTATGGTAGGGTTTTTGTTTGAATTTTCCTGTTTGACCTCTTCATTATTGCACTCTATCAATGTAAGGATCTGATTGTCAGTTGTGTTTGAGTTACGTATAAGAGATCTGGTATATCTGTATTTTACATAGCTTTTTGCTACTTCAAACGCACCTTGCGCCATTATTTGATTTTCCACTATATCTTGTATTTCTTCCACCGAATAAGCTCTGTCTGCTTTTTGCAGTTTAAATTCAACAAACTCAGCAATATCTCTGATCTGAGACTCCGATAATTCTTTAGAAGTAGTTGAATTATTGGCTTTGGAAACAGCCTGTATGATCTTGTTAATGTCAAAATCAACTTCAGAACCGTTTCTCTTTATTATCTTCATTGTGTTTATACCTCCTTATATTATTTTTTGATGCTCTAATATAATATCAAAAAATTGTGGTTTTGTCAATATGTTTTTTAAAAAAAACACAATATGTTGTGTTTTGATTAAATTATGTGTAATTTAAAGCCATAAAAATTTTTGGAACAGGAGGAAATATGTGATAAAACTTGACTTTTTTGAATTAAAAAAATTTTATTGGAAAACGGATCGATTTTATGTAACATAAATGTAAAATATTAACAAATAATTGTTGAAACCGTTTTACGGATTAATAAGTGCTTGTCCAAATTTACAAAAATATTAATTAAAAACCGTATCAAAAATGTTGCTGCAGACAAGCGGAATAAAAAGATTATAGGTGTTCTGCCGGTAAACATCGTCTTATAACTGCGTTTTTTTTGATCAATATACAATAATATTCCCAAATGCTTTCGCATTTGGGAATGGTACACCATTAGAGTTATTATACGAACACTTAAAAGAAGTACCGGGGTCTGATATTTGCAAGTCGGTGTCTGAGAATGGTAAGTCAACTGTGTTATTTTTGCCGGAAAAGTTGAATATTATTTTCATGTGATCGTCGTAGAGATATATTGCTATGATAAAGGTGTTAAAGAGTTTAGCGCAGTATTTTTTATCATTAATATTTCCGTCGCGGAACATATTAAGACCGGCTATTATATCATTTTTCGGTATTGTAATCATATTGGCTTTTGCCTCTATTATTTTTATTTTTATTTTCTCCTGTTCTGCCTCCAGTTCGATAAGTCTTGCTTTTGTGGTTTCGGTGATAATTCCTTGTTCGATGGCAGTCATTACATTACTGATTAATTTTTGATTTTCTTTCAGCTGATCTTCAAGCATTTTCAGTTTTGACTGTTCGGCTTGCTTTTTATTATATTCGACTGTACTGTTTGCTATCCATTCTATGACGTCCGGTTGGAGCGCATAGTGTTGAATTGCAAGGGCAACTTGCTTTTCAGTATCATCCCTGCGGACGTGTTCTTTTTTACAAGTATGTTTTAAACGTCGCGTCTGACATACATAATAATGATGCAGTGTGCCGCTTTTACTTGTTCCTGAATAGCCTACCATTGGCTTGCGGCAATAGCCGCAGAAGAGTTTCCCTGTCAGTAAATAATTACCGAACACACTATGTTTTCCTTTTATGTGTTGTTTCATTTTCAGTACCTCCTGCACTTTGTAGAAAATTTCGTCACTTACTATTCTCGGTATGCCGTCTTCAATGCGTGTATCTTTCCACTTATAAACCCCTCTGTAACGTTCATTGACAAGCATATTACGAAAACTGTTTAAAGACCATTTTTTACCTGTTCTGGTTTTTATTTCTCTATCATTCAAATCATTGCATATGTCAATTATACGTTCGCCGTTTGCAATCCGTTCGAAGATTTCAAGTATAATCGGTGCTGTTTGTTCGTTGATAGTATATCTGCCGTCCTCACCACGCTTGTAACCGTACGGAATGGGACCGTTCACCATGCACTTGGAGGCGTTGTCATTCATTGCACGCAGAATATCCTCTGCCATGTTTTCTGAATAGAACTGATTGACATTCATCATATTTCTTGCGGCAAATCTTCCGGCGGCGGTATTGTCAAAAGATTCTTCAACGTACAGTATCTGAACGCCGTAGGCTTGGAGCTTTGCCTCATTTATAAGCTGCTCCAGCATATTACGACCTATACGATTTGATTTCCATGCTATCAGATATTCGAATCTGCCTTTTTCCGCATCGCGTAGTAAGCGCTGAAAACTGGAGCGTTTGTCGGTCTTTCCGCTGACGGCTCTGTCCTCATATGTATCTATTATGGTTATATTAAAATCCTCTGCCTTTCTCTGGCAGGCGGTTATCTGTTGATCGATACTGACTTCTTTCTGATTATGGGAGCTGAATCTTGCGTAAATAACACCGATATTTTTAAACGGCTTCATTTCTTTTTTATTTTTTGCCATTATGACGCCTCCTTTTCTGTCTTTATTTTTATCTTCCTGTGACTTTTACTTTTTTTTGTCTGATTCAAGCACATTAGTGTTTTTTTATGTCTTGAAAGCGTTTCTTCCATGCTCTCATCTTCCGGATCACTTCTTGATTTTCTTAAATATATCGCTATGTTCATAGTGGTTCATTCTTTTATTATCATGTTTGACTGTTCGGTTTCATTTATTTTCCCTCAGGGGCTTCATATATACTTTTCAATTCCCCGCCATTCCATAAATGCGCAGAACCGTTTTGCGTTCCGGATACATTATTACTTTCAGCAGTCTTTTTAGTATAATTTAATGAATTTTTTAATAAAATTTCTATTCTTTTTTTTTCTTCTTTTTCTGATAAATCTGTAGAAGTTGATGGCTCGGTGCTGTTTGAATTGTTTTGATTTGCAGTTATATCACTTTTGTCGGCTTGTTTAAGACGTTTTTGTGATTCTCTAATTAATTTTATTGCATATGCTGCTTCTTCTGCAGATGGTTTTGTTTTTTTTGATGAAGTTGTATTATCTGATGATAATGAAGTTTGGTCGTTTTCTTTTACATTCGGATCTGATTCTTCGGTGTCGGTTTCTGATATGGTTACGGTTTGTTCCTGTTTGTATCTTACACTTATTTTTATTGCCAAATAGGTAAGTGATGTAAGTATAAGCAATATTATTATGCCTGTGATGACCGGTCTGTTATTTGGTTTTTCTGTTTGTTCCAAATTATTCATGTTTTTCTCCTTACTTTATTTTAACCGGGAAATTCATATTCGTCAATATATTCGGTTTCAAAATTTCCGTATGATACCGGATACAATGTTATGGTATTACCATACACATATTCATTGTCATGATAAAATTCCAACAGATCATCAGATGTTGAATACTGTGTATTTTCCCCGAATTTATATTCTGTTCCGTACCATTTGCTGCCCGAGCAATAATATATTTTATATGTACCTAAGGGGACTTCTATCTCTACCGTATTTCCTCCTTGTACAAAAAAGCTTATATCATACTCCGATGAGTTGCCGTCACAATGCTGAAGATATATATAATAATCATTGCTGTCTTGCGCCTGCGTTTCTATTGTAAATGGGGCTATACATTCTTGTGTGGGTTGTTTGAATATATGGCCGTTGGTGGGTGTGGGCTGTTCCGGAGGCAGGTATGGTGTGGGAGTTTCTTCCGCTATTGACGGAATTTCTTCATTTAGTGTGGGGGTTATATTTCCATCGGGATTGCTCAGATATGCAATCAATATCAAACCCGACATTATGGCAACTGTCGTGAATATGATTTTATGTTTATTATAACTTTTTTCTTTTTGATTGTTATTATCAGGTTGATTTTTATAATACAGCAAAATCCATTCTTCTTTATACATTATCGCAGTTATGATCTTACTGCCTTGACGGATCTCTCGAAAATACAGTTCGCCGTATTCGTCAAGATATTTTTTGTAATCAAATTTTAAAACATTAGCATTAATATTACTATGAACAACGTTATTATCCAATGTTATCAAATGTATTGTTATATATTGCTTTTGATTATATTTTTTTGATGTGTTTTGTGTTTGTGATGAAGATGTATTATTTTGCTGTGTATATCTTAGATACCATCTATCATATGACGCTTTTGCCTCCGGGTCCGAAAGTGTTTCATAGGCTTCATTTATCAGCTGCATTCTTTCTTTATCACCGCCTACATCCGGATGTTCTTTCTTTGCATGCTCATAATATGCCCTTTTTATCTCCTCTGCCGATGAGGGATATTTTATTCCTAATATTTTATAATAATCAAAATAATTCATTTAATCTCTCTTTTCTTTAAGTTTGTTATATACCTCCATTGCGTTTCCATTATTTTGAAAGATTGAATTTATATAACTGTCAAAAATTTTATTGATATCATTATTGAGTTTATTAAAAACCTTTGCAATCGTTCGTTTATTCTCAAGCCAAACATTCTTTTATCATTCTCTAATGTTTTTAGTCTAATATGTTATTTTTTTTTATAAAATCATCATACCATGCATTAACCTTGGAAACAGGTTTGCAATATGGACAGGGAAGATAATTTTTTTTTAATGCTTCATATCGGTGCATCAATATTTTTTTATGCGATTTTACGTAATTACATCTGCTTCTATGAAAATATTTCCCGTTCGGGGTGACAAATGCATTAAATTCTTTCCCGTAGCCATATACTCTGTTGGTCTTATACGGAAGAAGTGTTTTCTCGTCTATATCAACTCCGTTTGGCAGCATTGATTTGTCTATCGGTTTGGTGCTTTTTGACAGTTTTATGTATTTATATGCAACTATAATTAAAGCTACTGACAGGATAATTATAAGTACGGTCATGACAATGCTCCTTTTACATATATTTCCTTTCAATATTTTTAAAACTTATAAACATCTTTAAAGAGATTTCCGAATGAAGTTACTAATGGATTAACAACTTTTTCATTAAAATATATTGAATGCATACAATCATGCAACCTTATCGGATGATTTTCTGAATAATCGTCTGCGCAAGATTTATCATAAAGAATATCACAAAGAAGATATACAGCTTTAAGAATGGGATGAAATTCTATATTGGTCGGCGGATTTGGATTCCATAAAAACAAATTATGTTTTTCTCTCAAAACCTCGCCGTAGAGTCTTATCCTACGATTAAAAGATTGTTCATTGACTTTATTGAACAACTGAGGCATTAGCTGGATAAATTCATTGCAAAAGTGGACGCGGTCTTTCTTGCTTGAAATTAATGCAAGATCACCGACAATGTATAATGCGGGTAACAATTCAAAATCTGGATCAGCTGATAGCTGCACGTCTCTTAATATTTTTTTTTCTTCAAAATAATATTTTCTAAAAATATCATTAATAGTTTTAGGTCTGTTAGGATTTAATTTTTTTATAATTTTGTTTATAATACCCATGTTAATTCCCTTCTCTTACTTTTCCAAATCATAAATGAACTGCATTATTTTCATTTGAGTTTTGCCATCAGCGTTGCGGTATATACGCAACAGGTCTTGTTCCTGAATGGTAAGAGTGTCGTTTTCTTTCAAAGTGTTATTATTGCCTGATATTACTTTACTGTTTGTTATATCTCCTGCGTTGATACTCTGATTTATATTCCGTCCTACCAATTCATCAATGGAGCAGTTGAGATAGTCTGCAATTGCTGATATTTTCTCTATGGATGGTGATTGTCCTTTCTTTGTTAAATCATAGATAAAATTTCTGTTAATATTACATTCATGAAGTAAAAAGGCTACAGGAATTTTTTTTTGTCTGCATATTGATTTAATTTTTTCGCTAATTAGTAAATTCTGCATAATACATCCCCTTTCTTTTTGTCAAAATTACCATAATACAGGAATATCTGTAAAATTGTGTTGACATACAGTAAATACTGTATTATAATATACCCATAAGAACACAAAAGTACTTTAGTATTCTTAAAATCCTAAAAGCACAAAAATTTTTTAGGGTTACAAAAAGCTGTATGTGTTTGAATATAAGTGTGGTAACTTTATTATAAACCATATGGCGTTTTTTGTCAATATAATTATGAAAATAAAGCATTAATTGGAAAGGAGGCATTTTATGACGAATAATCTTGCGCATTACCGAAAGAAGCGGGGCTTGACACAGGAGGAATTGTCCAGAATTGCAGACCTTGAGCAGTCTGAAATTTCAAGAGCAGAGAACGGTTTGAAGGATTTTCGGGGCGGAACATGGGCAAGGCTGGCGAAGATACTTGATTGCAGTGTCGAGGAATTGATGGGAAAGGAGTAAAACTACGACGAATTTTTATTACGGAAAGGAAAGGAAAAAATGGAAACGGAAATTAGTTTTGACAAGTATACTCAACAAGCTATTGCGGCGGCCACATTGGAATTTATGATAAACCTACTGAAAACGCCCGGAGGTCAGGATGCTATTAATAGAAAGAAAAAGGAATTAGGTCTAAAATGAAATGTAATTTACGCTGCGAATACTTAGCTACAGTCAAGGATTTTGATATGGGTAGAAGCAAAATAATATATGCTTATTGCAGAAAATACAACTGTGATTTGTCGTGTCATGGCGGGATTGTAAGGAGAAAATTTAAGTGCAAAGAAAATGCTGAAAGGAAAAGAAGAAAAAATGAAAGGTTACAAAGTTTTTAATAATGATTGGACATGCCGAGGTTTTGAGTATAAATTGGGAAAAACATATGTACATGAAGGCACCATTAATCTGTGTGAAACGGGATTTCACTTTTGCAAAAGAGCCATAGATTGTTTTAATTATTATGAGTTTGATAGCAGCAATAAAGTTGCGGAAATTGAAGCTGTAGGAAAAATAAAAACCGATGGAACAAAGAGCGTGACAGATAAAATTACAATTATTCGTGAGCTTTCGTGGCACGAGGTTCTTGACCTGGTTAATATAGGCAAGAACTGTACAGGGATAGGCAACAGTGGCTACCGCAACAGTGGCAACTGCAACAGTGGTGACTATAACAGTGGTGACTGCAACAGTGGTGACTATAACAGTGGTGACTACAACAGTGGCGACTGCAACAGTGGCAACTACAACAGTGGTGACTATAACAGTGGCAACTACAACAGTGGCTACTTCAACAGTGGCTACCGCAACAGTGGATTTTTCTGTACAGGAACCGCAACGGTGAATTTTTTTGATAAACCTACAAATCTAAGTTTTATGCAGGCTCGTCTATTAAATGGTATGCATGTTATATGCGATAATTATAAAAACAACATCTGGATAAATTCTGAAACTATGAATGAAACAGAGAAAAAATTGCATCCGGAATATAAAACAACTGGAGGATATTTAAAAGTCTTAGATTACAAAGAAGCCTGGAAGGCGATGTGGGGGGAAATAACGGAGGCACAGAAACAAAGCATAATGGATTTGCCAAATTTTGATAAAAATAAGTTCTTTAAAATTACAGGAATACAAATAAAGGAAGGCGAAAAAGAATGATGAAGATTTATACAGACAAAGCCGGTAATGTTACGGCTGTAAAAAAGAGGAAAGCAAGGAAAAACAGGCTTATTTTATTGGCTATTGCGGTAATTGGGATTTTGATCGCGGCGGCTTCCTGCGTTGGCAGCAAGGCAGAACCGACCGAGCCGGAATGCGTTATTTACACCCGGACAATACGGGAATATGAGGTACAGTTCGGGGACAGTGTGTCAAGGATCGCGGCAAAGTTCTGCCCGGAATTTATTGATTTTGCGGAGTACCAAAAGGAATTTATGAGGCTGAATAATTGTGATAGTAATATTTATGCCGGGGAGGTTATGAGGGTTTATGTTTATGAAGAATAAAATAAAAAAAGACCGCCGAATATTAAGAGATATTACGGCGGCAATAAAAAAATTTAAAATATATACATTGACTATATTATAGCATATTTGCTGTGATATGTCAATAGAAGGAGGAAAAAAAATATGCCGCATTGGAAAAAGGCATTTAATCCGGACTATTTGGGGGCGTATTCCCTGGAGGACGGGCAGGATTTGATATTAACGGTCAAAAGCGTTGGGATCGAAACGGTGACCGGTGAGGGCGGAAAAAAAGAGGACTGTTTGGTTGCGCATTTTATTGAAAATCAAAAGCCGATGATTTTAAACAAAACGAACTGCAAGACGATTACAAAGATTTACAAAACGCCGATTACAGAGAATTGGTGGGGGAAGAAAATTCAGGTTTTTCAGGATGTAACCAAATTAAAAGGAGAGCTTGTGGAGTGTTTAAGGATAAGAGCGTTTATCCCGCAAGAAAGCAAGATAGAAACAATCAAATGTGAGAGGTGCGGAAAAAACATTGTCCCATCCCATGGGATGAGCGCCGCGGAGCTGGCGGGATACACAAAAAAGAAATACGGGGTTTCGGTCTGCGGCGAATGTGCGTTGATTTTAGCAAAAGAGAAAAAGGAAAGAGAGGAAAATTTAAATGAGAGCAACGAAGATCAAGATTAAAAATTTATTTGGGATCAAGGAAACCGAGCTTGACGGACGGAGCATTGAGATCACCGGCACAAACGGGACGGGCAAGACTTCTGTTATTGACAGCATAAGATATGCGCTGACAAATCAATCGGACCGTGAATTCGTTATCCGAAACGGTGAATCGGAGGGTGAGATCATAATCGAAACGGACAGCGGGTTACATATTGACCGCAAAAAAAGAACGGAGCAAAGTGATTACAAATCTATAAAGGAAAACGGCAAAGAAGTATCTGCGCCGGAAACGGTATTGCGGCAGTTATTTACTCCGATGCAGCTTGATCCGGTAGCTTTTACACAAATGGATAAGAAGGAACAAAACAGGATCATCTTGGACTTGATAGATTTTTCATGGGATTTGAATTGGATAAAGGAGCAATTCGGGGAAATCCCCGAGGGGGTTAATTATGAGCAGAATATCTTACAGGTATTAAATGACATCCAATCGGAAAACGGCGAATATTTTAAGAACCGTCAGGACATCAACAGGGACATAAGAAACAAGACCGCGTTTATTTCTGATATTGCGCAAAGTCTTCCCGACGGGTATATGCCGGAGGTTTGGGAAAGCTACGATCTTGGGGAGAACTACAAGAAATTGCAGGAGATTCAAGCAAGGAACAACAAAATTGAAAGAAGCCGTGCTTACCGTGACAGCTATGACAACAAGATAAGAGGAATACAAGCGGACAGGGAAATAAAAATAACATCATGTGAAAAGGCGATAGCGTCGGAGCGTGAAAATCTAAAAGCGGACATTGAGAGATTAAAGGCTGAAATAATTGCTTACGAGGACAAGCTGTCAACGCTCGATGACAGGCTTGGTGACAAGATCAAGGTTATAGACGCGGAATTTGAAAAGGCAAAAGCGGAGCTTGATTCAAATGTAAAGGTCGCGGATCAGTATGCGGATTTAGAAATTACGGATTGTTCAGAGTTACAGTCGGAAATTGACGAGGCGGAAGATATGAAGCAATATCTGAACGAATACCACCGAATGGAACGCATGCAGGAAGAAGTAAGAGAATTAAAAAAGCAATCGGACGAGCTGACAAGAAAGATTGAGCTTGCAAGGACATTGCCGGGGGAGATCCTTCAAACGGCAACGATACCGATTGACGGCTTTTGGGTTGAAAACGGAATACCGCTTATAAACGGGCTGCCTGTTTCCAACTTGTCAGAGGGTGAACAGCTGGAGCTTTGTGTTGATGTGGCGCTGTCAAAGCCGAATACGTTACAGATCATTCTAATTGACGGCGCGGAAAAGCTATCAGACAGCAACAGAGAAAGGCTATACCAAAAGTGCAAAGAAAAAGGTTTACAATTTATTGCTACCAGAACAACAAACGATAACGAGATCGGAGTGACATATTTATGATGATAACAAATGAAAATTATTTCAGTCCCGAAAATCAGATGAAGTACATGGGCGCTTCACAATTTAAAGCCTTTGACGACTGTGAGGCGCGGGCTTTGGCGGAGTTAAAGGGGGAATATGAAAGGGAAGTAACAAATTCGTTATTGATTGGATCATATGTTGACGCGCATTTTGAGAAAACCCTTGACATATTCCGCGCAAGGCATCCTGAAATATTTACAAGAAACGGTGATTTAAAAGCGGATTTTAAAAGGGCGGAATACATAATAGAACGAATTGAGCGTGATCCGCTTTTTATGGAGTTTATGTCGGGGCAAAAGCAGGTTATAAAGACCGGGGAGATATGCGGCGTGCCGTTTAAGATAAAAATTGACAGTTACCATCCGGGCAAGATGATCGTTGATCTGAAGATCATGAAGGATATGGAGCCTATATGGAAAGAGGAAAAGGGACGTATAAATTTTGCCGAAGCCTGGGGCTATGACATTCAAGGGGCTATATATCAGGCTATAGAGGGTAATCATCTGCCCTTTTATCTGGCGGTGGCTACAAAGGAAGTTGAACCTGACATTGAAATTATAGAGATCCCGCAGCATTATTTAGACGCGGCGTTAGAATATGTTAAGCAGAAGGTTATGAGGCTTCAAGCTATTAAAGAGGGCGATATTGAGCCTGCAAGATGTGAAAAATGCAATTACTGCCGTCGCACAAAGGTTTTAGAAAGTGTTAGAAGTTTGGAGGAATTTGATTATGCAGAATAGTGTTTGTTTGACCGGAAGATTGACACATGACATAGAAGTAAAGACATTTGAATCGGGGGACAGAGTTACAAGTTTTTCGCTTGCTGTTCAAAGAAATTATAAGAACAAACAAGGGGATTACGACTGCGATTTTATTAACTGTCAGGCAAGGAACAGTACTGCCGACCTATTATTCAAGTATTTTAAAAAGGGTGATTTCTGCCCCATAACAGGCGAATTAAGGACACGAAAATATGAAAAGGACGGGGAAAACCGCACAATAACATTTGTTGACGTCAGCAATATTACCTTTGTGACGAGCCGTTCGGGCAGCGTTGAAGCGGCTGCGGAGCAGGGACAGGTAACAGCCGGCAGTGAAGAACCCTTTAAAACAGGATTTTTAGATGTTTCAAAAGATGATTTACCGTTTTAGGAGTGGAATATGGATATTTTGATTGACAGCCGTGAAAAGGCAAGGGCAATAA
>CALXWJ010000019.1 GCA_944392335.1 uncultured Clostridia bacterium
AGATTTTTAAGCATGAGATTACTCACAGAGTGCAGGAGCTCGCGCCAAAGCAGTTTGAAAAGGTTAAGGATTTAATTTACAGCTATGTAAATGATACTAACATGAATAACATTTCTCCGGCGGAAAAGCAGCTTATTCAGGAATTTAAGAGCGGAGTTGAGATGAATTACTCAGTGGCAATTGACGAAATTGCAGCAGACTTTGTCGCAAGCCCTGAGTTTGCAAATTATGTAGCGGTTAAGGATAAAAATGTCGCGCAGAAATTCCTTGATGTTATCAGGGATATTCTTGATAAAGTCGGGGTTAAAAAGTACACTGAGCTTGAAAAGATTGCACGAAATTGGGAAAAGGCGGTAGAGGCGGCTGAAAAGAATGTCAATAGAACAAAAAGTTATACTCAGAATACAGATAAAGGTACAGTAAAATATTCTATAAGAGCTGGCGCAAAAAAAGACGTTGAACGTGCTTTAAATGATATAAATTATAGAGAAGATGTTTATTTAACAGAGAACAGCCCTTCAATCATTGTAAATCAAAAAGGTACAAGAAACTTACCTATGCTGATGAAGGCATCACATATAAGGGAAAATATATTTACCGAGAGTGAAGCAAAAAAAAGAGGATTAAAAATAGATGACAATATCAATTACCATGGATTGGGAAAGGATTTATTTCTTAAAATAATTGACGGTCTGGATACTGTAACACTTGCATACCGCGGGACTAAAAATGCAGAAAACCCGGCAAGAAGAGAAAATTATTTTCTGTTAATTTCTCAGTATAAAGATTCACAGGGGAATACAATCAATGTACCAGTTTATATTAATGAAAAAGGACAATATAACAGGGTATTTTTTGATACAAATAAAATTGCAACCGTTTATGGTAAAAATAATTTTAATAACTATATCAATAAGGAAATTAAAAAAGGCAATCTTGTTAGAATAAAAAACAGAGGCGTCCAAGTCAGTGAACGGGCATTGCCAATTAATGCCGGTTATAACAAGAACGCCTCTGATAAGAATATAATACAACAAGAAACAGAAAAAGTCAATACAAATAACAAAAATAATTCTCAAAAAAATTCGACAAAGAGTATTGATGAGCTGATTAAGGAAAATAAAATCACAAAGGATATGCCTGATGAGGAAAGAGCAAAAGTTATTTCGAAGAAAAAAATAAATTTGCCAAAAGTTAATAATGATAAGGCAGATGTCTTAAAACAGTTTGATTTAGAATTATTAAAAACGACATATAAGAGTAAAGCGGAGCAAATTCTGAAAAAGGTTAATGAGCAATTTAAAATTACAGGCAAACCGTATACAAACAAGGATATTGAATTGGATTTTAATTATTCAAAAGCTTCTTTAAATGAAAGTCTGAAAAAACAAAATGGAAACTATGATGAATTTGCAAAGATGTTGTCTGTTTTTGATGATGTTGTAAATAACGCTGTTGGTATTGAGGTACATAATGATAAATATGCAGGAACGATAAGAGAAGATGCACATTTAAAAAATATGTATGTTTTGGCAAGTGCTTTTACTGATGAAAATAACAATATAATTCCTGTTCAATTAGAAGTTAAAGAGTTTGATGACAGAGAAAATAAGATGCATTTAATTGTTTCTTTAAATAAAAAAGAAGCGAATATCCATGCTCACATCGCTGAAAATCAACGACAAGAAAGCACTCCTTTCACTTCTGATATAACTATATCAGATTTGGTGAAGTCTGTCAACCCTTCAGAGGGCGATTTCTTAAAATATTTTCCGGACAGTATGCTGAGTGCCGAGCAGAAGGAAGCAAAACAAAAGACAATAGATGCGCAAAACAGCAGAATTGAACAGTATAAAAAAGGTGAAAGACCAAATTATTCCACTACCCCTATTGACGACCTATTAAAACAGGCCCAGGCTGATTTAGATACTTTGAACAAAACCTACGGATATTTTGAGGCAGGGGAATCACCTGCAAGAGATGTTAAAGTCCCAAAGAAAACCGGTGAGGGCGAAGATCAGTATACACGGAGATTTTCAAGGACGGCAGCGGAAGCCGGGTCTTTGAATGATGAGATGGCAGGAAGTATTTTAAGGGCGGTCAAAAACGGGACGTTTACATATAACCGTATAGGGGATAAAAAAGCAGCAGCCGGCGCGGACGAGATATACAAAAACAAAGGCTATGACAATTCAATGAAGCAGTGGGACGCCGTTTTAGCCGCGCAAAAAGGAATCAGCAAATACGACATCGCATTGGGCGAGAGGCTTTTGCAGGAAGCGGCAAAAAAAGGCGACACCGATACAGTAATAAAGCTGACAGCAGAACTTGCGGCAGAGGGTACAAGAGCGGGACAAGTTGTTCAGGCTATGAGGCTTTTAAAAAGAATGAACGGCAGCGGACAGCTTATATATGTAAACAGGGTTATAGACAACGTTCAGAATGATCTTAACAAAAGGTTCAAAAAAAATGCTCCAAAGATCGAAGTGCCAAAGGAGTTGAAGGAAAATCTTGCTAATGCAAAATCACAGGAAGCTGTTGAAAAAGCCGTAGACGAAATAATAACAAGTGTTGCCGATCAGATGCCTGCCACCTGGTATGATAAGTGGAACGCATGGCGATACCTTGCAATGCTGGGCAATCCGAGAACACATATAAGAAATATTGTGGGAAATGCTATATTTGCTCCGACGGTTGCAATAAAAAATGTTATCGGCTCTGTCGGTGAAAATGTTGTCAATTTAGGTTCAAAGGCTATCAGGCATAAAGGAATTGAAAGGACAAAAAAAGTTTTCATTCCTAAAAGATATTTGAATTTTGCCTCTAACGATTTCAAAATGGTAGAAGACATGATGCTTGGAACGGGGAAATATGATTTTTCAGATCAGGTACGGGACAGACAAAAAATATTCAGATTTAAACCGCTTGAAAAAATAAGACGGTTGAACGGCAACCTGTTGGAAGCAGAGGACAGACTTTTTTTGAAAGCGCACTACATAAATGCTTTGGGTTCATACTTGTCTGCAAATAAAATCGATATTGACACATTGACCGTTGATAATGAAGTCGGATACAAACAGCTTGAAAGAGCGAGAGATTATGCCATTAAAGAGGCTCAAAAAGCAACTTTTCGTGATGCGTCTGATTTTGCAAATGCACTGAACAGGTTTTCAAAAACAAACAGGGTAACAAATCTTATGGTTGAGGCATTACTGCCCTTTAAAAAGACACCTGCAAACATACTGAAAAGAGGTATTGAATACAGCCCGGTAACCTTACTTGATACGATAACAAGAGGGTCATACCGTTTGGCAAAAGGTGAAATGACCGTAAATGATTTCATAGACAAAATGGCAACAGGACTTACAGGTACAGGGATTATGGCTCTCGGATATTTCCTTGCGAGTATGGGAATATTAAAAGGTTCTTCAAAAGATGACAAAGAAGAATTTGAAGAAATGCAAGGGGCTCAGACATATGCGCTCTATTTCGGAGAGGGCAAAAACAATTCATATGACATTGACTGGGCGGCACCGTTTTCATTACCGTTATTTGTCGGTGCGGAATTAAACAGGCTGATGAGTGAAGGAAATGAAATGAATGTATCGACAGTAATGGATTCTCTTTCAACGCTGACAGAGCCGATTTTTGAGCTGTCAATGATCGACGGTTTGGAAAATACTCTTGCCGCTCCTTCGAAATACCCGGATGACAAAAAAAGTGTTGCAATTGTAAGAGAAATGCTGACAAGTTATATCGGTCAGGCAGTGCCGACAGTTTTGGGACAAACCACAAGGACATTCTTTGATGATAAGCGCAGAATAACATACATGGATAAAAACAGCGAAGTGCCTACATGGGCGCAGTATTTTCTGCAAAGACAGGCAAATAAAATTCCGGGGCTGTCAGATAATCAGGAACCGTACATAAACGCATGGGGCGAAGAGGAGCCGTCGGGAACTCTACTTGAAAGAGCGTTTGAAAACTATTTTTCACCCGGATATTTCAGTACAAGACAGTTGACCGATACCGATTTGGAACTGATAAGACTTGCAGAGGAAACGGCGAAAAATATATATCCTAAAGAAGCACCGAAATATTTTAATGTGGATAAGGTACGAAAGGACCTGACGGCAAAGGAATATACAACGGTACAGAAAACTATGGGACAAAAGAGCAATACGCTGTTGACCGAGTTCTTTAATGATGATGTATATGACACCTTGTCAGACAGTCAGAGGATAGAAGTTATTGACAAGCTGTATGAGGCATCCGGAGTTGTGGGTAAAAAGGCTGTATCGGATTATGTGAGTGATTCAACATGGATTGAGGAAGCTATCGTAAAGGGCGACGATGCAATTCTTTCAGCGGCGGTATTTAAGGTTCTTGCACCTGACTATGCAAGTATCGATTCATATTATAAGGCTCTGGAAAACGGTCTGTCAATTAACAGCTATGTTGAATATATTGAAAGAACAGACGGCCTGACTGCTGACAAAGACGAAAACGGAAATTCTATAACCGGTTCAAAACAACAAAAGCTTATTGCTATAATTGATAGTATGGACTTATCCAACAAAGAAAAGGCTTATCTATTCAGCACAGAATATGAAAATCCGAAAAATAATCCGTGGAAAAATTATTTAAACTGAGGTGTTACATATGACTATAGATGAAAAAAGAAACTATCTTGTGTCACAGGCGTTGACAAGAAAAGAAAAAAATCAGTATTCGCAGGATGTGACAAAAAGAACTTTGATTGAAAAGGGCTGGGGCGACTGCTCCGGCACCGTCTGGTATTGGTACAATAAATTATTCGGGATTAATATTGGGGCAAATACTCAGGCACAGATTAATTCTGATAAGGGTAAAAGAGTAGAATTAAATATATATAACGGCATCCCTGATGAGGGGAAAATGGAAAAAGGGGATTTACTGTTCTTTCGGGGAAACGACGATTCAAGGACTGAGGGCGTCGGTCATGTCGAAATGTACATAGGTAACAATCAGATATTCGGGCACGGCTCCGGTATCGGCGGGACCGTTAAGAATATGGCGGCTTACTGTAAGTCAAGGCAGAGTCAGAAAAGTACCGCAAAGTTGAAAAACAAGGGTCTTATCTGCGTTAAAAGATTTTTAAAGGATGGGGGTGAGGATGTGAAAGAATTGACCTCGGTTAATGATATTGTTGCCGATTTACACCTGCGCGGGATCGTCTCTGATGTGGAGCTTTGGCTCGATAAACTTCAAACCGATCAGAACGCTTATTGGCTCGCAAGAAAGGCACTACAGTATATTATGGAAAGAGATTGAGGGAAGGAGTATCTATCTTGCGTGTTCTTATGATAAAGATTGTTTGGAAAATATAAGAGTATATTTAACAGCGTGCGCTCAGAATGTTGTTGACAGAGCAATAAGTGTTAAATGCACCAAAGCGGAGATTATCTGGGTATTTTCGGATATAGAAGCTGTACCTTTTAACAGAGGATTTTATTCGGTAGATTTAAAATATTACTTTAAAATTACTCTTGCCGTATTTACCGGTCTGGGCAGACCTACAGAAGTAGAAGGTCTTGCTGTATTTGATAAAAAGGTTATTTTGTTTGGCTCTGAGGGTAATGCAAAGATCTTCGCGTCAAAATATAAGGAGGATGCGTTTGATCCACAATTATGGCGTAAGACCAACATGCCCAATGCAGTTGTCGAAGTTGTTGATCCGATCGCCTTGGGAGCAAAAGTTGTGGACGTAAAGGATAAAGATTGCTGCTGTGACGATGATTTTGATCTTGCAAGTATTCCGGAATCCGTATGCCGTGTATTTGACGATAATTTAATTCTCGGCGGAGAGGAAAAGAGAGTATTTGTATCAATTGGAATTTTCTCTATTATAAAATTGGAAAGAAGGGTACAGTTGTTGATTCCTGCATATGATTTCTGTATCCCGCAGAAAGAATGTATAGGTGCAACAGACGATAATCCTTGTGAATTATTTGAAAGGATCAGCTTCCCGGTAGACGAATTTTTCCCGCCTGAAAGATCGGAATTTGTAGACGGTGACGATAATAATTGTAAACGGTGCGGCTGCTGAAAATATAATCTAAACAAAGATGTCTCGGGGCTGTGACAAAATGATTTTTTAAATCATTTTGCTCACGGCTCTTTTTCTCTGCATGTATTCACATGACTTGTTGAATTTTGGATAAAAAAACGGCATTTTACTCAAAAATGCGCATGACAAATAGAGGTCAAGCCCCTTGTAAAAAATTTTTATTCAGTTTTATTATCTTTAAGCGGAAAGTTTACTGTGAAGCTGCGTCCCGGTTCGGTTATCACGTATTTTGTGGTGTAATTTGTTGATATTGTATGCCATAACAATTAGAACTGTCTCTGCTTGTACCTTGCTGCTCCCTCTGAGAAGAAACTGACTGAATCTGTTGTTCTCTTTTATAACACCAAATGCTCCTTCAACTTGTATTATTCTCCTTTCCGCAAATTCTTCTGAAATTAATAGTTGAAAATATCTGTCCATTGTGGTATAATCTCCTTAGGTTTAATTTTTTTCACAATTTAATTATACAAAAAAAATGAGGACTTTTGCAACCGCAATCGTCCTCATTTTTCTTATTATTTAGCTGTTATTTTGTCACAGCCCCTCTTCTCTTTCTATTATTTCTACCTCCTTCCATTGACAATTCTACAGTGTAAATTATAAAAAATAACTTATGCACTTTTCTTTTTGTAAAAAGTATGGTAAAATAGAAAGGAAGAAAAAATGGAAAATGTAGAAATGGCGAGAAAAAAAGAAACCCTTAAGATGCAGCGTTAGCACATCAAATTATTTCACAGTATCAACTTCAGAATGTTAAGGATATGGAGAATGCATTGAAAGACATATTCGGACCCATGTTCGAAGCTATGCTTCAAGGTGAAATGAATGCTCATTTGGGATATGAAAACAATGATCACGGGGCAAAGACAACTACCAACAGGAGCAATGGTTACGGGCAAAAGATAACATCGCGTGGAAATGTTGAAATAAATGTTCCTCGTGATCGTGATGCAAGCTTTGAACCAAAGGTTATTCCAAAGAGAGAAAAAGACGTTTCGGGAATTGAGAACAAGGTTCTTGCAATGTATGCCAGAGGTATGAACCAACGTGATATATCATCAACAATTGAAGATATATACGGATTTAATATTTCAGCCAAGACCATATCTAATATTACCGATAGCGTACTTGATAGGCTGGAAGATTGGCAAAACAGACCGTTAAAAAATTCTATATATTTCTTTTATAGATTGTATGTACGTTACCATACGAGGGAATTATGAAACAAAGAATTATGCGGTATATACAATTTTCGGATATGATATAAACGGAATGAAAGATATACTGGGTTTATGACTCAATGAAACAGAAGGCAATCATGTATGGATGCAAATATTTGATGAATTAAAAAACAGAGGTGTAGAGGATATATTGTTTATTTCAATGGACGGAGTACGCGGACTGGAAGAAGGCGCAAAATCAATATTCCCGAATATCGTTGTGCAGAGATACATTGTACATTTAATAAGAAACTCAATAAAATACATACCAAGTAAAGATTATAAAGCATATGTCGTAGCATTGAAAAAGATATATGGAGCAAGCAGTTTAAAGGCTTGTGTTGCGGAATTTGAAAAATTTAATCAAGCATGGTCAGCGTATCTCGGAGCTGTTGATGTGTGGGTGAGAAATTTCAAACATGTTGAGCAATTATTCAATTATGGAAGTGCCGTAAGAAAAATCCTTTACACAACAAATGCAGTAGGATTGTATGAAAGAATATATCATATAAATCCACTGAGGCATTGTATACAAAATTGTCACGCCGTCAAGTAACTTTCACGGCATAAACGCTACTTTTGTAAAAAATTAACTTATGCAAAAAAACTTACACAGATTACTTGACAAGCCATGGCAGGGTGCATTTTATAAAAATTATAGTCCTTTGTCATATTTGAACGATAGGATTGATACCTTAAGGGTGTTACTTCTATCGTTCTTTTTTATGCCAATTCAGTTTCTGTTAAGCTGTTTCGGGTGGTACCTGCTTGCATTTTTGGCGATATATTCTTGGAGTGACGTCATTTTTAGCTGTAAAGGTATTGCAAAAATGAGCATAGCTGGAAAATCCTGTTTTTTCCGAAATTTGTGAAATGGACATCTCGGTAGAGGAAAGAAGAATCATAGCTTTCTGAATACGGACATTTACAATAAACTGATTAGGCGTTTGATGCATGGCCTTCTTGAACATACGTATAAAATGGTCGTCACATACGTTAAGAATGCTGCTAAGAGTAGAAATGTATATTTTTTCGGAATAATGCTTATCAATATAATCCAGGGCGGGCTGTATTTTATAAAACATATCATTTGACGTTTTTTGAAGGTCGGGCACATAAAATTTCAACAGTGCGGAGAGTAAGAGCAGAATATGTGCGGAAATTTCCAGTTTATATGTATCATTTTTGTTGTGATAATGTACAATTGCACGGGTAAAATGTTTATTTATATTTTCATAATACTCATGCTCCGGCGGGAAAATATAATTAAAAATTTTATTGTTATTAAGAATAACATTATAGTTATAATTTGTAAACGGAAGATTAAAGGACTCGGGATCAAACACAAGTCCAACAAGCTGCTTATCGTATGTTTCGGCCGTAACCTCATGAATTGTTTCGGAAGGAACAAAAATTATGTCTCCATTATTGCAGATATAATGATTAAGCCCGATTTTAACGTTTACAGGTCCTTTAATTATTTTCATTACTTCCAAATAAGAATGCAGATGAGGAATAACAATAATATTGGTTGATTGGGTTTTATTTGGTATCGCTGAGCGAACCGGAAAATTGGGGATCGCAAATTCCTCTATTTTTTTTTCTTCATTGTACATAAATATTTCCCTTCCAACATATTTCCTCTTGAAGAATAATAATAAAAAAAAGAATAATTTTGTGTTAAATGGCTTTAAAAAATCTTAAATATATCGAAATACAGTATAATATAATCGAAAGACTGTATTGATATAGGGATTGCTTATTGATATAATATAATTACAGTATGATTATAGCATTTAAAATAATTTATGTCAATAACGTGTTTTGGTATTGCATGGTGGGACATGTTGCAGATGACTGTAGAGATATAACTGCGCGCATTTTGTTCTCCGCCGTAATCGGCGGCGAGTTCCATTTCAGAATTTCAGTGGGGGTTATAATCTCCCACTGAAACCTTGAGGAGCTAACGCTCCATGCACAGGTTGCAATCTGTCGCAATCTCTGCTTCTTGCAAGTAAAGCAGGAGGGTTGTTCCGATTTAAATTTCGGATAAAGCAACATATGAAATTCAGTATGGTGCTATAGAACGTCCAACTCCTATGAATACATCATGGGACGCAGCAAAATTTGAGGTATGTGCACATAAATGGACGGATTTTGCAGACGGCGGATATGGGGCTGCATTGATAATGACTGCTACGGATATGACATACATGACGGAGCAATGAGTCTGATGCTTTTAAAGTGCGGAACCTATCCTAATGCCGAAGCCGATATAGGGAATCATAGTTTCAGATATTCTTTAGTACCGCATAAAGGAAGTGGGCGTGAGGCTGAAATTGTAAATAGCACATATGCTTTTAATTATCCGCTGGTTGTAAGAAAAACAGCGGGGGGAGGAAAATTTAAAGAAAGCTTTCGCTTTATACAGACAAGACCAATGTTATTATATCAACAGTAAAAGAAGCGTGTGACAATGAGGATATTATTGTCAGAGTGTACGAAGCATGCGGAATGCGTACAGATACAACAATACAAACAGCTTTTGATATTAAAAAGGTGTATGACAGTAATTTTATTGAAACAGAGAATTACGGTGAGCTTGAGTCAAAAGAAAATAGATTTAGTTTCACTCTAAAGCCCTTTGAAATTAAAACTTTCAGAATTTGTATATAAGTGTTATTGGTTTTGGTGAATGCGATTCTTCAAGATGACCGTTCTTCTGAAACGATAATAATCTGAAAAAAGAATAATTTTGCGTTATATGACCTTAAAATGAATAAAAAAAACGAAATATAGTATAATTAGATCGAAAGACTGTTTTGGTATCGGTGTTGTTTGCTGATATAATACTACAAGTATAATGTGATTATAGCATAAAAAAATTATGTTAATAATAAGTTTCTGGTTATTGCATAGTAAGGAGTGTTTGATAATGAGTAAGAAAAAAATAATCGGATTATTTCTGGCAGCCGCAATGGCAATGAGTATCTTGCCGCCGGTGGCGGGATATGCCGCAGGTAATACGGTGAATGATATTGCAGGCGCTGAATATGTAACCATTGCTAAAGCGGGGATTGATTATGCATATGTCAGAGGTGCGGTGGATCAGATAATGAAACCGTATATAAAAGACGATGTATTTTATATGTCTTTGAGAAATTTGGCTGAGATCACAAATTCTCCTATTGAATGGAACCGCTATACAAAAAAAGCTACCGTATATTACTTGCAGTATGAATTTGAAATATCAGACGGAAGCGACACTCTTTTGAAAAAGCTGAAATATGATAATTCGGTTGAAGAATATGCCATGCGTGGAAAAGCTGAAATAATAAATGACATTATATATGTTCCTGTAGATGCGTTCATGCAGGCGGCAGAACTCCCTTGTGCTATAAATGGAGAATATGCTGTTTTCGGGCGGGAGCGATTCACAGATGATGTAATGACAGCGGCGAATGCAGATTATTCGGGACTTTTTTTGACTGAGTATGATAAAGACAGAATAATGAAAACCTTCTACATTGACCCTGAAACCGGACGTGATGAGGGAATAGGGACATCAGACGATCCTTTCAGAACAATAACCGGTGCAAAGCTCTACATAAGGGATTATAAAAAGAATAACCCGATGACAGGAAACATTATAGTATATTTAAGAGGCGGAAATTATTCTGAAACATTGGGAGTGCAGTTTACGCCGGAGGATAGCGGTGAAAACGGATATCATGTTCAATATGTGGCATATCCGGGGGAAACGCCTCACATAACTTCTGCAAAGAAGATTACAGACTGGGAGATTTATGACAGCGAAAAGAATATATATGCTTCCTTTGTAGGCAAGGGAACGATGTTTCAATATATGGTAGAGGATGAGCAGGAAGCAATTCCGGCAAGATGGCCGAATGAGGGTTACCTTCATGCGGTAGCATCCGAAGCAGGCCCGGTCAAAACTGCTTTTGTCGTTGCACCGGATGACATTCCCGAAATTAATGATCCCACGAGCGCAAGAATATATCTGTGGCCGGGTCGTGAGAACGGAGAGACTATGTGGTTTTCCGACTATTACGGTATAGGAAGCTTCGATAAAGAAACCGGAGCTATAAAAATAACCTCCGAAGCAACATATGTTATTGGCACAGGTTCTTCCTATTACTTTGAAAATGCATATGAATTTCTCGACAAAGCAAAGATGCTGGTAAAGCATTTGAATGACCCGCAGATGTTTAAAACGGAGTTTCCGATATCAAGTATTGCCGTAAAGGATAAAACCTTTGGCACTGATATGTGGAGAGGTCCTGTATGGATTAACTACAACTATATGATTTGTGATGCGCTTGACGAATACGGATATAATGATTTGGCGGAGGAAATAAGAAATAAAACCGTCAGCTATATGAACTATTGGTATAGGCAAACGGGTACATTATATGAATTTTATGACAGTGAAAATAAAAAGGTACCGAGTGTTTTAAACAGAAAAGGAGCGTTTTTAGAACCGTATAATTTAGATATAAGAATTCAGTCTATTCGCGATTATGGTTGGAGCTGTACGTTATTATGCGATATGCTTGCCCAAAAATATATGCCGTCTTGCCCAAAAATATACGCCGTAATTCAATATATATTTAGAAGAAGAGCGGGAAAGCGAATGTGCGGCATTGAAATAGCGACGCCGTGCATTGAAATTTTAAAGGGATTTAAAGGAGCGGACACAAATTATGAAATAATATAAACAGATAATGTGCTTGAACACGTGGAATACTTATGGTCATGATATAAATGAAGAGCTCATAATAGAGAATGCCGACAAGATGGTGGAATTGGGTATAAGGGTGCAGGGTATGAAAATGTAATTATATCGTTTATGACATATATTCCTCTGCCTGATAACATAAACATATTCAATAAATTTATGATCATGATAAATTACATCCTGATTGATTGTGATATATTGCTTTGAAGCTTCAACCGGAGTTGAATGCCTAAAAGTCCCCGTTTTTTTTTGTTAAGCATATTAAAACACCTACTTTATATGATAATATAATTATTTTATCATTTATATTTTCATATGTCAAGCTTGATTAAATATGACCTATAAACTAGATATTTTTCACCCTTGAACGACTTACATGAGAATGATATAATAAAAAAAATTATTTTATCAGATTAGCGGTCACTTCCCCTGCCTGTGTTTTGATGAAACCCATCAGCACGGTTCTACGGAGACCGCGAGCCGGAATGGCGGATTAAGAACCTTAAGGCATTGCGGACGCTGTGCGGGGAGGAACAGGCTTTGGGTTTCAAGTTTACAGTGTATATCTATGCACCATATCTGGATTATCATCACGGGTGCCTGTTCGGAAACTCCTATCAGGTGACTGAGACCCTGTTCCCGGAAATGTATCTCCGTATATCGATGAAAAATGCAGAAAGCTGATACAGAGCAAGAGGCTTATTGCAATAAATCAGGACGCCGATAACAGACCGGCGTTTAAGCTATGCAGTTACTGGGGCGAGTGTATTACGTTTTGCAAACTTCTTGAAAATGGCGACAGTGTGGTTGCGATATATAATTTTCACGATAAGACTGTAGATATACCGCTGTCGTTTGATGATTTGGGAGTGATATCGAACTCAGGTTACGGGGTTCGGCTTACCGATGTTATTACAGGTGAGAAGAGCAAGGTTTTGACGGGTGGCAGAGGTCATAAGTTAGAAGCCGGAGGGTATAAGATTTTAAAGTTGAGATTGTTAAGATATAATAGGAAAATATGGTATAAAAGTGAGGGATCACAAAATGAAAAACATTAAAAATCTAAAAATAGCGTATATAGGCGGAGGTTCACGGGGCTGGGCATGGGTTTTGATAAGAGATTTGCTTTTGGAGCGTGAGCTCGGCGGTGAAGTAAGACTTTATGATATTGATTATGAAGCTGCAAAAATAAATGAAGATTTGGGGAATAAGATTGATAAAATTGCGCGCTATACCGATGATTCAACCTGGAATCCGGATACCGGATATATGGACGAAATTGAAGATCATGAGCGCTATACAATGAATTGGAAATTCAAGGCATATGAGACGCTGGAGGAAGCGCTCAATGGCGTGGATTTTGTATTTATATCAATCCTTCCGGGGACATTTGATGAGATGGAAAGCGATGTACATTTGCCGGAAAAGTATGGAATATATCAGCCGGTGGGCGATTCCACAGGCCCCGGGGGAATAATCAGAGCTTTGCGGACTATTCCAATGTATGAAGAGTTCGCAAAAGCAATCAAAAAGATGTGCCCCGATGCATGGGTCATAAACTATACCAATCCGATGACGGTATGTACAAAGACATTGTATAGGGTGTTCCCAAAAATAAAAGCATTTGGATGCTGCCATGAGGTGTTTGGAACACAAAATCTTCTTTGTAAGGTATTGAAAGAAGTAGTCGGAATAGAGGACGTTAAACGGGAAAAGATTGTAACGAATGTTATTGGTGTAAACCATTTCACTTGGATAACAAAGGCAAACTACGGTGATATTGATTTATTTGAGCCGTATGCGGAATTTGCAAAAAGATGTGCCAAAGGCTTCAAGGAAGGCGGCGATAAAAACTGGGCAAATGCAATGTTTAACACAAAGGAAATGGTAAAACTCGATTTGTTCAGAAGATATGGTGCGATTGCGGCGGCAGGCGACAGGCATCTGGCAGAATTTAATCCGGGATATCACTATTTGAAGGACCCTGACCAGGTAAGAAACAGATGGAAATTTGAATTGACAACGGTAGCAAGCAGAAAGGAGGAGCTGAAAAAGCGCTTAGAGCAGAGTGAGGAAATGTATAAAGGTGAAAAGCGCTTTGATGTGTGGCCTACGGGTGAAGAGGGTGTTATGCAGATGAAAGCCTTGCTCGGAATGGGTGATATGGTAACTAATGTAAACATCCTGAACTACGGTCAGATTCCGAACCTTCCAATTGGAGCAGTTGTTGAGACCAATGCGGCATTCAGAAACAACAGCTTAGAACCGGTATTTGCCGGAGAAGCGCCTGTAGGGATAAGGTCGCTGCTTTTAAGAATCATAGATGAGCAGGAAATGATCGTAGAAGCCGGATTGGAGCGAGACCTCGAAAAAGCCTTTAAGGTATTTGTTCATGATCCGCTTGTTACAATACCGATGGATGACGCTAAAAAGTTGTTTGATGAAATGATTGAAAATACAAAAAAGTATCTTGGCATGTATGGAATATAGGGTGAATTTATGAACTTTAAATTATACGCAAAACTTGAAGACGGCGAAAGTATAGAATTAAAAAAGAAATCAAATGAACAATATTCTGAGAATGGGATTGAAGTCATATTCAAACAAAAGAAAAGGGGACCGATAACTGCATGTTATGTATCTGCAAAAAGCGATAAGGCCTTCGATCCGGATTGCGCTGTAAGTATATTGATTGAGGAAATAGAGGGTTTGCAAAGCTATGTATCCGGCAGTTCTACATACACCGATTACAATTGCTGGTATGCGCCGGTATTTGGAAGAGACCTGAAAAATGTTCCGCCGATAACCCAAAGCTTTATGTGGAATGGGGATACACAATTTGGCGCTATTCTTTGCGCTTGTGATGATTATTTCAAATCCGAAATGATGGGGACAAAAAAAGGGCTCGAAATTCGGATATTTGACGGCGACAAAGGAGAAACAGAGATACCTGAAAGTCTTGTATTTTTAATTGCGGAAGGAGAAAATCCTTTTGAGTTAAATGACGGCTGTGTTGCATTTGCCAAAGAGCTTTCAGGCAGAGAATGTTTCACCAGAGAGGATAGAAAATACCCTGAAATTTTTGAATATCTCGGTTGGTGTAGTTGGGACGCATTCCAGATAAGAGTATCGGAAGAAAACCTTTTGCAAAAGTGCGAGGAATTTAAAAGCAAGAATATTCCTGTAAAATGGGCGATACTGGACGATATGTGGGCAGATTGTACCGATTTGGATACGGCCCGGTATGACGATTTTCAATCTATGATGAAGATAATGAAGGCTTCGAAGCTGAATTCTTTTGAAGCCTCACCAAAGCGATTTCCTGATGGATTAAGGCACGCCATTGAGGAAATAAAAAAATACGGCTTAAAGGTGGGAATATGGCATCCGACCACCGGTTATTGGAAGGGTATCAATCCGGAGAGTGAGCTTTTTGACGAGTATTATCAGAGCCTTGTTGAAAATATTGACGGTTGGTATCAGCCCTCCTTTGATGAAAATAACAGATTTTACGACGGATTTCATAAGTTCTTAAAAGAGTGCGGAGCGGAGTTTTTAAAGGTTGATAACCAAAGCTCATTTCATTTTAACAAAGGGATGATGCCAATCGGGCAGATGGCAAAAGGATTGCATAAACAAATTGAAGCCTCGGCGAAAAAATACTTCGATAACGCAATGATAAATTGCATGGGATTGGCGGTTGAAAATATGTGGGCAAGACCCGAGAGTGCAGTAACCCGCTGCTCCGACGATTTTCAGCCTGAGAATAAAGAGTGGTTTAAAAAGCATATTTTGCAGTGTACATTTAACTCACTTTTCATTGGTGCGATAATGTGGTGCGACTACGACATGTGGTGGACGGATGACGCACAGGCAGGCAAGAATAGCTTGTTAAGAGCGGTAAGCGGAGGTCCTGTATATGTGAGCGATACTTTGGGAAGAAGCAAAAAAGAGGTGTTGGAGCCGCTGTGTTTATCTGACGGCAGAATTTTGCGTTGTGACCGTCCGGCAGTTCCTACCAAAGATTGTCTGTTTGACAATCCGATTAAGGGACATAAAATATTTAAAGTTCAGAACACGGCGGATGATTGTGGAATTATTGCTGTGTATAATCTGCACGACAGCGAAAAAGCATCGGGAATAATAAGCCCGATGGATGTGGAAGGATTGAAGGGTGACAACTTTGTTGTATACGAATATTATTCAAAAGCATATTTTAAGCTGAAGCACGATGAGAAAGCGAATGTTGAGCTCGAAAATGATAACGATTACAGATTATACATAATAATTCCCGTAACCGATGACATTGCATTTCTGGGTCTTTCAGATAAATATATTTCGCCAAAAACCTATGAAAAATGCAGTAATAAATTTATGTTGAAAGAGACCGGCAAGACTGCGTTTGTGACCGATAAAGAAGTTAAGGCGGTAAAGGTCAATGGTAATGCGGCGGAGTTTAAAATGGAGAATAACCTTTATACCTTTGAGGCAGGCGGTACAGGAATTGAGATATTATTGAACAAATAGCTTAGGAGTGTGGAAAAATGAAAGCTGAAACAAAGCAGTTATATGACTACATATTAAATAAAGAGCATCATAAATTCAGGAAGGAAATCGAACTTGAATTTGACAAAAACATGTCCCCGATTGAAAGAATGATATATAGATTTGAAGAGATATGCAAGGCGGAAACTCCCGTTATTTTAAAGGGGGAAGAGATTGCTTTCATAAGAACAATTAAAAATATTCCGGATATTTTTACAGAACAAGAGTGGGAAGAGATCAAGGAAAAGCATTACATACACGAGCTGGGATATATGTCTAACCTTTCACCGAATTACGAGCGTGTAATTGCAAATGGGCTTTTAAAGGAAAGGGAAAATGCAGACGAATACGGTATACGTGTGATTGACGCAATCTTAGATCTTGTTAAGCGGTATAAAGAAGAGGCGGAAAGGCAGGGAAGATATGATGTTGCCGGGATTTTGGAAAAGATTCCGGCTTACGGTGCGGTGACATTTCGTGAAGCATTGCAGAGCTTTAGGATTATCCATTATTCGCTCTGGCTTGAAGGAAATTATCACAACACGATCGGAAGATTCGATAAATATATATACCCATACCTGAAAGCTGATCTTGAAAATGGAAGGATAACAGAAGACGAAGCATATGATTTGCTGGTTGATTTTTTTCTGTCCTTTAATAAAGACAGCGACACATATGTTGGTGTACAACAGGGTGACAACGGTCAGAGTATGGTTTTGGGCGGCATTGATGAAAATGGGCAAGAGGTGTTTAATCTTGTTTCAAAAATGTGCTTAAAGGCAAGCGAAGAGCTTAAAATGATCGACCCAAAGATAAATTTAAGAGTGTGCAAAAACACTCCGCTTGAGGTGTATGAACTGGGCTCAAGGCTTACCAAGGCAGGGCTTGGATTCCCACAGTATTCAAATGATGATGTGGTAATCGAAGGCCTTAAAAAGCTGGGATATACCGAACAGGACGCAAGAGATTATGTTGTTGCGGCTTGCTGGGAGTTCATTATCCCAAAGGTGGGAGCAGATGTTGCCAATATAGGAGCGCTATCCTTCCCGAGAGTTATTGATAGGGTCATGCATCGGGATTTAAAAGCCTGTACGTCGTTTGAGAAATTTACCGATTGTATAAAGACTGAAATTAAGAAATCCTGCGATGAAATTTGTGACAACATAAAGGAACTGTGGTTTGTTCCGTCGCCGTTTATGAATATCTGTATGGATTGCGATATTTACGATGGCGGAAAATATAATAACTTTGGTATTCATGGAAGCGGAGTTGCAACAGCGGCAGATTCCCTGGAAGTTATAAAGAAATATGTTTTTGAGGAGCAGTCTGTGACTGCGGATGAGCTGATAGAAGCGGTAGACTCTGATTTTGAAAAACACAGCGAGCTTTTACCTAAATTCAGATTTGAGACCCCTAAAATGGGAAATGATATTGATGAGGTGGATGAGTTGGCAGTAAAACTCTTGGATTGGTTTGCTGACGGTCTTGAAGGTAAAAAGAATTGCCGTGGCGGAATTTACAGGGCCGGAACGGGAACTGCGATGTATTATTTATGGCATGCAAATGAAATAGGCGCATCTCCAGACGGAAGAAGAAAGGGCGAACCATTCGGAACAAACTTCTCCGCAAGCTTGTTCGCAAAAATAAATGGTCCGTTTTCGGTTATAAAATCATTTACAAAGCCGCATTTTGAAAGGGCAATAAACGGTGGACCGCTGACCCTGGAATTTCATAATTCTATGTTTTTAGATAATGACTGCGTATTAAAGGTGGCAATGCTTGTAAAGACTTTTATAGGCATGGGCGGCCATCAGCTGCAATTGAATGCTGTCAATATGGAAGCGATGAAGGACGCACAAATCCATCCGGAAAATCATAGACAGCTTGTGGTAAGAATTTGGGGATGGAGTGCATATTTTGTCGAGCTCGATAAGGAATATCAGGATCATGTTATGAAAAGACAGGAATATGTGGTATGACAGGGACGATATTTGATATAAAGGAATTTTCGCTCCATGACGGACCGGGAGCAAGGACAACTGTATTTTTAAAAGGATGTCCGTTGAGATGCAGGTGGTGTCATAATCCCGAGGGGCTAAAAAGAGAAGAGCAGCTTATGGTTAAAACCGCAAGATGTAAGAGCTGCGGAAGATGTTTTATGCCTTGCGAACATCCGGAGTGTCAGCTGTTTAAGCGTTGTATTCATGCCTGCCCGGAAGGATTGGTTGAAATTTCGGGAAAGAAAATTGAGGCAAAGGAATTAGCCGGAATCTTAATGAGAAATGCTGATATTTTAAATTTCAACAACGGCGGTATAACAATATCGGGCGGTGAGCCATTGATGCAATGGGAGTTTGTGGAGGAGCTTATTGAAAGCCTTGATTGTCATACTGCGATAGAAACAAGCGGTTATGCTGAAAAAGATATATTTAAAAGAATAATTGACAAAGTTGATTATATTTTAATGGACATAAAGCTTGCAGACAGGGAAGAGCACAAAAAATATACAGGAGTGTATAACGACCGGATTTTAGAGAATTTTGAGTATCTTAAAAGCAGCGGCAAGGAATATATTATACGAACACCGCTTATACCGGGCATTACCGATACCGAAGATAATTTAAAGCAAATCGGCGAAATTGTAGGGGACAATCCTTGGGAAAAATTAAAGTATAATAAAATGGCGGGCTTGAAATATCCAATGCTTGGAATGGAATACATGATAAAGTAAAGTTAATGCGGCACTGATGCCTGAAAATGAAATACCCCCCGTTATGATATAATCCCCTTAGAGTAGACACAAGAAATAACAAAAACATTTCAATCTACTCTAAGGGGTTTTTTCTATGCAAAGTAATAAACATATTGATTATGAACAAAAATCGCAAGCGGTAACAGAATATTTACAAAGACAAACAAGTCAAGCAAAAATTGCTGCAAAATATGGTGTTAAACTGTCCAGCTTTCAAACTTGGTTACGAAAATACGACTCAGAGGGAGCTGATGGGCTAAAGAAATCAAATAAATATAATAAATATCCTGTTGAACTTAAATATGCCGCAGTAAGTGAATATCTTTCCGAAAGTGTAAGCCAACAAGAAATATGCAAAAAATATAAAATTTCAAGTAAAACTCAACTACAACGCTGGATTTTGTGGTATAATGGTCATAAGGAATTGAAATCTGCCGGTTTAGGAAGGAGCAGACTTATGACTAAAGGACGCAAGGTGACATTTGATGAGAAAGTTGAGATCGCGCGATATTGTATAGCACATGGCAGAGATTATCAATCAACAATAAGAAAATATAATATATCATATCAACAGATATATTCATGGTTACGCAAATACGATAATGGTGGTATAGATGCTCTTGTTGACCGCCGCGGAAAGGCAAAGCCTGAAAATGAGCTGACTGATATGGACAGACTTCGTATAGAGAATAAAATGCTTGAAGCTAAAAAACAAAGAATTAGAAATGGAGATACGGCTATTAAAAAAATTGAAGGAGATAGAAAGGAAACGACACTGAGCGAAATAAGGTTAGAAACGAAATACACAGCGATAAAAGAACTGCATAACGAATACCTTTATCCTATTAACAAGTTATGCAAGAAGCTGCAAATATCACGTTCCGGGTATTATAAATGGCTAAACAGAAAGCCCGGTAAAAGACAGATCATCAACGAGGATCTGTCGGATAAGGTAATGAGGATGTATAAAAAGCATAACGGAACATTAGGCAGCCATCGAATGAGGATATTCATAAACAGAGAATACGGGGTCAATTACAATCACAAGCATATACGACGTATCATGAAAATACTAGGTATATCGTCAGTAATACGAAGGGTTCGTCATTCATGTACGGTAAGCTCTCCAAAGGAACAAGCAGCTGAAAATATACTGAATCGTGATTTTAAAGCAGATACATACAATCAGAAATGGCTTACAGATGTGACAGAATTCAAGTACGGTAATGGCAATAAGGCATATTTAAGCGCGATTCTTGATTTAGGAGACAACCGTATAATAGCATGGGTGTTAGGGCATAGCAGCAACAATGAGTTAGTATTTAAAATGTTCCATGCCGCTATAGAAGACAATCTTAACGCACATCCGCCATTTCATAGTGACATAGGGGTTCAGTATACGAGTCCCGCGTTGTACATTTATTTGGTATTATAAAACACTTGACATTCAGTTTATAAATGGTGTATAATAAAATATGATTGAATGGTGCAGAGGTGTCATATGAAACATTTATTAGAACAAAATAAAAGAAAATCAATATTAATGTTGGCGGATTTTATATGTATAGTATTTTCGTGTATTGTTTCATTTTATCTTTTTAAAATTGTAAATTTTCCTGTTGAAGCAACAATGCATTTTAATTTAAGTGTTTTATGTTTTTCATTAATCTCAATTATTTTCATGTATACTATGAAAGTGTATAAAATAGTTTGGAGGTATGCATACTCAAGTGATTTTATCGGATGTATTATGGCTGTTGTTTTGAGTGTGCTGCTGATTGTGGTTTATTATTCAATCAGACAGGAACCAAATATGATGTTTTATTATATTCTTTCAGGAACAATGTCTGTTTTGGCAGTATGTTTTATAAGAATAGTATATATCATAACATATAAATATATAAAAAACAGAGCAATAAAAGAATCAAAAAACAGAGTTATGATAATCGGAGCCGGAGTGGCGGGAAAACATATTTGTGATCTTATGAAGGCAAATGATAAATACAATCCCGTGGTTTTTATTGATGACGATTCGGGTAAAATAGGAAGAACAGTAAATGGGATACCGGTCAAGGGTAATACAAATGAGATTCCCAAGATAGCAAAATCCTTTAATATTCATGAGATCGTTCTTGCAATTCCGTCAATAGGCAGAGAAGATAAGAAAAGAATACTGAATATTTGTTCCGAGACTTTATGCAAGGTAGATGTTCTACCCGATTTGGATAAGTATGTATACAGTGAAAAGCTTTATGAACAGATGATGGAAATCAAAATTGAGGATCTGTTGGGACGAGATGTTGTTGAATTCAATACAAGGCCTGTGCAGAATATGATTCAGGATAAAGTATGCATGATCACGGGCGGCGGCGGTTCCATAGGCTCCGAATTGACGAGACAGATCGCAAAAATGAAGCCGAAATTACTTATTATTGTTGATATTTATGAGAATAATGCTTATGATATTCAACAGGAATTAAAACATAAATTTGGAGATGATCTGAATTTATCAGTTCAGATCGCATCGGTAAGAGATTATGTGAAAATGCATGATTTATTTGAGACCTTCCGCCCTCAGCTTGTATTTCATGCTGCAGCACATAAGCATGTACCGTTGATGGAAACAAATCCTGAAGAGGCTGTAAAAAATAATATTTTCGGAACGCTTAATGTTGCACGACTTGCAAAAGAATACGAGGTTCAGAAATTTGTTCTTGTTTCAACCGATAAGGCAGTAAATCCGACCAATATAATGGGAGCCACAAAGAGATGCTGCGAAATGATTATTGAGTGTATGGCACAGTCCAAGAGCAAAACGGAATTTGTCGCTGTCCGGTTTGGAAATGTTCTCGGCTCCAACGGTTCTGTTATTCCTTTATTTGAAAAACAAATTGCGGACGGAGGACCTCTGACGGTAACTGATCCTAGAATAATAAGATACTTTATGACCATTCCCGAAGCAGCTTCGCTTATATTGCAGGCAGCAACAATGGCAAGGGGCGGAGAAATATTTATTTTGGACATGGGTGATCCCGTTAAAATTTTGGATTTGGCAGAGAACCTTATCCGTTTACATGGATATGAACCATATAAAGATATTGAAATTGTCTTTACCGGTTTGAGACCGGGTGAAAAACTTTATGAAGAATTATTGATGAATGAAGAAGGAATCAAAAATACGGCAAATAATAAGATATTTATCGGAAAACAAATAAGTATTAATGAAGATATGTTTTTTGCAAGACTTGATAAGCTCGAAATTGCCGCTGAACGGAATGATAAAGCTGAGATTGAACGTTTGCTTCATATTATTGTTCCTACATTTGTTCGTAAACAACAAGAAACGGACGAGTCGCAAAACAGTATGGGAGTTATTGCAAAATAATAATTTTATCAGATCAATTTTTGAATAATAAAGCACCGGTATTATTAATGTAAATAACATCGGTGCTTTTGTTTTATATAACTGCGCACATGTTGTCCCACGCCGTAATCGGCGGCGGGTTCCATATAAGTAATCAGTGAGAGTTCAATCTCTCACTGATTACAGCGCAGGCGTTGCCTGTGCTCTTGTTCTTGCCCAAGACGGGAAAAGCCCTTATTGAATATTTGGTAAGTGTGCCGTGTGGCAGATCGGATTATTGAGCTATATTTTCATTTTGATTTTCTTCTTTATCGACAAGTTCCAATTTGCTTATTGATACTTCATAAGCGGTTTTGGTAACAGTTTCATTATCGGAAATTTTTTTCTGATATTCACGTGACTGTATCCTGCCCCATACCTTTACATTATCACCTACCTTAAATCCTTTACAGAAACGGGCATTTCTGCCCCAGGCAATTACAGGTATGTAATCGGATTTATTATAAGTCCGGTTAACAGCCAATAAAATATCTGTTATTTCACGACCGAACGGAGTTGTTCGATATACCGGGGGTTTACATACATACCCATTAAGATACAATGAATTTGGGTTTTTGCATAGATCGGGATCAGCCGGTGCAATATCTTTGGCAAATACTGTTAGAATAAGTTTATTGCCGGTTTCTTCATAGCTGTTATAGGAACGGAACTGCCCCGTTATCTCTAAAAAATCCCCGGTATTAAAGGAAGTATCGGCTAAAAGCCGGTCCGATATCATGACTTTGATCCTATCGCTTGCACCTGACAGTCTGGGTATCCTCAACGTAAAGGTATAGAATCCCTCTCCGTATATTTCATGATTAAATTTTAATTCATCTTCAACAACACCGCATACCTGAGCGAGATTGTTGTTGGTATTGTTTTCCATATTTACGCCTCCTTAAATTGAGTTAACAATTCGGTCATGTTCTTTGCTTGATCAAATTACTTTGTTAACAATTGTATTTATAGATTATTTTATTCTTCAGTATTTACAAATATGCTAAATTTTCACTGTATGTTCATATATAATGTCGCATACAAGACCGCAAATAATTGCAGGGATCAGATTTGGAATATCGGTATGCTGCTCTGAATTAATAAGGAGTTCACCGATATATATATTGTTTGAGAATATACCAAATAACGGACGGCTGATATATAATAATATATCAGTACTTGTATCGTTATAACCAACAGAAGAAATTGTTACGGCACTGTTGGGGTCGAAACCGTAATCAATTGCGTTGGGATGGGAAAGTGCAGGTAAATATCCATTATCGGTATTATATATCAGCATCGTTCTTTCCGTAATGCATTTTATAAGATCAAGAGTAACTATTTTTTGATTTTTTGCATTGTCAAGAATTAATATATCAAGATTGACAGGATAAATTTTTTTCGCGTTAAAAATAATAATTGAGTAATCTATTCCCGAACGTTCGTATAATGCCAATTTCTTTTTTGTTTGGATAGAATTTTCATTTACCGCACTGATATAGCCTTTGGAATGTATTATATTTTTTAGGGCCTTTTCTATTTCCGATGAATTGTCAGGTGCCAGGATACCTATAATTATCATATTTATTCTCCGTTTTGAGGGTATTTAAAATATTTTGATGTAATTGTCTAAAATATATTATTGCTTAAAATTATGTTATTATTCAAAAGTAAAGGTATATAAAATTTTTAAATTTCATATATTCAGAGTGAAAGGATGATGCATATGAAAAAAATTCTAATGGTAATATTGGTTATAGTATTTGTTACCGCGGGTATTCCGTTTTTAATTATCTCTTCATTTGTATCAGAAAATAAAACAGAAGAAGAGCAAGAGGGAACCATTGAAACGATTTCTGTATATATAGCGGAAGAAGACAGAGTTGAGGATATGAATGTAAACCAATATTTAAAGGAGGTCGTGGCAGCGGAAATGCCGGCGGAGTTCTATCCGGAAGCTTTGAGAGCCCAGGCAATTGCGGCACGAACATATCTTGTAAACAGAATAAATGCATATAAAAATTCTCAAATACCCGAGGAGCATAAAGGAGCGTATATTTGTACCGAAGCAACTCATTGCAAGGCATGGATAAGTGAGGAAAAAAGACGTGAAATGTGGGGTGCTGACAAAGCCGATGAATATTGGGGAAAAATATCCGATGCGGTAGAAAGCACAGGAAGATTGATAGTTACATATAATGATCAGCCAATTTCGGCGGTATTTCATTCAACCTCCTCCGGCTTTACAGAAAATGCAAAAGACGTATGGGGCGGAGATGTTGATTACCTTGTAAGTGTTAAAAGTGAGGGTGATGAACAGTCGCCCCGTTATCAGGATGAAAAGAATTATACAATTGATGAATTTAAAAAAATTGCTGAGGAAAAAATTGAAGGAGTGAATTGGGATAATTACATAATAGGCGATATAAAAAGGAGTGATGCCGGAGGTATAATTTCTATTGATGTGGGTGGGATTGCCGTTAAAGGAACTGATTTCAGATTCATGTATGATTTACGTTCCACAAATATTCAAATAGAACAGACCGATAATAATATAAAATTAAGTACAAAAGGCTACGGTCATGGCGTGGGAATGAGTCAGTACGGTGCAAATTATCTTGCATCCATAGGAAAAAACTATGAAGATATCTTAAAAACTTATTATACCGGAGTTAAAATTTCGGAATGTGAAAGTTTTACGGTTAATTAATGTATTATTGAATATAAAATGGAAATAATAATTTAACAAGAGAAAAAAACCATACAGACAGGTTATAGGTGAATTTACATTTTTGAAAGGAGAATTTTATGAAGGAGCTTAAAGGAAGTAAGACCGAACAAAATTTGATGACGGCTTTCAGCGGAGAGTCGCAGGCAAGAAATAAGTATACATTATTTGCCGAAAAAGCAAAAAGGGACGGATATGAACAAATTGCCGCAATTTTTGCGGAAACTGCGTCAAATGAAAAAATACATGCCCAATTGTGGTTTGAATACTTAAACGGCGGTATGGCGTCCACCGAATACAATTTATTTGCCGCCGCAGAGGGCGAAAACTATGAATGGACACAGATGTATGCTGAGTTTGCAAAAACAGCCAAAGAAGAAGGCTTTGATGAAATTGCTGCAAAATTTGAGCTTGTAGGAAAAGTTGAAAAAGAACATGAACAAAGATACAGGAAATTGCTTGAAAATGTTAAAGAGGGGGTCGTATTTTCAAAGGACGGAGATGTTATGTGGATCTGCATGAATTGTGGATATGTCCATTTTGGAAAACAAGCCCCGCAGGTTTGTCCGGTTTGTAAAAAAACAAAAGCATACTTTAAAATTAAAAATGAAAATTATTAATTTAAAGGTTAAGTGCAGTCTGAAAATATTGGATTCAATAAGGGTAAGAGAGTAGCTGTGCAGTGCTGTACTCAGCAGGAAATCATGCTCTAACACTGATTACAGATATGCACTCCGTATTTATGGTTGTGGGTTTCATTCAGCGTTTCAGTGGGAGTGAGGGTGTAAAATTAAGTGTGTAAGTTATAAAAAAATAACTTATGCACTTTTCTTTTTTTGAAAAGTGTGATAAAATAGAAAGGAAGAAAAAAATGGAGAATGTAGAAATGGCAAGAAAGAAAAGAA
>CALXWJ010000020.1 GCA_944392335.1 uncultured Clostridia bacterium
AGATTTTTAAGCATGAGATTACTCACAGAGTGCAGGAGCTCGCGCCAAAGCAGTTTGAAAAGGTTAAGGATTTAATTTACAGCTATGTAAATGATACTAACATGAATAACATTTCTCCGGCGGAAAAACAGCTTATTCAGGAATTTAAGAGCGGAGTTGAGATGAATTACTCAGAGGCAATTGACGAAATTGCAGCAGACTTTGTCGCAAGCCCTGAGTTTGCAAATTATGCCGCCGCAAAAGACAAGAATCTTGCGCAGAAAATCCTCGATGTTATAAGGGATATCCTTGATAAGGTCGGGGTTAAAAAGTATACCGAGCTTGAGAGGATCGCACGGAATTGGGAAAAGGCGGTAGAGGCGGCAAAGAAAAATGCCAATAAGGCAAATAGCCCAACTAAAAATACCGGCAATGGTAAGATAAAATATTCTTTAGCAAAGTTTGCGGAAAGAGATGTTAACTATGCTTTAACAAATAAAAATTATACAGAAGATGTTTATTTAACAGAAAACAGTCCTTCAATCATTGTAAATCAAAAAGGTGCAAGAAACTTACCTATGCTGATGAAGGCATCACATATACGAGAAAATGTGTTTACCGAGAGTGAAGCAAAAAAAAGAGGATTAAAAACAGGTGATACTATCAATTACCATGGATTGGGAAAGGATTTATTTCTTAAAATAATTGACGGTCTGGATAACGTAACACTTGCATACCGCGGGACTAAAAATGCAGAAAACCCGGCAAGAAGAGAAAATTATTTTCTGTTAATTTCTCAGTATAAAGATTCACAGGGGAATACAATTAATGTACCAGTTTATATTAATGAAAAAGGACAATATAACAGGGTATTTCTTGACACAAATAAGATTGCAACTGTTTTTGGTAGAAATAATTTTAATGAATATATCAATAAAGAAATTCAAAAAGGAAATCTTGTTAGAATAAAAAACAGAGACGTCCAAGTCAGTGAACTGACATCACCAATTAATGCCAGTTATAACAAGAACGCCTCTGATAAGAATATAATACAACAAGAAACAGAAAAAGTCAATACAAATAACAAAAATAATTCTCAAAAAAATTCGACAAAGAGTATTGATGAGCTGATACGGGATAATAAGAAATTGCAAAAACAGGCGGACCATTTTAAGTCACAATTTAGGCAGACTGAAAAGTTTACTATTCGTGAAAGCGATGCGAAAAAAATTGTTAAAGCTGTTGCTGACGGATATACAGGCGATTTAAATCTCGAACAGGAAATGATAGCAATAGGACGTATGCTCGGGAAGTTCGTTAATTTCAAAGCAAAAACCGAGGCGGACTATTCAAAAAACAATCAGCTGTTCAGTGAAGCACGTGAAAAGATGGTTGAGGTCGGATATGATATTGCGAGAAATACTCTTCTGAAAAATGATGAAACAGCAAAGACCTTTGAGGATATAAAAAGTTATCTGAAAGGTACGAAAATCAAAGTTTCAGATGCCGTTAAAAAAGACCTTGAGGCGATATATGACAAATACGGAAACTTCACAAGGCATAACTTCGGAAGAATGGTTTTTAATGACAGAGGTGTTACGATTGATACGGTATGGGCTGAATTGAACGGTATGTTCGGAGATATGTTTCCTAAAGATGTTATAAACCCTACCGATCAGGTTATCTTTTTAAATGATCTTCTTGATGAAGTTGATGTTATCTACTATAACCCTTATAGCGGTGATATGGAGGAAGCATCAGAATACATAGCCGACAATATACAGGATTTATTCTTTACCTCCAGCATGGAATATGTTAAGACATATGCTGATAGACAGAAAACAATAAGAGAAAATGCCGTACAGCGTGAACGTGAAAAGAACGCCGAACGGGTAAGCCGTACAAGAGAAGAATATAAAGAACGCATTGATAAGGCTATCAGCCGTGAACGTGAGAAACGAAACGCTATGCTTGCTGACGCGCGCGCTAAATATAATCAGAAGATGCGTGACAGAATAGACCATGACAAGGCAAAACGGGCTCAGAAACGGGAAATGAACACAAGAAAGGAACTGTTAACTCTTGCGCGCCGAATGGATAAAATAAAAACCACTCCGGATAACCGTGTAATTATTGATGAGTTATTGAAAGATATTGACCTTGTTTCATTATCTCTTACAAATCGTTCAATACAAAATTTGCGGGATTTAAGCGACTATTACCACAATGAATTGATGAAAATGAGTAATTTTGTTCCCGATCCGAGAATAGAAGATAATATCAAAAGGTTGGAGCTAAAACATATAAAGGACATGGACATTGAAGATGTCAAATCCCTTATAGAAACGCTTAGAAGTATTGAACACTCTATAAGAACACATGACAAACTGATAGCTTCGGAGGACAGGCGAAATGTTTATACTCAGGGACGTGAGGTTATACAGGATATAAATAATTCGGGCGGTGTAAAGAAATATGGTTTCAGTTATTTTACCGACTATGTGAAAAACGGAATTTTATCGCCGGTCAGAGCGTTAAGAAGTTTTACCGGATACCATGACGGGGACGCGTTGGTGCGTGCCGGTGAGGCTATAAGACATGGACAGACGGTTCAAATGAATTATGAGATGAATGCAATCAAACCGTTTTTGAGGTTTTTAAACAATAGAAACTTTATGAAAAGTTTTAGCGGGAAACACGCAAAATTTGAGAATTTTACGGTTAATATTTATGAAGGGAAAAATAAAGTTGTTGGCACAAAAAAAATAACGCTTACACCTGCAATGAAGGTTTCACTGTATCTTCATAATAATAACATTGATAATAAGCGTCATATATCAACGGGCGGAGTAACTATTCCGGATATGAAGCTATACAAAATGGGAAAAATCGAAGAGGCATATAATTCCGGAGAAACAGTAAAAATTGCGCAGGATGATATTAATAAAATAATAGCAAATATGACAGTTAGCGAAAGAGCCTTTGCGGATACTGTTGAATATTATTTCAATACAGTATCAAAAAAGGCAATTAATGAAGTAAGCATTGAAAAGCTGGGATATGAGGTAGCTACCGTATCAAACTATTTCCCGATTGAAACCAATAAAAACTTTCTCAACAAGGAATTTGAAATGGTTAAAGATGACGGAAGTATTGACGGTATGGGATTTCTTAAATCAAGAGTTGACGGTGCAAACAATCCGATTTATTTAAGGGATGTTAATGAAGTATTGCAACAGGCTATCAGAATGCATTCAAAATATGTAGGGTTTTCTATTCCGGTAGGAAATTTTAATAAATTATATAATGTACAGACCAGAACGTATACAGAAGTTGAGGACAGAGATAATTACGGTCATATAAAAAGAGATGCTGACGGAAATCCGATAATGAAGCCAGCGGCAAAAAACGGATATGAAGATTCCATAAAAAACGCCATCGCAAAAATGTGGGGACAACATGGAATTGACTATATAAGAAATATGATGGTAGACGTACAGGGTGCAAACAGAGACAGAAGAGACGGTTTTTTATTTTTGCAGCCATTAACAAACCATTCTGCTTTAGGAATTTTAGGGTTGAATGCGTCCGTTGCATTCAATCAAGTTGCAGGGTTTGCCGCGGCGGCTTATGAGGTAGGCTGGCGACCGGTGTTGGGTTCGATGATAAGGTTTGGAAAGGTTGACCTTGAACTTATTGCAAAATATACACCGTTACAATGGGCAAGAACACAGGGGAAATACGATCCCACAGTTGCGGATTTACGAAATGTGGGGCTTAAAATACCGAAAGCCTTTGACTGGATGACTGCGACCGACGCATGGGTAACAAGAAAGGTCTGGAAGATGTCGGAACTTTATGTAAGACAGAATTTTAAAGACCTGAAAATAGGAACCGACACATTTTATGAGCAGGTGGCAGATGTGTATGAGCGCACCATGTATGAAACACAACCGAACAGTACAGTTATGGAGAGACCGGCATTTCTGAGAGCTGATACGCTTACAAGAGCATTATTGGTGTTTAAAGGCGAACCGTTAAAAAATATTAATGTACTATATGAATCTGTTGCAAATCTCGCCGCAAAGCAAAGACAATACCGACAGGCAAAAGGTACCGAACGGGAAAATATCGCAAAACAGAATTTAAAAAAAGCACAGATACAATTTTACAGAGGCATTTCTTCTTTTGTTATAGGACAGGTTTTATATACTCTTGTAACCTCTCCGATAAAATTCTTGTTCGGTGGATGGGAAAGATACAAGGACGAAGAAGAAGATAAGTATACTCTTGCAAGTGTTGTAAAAAGATTGACAGTTGATTTTTTACAAAATACACTCACAATGGGGCCTTTCGGATCGGAAATATTCAATGTGGTTAATGCACTTTTCTTTAAAGAAAAATATTGGGGCACAGATATTTTTGTGACATCGCAGATAGATGCAGTAGTTGAAAGTGTTATTGCATTTTCGCAAGTTGCAACTAAATTTTCTGATAATGAAACAACTTCGGAAGATTTTACAAGATCAGCTATTGACGCTTTATCATCACTCGGACAGAATATAATAGGCATTCCGACAGAAAATGTACTTAAAATTTTTAAAGCAATCGGTATAGGCGCTATGAAGGTATTTAATGATAATACTATTATAGAAGATTTCTATGCTTTGAGGTTCGACGGTCCGATAATTGAAAAAAGTATTGATGATAACGGCACAGAAGTATTTAATGCAACAAGCAAGACATATGATATACTGTATAAAGCAGCAAAAACTAACGATAAGGAAGCATATAACAAAATTCTGTTTACACTTTTAAAAGAAGGTGTTAAACAATCGAAAATCCAAAGCGCTATGACGAGCAGATTTAAGAAGGATAATATACCGTATTCCGAAACCCTCGGAGCATATGCCGGTATCAAATTAAGATATGATGAAGAAGTCTATGAAAAGTACCTTGATGATGGATATGAAATAGGACTTGCAAGGGAAACAACGGAAGAAGCTATCAATATCATACTTGATAAAACGGCTGATTATTCTGATATGATAGATGATATCAGAAACTTTATTTCAGACAACGGACTTGATGAGACACAGTCTGCATTTTTTATGGAGATAGCCGAAGAACAGTTCGGAATTGATGACCTGACGGCAAAACAATTCGAAAAATACAGTGTTGAATACGACAGAATGTCAAAGGAAATTGAAAATGAAATTAACTTTGATCTCTACGATAATGAGCATGAAAAGAATGATGTGCTTACAAAAATATTTGACTATGCCGACGCACAGGCAAAGGCGGATGCTTCTGACGGAGAATTTAAAATCCACACGCAGTGGATCAATGAGTGTGCAAGGTCTGAGGAAACAATCGGAGTAAGTCAGGCAAGATTTATTGAACTGTATAGTAAGTACGGCAGTTCTGTCTACGGTGAAAAAGCGATTGAATACAAAAATTTGGGTTACAATGTTGAAAACTTCCTTGCATATAATCAACAGAAAAATGCCTTGTCCGGTGTTCCCGATGCAAACAATGATACAATTTCTTATTCTGTTGTATGGCAGGAAACAGAGGTAATTGACAAAATGAATATTTCTGAAAAAGAAAAAATCGCATTATTTACAACTGCCCGTACTGCTAAGATTTATAAGAATAAATCATGGAATCAGATAAGGAGCTATGTAAAGAATGAGTTCGATAAGGCTGCCGCAAAAGCACCTAAATAATGGAGGGATTTAGAATGACTATAAATGAAAAAAGAAACTATCTTGTGTCACAGGCTTTGACAAGAAAAGAAAAAAATCAATATTCGCAGGACGTTACAAAAAGAACGCTGATCGAAAAGGGCTGGGGCGACTGTTCCGGCACCGTCTGGTATTGGTACAATAAATTATTTGGGATTAATATTGGGGCAAATACTCAGGCACAGATTAATTCGGACAAAGGTATCAGAGTACAGCTTGCTATCAACAACGGTATCCCTGATGAGGGGAAAATGGAAAAAGGGGATTTACTGTTCTTTCGGGGAAACGACGATTCAAGGACTGAGGGCGTCGGGCATGTTGAAATGTACATTGGTAATAATCAGATTTTCGGGCACGGCTCCGGTATCGGCGGGACAGTTAAGAATATGGCGGCTTACTGTAAGTCAAGGCAGAGTCAGAAAAGTACCGCAAAGTTGAAAAACAAGGGTCTTATCTGCGTTAAAAGATTTTTAACAGGGGGTGATGATGTGAAAGAGTTGACCTCTATTAATGATATTGTTGCCGATCTTCATTTGCGCGGGATCCTTTCTGATGTTGATCTTTGGCTTGATAAGCTCCAAGACGATCAGAACGCTTATTGGCTCGCAAGAAAGGCACTACAGTATATTAGGGAAAGAGATTGAGGGTTTGAATTGAAAATAAAAAGGCTACCTACAAGATAATGCTTTGATAGGTAGTCTTTGTTTTGTTATTTGTTTGCCCTGTAAAAAGGACAAATCAGTATGAATACACTGCCAACCATGCTGAGGGTTGGGGTGTTCGTATAGGACTGTAATGGTACACCTGATGCGATTCGAACGCACGGCACATAGCGTCGGAGGCTATTGCTCTATCCAGCTGAGCTACAGGTGCATATTTAAGTGGCAATTTCATGCCCTTTATTTTCAATAAGTGCTTGTCCTGTCATTCAACGAGGACAAGAGCGCAGGCAAAGTTTGTGCTGTAATCAGTGGGAGAACGTACTCTCACTGATTACAGATGTAAAACCCGCTGCCGAAAAAGGCGGGGGGACAACTTGTGCGCAGTTATAAATTTTTTGATTTATCGATACATGCTTTGATGGCGTCTATAACAGTACCCCGGAAATTCTTGTCCTCAAGTACCTTTACCGCTTCGATCGTAGTACCGGCGGGAGAACATACCATGTCTTTAAGCTCTGCGGGATGCTTGCCTGTTTCCAATACCATTTTTGCAGAACCCAGAACCGACTGGGCGGCAAAGGTATAAGCCTGAGACCGGGGCATACCTCCGAGAACGGCCGCGTCTGCCATCGCTTCAATAAGCATGAATATGTAAGCAGGGGATGAGCCGCTTATCCCTGTTACCGCATCCATTAATTTTTCGGGGATCGTTTCGGCCTTTCCGAAGCTTTCCAATATCAGAAGGATATCCCCTACTGTCTGTGAATTTTCTTCCTTTTGCATTTCATCGTTCAGAGAAACGGCGCACATCGCCTCGCCGACTAAAGCGGGAGTGTTGGGCATTACTCTGACCAATTTAAGGTTTTGCAGATCGAATGTATCGGTGATTTTTTGTATCGACTGCCCGGCGGCAATGGATACAATAACGGTATCATGAGATATATGATCTTTTATTTCTTCTATCACCGAATATAGTATATTCGGTTTAACGGCAAGAAAAACAATATCAGCCTTTGCCGTGTCACAGGCGCTTTTGCAGATGTTAACATTATATGCCGACCTCAATTTTTCTGATATATTGTTATTTTTATCATAGACATAAATATTTTCGGCAGATATTATTTTTGAATTGATGATACCGCCGATCATGGCACTGCCCATATTTCCGGCGCCTATAAAGCTTATTTTTTTATTCATAAAGATGACCATCCTTTTTTTCGTAACGTAGCTATGAGCCGGTTGAGCTCTGCTCCCGAAAGCAGGATAATAACACAGAAAAACAACCAGAGCATCAGTAAGACCACGGCGGTAAGACTGCCGTAGATATAAGAATAATTTGCGAAGTTATCAATATATATCGAATATATTTTTGAAAATATCATCCAGCATGCCGAAGATAAAACAGCTCCCGGAAGATGTGAAATAAACGGGTATTTGTGCTTGCTGAAAAAATGATACATTAACTGAAAAACAAGGCTTGTAACAACAAAAAAAAGCAATCCCCGTATAAGCAATAACTCGGTTTTTGTAAAGGTAATATATTCTGATACAAAATCAAGAACAGTATTTCCAAAAACATGCAAGATCAATGTCAGCATCAATATTCCGATAAATATAACAGTATATATTATTGAAAAAAACGCTGCGGCAAAAAAATTCCTGTCAGGCGGAGCGCAGTATACACGCTTTATCCCGTGACGGACCGCTGCAATACCTCTTGAGGCCGTCCAAAGGGAGGTCAGGGCGGATAATGAGATCAGCGATACTGATTTTTCAAAAAGCTCATCACCCAGAACCGAAACGGTAGGACGAAGCATTTCCGGTACAATTGCCTGAACGGTTTCAATAATTGTCTGCTTTTGATCGGGCATAACGAATCCCACAAGCGACAGCAGCAGCATTGCAAAAGGAAAAGCCGAGATAATAATATAATACGACGCCTGAGCGGCATAAACCGTAAGCTCATCATCTGCAACATCCTTTATAAGACGAACGACATTCTTATAAATATTTATCATTGAATACTACCTCATTTATTTTTAACATAAATATCTGTTAAAATTATAGTGTATATGATTTTATAAATAAGAAATGATCTATAAAAAATATTATACCATTAACTTGTTCAAAAATCAATAAGTTTATTAAATTTATTCAAATATTTTGTATTTATGTAAAAAAATCATAAAAAACTGAAAAAAGATGCATAACAATCTGTTATTATAAGATCATAATGCATCTTTTCCGATTTATATTTCGTAAAATAAATGAATTTCAGGGTTTTTAATGATCAGGTATCTATTGTAATATTAACTGCTCTTTCGTTGTCGTCCCATGTAACCTCCGCGCCGAAGGCTTCCGATATCGCCCTTGCGGGAACAAGGGTTCTTGAATTTTCTATAACTGCCGGCACGTCTATGGTTATTGGATTGTCGTCTTTATACATGGTCGTATCGTTTATGGTTATTTTTATTATTGTCCCGTTTCGTTCGGCGACAACGGTCTGCGTTTCGCCATCCCAGCCGACTACAGCGCCCATTGCTTCAAATATTGCTCTTACGGGAACAAGAGTCCTCCCGTCTTTTATTATCGGCTGCTGGTCGAAATTTACCCTTTTGCCGTTTATGTATAACGGGATAATTTCTTCCTTATTATATATATATGTATGCTCGCTGTCAAATATATTCTGTTCTGTCCATTGGCCGGCATGGGATACGTCGACAAAGATCATATAATTTTCATTTATGTCGGAGATCATGTATGCTCCCAGAGCATTGGGAACATCTCCCTCAAAATAGATACCCGTCAAAGACGAGCATCCGAAGAAAGCCCATTTTCCGATCGAATCGACATTTTCCGGGATCACAACAGCGGTAAGGTTTGGTAAATTCATAAAAGCCGAATCGCCGATGGTGGTAAGAGACTGAGATAAATCGATCCTCAGCATGTTTATACAGCTGTTAAAAGCGCCCGCTTCAATTGTTTCCACACCGTCGGGTATGGTTATTCGATTTATCGAGCTGCAATTGTAAAAAGCTCTTTGCCCGATAGTTTTTAAGGTATACGGCAGCTGTGCCTCGGTAAGATTTTTAAGATCTGAAAAAGCCCAGTCGCCGATCTCGGTTATGCCGTCTTCAAGAATTATTTTATTGATATCGTTTATATAACTGTCCCACGGTCTGTTCTGACCGTATTCAAAATCATAGATCTTACCGCTTCCGGAAATGGTGAGCACTCCGTTTTCATAGCTGTATTGGGCATTGTCGCCGCATGCGGAATCTTGTGCGTATATATATGTAAAATGTGATGCCGAAATAATCATACCGAGCATCAGTGCAAATATTTTTTTTATCATATTGGCTTCCTTTCCTTCCGAAGAAAATATTAAACTTATTTTTATTAATTACAATGAATTATCCATGTTAGTATTATGATTTATTATACTATTATTTTAATAAAAAATCAATTAATTTTTTATTAATTTTTATTATATAAAATTCATTTAAATTTTATTGACTTTCAATATAAATAAATATATAATATGGGATATGGTAAATATTCGGCTATACAGCCGATGGAAATTGCAGAAGAAAGGAGTGAATAAAATTGGTATCACAGGAAGAAAAAAACATATTAAGAGAACTGGCAAAAAAATACGCCTATGAAGCTTCAAAGGATGTAAACAATGAGCGTCGTGAGCGTGCAAGAAGGATAAATGAATGTAAGGAAGACAGACCTATTGTTTGGATAGAAGAAATACCGTGGAATCAAATAAATGTAAACAATGAACTGACTCTTTTGTGTAAAGATCCTTTTGCGCGTGAGATGGAGGATTTTTTCAGAAAGCAACTGTTCAGATGGAAGTATTTTCAGGCTGATTCGATATTGGAGCCGGTCTATACCGTCAATAAAAGCTTTTCAAGCTCCGGATATGGAGTTGAGGTAGAGGAAAATATCAGAAAAATTGATAAAACAAATAATATTGTTTCACACGAATATATAGATGTTTTAAAAAACGAAGAAGACATAGAAAAATTAAAAGCTCCCGTAATAATCAGGGATGAGCGTGCCGATGAAAGAAATTTAGAGACCGCGCAAGATATTTTAAACGGGATAATGAATGTTCATCTCAGCGGTATTTCATATATTTATCATGCACCATGGGATTTGATCGCACGTCTTCGCGGTGCTGATAATATTTTGTTGGATCTTGCTTTAAGACCGGAATTTATGCATGCTTTAATTAAAAAATTTACAGAAATCCAGACATTTGAAATTGATGAATACATACGCTTGGGGCTGTTAGACGGATATTGCACAAACCTGCATTGTACGCCCGGATATACAAAAACCCTTCCGGGAAGCCCTGAAAGCGGCGGTACAGGAAATACAAAAGATATGTGGTTTCGGCAGATGGCGCAGCTGTTTTCTTCAGTTTCTCCGGCAATGTATAATGAATTTGATATAGAATACGCAAAAGAATTACAATCACGTTTCGGACTGGTTTATTTTGGCTGCTGTGAGCCGCTTGATAATGTAATACCTTATCTTAAAAGAATACCTAATCTGAGAAAGGTCGGCGTCAGCCCTTGGGCAGATGTAAATTCATGTGCCGAACAGTTAGGAAAAGACTATGTTATGGCAAGAAAACCCAATCCTTCTTTGGTAGCTGAAAAAACAGATAAAGATGTTGTAAGAAAAGAGCTTGCAGATACTATAAATGCGTGTCGTGCAAATCATTGTGCTTTTGACTATGTTTTAAAGGATATAAGCAGCTGCGGTTATAATTTGCAAAACCTGATTGACTGGAATGACACCGTAATGAATACTTTGGACGAATATTATTAATAACACAAAATTTATTTAAAATTATTGAATATAATTATATACAAAGCAATATAAGAAAAGGAGAATGACTATGAATTTCAGACAGGTTCACTTAGACTTCCATACAAGCGAAGCTATAGACGGTATCGGAAGTGAATTTAACAAAAAACAGTTTCAGGAGGCTTTAAAGACAGGACATGTTAATTCCATTACGGTTTTTTCAAAATGTCATCACGGTTGGGCATATCATCCATCAAAGGCAAACGAAACGCATCCCAATTTAAAATTTGATCTGTTAAAGGAAGAAATTGAAGCGGCTCATGAAATAGGTGTAAAAACACCTGTATACATATCTGCGGGATTGGATGAAAAGTATGCGAGAAAACATCCTGAATGGCTGGTAAGGGATATGCATGACAATACTGTATGGGTAAGCGATTTTCTGACGCCGGGATATCATAAATTCTGCATGAATACTCCCTATCTTGATTACCTGCTTGCACAGATAAAAGAGGTATGTGAAAATTATGACGCGGACGGAATATTTCTTGATATTGTCGGTATTCAGACCTGTTATTGCAATAATTGCCGCAAGACTTTACGCGATGAAGGCAAAACGCCCAAGGATCCCGATGCTGTTTATGAACTGGCAGAGAGAGTATATGCCAACTATACAAAACGGGTAAGAGAGACTATAGATTCGGTAAAGCCCGGTCTGCCGGTATTCCATAACGGCGGACATATTGCCGGAGGACGCCGTGATATTGCCGAAATGAACACACATCTTGAACTTGAGTCACTGCCCACAGGCGGCTGGGGATATGATCATTTCCCGTTATCCGCAAGATATGTGCAAAATCTCGGAATGGATTTTTTGGGAATGACCGGAAAATTCCACCAAAGCTGGGGTGAATTCGGCGGTTTTAAGCATCCTAACGCATTAAGATATGAAGTGAGTTTAAATGCCGCAAACGGAGCAAAGTCATCAATAGGTGATCAGCTGCATCCTTTGGGTAAAATGGATATGGCAACATACAAGCTGATAGGTACGGCATATGCGGAGCTGGAAACAAAGGAAGAGTGGCTTGACAATGTAGTACAGGTCACCGATGTAGCGCTTTTCTCATATGAAGCCTTTGCGGGATTTTTCGGTATGGGACAGGTAGGTACGACAACTCAGATAGACTCGGGCGCCGCAAGGATTCTGCTCGAAGGAAAATATCTGTTTGACGTTGTTGATATGGATTCCGATTTTAATAAATATAAAGTTATAATACTTCCCGACCTTGTAAGAGTAGACAAAAAGTTTAAAGAAAAGCTTGATGAGTTTCTTAAAAACGGCGGTAAGATCCTTGCAACGGGAAAAGGCGGCCTGTATATTGATAAGGATGAATTTGCCTTTGATTTCGGTGTGGATTATGAGGGAGAAAATATATATAATCCAAGCTATTTCAGACCCGATTTTGAGATGGAAGGCTTATTTGATTCGGCATATGTACTCTATTCACAGGGAGAGGTTGTGAGCTTAAACGGCGGAAAAGAACTCGGAAGCTGTGAAAACCCGTATTTCAACAGAGATATAGAACACTTCTGTTCTCACCGTCATACTCCGAATAAACCTGAGTATGCGGCACCCGGTATGGTTTGGGGAAAGGACGGGATATATATAGCATGGCAGATATTTGGCGAATATGCGGATGTAGGTTCCCTTATTTTAAAAAGGATCGTTACACATGCTTTGGATCTGCTTTTGGGAGATAATAAAACAATAAAGACGAATTTGGGCGCCCAGGGTGTTACGACCCTGATGAAGCAGGACAAAAGATACATAAATCATTTGCTGTATGCTGTGCCTGTAAAACGGGGACAGGGTACGGAGATAATCGAGGATATATATCCTGTTTACAATATTGATGTGGAATTGAAGATACCCCAAAAGGTGAAGAAAGTTTATCTTGCTCCTCAGATGAGGGAAATATCTTTCGTGCAGGACAATGAGACAGTGAAATACAGAGTAGATGAGCTTGAATGTCATCAGATGGTGGTTTTGGATGTTTGATAAAAAGACGCGTCAAAACAGCGTCTGTTAAATAAAACAAGTAAATAAAAAAATATTATAAAAAAAATACCGGCACAAATTTTGTTATCCTTTTGTACCGGTGTTTTTTTTGTATCAAATAACAAACCTTAAAGTGATGATCTCAAAGTTTTTGATGTTTATTTCGACCTTATTGCATGAAGAGGGCAGCTTTTTTATATTATTTTCAAGCATATCGCAAAGATATACCTCTTTAAACTCAAAGCCCGTGGTAATAACGGCTTTTGATTTTGAGTTGTAGCTTTCATATATTCTTGCAATAATTGTATTGTCATCTTCCGCCTTTTTGATTGTTTCAACTATAACATTTTCTTTGTCGGAGCTGATAAGCGAGAATTGTTCGGGCAGTGAGGCTTTGTTTTCTTTAATTTCCGCTGCCTCCAAAGGCATATTTAAAAGATAGCCCTGAATTACGGTTTTGCCTGTCCTGTAGTCGCCGCAATGAGGATACAGGGAATAGGTGAAGAAATGTTCTCCCCGGTCAGCTTCCGGGTTTGGATATGCAGCTGCTTTTAAGAGTGATATTTTCATTATATTACCTTCAATGCTGTAACCGTATTTGCAGTCGTTTAAAATACTTACGCCGTAATCCCCTTCGGAAAGATCGGCCCATTTATGTGCGCAGACCTCAAATTTTGCGACGTCCCAGCTTGTATTTTCATGGGTAGGTCTTTCAATATTGCCGAATTGGATATCATATACCGCGGACCGCGAACAAATATCTACAGGAAAAGCTGCTTTCATCAAAACATGATCTTCGTGCCAGTCAACAAATGTTTCAAAATCGATCCTTTTTGAATTTTTATTTAGTTTGATTTTTTGCTTTATTAAGGAATTGCAGTAATTACGTGTTACTTCAATACCGTTGTCAAGAAGTTTTACATCACTTACATCATCAGCGATCCACATCTTTTGCTTATAATAGCTTGTGATCTCCCATGCGTCGTATGCACGCGGATAATCTTCAAAAATTTCTATTCTGTTTGCTGTCATGCCGGGGACAATTATTTCTCTGTCAAATTCCTTATCATAGACGGAGATTATTTCATATTTGTCATTAAATGATACCTTTATCAGATCATTTTCAATAAGCTTTTCGGATACGTTTATCTCTTCATCAACGGCGGTATTTTCAACGACTTTCCAGCCGTGGGCGGGAATGTTCTGCGCGTAGATCTTATTTTCGTTAACTTCAATAACATCGCTTATCTCATATGGGGTCGGGTTATATACCAAAATCCCGCCGTCTGTATTAATATTTGACGCAAGGTTTTTTAGTTTATTGTCTATAATATTTCTTGTTGATTTTAGGATATGTTCATATTCGATATCTGTAACATCATAAACTTCTTTTATTGAAGAACCGGGTATAATATCATGAAACTGATTAAGCAATACATTGATCTGATTGTCATGGAATTGTTTTTCGGGATATTCCCCGCCGTTTAGCAGCATATTGGTAACGCAAAGAGCCTCCGCTTCCATGATCGAAAGTTCGCTTTTTCTGTTATTCTTTTTGTTTTTGGCAATGGAGGTATATGTACCTCTGTGCATTTCAAGATATAATTCTCCCACCCATCTGTTTTCTTTTCGCAGTTTCTTTGAATTTTCTTTATATTTTTCCTCTGTTTCATCAAAGAATTGTCCGGCTTTTTTCATAACGGTCTTGGGCATACCCGGAATACCTTTGTTCAACCGTTTGAAATGCTCCATCATTTCATGTGTCGGTCCGCCGCCGCCGTCACCGAATCCGAATGTCATGATATTTTCAGAGCTGAATGATTTGTCTTTATAATTATTGGATATTTCATAAATATTTTTGGCGTCAAGTATATGGTTGTATTCTTTAATAAAGGAAGAGAAAACCTCCGAGCCGTCAATACCCTGCCACATAAATGTATCATATGGGAAAGAATTTGTTTCATTCCAATATATTTTGGTGGTAAAGAATTGATTTATGCCGCATTTTTTCAGTATTTGCGGAAGCGCGGCGCTGTATCCGAACACATCGGGAAGCCAAAGAATTTTACTTTCTATTCCAAATTCGTCCTTTATAAATTTTTTGCCGTGGATAATTTGTCTTATAAGGCTTTCGCCGCTTATAAGATTCGTATCCGATTCAAGCCACATCGCGCCTTCAACTTCCCATCGGCCTTCTTTTATACGTTTTTTTATTTCTTCATACAGCTCGGGGTCATTGTCTTTGACATGCTGATAAAGCTGCGGCTGACTTGACATGAACATATAATCATCATACCGCTTCATCATATTATTTACCGTTGCGAAGCTCCTTTGTGCTTTTTCTTTTGTCTGTGCAACGGTCCAAAGCCATGCGACATCTATATGAGTATGACCTATGCAGCTTATGGTTGTTTCACTTTTGCCGCAGACGCCTTCATAAAATTCCCTGTCAAGATATTCGATTGTTTTGTCTATGCTGTCATGAAAAGCCTTGGATGATATATCTCTCAGATCAAGATTAAATAATGCCTTGTCAAGACTGTCTCTTATCTTTATGTAGTCATATGAAGATTGATCAAGCAGCTTCATACATTCGTACGGGACAAGAAGGTGATAATACAGTTTTTCGATCTGTATGTCTGCCTGAGTGAGTGAAACATTGACCCTGTATTCGGAATTGTCTGTCATGGAAGAATAAAAATAGATATAGGCGTCATACTCTTTATCATATTCTATCGGAAGCCATGTGTGATTTACATCAAGCCCCTGTGTTGTGATCCCGTTTAAAAATATAACGCCCTGCGGGTTGCTTGCGTCCCAATTACCCTCTCTGCCGGTGAAAACCGAAATTCTCAACTCTTTTCCCGGCTTCTTTTTTGTTGCCGGAATCCTGAAGTGAAACCAGTGATGCTCATCAAGACCTTTCAGTATGGTATCCTTTTTATATTTTTTCCATCCCGCATTTATGTCGGGAGGCGTATTTGAAGTTTTGTATTCGGGAACATGGATATATTCGCAGTCCAATTCGATAACGGGCTCTGAAATATGCTCTTTTAAGGTTTGTGTTATTACCCTTATTTTTTCTTGTATAAAATCCATGACATTCATTTCCTTTCGTTTAAAATAGCTTTTTGCGTTGATTTATTGATATTATATATTAGATGTTTTTTTATTTCATCTGTTGACATGACTTGTTTTTTATGGTATTGTGATATTGAGGTGGTAGTGGTGAAGAGTAAAATGCTTGATGAGATATATCATGTGAACGGGAAAACGGGATTTCTTTGCAGATACATAAAAAGCGATACGGAAAGGTTTGTACCGCATTATCACAATTATTATGAAATATTTCTGATGTTAAAAGGCGATGCAAGACATATAGTAAATGATACCGAACATATTTTAACCCCGGGAAATCTTTTGTTTATCCGTGATTTTGACTGCCATGAATACATAAGAAAAAACAATGAAAAATTTGATTTTATCAATCTTGCATTTAAAAAAAGCGAATTTGATTCAATGTGTGATTTTCTGGGGGAAAATTTCGATCCCGGTTTTCTTTTGGGGCTTGAGCGTCCGCCGGCCGTGCTTCTTACCGAATCGGAAAAAAACAAAGTATATTTTTCTTTGTCCGAGCTTATAAATACGGAGGATATCCCGCTTGTAAGGATAAAATTCAAAAAATTGCTGCTCGACCTGTTTACAACATTTTTTTTGAATTACAAGCCGTTAAGAACCGACATTCCTCTTTGGCTGGAGGTCACATATGAAAAGATGAAAAAACCGCAGAATTTTATATCGGGGATCGAAAGAATGTATGAAATATCAGGAAAAAGCAGAGAGCACATATCAAGATGCCTGAGAAGATATTATAACACGACCCCCACCGATCTCATATGCGACTTGAGATTGAATCATTGCGCGAACATGCTGCTTTCAAGCAATTTATCTATCACCGATATTTGTTATGAGTGCGGCTTTGACAACATATCATGGTTTTATAAAATATTTTTAAAAAAGTACAAAATGCCCCCAGGACAGTACCGAAGGGAGCATATGTGGCAAAGAAATATTTAAAAATGCCTTGATGGACCTTGTTATATGCGATATGTGAAAATTGAATAAAACACAGGAAAAATCCTTGGCAGTTAATGCAATAAGTAACAATTAATTGAAAAAAATTATAATTTATGGATTTTTTTGAAAAAAATACTTGTAATTTTATTAAAATTATGATAGAATATAAAAGATGACAAGGATCAGGCGAAAGAGTGGGTAGTAACCCACTCTTTCGTATTGTTAAGAAACATCGTGTATTATGTGTGTGAATTTTGGCTTATTTGCGTAAAACATGAAGTTTGACAGATCCATACACCGAGCATTTGCACGGCGTTGGCGTTATTACCATAAATCGTTGAAAAGAAAGGAAAGGAGTAATATATGGCCGGCTCGATAGAAAATAAAGTGTTTGAGATCGCCGATGAAACGGCGGACAAATTGAATCTCAGCGTCGTGGATGCTGAATTTAAAAAAGAAGGCAAGGACAAAGTTCTGAGGATCTATATTGACTCCGGGAACGGTGCTGGGCTTGATGAGTGTGAAAAATTCAGCAGAGCCTTTGAAGAAACCTTTGATAAGCTTGATATGATAAAGGGACCATATGTTCTTGAAGTGTCCTCGCCCGGAGTTGACAGGGTATTGAAAACCGAACGGGAATTTAAGCATTATATAGGCCGCAGGGTTGAGATCAAGCTTTATAAAACGATAGACGGCTTGAAGGAATTTGAAGCGATCCTCACAGGATATGAGGATAACACCGTAACTGTTGAAACAGAGGGAAGACAAATAAAGATCCCAGTCGCGCAGGCTGTTTACATTAAGCTATATTTCAGAATATAGAAATACCGATAGAATAAAAACAATAATTCGGAAAGGAAAGATAATAAAATGAGCGAAACAAAATCAAGGAGAAAGAAAAAGGGTGACTTTGATGAAGCAGCGGAGCTTCTTTCGGCATTAAACGATCTGTGCGCCGAAAAGAATATAGATATCGATTTCCTGTTAAACGCACTGGAAACGGCGCTTATAACCGCGTATAAAAGGAATTTCAATTCCGCACAGAATGTCAGGGTCAGCATTGACAAAACGACAGGTCAATACAAGGTGTTTGCGCAAAAAGAGGTAGCGGAAAAGGTGGAGCCGGGAACGGAACAATTATATATATCTGTGGAGGATGCGAAAAAATTAAGCGGAGAATATCAGGTGGGGGATATCGTTGATATTGAAGTGACGCCGAGAAATTTCGGAAGGGTCGCCGCAATGAATGCAAAACAGGTGGTAACACAGAAAATCCGTGAAGCGGAGCGCGAACAGGTATACACAAATTCCACAAAGATATTAAATGATATAATCCCGGGAAGAATACGCCGTATGGATGACGATAACAGGGTATTTGTAGAAGTGGAGATCGAAAAGGATGACGGAACGGAGACTGTGGAGGCCCTTCTTCCCGGTGATGAGATACCGAAAAGTGAACAGCCGCCCAAACGGCATTACGCACCAAATATGAGGATCATGGTTTATGTAAGTGAGGTAAGAGGCGGGAATAAGGGTACACAGGTCGTTGTATCAAGAACACATCCCAATCTTGTAAAGAAGTTATTTATAAGAGAAGTTCCCGAGATCGCATCAGGTCTGGTTGAGATCAAGAGTATTGCAAGAGAAGCGGGATCAAGGACAAAAATTGCCGTATACTCAAATGACCCGAATGTAGATGCACAGGGAGCATGTATAGGAAAGAACGGTATAAGAGTCAATCAGATAAGCGATGAATTAAGAGGGGAAAAGATTGATATTGTAAAATGGAGCAATGATCCTGTTGAATTGATAACGGCGAGCTTAAGCCCTGCAAGTGTACTTAATGTTGAAATAAATGAGCCCGAAAAAATGGCGGTGGTCACTGTGCCTGAAAATCAGCAGTCGCTGGCGATCGGCGCGGGAGGACAGAACGTACGTCTTGCAGCGAAACTGACAGGCTGGAAAATAGACATAATCAAACCCGGAGACCAAAAAGAAGAAATTACAGAAGATGCTGAAGAAACAGAGGAATGATAGATATGTCAAAGCATATACCGCAGAGAATGTGTGTTGTCTGTCGGAGTATGATAGATAAAAATGAGCTGATAAGGCTTATTCCCGAAGGGACACAGCTGATCATAGATGAAAAACAGAATATATTGAAAAGAGGCATATATATATGCAGAAGCTCTGAGTGTGCGGAAAAAGCGAAAAGAAAAAAGATCTTTTCTAAAATACTCAGGAAAAATATTTCGGATCAAATTTACGAGGAGATAAAAGAATATGCTGCAAGATAAAATTTTATCCATGACAGGACTGGCAAAAAATGCCGGAAAGGTAACGAGCGGTGCGTTTGTATGTGAAAGGGATATAAGATCCGGCAGATCAAAATTGATCATTATCGCAAAGGATATATCTGATACCGGGAAAAAAGCTATTATAGACGCTTGCAGACATTATTCCGTTAAATATATTGAATATGCCGATATGTATGCGCTTGGCTCTGCAATAGGTGCACAAGGAGTCAGAGCGGTAGTTTCTGTAAATGATAAGAATTTTGCGGACGCTGTATTGAATAAGTACGCCGAATTGGAAACAGGAAGGAATGGTGAATAATATGGCACAATCGAACATTAAAGTTCAGGAATTTGCTAAAGACTTAAAGGTTACACCCAAAGATGTTATAGAAAAGCTTGCAGGTATTGGAGTTACGGTGAAATCAGGGGCTTCTTATCTTGACGAAGAACATTTGGGTATACTTATGGATATATATACCAAAGAGCATGATATGGGAGACGCTCCCATTTTAAAAGCACCCGTAAAGAAAAAGGAAAATGCTTTGGCTGACAATAAAGCTGCTCGGGCGGAATCAGATAAAGACAAAAAACCGGACAAAAAAGAAATTGAAGAAAAAACACAGAAAAAGGAAATAAAAAAGAAAGAAACAAAAAAGGAAGAAGCCAAAAAAGAAGAGGCCAAAAAGGAAGAGCCGACCGAAATCAAAAAGGAAAATGACATCCGGGACAAAAACGCTAAGGAAAAAGCGAAGAAGAAACCTGAGTTTAAAAAACATGCGCCGCAAAAGCAAAGAGCCGAAAAGATAGAATTAAAGTTTGAAGGCAATGATGAAGAAAAAATTTCGGTGGCCGACGATACTCAAAGCGTCAGATATGTGGATACAAGAACCTCTACCGTTGAATTGGAAAAGATCGAATCGAGAGAAAGGCTTGAAAACCTTGTTTCGGAGGATATGCGCGATATGGCGGGCGGACGAAGCAAGAAAAAGAAGAAAAACAGAAATGAAAAGAATATAAATTTCACCGAAAAAGAAAAGAACGATTCCAAAAAAACTGTTGAGGTCAAAAAGAAGGAAGGCCCCACATCTATTGAAATTCCGGAGACCATTACTGTTGCCGAGCTTGCTCAAAAGCTAGGTAAGTCTGCTGCTGAGATCGTCAAAAAGCTCATGATGCTGGGAGTTATGGCAACGCTTAATCAATCGATCGATTTTGATACGGCGGTGCTGATTGCGGATGATTTTGGCGTTGAAGTCAAAAAAGAAATCGTATTGACAAAAGAAGATATATTATTTGAGGAAGAAGAGGACGATCCCTCAAGCCTTGTTCCGCGTCCGCCGGTAGTTGTTGTTATGGGACACGTTGACCACGGTAAGACCTCTTTGCTGGACGCTATCAGAAATACATCGGTGATAGACACGGAAGCGGGAGGTATTACTCAGCATATAGGCGCCTATACAGTACGGTTGAATGACAGGGATATCACCTTTTTGGATACCCCGGGACATGAAGCGTTTACTACCATGCGTGCAAGAGGCGCACAGGTGACCGATGTCGCGATCCTTGTTGTTGCCGCAGACGACGGTATTATGCCGCAGACGGTTGAGGCTATAAATCATGCAAAGGCAGCGAATGTTACCATTGTTGTTGCAATAAATAAGATCGATAAAGAGAACGCAAACGTGGAAAGAGTCAAGCAGATGCTTGTAGAATATGATCTTGTTCCGGAGGAATGGGGCGGAGACACTGTTTGTGTTGAAATTTCTGCAAAGAAAAGGATAAATATTGACAGCTTGCTTGAAATGGTACTTCTCATTGCCGATATGAAGGAATTAAAAGCCAACCCGAATAAGCCGGCAAAGGGCACTGTTATCGAAGCTCAGATAGATAAGGGCAGAGGACCTATAGCAACCGTTCTTGTTCAGGACGGAACATTGAATATTGGGGATATTGTGATCGCAGGTACAGCCGTAGGTCACGTCCGTGCCATGATAAATGATAAGGGGAGACGGGTAAAGACAGCGGGACCTTCCACGCCTGTTGAGATACTCGGTTTATCGGAGGCACCTTCGGGCGGAGATATTGTCAGAGTTGTTAAGGATGAAAAGCTTGCCCGTGAAGTTGCACAAAGCAGAAAACAGGAGCAGAAAGAAACAAGATTTAATTCGACCGTAAAGGTATCTCTTGACAATCTGTTTTCACAGATCGACGAGGGTAACATGAAAGAGTTAAATGTTATTATCAAAGCGGATGTGCAGGGCTCTGTTGAGGCAGTTAAACAATCTTTGGAAAAATTATCAAATGATGAGGTGCGTGTAAAGGCAATTCACGGCGGCGTCGGGGCGATCAACGAATCGGATGTTATGCTTGCAAATGCTTCAAACGCGATCATTGTCGGATTTAATGTAAGGCCTGATGCGGGAGCAGCGGCGGCCGCTTCATTGCATGAGGTAGACATACGCTTATACAGGGTAATATATCAGGCCATCGAAGAAATTGAAGCGGCAATGAAGGGTATGCTCGATCCTGAATTTAAGGAGGCCGTTATAGGTCACGCGGAAGTAAGACAGACATTTAAGGTTTCCGGAGTGGGTACGATCGCAGGTTCTTATGTAACAGACGGCAAGATCACGAGAAACGCGCAGGTAAGGCTTGTAAGAGACGGTATTGTCGTTTACGAAGGTACGGTGGACAGTCTTAAGAGATTCAAGGATGACGCCAAGGAAGTAAGCGACGGATTTGAATGCGGTATCGGTCTTGCAAACTTTAACGATATAAAAGAAGGGGACATTATCGAATGTTATGTAATGGAAGAGATCGAAAGGTAGAACTTATCAAAACAATCGATTTGTGATATAATAACTGCGCACATGTTGTCCTCCGCCGTTATCGGCGGCGGGTTTCATATTTGTAATCAGTGAGAGTACAATCCCCCGCTGATTGCATCACGGTACCGTAGTGGCGATTCACGAACCGCCTGTTTCGATCTTGTCCTCGCCTAAGATGTGACAAGCCCTTATTGAAATTGCTTATGATATTCAATATTTATTTTAAAAGGATGAACGGAGAAGAATTATGAATAATTATGAAATTTTAAAAACCATAAGCGGTACGGCCATATCAGATACTGAGGAATGGGAAAAATTCAGAAGGGATGAGATATTGTCTTTATTTTCAAATTATGTTTACGGGGTAAGGGATTCTTGGTGTCCGGAAGAATTGGACGCCGAAGAACTGACAGCAGTGCATAATTACCGGGATAAAAATATTTTGTATAAAGAAATAAGATTATTCCGCGGGGATTTTGAATTTAAGTTCAAAATGTTTTTGCCGGAATCCGATAAGCCTGTTCCGGTATTCGTGTATATAATGCATGAATTTGAGAGTAATGAAGCGGATTTTGAAAAGGAACTGAATTATAGATGTGTTCCGGCAGAGGATATTACAAGCCGCGGATACGGTGCTGTTGTAATGCCTACCGAAAAAATTTATCCGGATTGGGAACATAAATCGGGGTACAGGGACGGAGTATTCAGTCTTATGCCGAAAAATGAAAAACGCAGAAGAAATTCATGGGCAACAATTTCTGCATGGGCTTGGGGCGCGCAGCGTGTTATGGACTATCTGCAAACCGACAAATCGATAGACACAAAAAATATCGCCGTAGCAGGTCATTCCAGAGGAGGCAAAACGGCTCTTTGGTGCGGAGCACAGGATCAGCGCTTCAGCTTTGTCATATCCAACAATTCGGGATGTATGGGTGCGGCAATGTTAAGGGGTAAGACAGGAGAGCATATAAAGGATATAAACATTACCGATTGGTTTTGTGAAAAATTCCGGGATTTTAATGATAAAGAAGAGTTTTTACCGGTGGATCAGCATATGCTCTTGGCTCTTATTGCTCCGAGACTGTTGTATGTATCAAGCTCTGAGGATGATTCATGGGCAGATCCGGCAAGTGAATTCAAATCATGCGTTGAAGCCGGCTGTGTTTATGGATTATATAATAAAAAGGGAGTTGTCATGGATGACGAAAGGCCGAAAGTCAATTGTTCATATCATGAAGGAAGCATCGGATATCACATGAAAAACGGCGAACATTCAATTACTCCTTTTGATTGGAAAAATTTCATGGACTTCTGGGATATACATAAAAAATAAAAACATCCGGGGAGATGAAAAAGATGAGCGATGTCAGCATATTGGTCGCCGGGGATTTCTGTGTAAGAGAAAACAGCGAAAACTATACAGATATCGATAAAGCACGGGAGCTTGCGGCAGAACTGAGAAAAAGGATCATAAAGTCCGATATATCCATGGTAAATGCGGAGACGGTTTTTACCGATGATGAGTCGCCAATCAATAAGTCGGGTCCGGCGTTAAGATCCTCCCTGCAGTCTGTAGAACTGATTAAACAATTCGGATTTAATATATGCGCTTACGCGAATAATCATTCCTTTGATCAGGGCGCCGAAAATATGCTCTTATCAATGGAGCATATAAAAAAATCAGGTATGTATGTAATAGGTGCGGGAAAAAATAAAGAGGATGCAAACAAGATATTGTATCTTGAAAAAAACAATAAAACAATAGCTTTTTTGAATTTTGCCGAGCATGAGTTCGGATATGCAAAGGAAGATACGCCCGGCACGGCGGGGCTGGATATTTATGAAAATTCCAAACTTATAAGGCAAGCAAGAAAAAAGGCTGATGCTGTTATAGTATACATACACGGCGGATGTGAGCATTGTCCGTTCCCGAGACCGGGATTGATAAAAATATGCAGAGGCTTTGCGGATGCGGGGGCGTCTGCGGTAGCGGTATCACATTCTCACTGTCCGGTGGGGTATGAAGTATATAATAATGTTCCGATCTGTTACGGAACAGGTAATTTTTACATGGCAGCATCAGACCACACAATGAAGGATACTCTGTGGAATACAGGCTATATGGCGGAATTTGTTATTTCCGATGAAAATGCGGAGTTGAATATTATTCCATATACCTTTGGGCTTGAGGGCGAATATATGAGACTTATGAGCTCTGATGAAAATAAAATTTTTATGGAATATCTGGAGGAGATATCACAGATCATAAACAACAGACCTCTTTATGAAAAGTTATGGAATGCATGGTGCAGCATGTATATGAACGGCTGGGCGAGAGACTATATAAGAAAATTCAACATAGACGATCCGCCCGATAATGAATTCATGTTGTTTATAAGAAATTCATATATGTGCGAAAGCCACAGCGAAGTCATGAAAACATATTATACGGCATATTGTGACAAAACTGATGATGACGATAAGTATAAAAAAATAATAAAAGGATATCAAAAAAGATTGTTTTAAAGGATAATGTTATAAAGGTGATTTCTGACAAAGAATACAAAGTATAAAAAAAAGGTTAATAAGAAAGGGAAAAAATGGCAAAAGACAGAATTAATAAAATAAATGAAGAAGTAATGCGCGAGCTGGCGCAGATAATCAGGGAACTCAAAGACACAAGAATTCCCATGATTACAAGCGTTGTTGCTGTAAACGTAACGAATGATCTGAGTCATGCGAAAGCATATATCAGCGTATTCGGCGACGAGGAGACTCAAAAGAATGCACTGCAGGGGTTAAAAAGCGCGGCCGGTTTTATAAGAAGAGAAATCGGACACAGGCTGCAGCTCAGATATACTCCTGAATTTCAGTTTGAATTGGATCATTCCATCGAACACGGCTCAAAAATAAATCAAATGATAAATGATATAAATAGTAAGGGTAATAAAAATGGATAAAATTGCAAAAATAATTGAGGAATCGGACAATATCGCCGTAATCGCACATATAGACGAAGACTGCGATGCACTATGCAGCTCTCTTGCCATGCTTGAAATGCTTAAAAATAAAGGAAAAAACGCGGTATATTTTGTCAGCGGACCGGTAGAACATAAGATCAGTTTTTTTGAAAAAAATTATGTTATTTTTGATGAGAGTTATTCGGATAATGTGTATGACCTTGTAATATGTCTTGATTCGGCTGATGAACTGCGGCTGGGGAAGAGGATCGCGTTGGTAAAAAACGCAAAAAAGACAATAAATATAGACCATCATTATACAAATACCATGTATGCCGATGAAAACCGTGTAAACGGCGATATTTCTTCAACCGGCGAGATGATTTACGATCTGTTTGCCGAAATGAATGTTGAAATAACACAGAAAATCGCGGAATATCTGTACTCGGCGATCATGGGGGATACGGGATGCTTAAAATACAACTGCGTGACACCCAAAACGGTAATGATCATTTCAAAATTAATGAAAACAGGTATCGATCATGCAAAATTGTGCAGAAAACTGTTTGATACGGAAACAATTAATGCAGTAAAATTAAAAGCAGATATTATGAAAAACATAAAAAGCTGCTTTGGCGGCCGGGTCAGTATGGTGTCGGTAGATCAGGATGAATTTGAAAAATACGGCATGAGTGAAAAGGATATCGGGGATATCGTTAATATCCCACGATGTATTGAAGGTACCGAGATTGCAGTTTCTTTAAGAAAAACTCCGGAAAAAATAAAAATAAGCTTTCGTTCAAACGGCAGGTATAATGTGAGTGAGATCGCAAAGAAATTCGGCGGCGGAGGTCATGTAATGGCAGCAGGGGCGTCAATAACCGGATGTGAGCTGGATGAAGCCGAAAAAAAAGTTACAGAGGCTATCGGAGAGGTAATAAATGGTAGAATATGATAAGGACGCAATAGTTTATCCATATATAACAGAATATATAAGAAGGGAAATACCACCCAGAAAGGGTATTTTGGCAGAGCTTGAAGAATATGCGAAAGAAAATTCCATTCCGATCGTTCAGCCTGAAACCGCACAGCTGCTGTCGGTGCTCGTCTGGATCAAACGTCCTGTAAGGATTTTGGAGGTGGGATGCGCGATCGGGTATTCTGCAATATTGATGTCGGAAGGACTTGCACAGGACGGAAGCATAACAACAATAGAATGGGATGCCGATATGGCGCAGGAAGCAAGAAAAAATATTGAAAAGGCAGGGTTATCCGATACCATTCATGTTATCAACAATGACGCAAAAGAAGTCGTTCCTACCCTGACGTCGGAATATGATATTATTTTTTTGGACGGCCCCAAAGCACATTATATATATATGATGAATGACTGCATACGCCTTTTAAGAAAGGGCGGTCTGCTGATCTCGGATAATGTTCTTTATAAAGGGATGACGGCTGACGATGATCATGTTATACGAAGGAAAATAACAATTGTAAAGCGTTTAAGAAGATTTATCCAGGCACAGATGCAAAGAGATGAATTAAAAACGGTGATACTCCCGTTGGGCGACGGGGTCACGGTCGCTGTAAAAAAATAACTGCGCACATGTTGCCGCACGCCGCCGCAGAGGCAATCCGAAAACCGCCTGTTTTGTTTGCCCTTACAGAATGATATAACAAGCCATTATTAAATGTTAAAAAAACAAATAATGCTCACCGAAAGGCGTCGGTTCATAAGGAAGTAAATTCCGCAGGATTAGAGATATTCCTGCGGAATTTCTTTTTTATCGGGGATAAACTCGTCCTGCGGGACAAATTCGCCGATAAAGTTAAACATAATTTGTATCTTCTGTACTCTGTGTCCGCTGGATTTATCAGGTGCGTGAACGATGATTTTTTTAACAAACTCATTGACAATCGTAGGCGTTAGTTCTGTAATGCCTACATACTTCTGCACAATTTGCCGGAACTGATGAAAGCCACTCTGCTGCCTGTCAAAATCTGCTGTTTCTTTCTGAAATTCATCCACTTGTTTCTGCAGGTCATTCTGTTCCGTTTCATATTCAGCAGACAATTTCAAAAACCGCTCATGTGAGATTGCGCCCGTTATATCGTCCTCATAAATGCGCTTGAAAATCTTGTCCAATTCCACAATCCGCTTTTGAATTTTTGCCATTTGCTTTTTCTTGTTTTGTATCTCTTTTTCCTGCTCAGCTAACTGCTGTCTTGCCACAAGGTTGAAAAACTCGTCCGCATTATCATATAACATTGCCGTAATCTGAAAAATTTGATTCAACACGATTTTCTTCAAGGTTTCCTCACGGATGAAATGGACGGTACAGCTCCCTGTGTTGCCCTTGTATTGCGAACAGCGATAATGGTCTTGTGTGCTGTCAAACCGCTTGCAGGTTGCAAAGTGCAATTTGCTCCCGCAGTTGGCGCAGAATATCAATCCCGAAAACAAGCCTTGCTTATTGGTTTTCGTGTTTCGACGTTTATTTTTCCGTAGTTCCTGCACCCGTTCCCATTGTTCTTTTGAAACAATCGGCTCTTGTGTATCATAGAAAATTGCCCAATTTTCCTTTGGATTTTCCAATATCTTTTTAAGTTTATACGACTTTGTATAGGTTTTGAAATTTACCGTACAGCCTATGTAGTCCATTTCCTCTAAAATATGTACCACAGATTGCTCACTCCAACGATACGGTTCGTCGGGTAACGGCTTGCCTTTGACTTGTGCATAGTGTGATTTTATCGTTAGCACCTTTTCTTTTCTCAAAATCTTTGCTATCTGTGTAGGGCCTTTTCCGTCAATACATAAGTCATAAATTTTTCTCACAACCTCAGCCGCAGGCTTGTCAATAATCCATTGCTTTTTATTTTCAGGATTTTTCATATAACCATACGGCGGTTCGCTCAGATGTTCGCCGGCCATTCCCTTTGACTTGAACACCGCGCGGATTTTTTTCGATGTGTCCTTTGCATAAAAATCATTAAATAAATTTCTGAAGGGAGTAAAATCATTATCGCCCTTGAAGCTGTCAACGCCGTCATTGATTGCGATTAAGCGGACGTCATTGTCGGGGAAGAAAATCTCTGAAAAATAACCTACTTTCAGATAATCGCGCCCAAGCCTTGACATATCCTTTACAATAACGGTTTTAACTTTTCCGTCTTCAATATCTTTTATCATTTCTTTGAACGAAGGTCGTTCAAAATTCGTACCGGACCAACCGTCGTCAATATAAAATTGGGGATTTGGGTATTGATTATCCTCCGCATATTTATTTAAGATTGCTTTTTGATTGATGATACTGTTGCTGTCGCCGTCGAGTGCGTCCTCTTGTGAAAGCCTGCAATAGAGAGCAGTGATTGCGTCGGGCTGATTCATTCAAATTCCTCCTTTTTGTCGCCCGACAAAACAGAGTGTGTACCATTATTGTAACGCGTTTCTTCCGAATTGTCAGCCCCTTTTGATTTTATTTTTTCGGCAAGCATTAAACGCATGATTTTATTGTTCAGCGTTTCCGTACCTGAAAATGATGTTTCAACTTCGTATGTTGTGATGCCGATTTCGTAAATTGAAATATACTGATTGCCTTTGTTTTTCTTATCCAATCTTATCCGTCCTTTCTTTGTAAAAACATAATTTCAGAGAATAGCAAGCAAAGCGAATGAGTACCCATTCGCGAAAAATCAATTTTGCCTTGCTTGCCATTTTGGAAGAACAGCAAGCAAAGCGAGTGTGGCTACACCCGCACGAAATTGATTTGATTTTTGGGATAGTCCCAAACCCTTTTTTGAAAGAAACTTTGATGGCCCTCTATTTAATATCCGGTTTGAAAATGAGATTTTGTTGCATTTTTCCGATCTCATATAAGGAGTGCAGAAAATTCTGTTTTGGCAACCTTCTTTATAAAATAATAGGGGGATTTTGAAAAAACAAAATAGCTAGGAAGCCTGCCTGCAAATTTGACAAAATCGGATTTTTGTGATATAATTTTTTTACAATTTTATGCAGTAAGGGGTTGGCAACGCTATGAACTTGTGCGATATTTTTGCATATATAGTTGTCTTTTCGTCCTTTTTGGCGTTGCTAAAAAGATTAAAGAACACGCCATGCTTACGTTCGATTTATGCGTAGGCCTTGTTGTGTTTTTGCTTTAAGAGCAACTTAGGAAAAATAAAATGGGGGGATTTTTATGAAACAACGGATTGCGTCTCTGCTTTTAACGCTGGTCTTATGCCTGGGGCTGACCGCCCCTGCATGGGCCGACTCCACCGTTACGGTGAAAGTGGATTTAGAGGTGGACTACTCCGCCGCCTATGAAGCACTGGAAGAGCTCAATGCGCTTCGCCGGGAAGCGGGCATTGGGGAATTGGTGATGGATGCGGCCATGATGGAAATGGCGGTGCGGCGTGCAGCCGAATGTGCCATATCCTTTAGCCATACCCGGCCAGACGGGCAGGGCTTTGACACCGCACGGCCGTCCGGCACCACTTATGAAAAACAGGACATGGCGGAGAATATCCTACGTGACCCCGGCGGCAATGCTACCCCTGCGGCCGTGACCCAAAGTTGGTATGATTCGCCCGGCCATTACACCAACATGATGAATGAAAAATACGCATCCGTCGGTATTGCCTGCGTCCGCGACCGGGCGGGGCACGCCTACTGGGTGCAGGACTTCACCGCTGCGGCCGGCACGCCGGAGGCAGCCCTGTCTTCCGGGCAGGAAAGTTTCTTCTTTTCCATCGAGACAGCAGAGCAGTACATTGACCTTCAGCTAAGCGAGACGAAATTGCATATGGAAACCGGCGAGAAGGTTGTCGTTTATGTCTGCAACGGCGACACCCCTGTGGTACCCGACATCATCCGCACCAGCGACGAAAGCGTGGCAGCTCTCACCATGGAAAACGGCGGGGTCTGTGTGATTGCGGCAGGCGCGGGCAATGCGACCCTGACGCTGGGCTTTTCCGGCTACAGCACCGAAGTGGCCGTGACTGTGGAACAGAGCGTCGAACTAGAGAGCCTGGTGCTGGCTGATCTGGAGGGCGGGTATTCCGTCGAGGTGGGCGAAAATCTTTACACTACCGTATACTTCCGGCCGCAGGGCGCGCCCGAATACCCGATTGTCTGGGAAATTGTCGACCCTTCCGTTGCCACCATCTCCGGCAGCGGAAACAGTTGTAAGATTACCGGCATATCCCCGGGCACAACCACCTTTAAGGCAATAACCGCCGAGCCTGTGAACGGGAAATATTACAGCGTTTTCGGCACCATAACGGTCTATGACGAAACGGTCGGCCCAATACCAATGGACATTAATTTATCCGCTTATTATGTGGAGCTGATGCCCACGGAGAAGGTGCGGCTTCTGTCGTATGTACAGCCCCGCACCGCGCCGCAGGATGTCACTTGGCGCAGCGAGGATCCTTCCGTTGCCACAGTGGATCAAAACGGCCGGGTAACTGCTGTTGCAGACGGTTATGCGAATATCTATGTTGAAAGTCGGACTGGTGAGGCCAGTGCCCAATGCCGGGTAAACGTCACCAGCAGTTTTCTTGGCAAGCCCCTTTACTACTCCGATGTCAAAGAGAGCGCTTTCTACTATGACGCCGTAGCCTGGGCCACCTGCCAACAGCTGGAAGGGGATGGTATGGATATCTCCGGCCCGCTGGGCGTAGAAAAGGGCTGTACACGGCAGGAGATTGTCGAATATCTCTGGAAGCTTTCCGGCTCCCCGCAGCCTGCCGACATTGACAACAATCCTTTTACCGACATCTCTGACTCCATATCCAACCGCGACGCCCGCTGGGCAGTCCAATGGGCGGTGGAAACAGGCGTGACCAGCGGCACGAGCAACACTACCTTTAGCCCAAACGAGACGGTCACGCGGGCACAGGCGGTCACGTTCCTGTACCGGCTGGCCGGGATGCCCAGCGTGGCCGGCAGCACCGGCTTTGTAGATGTGCCTGCCGGGAACTGGTTTGCGAACGCCGCTGTCTGGGCGGTCAAAGAGGGCATTACCAGCGGCACCAGTGAAACTACTTTTACGCCTGACCGGGAATGTACCCGCGGGGAAATCCTCACCTTCCTCTACCGGCAGTTTTCTTAAATGGATAAATAAGCAAATCAATTATAGGGGGTTTTATGATGAAGAAGCAAGTACTATCTTTCCTTTTAGCGCTGGCTTTATGTGTGGGCTTCACTTTGCCGGCCATGGCAGACGACCCATACGGGCCGCGACAAGTTGGGTTTTATCTGGCGGAAAACTTCTACTCGTTTGACGAGCCATCCTCCGGGGATGGATGGAGCTATGACGGGAACTACACCATGACATTAAGCGGCATTCAGAGCACCGCTGGCGAAACAGAATACGGCGTAAAAATGGATCAAATCCAGCTGAATAACCCGGAAAAGGATTTTACCTTTGTGGTGCAGGACGGGACGGAAAGTAAGGTTGGATACATCAATATTATATACGGCGGTGGTTTTTCCATTAGGGATTCCCAAAGAAAAACTGTTACCTTCAGCGGTTCTGGTACACTTGCCTGCGAAAGCGTCCTGCTGGATAAAGTCATTTTCCGGGACGTGGCCCTCACCGTAGAAGACAGTTTTTCCTGCTGGGGGCTGACGATGGAAAGCGGCAGTATCAAGGCGAGCGGTTTTTCCATGGGCCATACGGGGACAACGCTGGACGGCATGTACAGCCTGACGGGCGGGAGCATTGAGGTGAACAACGAAGGAACCTACTTCAACGCGATACGCATTGATGGCATGGAAGAGGATAAGATCCGGGAAATCATTGGCCTGTTCCGCGATAAGTCCGGACAGCCGCTGCAGCCAGATATACATGAAAATGAAACTTACGGCGGCTACTACGCCTTTGCAAAAGGCGATGGGACGGATGGACGCGCGACCTACGCTATCTTTGAAGGAACGGGGAACGCAGCGCCAGGCGGAACCGCCTTTGCCGATGTGAGTGCAGACGCCTACTATGCCGCCCCTGTGGAATGGGCGGTGGCACAAAGTATCACCAGCGGCACCAGCGATACGACGTTCTC
>CALXWJ010000021.1 GCA_944392335.1 uncultured Clostridia bacterium
TCCGTTCATGGTTTCTTGCTAATTCCATTTTAACGGATTTTTACCAAATATGCTCTACTTTTTTTAAAATTTATTAAAATTTTTTTTCGAACTCTATTTGGTTACCCCAACATTTATTATAGAGCCTTTTTATCATAGAAGACCTTTATTTTCAACTTTTACAGAAAAACTTTCACAGACTCGGTTTAAGGTAAATATTTTTTACATGATCTTTTTAGTATTATTATTTTATAATATCTTATTCATTCTAATTTAAATCACATCAGGCACTATGCTATAATTTATTTCCACACGTTCTTTAAATATTCCTATTATTGTTTTTATTAATTCTTTATTTTTAAAATCCAACGGATTACATATTTTCAATCTTTTCGGCGCAAGCATTACCAACATATCAATAAGTGTATCATCGTATTCTATAAATGTGAATATGACCTTACCGCAGGAATCCGATATCGTATAGTTGTTATTGATGACGCTGATTATAGCACAATCAATCAAAGCCTCCTGCATATTTACATATAAAGTTAAATAATCAATTAACTCACTGTAATCCCTGTCATCTGCACTGTTGTTTTTTACCTTTTTCAAACCGGACACATATATCACTCCTCATTTTATTTTAAAATTATATCTTCCTCGAACATATGTTCTAAAACGAAACAGGTATTATACTTCCAATATCTTGCGGCACTTCATTTGACAAATTTAATATCTTGATTTTATATTTATTGCAGAAATCAATAACTTTATATGAATTTGATAAAAATTCTATATTGCCGTTCACAGCCAGCACATCAGGAGCTATTTTGCCGCAAATTCCGCCTATAAATCCATACGAAAGCTCAAAAAGTCTAATTTCTTTTGATTCATAAAATAAAGCATCAATATTATTTTTTTCGGCCGTATCAGCTATTATTTTATCAGAAGTAATAATTGCATGTTCATTTAAAATACAAACTGAACATTTTGAATATCCCTGTTTTACATTAATTAATTTAACACCATGCGACTTATAATATTCAATAATAGACAAATCCGTATATTTTAAATTATGGAAAACACACTTCCCCACTCTTACTGCATTATATGCAATATCATAAGGATATTTGCTTGTAAGCGTTGTTTTTCCTTTTAAAACTGATGCATTTATTAATTTAGACTTATAATACTCATATAAAGTTGGTTCGCATACAAAGCATTTTTCATCCAATTGATGTATCTGCATATCGGGGTGTGCACAGACTGCATTGTATAGTGTATTTAATTTTAATGTAGGAATAATATTTATATCAAGTTTTGACAGAGTATTCTTTGATGTTTTTGACATTCTGAAATCAACTATTACATTTTTTATCTTTTTATCAGGTAAATTTGGTATCATATACAATATAAGTTTACATAATTATATTATGGTTAACTTTCAAGATAATTTATTGCCGTCTCACATAAAATCGCAGCACCCAAGTATAAACTGTTTTCATCAATATTAAATTCAGAACTATGCAATGGTTTGTTTATTTCAGAATTTCCTACACCCAGTTTAAAATACGATGACGGCACAATTTGTGCAAAATATGAAAAATCATCTCCTGTCATTGAAGCGGTTTCAAGTTTTGTTATTTTATCAAAGCCGGGAATGTTTTTTGCAGCCTTAATAACAATATTATTCATATTTTTATCATTTATTACCGGGGGATATGATTTATTAAATTTAAATTCGTATCTGCAATTATTTTTATCACATATTTCACGTGTATATTGTAATAATAAAGATTCTATTTTTGTACGTATTTCATTATCAAGAGAACGCGCTGTTCCGGTAATTTCAACTTCATCCGGAATTATATTATTAAAGCTTCCGCCGTTTACAGTGCATACCGAAACAACGCATTGTGATTCATTATCAAAATTGTATTCAACCATGTTTTTGATTTTTAAAATCAATTCAGATGATGCGTAAATTGGATTAATACAATTTTTTGCACATGCTCCATGTCCGCCGGATCCTTTGATAATGATTTTAAAATCATCCGGTGATGCCATAATCGAGCCATCTTTATATTGTAAAGTTCCGACACTGCACAAAGGTTCCACATGTAAAGCAAGCGCGGCATTTACATCCGGATTTTTCATCACGCCGTTTTCAATCATGGGAAGTGCCCCGCCTTGTCCCTCTTCTGCCGGTTGAAATACTGCTTTTATATTTCCGCAAAAATCATAGTCCATTTTTTTTAAAATCATACATAAACCAAGTAAACATGTTATATGTGCATCATGTCCGCAAGCATGCATTTTCCCGTAATGTATGGATCTATAATCGATATTGTTTTTTTCTTCGAGAGGCAAGCCGTCAATATCTGCCCTTATTAATATTGTCTTTCCGGTCCCTTTCTTACCTTTGATTAATGCAACTATCCCGGTTTCGAGCATTGTTTCATATTCGATCCCAAGCTTGTCCAAACACGATTTAATATATTTACTCGTTTCATATTCTTCAAATTCAAGCTCAGGTATTTTATGCAGCTGTCTGCGTATTTGCGTCAATTCACTGCTTAAACTTTTTGCAATGTCATAAATCATAAAAATCACCCTTTAACCATATCAATAAATTCATCTTCCGTGATAACAGGAATACCCAAACTGTTTGCTTTATTCAGCTTGCTTCCCGCTTCTTTTCCGGCTACAACAAAATCTGTCTTTTTCGATACACTGGAAGACGTTTTGCCGCCCATTTTTTCTATTATTTCGGTTGCTTCATTTCTTGTATAATGTTCAAGTGTTCCGGTCAACACAAAAATTTTACCATCAAGCTTTTGCACTGTTTCTTCTTCCTCGTCATCGACAGTATTCACACCTGCCTTTTTCAGCTTGTCAATAAAATCAAGATTTTGTTGTTGTGTGAAATATTCTGTAAAGCTATCTGCCATTACAGATCCGATATCGTCAATTTTTGTCAATTCATCAGACTTTACAGTAATTAATTTATCAAGTGACTTATATTCCTTCGCCAATATTTTTGCAGCTTTTTCTCCTATATGTCTTATTCCTAACGCATATATTAATCTGTAAAGCGGATTTGCTTTAGAGTTTTCTATTGCATTGAGTAAATTTTCAGCCGACTTCTCACCCATTTTATCCATGTTTACGATATCTTCTTTTTTAAGAAAATATAGATCCGCAGCTGTTTCTATAATTTTTTTGTCAATCATTTGTTCAATGATAGATGGTCCCAATCCGTCTATATCCATTGCGTTTTTCGACACAAAATGAATTATATTTCTTAATCTTTGCGCAGGACAATTCGATCCCGTACACCGATATGCAGCTTCACCTTCCTCACGTATAATAAGAGAACCGCATTCAAGACAATATTTCGGCATATGAAATTCAGTTTCATTTCCGCTTCTTTCCTCTTTTACGACTTCTACCACTTCAGGAATTATATCCCCTGCTTTTTGTATTATAACAGTATCCCCTATTTTTATATCTTTTTCTTCTATATAGTCCATATTATGAAGTGTTGCACGTGAAACAAGAGAACCGGCAACACGAACAGGCGTCAAAAAAGCAAGCGGTGTAAGAACGCCTGTTCTTCCGACCTGGACAGTAATGTTTTCAATTTTTGTTTTTTGCCGTTCTGCCGGAAATTTATATGCGATTGCCCATTTTGGATATTTTGAGGTAGAGCCGAGCTGTTCTCTCTGTGTAAAGCTATTTACCTTTATAACAGCGCCGTCAATATCAAAATATAACTCGCCGCGTTCTTCGCCTATTGCAAGTACACGCTCATACGCACTTTTTATGTCGCTGTATTCTTTATCATTTAATATAACCTTAAATCCTTCTTCTCTTAGGAAATTCAATCCATCTAAATGCGTGTTTATTTCTTTTCCGTTTATCTGTTGGATGTTAAACACAAATATATCCAAATTCCTTGATGCTGTAATTTTGGGATCCAATTGACGCAGTGATCCGGCTGCCGCATTTCTCGGATTTGCAAACAAAGGCTCTTCCATAGCATCTCTTAACTTATTTAATTCATTAAAATTATTTCGTGACATGAATACTTCGCCGCGTACCTCAAGATATGGTATAGGAGATTTTAGTTTCAGCGGGATCGATCTTATTGTTTTTAAATTCTCGGTAACATCCTCCCCCACATCGCCGTCTCCTCTGGTGGAACCACGTTTAAATATTCCGTTTTCATATTCCAAGCTCACAGATAAACCATCTATTTTATGTTCCACAACGTAAGTGTAATCACTTATAACAGAGGCGACCCTTTTATCAAATTCATATATTTCATTTTCATCAAAAGCATCCTGTAAGCTCTCCATTCTGACATTGTGTACAACTGTTTCAAATTTGGATAATACAGCCCCTCCTACCCGTTTGGTAGGTGAAACATCAGATGCAAATTGCGGATATTCTTTTTCGAGGTTTTCCAATTCACGCAAAAGCCGGTCGTATTCAAAATCACTTATCTCCGGCTCATCATCAACGTAATATTTTTTTGCATGATAATTGAGTAATTCTGTCAGTTCCCCTATTCTCTTCTTTGCTTCTTCCAATTTTATTCCTCACTTTCCGTCGGTAATATACCAAATCCTTCATTGGTACTGTAATATTTTGGCACCTGACCTACTATAACCGTTTCAGCTACTGGTATAATATCATGTATTACCTCCGATTTTGTCATTGACGCACAATGTATTGATATTGTTACATAAGCATCTATAAATATTTTATGCCTGACCTGATTAATACCTGCGGATTCAAAACTGTCGTTAAAATTCAAATCGGTAATATCCGTTGCATAAACTTTGATTTTTATTTTAGGGCCAATACCATGAAAAATAATATTATCAAATATATTTCCAAGCGGCATTGACAGCTCCGTTGTTTTAAGATCGATAATCTGCTCCTGTAAATATATTGACAAATCAGCCTTAACTTTATTCATTAAAGCTGAATTTGCCTGTACCGATGAAATCTCATTGTTGTCATTATATGACAGGGTGATAAAATCACTGTATTCATAATTATTTTTTTCAAAATAATCTGCAACGGTAAAATTAATTGAATCAGAACCTATATTTACAGCATACGGCGTAAAAAGTTTCAAAAAGGCAGAATGCATTTTTGTGAACATAAATACGAACATCAGGAAAGTTAAAATAAATACTATGTAAAAATATATTTTATAAACAATATGTCTGTGCCTATAGGCTATAATATTCCTTCTGCATAGTCCCATTCTCATATATTTATCACCTCATTTTATAATATGCACAAAATGAGATAAATGATAATAGAAAAGGAATCCCGCAAATCGACATTCCTTAACTGTTTATTTTAACTGTAATTACTCTTTTATATCTTCAGATAATTTTAAAAACAGCTCATCAAGTTGTTTTTGTTCTACAACATCCGGAGCATTTGACATAAGTTCTGAAGCATTCTGAACTTTAGGGAATGCTATAACATCTTTAATATTATCACAGCCTGTCAATAACATAACCAAGCGGTCAAGACCATACGCCATACCGCCATGAGGCGGTGTGCCGTATTTTAGGCCTTCAAGTAAAAATCCAAATCTTTCCCATGCATCTTCATCTGAAAATCCCAAAGTTTCAAACATTTTTTGCTGCAGTGCGGAATTATATATTCTTATGCTTCCACCTCCGGCTTCACATCCGTTTATAACTATGTCGTATGCTTTTGCTCTGACTCTTCCCGGATCGGAATCAAGATATTGTATATCTTCATCCATAGGAGCAGTAAATGGATGATGCATAGCCTGGAATCGGTTTTCATCTTCATTAAACTCTAACAAAGGAAATTCGGTTACCCAGAGTAAATCATAGGTTCCATCTTTAATTAATCCCAATTTTTTTGCAACGTGAACACGTAATGCACCTAATGAATCAAATACAACACTGTTTTTGTCTGCAACAAAAACCAATAAGTCTCCGGGTTTTCCGTCCATAGCATTAATTATTGCGTTTACCTCATCTTCGGTTAAAAACTTTGCAAAAGATGATCTGTGCTCTGTTTCTCCTACGTTCAGCCATGCAAGCCCTTTTGCACGATAGGATTTAATAAATTCTCCCAATGCATCAATTTCTTTTCTGGAGAATTTTTCGCCGCCGCCTTTTATATTTATGCCTCTTACACTGCCGCCTGATTCAACGGCGCCCGAAAACACTTTAAATCCGCAGTTCTTAACAATATCGGAAATATCCTGCAATAATAAATCAAATCTTGTATCCGGCTTATCGGAGCCGTACTTTTCCATTGCTGTTTTCCATGGTATTCTTCGTAAAGGAATTTCTATATCAATCCCTCTTATTTCTTTAAATAGCTTTTTAATAAATTTCTCATTGACAGACATTACATCATCTTCTTCAACAAAAGACATTTCCAGGTCTATTTGTGTAAATTCAGGCTGTCTGTCCGCTCTCAAATCTTCATCTCTGAAACATTTTACAATTTGAAAATATCTGTCCATTCCGGCAACCATAAGAAGCTGCTTATAAAGCTGCGGTGACTGCGGAAGAGCATAAAATTTACCCGGATGCACACGGCTCGGAACCAAATAGTCCCTTGCTCCTTCCGGAGTGCTTTTTGTTAACATAGGTGTCTCTATTTCCAAAAAATTGTTTTCTGAATAGAAAGCTCTTGCAATTTGCGCGATTTTGTGCCTTGTGATTAAATTTTTCTGAACATCCGGGCGTCTTAAATCCAGATATCTGTATTTTAAACGTACTTCATCCTTTACATTTGAATTTTCTTCAATTGCTATAGGAGGAGTTTGAGCTTCGTCAAGTATTCTGAGTTCTGTGACTTGTATCTCGATTTTACCTGTTTTGATCTTATCATTGACCGCAGAACGCATAACTACAGTACCTTTGGCAGCAAGGACATATTCGTTTCTCACTTTTTGAGCTTTATCAAAAGCTTCCTTTGATATATCCTCCGAAAATGATAACTGCACTATACCCGATATATCTCTCAAATCAATGAATGTTAAAGCGCCAAGCTGTCTGTATGTTTGTGTCCAACCCATCACAATAACTTCTTGTCCTATGTTGTTTTCGCTTAATTCACCGCATCTGTGTGTTCGTTTAAATCCTTTTATCGTTTCCATTATTTATTATCTCCCTTAAAAAATTCACATAAATCGTCGATTTTAACTTCTGTCTGTTGTCCGGTTTTCATATTTTTTACATTTACGGTACCTTTTTCAATTTCGTTATCTCCAAATACGGCAGTATATTTGCAATTTAACTTATCGGCATATTTCATTTGGGATTTTAAACTTCTCGACATATGATCTATATCAACTTTAATGCCATTTTTTCGCAGATCATAGGTCAGCTTATAGGTAAAATCACTTGCCTTTTCCCCTAATGCAATTACATATAAATCAAGTAATTCATCATTTGGTATCTCCACACCCAAATCCTCAAGCCTTATTAGCAATCTCTCTATTCCAAGACCAAAACCGATACCCGGCGTCGGATCTCCTCCTAATTCTTCGATCAGTCCGTCATATCTTCCGCCGCCGCAAACTGTGAACGAACCGCTGATAATCTCAAAAACAGTTTTGGTATAATAGTCAAGGCCTCTTACTATTCCCTTATCGATTTTATAATCTATTCCGAGACAATCAAGCTGTTTTTTAAATCCTTCAAAATGTTCACGGCAGTCATCACATATATAATCCAATAAACTCGGTGCGCCTTTTGCAATACCATGACATATTTCCGATTTACAATCAAGAATCCTCAAAGGATTCCTTTCAAATCTGTCATTGCATGTTGAACAAAGTTTATCAAGATTAGGTCTTAAATAATCTTTTAATATTTCCTTGTATTTTGTACGGCACGACGGGCATCCGATACTGTTAATATTTACAGACATATCATTAAGCCCGCAATTTTGTAAAAAAGTTAAAGCTAAACTTACCACTTCTGCATCGATGGATGGACCTTTTGCACCAAAAACCTCAACACCAAACTGATGAAATTCTCTCAATCTTCCTTTTTGTTTATTTTCATATCTGAAACACGGTATATCATAATATGTCTTGATCGGCATAGGTTCTGCATATAAATTATTTTGCAGAAAGCTTCTGCAAACAGAAGATGTTCCTTCCGGGCGAAGAGTAATACTCCTCCCTCCTTTGTCGTTAAAGGTATACATCTGCTTTTGTACAACATCGGTTGTATCACCTACACCGCGTTCAAAAAGCTCTGTATGTTCAAAGGTTGGAAATCTTATTTCTTTATATCCGAAGCAATCGCATACTTTTTTAAAATTTCTTTCAAGATAATGCCATTTATAACTGTCATTTGGCAATAAATCCTCTGTTCCCTTAGGTGCCTGAGTAATCAACATTAGTATTTCCATTCCTTTCGATTTTTCGGTACATTTATCCATAAAAAGCATATAACTTTGAATATCACTATATACCGTTAGTGTAATGTATCCTATATATTTTATATTTTTATTTTATTGATGTCAAGTAATTTTATAATAAATTTTATAAAATTTATCCTATTACCGATATATAATTTATTTTGAGAAAATTCTCATTTTATAAAACTATAAAATGTATTCAAATAATTAATATGATACTATAAGTTAATCGGTATTCAAGAATTAAAATTCACTATCCTTGTAACTTTACACGATATTTAAACCATTCTGTCAGCCAACACTAACAAATTGCTGACTTCACACCAACAGCTTCCGTTAAATACGCCTCCGACACACCGTGAGCTTTCCCAATCGGACATATTAACACGTTCACAAATAAAACCCTGCGGCAATTTTTCGCCCTTTACTCTTATTGTATCATCATTTAACAAGCTGGCATCCTTAGGTACATCCCATGAATATATCGGACGTTTTTCTGTAGACATATATTGCGCTATGGTTAATGTGATATCATCATATAATTCTTTATATAATTCATTTTTTGTCCACTGATAAAGCTTATATAAACTATCGCCCGACAGTGTGCATATTCCGGGAGCTGCATGCTTGTTTTGAACATTGGCAAAAACACATCCGACAGTTTTCATATCCAATCTGTTGAATTCACTTCCCAAAGGAAAGCTATAATTATAACTTACCACCCAGCTGCTGCAAAAATGCGCCATAAATTCAGCATAATCAAGCCATTTCTTATCTTTTGTGGCCTCATACAGAACAACCACGCTTTCTAAAAGTCCAAATGCGCTTTCGCTGTCGGGACATTGTAAAATTTCTCCCGGGCCTCCTGTAGTATAGCCATTTAAGGCATCTTTTTCATACATTGCCTGCGCACTTTCTTTCGCGACTTTTAAATATCTTTCATCGCCGAAATACTTATATGCCGAAACCAGACCTGCCGGTGTTATTGCACCGCTGGTAGAACCTCCTGCAACTATTTCCCCCGAATTACAATCAACAAATTGTCCGAATTGTCCATATTGTTCCCAAAGGGCTACAAAACGTTCAGCTAATTTTTTTGTTCCGGTAATAAAATGTTGAGGAATATTATTCATTAGATTAAAATGTTTAAAAATGAAATAGAGGCAATCAGCTGATTTTCGTACCAAAACCCAGTTTGTTGTTCCCGGTGTTTTGAATCCATCATTAATATGATTACTTCTTCCGTAAAATAAACCGCTCGGTGATTGATTATCAAACAAATATTCCAAAGTTTTTATTGCACGTTCTTTTTCTGTTTTACCGCCTAATTTCATTAAAGGATAACTGGATATAGCACCTCCAACCCATCCCGGTTGCCATGATCCGTCTGTATCGACTGCATAATATTTTCCTGTCCAGTTCATAGAATTATATTTATTTTTTTGTATTTGGAATTGTTCGGTAAAACTTAAAGTTTTAGCTCTCATGTTATCCATTTTCATTATATTTCTGTTTTTAAAATAAACATTATAAAATTCTTCCATGCTTTTACAGCTGAATTCTATCTTCTTATAAGGTATTTCAGCATTAATGTCTATATACGGGTCTGTATTTTTCTTCATATGGGGCCAACGGTAAATTTCTTCTCGATACGCCGGATAACTGATTTCTATTTTACCTTTTTCATATGCCAATCCCAGATTTTTTCCTTCTATCTCCTGTATGGTATACACTAAAACAGCTTTTTGTTTTTGACTGTGAAATATACCTACACATGGAGTTGCCACATCACCGGTGGTTACCTGAATCTTTCCGCTTCCGTCTTTTTCCAATCGAGGAACATCAGTGATTGTTATTTCCTGATCCACGTTTGCCTCTTCGGGTAAAAACATCGGAGGATATTCTTTTTTTAATACCTTGAATTTATTCCCGTTATATGCGCAAGCGGGAAACAAAACATATTCATTCCCATCACAATAATCAAGTTTTATTTCGATTTTTGACATTTTGCCTACCTCCATTTTATATTATCTTTATCATATTTAATTCAATAAGGGGCAGATTCTCCCATTCAATATTTTTGGCAAAGGGCTGTACTTCTTCCACAAAATAAAACGGGGCACATCTTAATTTTATTGTACTTTCAGATTTACAAAACGTGTAGGAAATTATAAATTATGCTTTGATTCCTCCGCCTTCTCCGACATATAGATCCAGTTCGCCGTCAAGCTCTATTTTTATGACCGTACAAACCTTATTGCATACTTGCTGCGGAAGTTTGATCCAAAGCATCCCCGGTACCTCCGCAAAACCGCCGAGTTTATAATACTCAAGCTCTGTATTATTTTGTAAAACGGTTATCTTTTTTATATCATTTCTTATTCCTTTTACGCATATTTCATCAATAGGCAGATCATAATAAAAAAGATATACGTTTTTATTATCCTCAGAAATTGTTGAAGAACCCAAAAAGTGTCCTGCCGGCAATCCTCTTTTTGTATCATAAATTGCTTCCTTTACCGGTTCAATCCATTCGCCGAGCTGCAATAAACATTTTTCGTCCCGCTCATCTATTGTTCCGTCAGCTTTCGGGCCGATATCCAAAAGCATATTTCCTCCGCCCGAGATACATTCCGTAAATATCCTTACAATTTGCCTTAACGACTTGTAATTGTTATCATTTTCAACATATCCCCAGCTGTCATTCAATGTTATACATAATTCCCACGGGCCATCCGGCGCAACTGTCGGCACTCCCTGTTCGGGACATTTGTAATCACCGTAGCTGCCTATTCTTTCGTTCACGATCGTATCGGGACTCAATTTTTTTATGTATTCCCGCATCTCTTTGAATTTCCATTGTTCTTCGGTTCTCTCCCATGTCCCATCAAACCACAATAAATCGATTTTTCCGAACTTTGTTAAAAGTTCTGTAAGCTGTTCTTTATGGAATTTTAAAAATCTTTCCCATTTTTCAAGGTCATCCGGCTCATTTTCGGCAGGTGAAGTATATTTATTTGTTGCCCACCACTCGTCTGAATGAGGATGAATGGCGGCATAGTCTTTGTGATTCCAATCAAGATGTGAAAAATACAATCCGACCTTAATACCCGCATTACGCATTGCTTCACAATACGGCGCGATCAGATCTCTTTTGGCAGGTGTTTTCTCAACAACATTTAAATGGCTTGCTTTTGTATCCCACAAAGCAACTCCGTCGTGATGTTTACTTGTCAAAACAGCATATTTTGCGCCGCATTTTTTAAATAATTCCGCCCATTTTTCCGGATCATAATTTGCGGCTGTAAAACCGTTTAATTGATCCATATATTCATCATAAGGGACTTCCCCCTTATAAAAAGACCATGATTCGCCAACACCTTTTACGGCATATATTCCCCAATGCATAAAAATCCCCAATTTTGCTTTATTAAACCATTCCATATCCATTCCTCCGTAATTTTTTTTAATTATAGCATATATTTTTCTTCTTTTCAATTAAATTTACAATATTCTTGTAAATTTTTTATAAATATGGTATAATATTACAAAACATTTTTTTAAATAATAATATTTATTTACATTGGCTTAAAATACTGTCATACGGCTTTGCTTTTTATTGCAGAACAAATTACATATTGTAAAATACGGAGGAACCAAAATGGCATTCGACACCTTAACCATACACCAATTGGTAAAAGAATTAAACGATAAGCTCAGCGGAGGAAGAATCGAAAAAGTACATCAACCCGAAAAAGATGAAATAATACTCATATTTAAAACATATACGGATACGTACAGGCTTGTTATCTCAGCAAATGCCGCACAGCCGAGGATGCATCTTACGTCCATACAAAAAGAAAACCCCAAAAAAGCGCCGATGTTTTGCATGCTTTTAAGAAAACATCTGCAAACCGGGCGCCTTATCGGTATTTCGCGGATAGAATATGAAAGAATAATCAGAATTGATATTGATTCATATGACGAACTGGGTGATCTAACCAGAAAATATCTGTTCTGCGAAATAATGGGCAGACATTCAAACATTATACTCACTACCGCCGATTTTAAAATTATTGACAGCATTAAACATATTGATTTTTCAATAAGCTCTAAAAGACAAGTTTTACCCGGGCTCTCATACACTACCCCTCCCGCCCAAGATAAAACGCCTATATTATCCGAAAATATCCCCGCGGATATTTTTGACTTTTCAAAAGAGGGTATAACACCTGATAAGGTCATAATGAATTCTGTTTCGGGTATATGTCCTTTAGCAGCCCGTGAAGCTGTATCAAAGGCGATAGGTAAAAATTGTGACTGTTCGCTTCTTACACAGAGCATGAAGGATAAAATAATAGATGAAGTCAGAAAAATAAAAAACTACCCGATCAAACCTTGTATAATTATCGATAATACAACAGGGAAAATAATAGAATTTTCTATTTTTGAAATAAAGCAATATTCATCTGCCGCATCTATCATTTATTATGATAATTTGAACGAATTGCTTGATGTGTTTTTTAAAGACCGTGACAGCTATGAGCGAATGAAACAAAAAAGCTCTGATCTGGTACATCTTTTGAATACAAATATAGACCGTATTTCAAAAAAGATCTCAATACTCAAAAAAACGGTGGATGAAGCTAAAAATAAAGACATGTATAAGATCAAAGGGGATTTATTGACGGCAAATATATACAAAATCAAACAAGGGGAGAAAAATGTTATATTGGAAAACTATTATGACGAAGCTCTTTCAGATATTTCCATCGATTTAAACCCAAGCTTTACCCCTTCACAAAATGCACAGCGTTATTACAAATTATATCAAAAAGCAAAAAATGCTGAAATAGAAGCCGCAAAACAATTTGAGGCGGCATTTGATGATTTGCAGTATCTTGAGTCCACCCTTGTCTTGACTCAAAATGCCCAATCAGAATCTGATTTGAATGCGATAAGGAATGAATTGTCGGAATTGGGATACATGAAAAGAAAGAGTGTAAACAAAAAACAAAAGCTTCAAAACACTTCAAAACCGTATCATTATATCAGCAGTGACGGATTTGATATTTATGTCGGAAAAAACAATACTCAAAATGACTATCTTACATTAAAATATGCAAATTCGCAGGATATATGGTTCCACACAAAAAAAATTCACGGTTCCCATACCATAATAAAGCTAGGTGTCAATAAAGAAGTGCCCGATTCAACAATAAAAGAAGCTGCTATTCTTGCAGCTTATTATTCAAAAGGACGTGATTCTTCAAACGTACCGGTCGATTATACAACAGTAAAAAATGTCAGGAAGCCAAACGGAGCAAAACCCGGGATGGTGATATATGATAATTATAATACAATATATGTGACTCCAACACTTCCCGATTTAAAAAAAATCAACTGAAAAGTGAAATATATGAGAGCATAATTGGCATTGTCACTGCTGAGAGTACGGTTGATGCCGCAAATATTTCGGACGCATATACAGCGTTTTTATCATGCTCTATTGCAAATAAAATACCGATGGTCGCCGTTGGTGAGCATACCGAAAGCATAACGGTCATATATGCAATCCTGTTTGCCGGTATAAAGCTCATCAGCGGTATTATTATAATCGGAATAAGGATCAGTCTGAAAAAAGTGATCAGAAAAACTCTTTTGTTTTTTATTATTTTAATAAAATTGCTTTGAGCAATAGTTATACCCGAAACGATCATTGCAAGCGGAGTATTCATAGAACCTATATACTCCAATGGTTTTTCAATTATCTCAGGCAGACGTATATTTAATATGTAAAACACAACACCGATCGTTATTGAAATAATAACAGGTGATTTAATAACATTTAATAATTCTTTTTTTGAGAATCCGTCTTTTATGGTTGCAAGGCCGTGCGACCATGCAAGAAAATTAAATACCGTAACATATGCCGTGGCATATAAAACGCCTTCCGGGCCAAACACACCTTCTGCCAACGGAATCCCCATAAATCCGCAGTTTGAATACACCGACGAAAATCGCTCTATCCTGTATTCATTTTTTTCATTTTTCCTAATAAGAATGTTGGAAATGATTATCATTAAAAGATGAGAAAGCACACTCAGCAAAAAAGACGCGAAAAGGCCTTTTAACAGAGTTTGTGAAAACTCGGTCTGATATGATGTGAAAATAAAAATGGGTGATACGATTTTAAGCAAAAGAGAGGAAAAATATTTTCCCCCCTCTTTCGGTATAAGCTTTGTTTTATAGCAGCATATCCCTATACAGATTATCGCAAACATTATTATAACCTGCTTTAGTAATATTAATGAATATTGCATTTTTTCCTCCGAATATTCCTACAAATTTATTCAATAAGGGCTTATCTGTTTATATTATTTCAATTATTTTGCTGTTTATTGATTTTTTTCTTTTTTTATCATATAAATGAAGACATAAGAAAGTGAATATAAACAAAATAAATCCGCAAATCATTGATCCGGCCTCTTCAAGCCCCATATACTCCGCAATAAAATATCCCAGACACAGAAAAATGACTGGAAGAATATATACCAAAAAAGCCGAAAAAAGCACAGACTTGGTTTCTGTTTCAATTACAACATAATCTCCTACTTTTGCACCCAACGGATTTTCTGCTTCGATACTGTTATTTGTTATTGTACAATTTCCGGAACAATTTGCACATGATCCGCCGCACGTTGTTGGCCGATCAACGATAATTAATGCTTTATTACCGTTAATCTGAGTGACTGTTCCCTTTGCATGCACCGTAAAATCCCCTTTCCAACATTTCTCTTGCATGTAAAATGGATGTTTCGGTTATGTCATTACCGTCAATGATCCTTGCAAGCTCATTTATTCTTTCTTCTTTATTAAGTTTTTTGATTTCGGTCCGTGTATTGTTTTTTGAAATATTTTTTGTTATTTTAAAATGGTTTTTACTTTCAGCTGCAAGCTGCGGCTGATGGCTGATACATATTACTTGTTTACTCTTGCCCAAAAGTGCGAGTTTTTTTGCGATTTTTGAAGCGGCACTGCCCGAAACGCCCGTATCTATTTCATCAAATATCAGGGTATCAACGGTATCCGAATCCGCAAGAACAGTTTTCATCGCAAGCATTACCCTTGAGAGCTCACCGCCCGATGCAATGGATGCCAATGATTTCATTGGCTGTCCCGGATTGGCAGTAAAAACAAATTCAACATTGTCAATACCCTTATTGGTATATTCCTTTGCTCTTGTTATTTCAACACCGAATTGTGCCTTTTCCATGTCCAGTTCATGCAAATTTTTTTCTATTTTTTTTGCAAGCTCTTGTGCAGCCTTTTTTCTGGATTGCGTAAGTTTTTCACCTACCGCCGATATTTTTATATATGTCTTTTCGATTTTTTTTGAGAGTTGTTCCCGTTTTTCATCCGAATTTTGAAGGCTGTCCAATTCTTCACGGGCTTCTTTTAAATACGATATACAACTTTCAACACTTCCGCCATACTTTCTTTTTAGTTTTTTTATTAAATCAAGACGCGATGAAACTTCTTCAAGACGCCCGGGATCGAATTCTGTTTTTGAAGAATAGTCTTTTATTTCGTGAGAAATATCTTCGATTGCGTATGAAGCATCACTTAACCTTGAATACAGCTGCAAAAGCTGATCATCATATCCGCTTATTGCCGAAAGCTTTGAAAGGGCGTTGCTTATATTATCATATGCACTGTATTGAGATTCATACAGAAATTGATATGCATCATTGATATTTTCGGTAATTTTTTCCGCATTGGTTATCAATACGCTTTCATCTTCAAGTTCTTCTTCTTCGCCCAAAACAAGGTCAGCCTTTGACAATTCGTTTATTTGATATTCAAGCAGATCAATTTTTGACAGTCTTTCCTGTTCATCCTGTGATAATTTTTTTAATTCATTCTCGTCTTTTTTTAATGTATTATATAAGTCAATATACTCATCAAAGATCGAACCGTTTCCCGCATATGAATCGAGAAAATCAATATGTTTGGAAGGAGTAAGAAGAGCTTGATTGTCATGCTGCCCGTGTATATCGATCAATAAATGTGATAAATCACGCAAAAGAGACAATTGAACCATACTGCCGTTGATCCTGGCAATATTTCTCCCATCCGAGGTGATCTCTCTGGTGATAACAAAACTGTCATCTTCCGCGGCAATGCCGTTTCGTTCTAATATTTCTCTTATTTTGTCATTCACGGAAAACATTGCTGATACAACTGCTTTATCACTTCCGTATCTCAGCAAAGATTTATTGACTCTTGCTCCCAAAATAAGATTTACAGAATCAATGATAATTGATTTTCCTGCACCTGTTTCACCGGTCAATACAGTCATGCCGTCACCGGGGGCAAAGCTGATATCTTCGATAACAGCAACATTTTTTATATCAAGATTGTAAAGCATACCGACCCTTCTTCACATATTTTATTTTTATAAAATTTACATCTTAAATATTTTTTTTAGCTCCGTATACATATCGCCGGCGGCGGCTTCCGATTGTGTTATTATCAATATCGTATCATCACCGGCTACTGATCCCAATATTTTATTCCCTACAAGTATGTCGCATGAAGCGCAAACGGCCTGCGCCATACCGGGATATGTCCTAATAACAACTGTATGCAATGCATAGGAAATATTTATAACCGCGTCCGAAAAGATTTCAATGTGTTTTTGTTCTATCGTCGAAGACGGTTTCGCGGCATATTTATAACCGCCGTCTTTTGAAGATATTTTTATAAGACCGAGTTCTTTTATATCTCTTGAAACCGTTGCCTGGGTAGTGATATAACCTAAAGCACGTAATGCTTCAGTTAACTGTTCCTGTGTTTTTATATCATTTTCTGATATTATTTGTAATATTTGTTCCTGTCTTTTTTGGCGCATTGTTATTCCCTTTCTGGCATTTCCTATAAATTTTATTTTAATTTATCAATCAATACATCATAAAATGATTGATTACCTATCTTTGCGATGCTTACATAATATTGAGATTTATTTATAAGGACCTTATCTTCAGCCGATAAATGCTCTTTTGTATCTCCGTCTACGCTTAAAGCTGCACTGAAGGATGTTTTATCTGCAGGAGTAAGTAAAATTTCTTTATTGCTTGGCATGAGTGCGGGTCTTGCATGGAGCATATGCGCGCAAATCGGAGACGCGATAAAAAGTTCCATTGTCGGATCGGCAACCGGTCCTCCTGCCGATAAGGAATACCCGGTAGAGCCTGTCGGGGTGGAAATAATCAGCCCGTCAGCCTTATATTCATTGATTTTTTCCCCCTGTGAATGTATTTGTATACCTATCATTGAAGATTCTTTTTTTGATATCACCGCATCATTTAAAGCATGATATTCTCCGCTGTTTCTTCCCCCTTTTATAACGGTGACTTTCATCATCATACGTTTTTCAATTTTATAATTACCGTCAAGCAAAGAATTAATTGCGGTCTTGATATCTTCGACTTTGACTTCTGCCATAAAACCTACCGTGCCGAGATTTATTCCGAGTATCGGAATATTTTTTTTCCCGCATGGTTCGGCTACCCCTAAAATAGTGCCGTCGCCTCCCAAAACAATTACAAAATCCGTATTGTCATAAATTTTGTCAATTTCGCAAAATTCTACGTCAAATCCGGTTTTCATAAATCTGCTTTCCATTTTGGTATTGACTCTGCCTTTTAAAATATCAATAAGGTTTTTTGTAACGCCGAGACCGATGTCTTTGCTTTCATTAGGTATAATAGCGATATTTTTCACAGATAGTCACCTCTTAAAATACAATTGTCTGCAAAGTGAATAATTATACATATATTATACACTCTTTTTTTATATTTTTCAATATGTGTTAAAAAAACAATTCACAAAATAAATGTTATAGGATAATATGAACTTTGTTAATTTGTTTTTCTTCAAGGTTAATCATTAATACATCTGATTCATATTCAAAATTATGAATTATACCGTTTACCATTACTTTTTCGGGCTTCTTTTCACTGTATATCAACAGTTTCCCTCCATCGCCTACAGTAAGTGCAATATTGTTTTCAATGCGTTCATAGGAGGTTATTGTTCCGCCGCAGTTATATTTATTTGTCAAACCTATAGGCGCAATTTTATCAATTATTTTTGTCACGGTATAAATATTAAAATCGATGGGATCAAGATCATAGTCAATTGTATCATTGTATGACATTTTTATAAGCTTATCATTATTTGCGTCATAAACCGCATACTCCCCTTTATCATATCCGTCAATATCGCAAGGTGATACCGATTTTGACAGATGAGTATCGGAGGTAAGATTAAACGCCCCGATAACTCCCGTATATTTATTGTAATTAAATATCTTGAATATTTCATTTCGATTTTCACTGTCAATAAACAGACTGTCCGCAGTCGGACGAGCATTGCGTGTACAAAGCGGCAACACGGAATCTGCCATAATCAATTTTTCGATCACATCAAAATCATGTTCTCCGACTCTGTCCGAAACATACACAGGGCTTCCGCTTATAGCACGGGACGCCGCATGAAATTTACCGAATTCATGCTTTGTTTGGAACATATCCCAATCGCAAATTAAAAATTCTCCCATAAACATGCTTGCAAATGCATTTGTGAATATATGTACGCCGTGACTTTGCGGTTGATTAGGGAAAAAATCATTGCTCGAACGCATAACAACACTTGACAGAGTGTTTAAAATATGGTCGTTTGAACATGACATACAGTTTATAAGATTTCCCTTAAAGTTTCTGTTTACAGATGCTTCAAGACCTTTTCTGAATGATTTGACCACAGCTACCCTTCCGCCTTCGGCATAACCCAACGCTTCGATCGCGGCCTGAACGTCCACCTTTACTCCGTCCACACCCTCGTGACGCAGTAAAGTATGGTATGTATTGTAAAAATCAAATGCTTTTTTAGGATTTATAAAACCGTAAGGAAAATGCAGAGATTCACAGTATTTAGGATTAACTTCATACATTGTGTCAGAATGATTTTCCGTTTTTAATTTTACATCATATTCGGACATTTCCGGAGACTTAGGATAAGTTCCGCCCCAGTATCCCATAACGGCATGCCATACCATGAATATCTTTACACCAAAATCCTCTTTTGCCATTTTTACCGTGGGAGTAAGGTCATTATTAAATTTTTCATTTGCCTTAAATGATGTTAACTGATGTTTCCCTCTGTCTTGTGATATCTGCTCTACACTTTGCCATCCATCATCAAGAATCAAAAGCCCCGGCACGATTCCTCCTTCTTTAAAGCTTTCCAATCCGTTTTTAATATCTTCTGCCGTTACCTTTTCGTAAAAACTGTCCCAAGTACACCATCCGAAATAGTTTATAAATTCAGGTATTGTTTTATCATCTCTGACTCTAAGATCCGGAAGAAAATCGGCAATTTCTTTTGCAGCCTCTCTCATCATTTGATACGGATTGGCGCCTTCTGCCAAATATGCCAAAACAGCTTCATCTATTTCTGTTGCTTCGTCTCCGGTTTCACAATATATGTAAAGGTTATCATCTTTACTTCTTATCGCGCATCTATATGGCTCATTTACCAGAGGAACAATTATTAAATATGAATTATCGGTGTATTCTATTAAAAGCCATTGCGTTTCGGGCGGGATTTCACTTATGTTTTTTCCTGTTTTTACATGCTGAAAATATACATCACCTCTGCAAACAGATGCAAAGTTTTTTAACTTGTCACATTTGCCTATATCGGCCATAAAAAAACTTTTCTTTTCTTCCGATTTAAAATAGATCTTATTGTTATCGATTTTTATATTTTTGTTGGCTGTTTCAAAATATTTCATAATTTTCTCTCCGTTTCATTATTTTTTCTTATAAATTCAATCACTCCTGCCAATGCGTCCCCCATCTGACAATAGCCCGACAAATTCGGATGTACCCAGTTTGATTGCTTTTTAACCATTTCCTCTGTATATTTATTTGCCTTTACATATGTGTATGGAAATCCGTTTATGGGATCAATGCATGCGATCATCGCAGATACATATATGTTTTCTTTCTGTCTGTTGTCAAAGCTTTTCAATATCTCATCACAAGCATGCATTATATTAAATCGATACATCTTTTCGCTGCCCTGACAGCCAAGCTGCGCTCCCCAGCAATACTGTTCCGCTCCCAAAACCGGCATATTAATGATTATTTTAATGTTTTTATCCGTTTTATGTATCTCGTTAATCATTTTTTTAGTGTTGTTTATATATTTTTTTATTCTTTCCTCTGATTCTTCATACGGCGTGATCTGCAAGTCGTTCGCGCCCATCAAAAGAGATACTATTTCAGGTTTTTCAAGTTCAAATCTTTCAAGATATTTACCGAAATCAAATTCGAATATGGGATTTACCGAAATCAATTCATCTTTATCTTTGTTTTTCCTATACAGCTTTCTGTCCGATGTGTAATATTGTCCCTCTTTCAATTCACCGTAATTATGTCCGTAATACTGATATGTGACCGCATCTTTGTAATTTGCATTGTCAGTAAAGTCCTTATTGCCGTAATATTCCGATCCGCGGATATTTTTGGGAAATAAAAACGGGGACAGTCCAAACTCTTCATACCAGGAATTAAAATACTGCTCATATGCCCAGCCGCCTCTGCCCTCCTGTTTAATATTGGCATTAAGACTTCTCATGCCTATGGTTTCAATACCTCTTAAACTTTCAAAAATATGTTCAATATATTTTTGAGAATAAGTCATGCTGTCTCCGATAAACATTATCTTAGTACGTATATTTTCCGATCGGTCGACCATAACAATCCTGCTTTTTTTTGAATTTAATTTTTCACCGTATTCATTATAAATAACCAATTCAAAATCAAATTCATTATCATCTTCAAGATAATCGGACAATCTCCAGCAATCGCCCAAATTTTGCCCATATTTGCATTTTACTTGAATATCCCATTTTTCATCATACGGTAACAATATATTTTTAAAATAAATATTATATTCTTCACTCATGGTTATAATATTTTGATTTTTCTTCATTTTTTTTATATATATTGTATCCGGAAGCAATATTATATTTTTATTAATCAATTTTATCCCTCCCATCATTTTAAATATAAAAATTTCGTCCGTAATGACTTTTAAAGTGCTTTAATCTTCTATGATCGTATTTCTTCACATTGCCTATGATTATATCATTTTATTCTGATTAAATCAACCTTATTTGATAAAATTATTCAATTTTTTCGCTGTTTTACGTGAAACCTCAATTCCCAAAAATAAATAATCATTTAATAAGGATTTGTCCCGTCATTCAACTATGACAAGAGCGAAACAGGTGATTCGTGAATCGCCCATACGTTACTGCACTGTGAGCAGTGGGAGATCGTACCCTCACTGCTCACAAATATGGAACCCGCCGCCGATTACGGCGGGGGACAACATGTTCGCAGTAATAAATTGTTATACCGGAAAATCTGTACTGTTTTAAATAAAATATATTTTATATTTGTTTTGCTTGTCTTGCCATAAAATTCAGTTAAAGTTACTGCTTTTTTTATGCATTTTGTTTTTTTTAAAAAAATTTATAAATTAAAGTTGTTTTTTTTTATAATTTGTTGTATAATTTAATGTGAAATAATATGGTTTTTATTTGATATTTTAATATCTGAAGCTGAAATAATACGGCGCATGATGTTGTTTTTTCGAAATATAATATTTTACATATTTGGTGATATTATGAAAGCGGGTGAATATTTTAATGCTATTTAAACATTTGCGAGAAGACGTTAAAGCTGTTTTGGAACGTGATCCGGCAGCCAGAAATTTTATTGAAGTGCTTCTTCTCTATCCCGGTATTTCCGCCGTAATGTGGCATCGTATTTCTCATTTTCTTTATAGACATAATATAAAATTTTTGGCACGATGGATCTCTCAAACCGTAAGATTTTTTACAGGGATTGAAATACATCCGGGTGCATCAATAGGCAGAAGATTTTTTATAGACCACGGTATGGGTGTAGTTATCGGGGAAACTGCCGTTATCGGAGATGATTGTACAATATATCAGGGTGTAACTTTGGGCGGAACCGGAAAAGAAACCGGTAAAAGACACCCAACATTGGGCAATAATGTTATGGTCGGCAGCGGTGCAAAAATATTGGGCCCCTTCACTGTAGGTGATAATTCAAAAATTGCCGCAGGCGCCGTTGTTTTATCAGAAGTTCCTCCTGATTCGACCTGTGTGGGTGTTCCGGCACGGATCGTAAAACGCGAAGGAGTGAGAGTTGATCGTTCGGATCTTGACCAAGTTAAAATTCCGGATCCCGTATCCTTGCAGTTATGTACTCTTTCGGTACATATTGCCAATATCGAAAAAAAATTAAAAGAAATGGAAAAAATATCCGAAACAACAGAAAAAACTACCGATTAAAATTATTTGGTGAATTAATATTATAAAGAAAGGATATCTTTTTATGAAAATATACAATACCTTGACAAGGAAAAAAGAAGAGTTCATACCTATTAATAAAGATGAGGTTACCATGTATTCCTGCGGGCCTACCGTTTATGATTACTTTCATATAGGAAATGCTCGTCCTTTTATCATATTTGACACAATGCGCCGATATCTTGAATATTCAGGTTATAAAGTCAAGTTTGTACAGAATTTTACCGATATTGACGATAAAATGATCAACCGCGCCAACCGTGAAGGTATTACAGTCAAAGAATTGGGTGATAAATTTATTGCTGAATATTTTAAAGATGCAAAGGCTCTCGGAATTAATGAAGCAAGCGTCCATCCGAAAGCAACGGAAAATATTGACGCTATTATAGATATAATAAAAAAACTGGAAGAAAACGGCTATGCATATAATGTTGACGGTGATGTATATTTTTCAACAAAGAAATTCAGAGAATACGGAAAACTTTCAAAACAGCCTTTGGAGGATCTTGAAGCAGGCGCGAGAATTGACGTCAACGAGCACAAGAAAGACGCAATGGATTTTGCTTTATGGAAAGCGCAAAAAGAAGGAGAACCGGCATGGGAAAGCCCTTGGGGCATGGGACGTCCGGGCTGGCATATCGAATGTTCCGCAATGGCTAATAAATATTTAGGTGAAACAATTGACATTCACTCGGGCGGACAGGATCTGATTTTTCCCCATCATGAAAATGAAATCGCACAAAGCGAATGTGCAAATCACAAACCTTTTGCACACTATTGGATGCACAATGGGTATATTAACATCAATAATCAGAAAATGAGTAAATCCCTCGGGAATTTCTTTACAGTCCGTGATATAATAAAAAAATATGACCCTGAAATTGTCCGATTTTTTATGCTGTCGTCACATTACAGGAATCCGATTAATTTTTCCGAAGTATTAATGGAACAATCAAAGTCTGCCGTGGAGAGAGTTTATACCTGTATCGATAATCTGCATTTTCTGTTAGATAACAGTGAAGAAAGAGATTTAAATGACAGGGAAAAAGAATATTCACAAAAACTTGATGAATACAAGCAGAAGTTTATTGATGCAATGGATGATGACTTAAATACTGCCGATGCAATTGCAGCTGTATTTGATATTGTTTATGCTTCAAATACTTATCTTTCAACAGATACGAAAAATGCACATTCAATAATAGACAAGGCTTTGTCAACAATAAAAGAATTGGGTGATGTTCTGGGATTATTCAACAAAAACAAAAATAACTCACTTAATACGGAAATTGAGGCAATGATTGAAGAACGTAACCGCGCAAGGAAAGATAAAAACTGGGCAAAAGCCGATGAAATAAGAGATAGACTCAAAGAAATGCATATTATTTTAAAAGATACACCGATGGGTGTTAAATGGAGCTATGAAGAGTAATGAGTATTATAAAACCTTCACAATATTCGCCTTTGGTCCTTGCATATATCGGAGACAGCGTTTATGAATTATTTGTAAGAGAAAAAATAATTGAAGAACATACCGATATGCCCCCGAATAAACTGCACAGGCTTTCGATAACGCATGTAAGCGCCCATGCACAAAGCAATTCAATGCTTGCTGTTGAAACGGTTTTAACCGATGATGAATTATCTGTTTTCAGAAGAGGAAGAAACGCGAAATCAGCTACTGTCCCAAAAAATGCAGATATTACCGACTATCGGCGTGCAACAGGCTTTGAGGCCTTAATAGGTTATATATATTTAAGCGGCAATATGCAAAGATTAAAAGAAATTATGGAACTGGCATATGCCAATTCTGTTGATAAATTTTAAGCTATTACAGCCATGACAAGAAAGGAATGTTTACACATGGAAAAGAAAAGAGTTCTTGAGCTATCGATCATAGCAAACAAGGTTCGGAAAGATGCATTGACAGCAGTATATACACCCGGATCGGGTCATCCGGGCGGTTCATTATCAATCGCGGATGTTCTTACTTTATTATATTTTGAAATTATGAATATAGATCCGAAAAATCCCAAAGATCCGGATCGTGACAGATTTGTATTATCAAAAGGCCATACTGCTCCTGCTTTATATTCGGTATTGGCAGAGCGTGGTTATTTTCCGGCGGAAGATGTTAAAACATTCAGGAACATACACAGTTATCTGCAGGGTCATCCCGATATGAAGAGTGTTCCGGGTGTTGATATGTCAACAGGCTCATTAGGTCAAGGCATTTCCGCTGCCGGCGGTATGGCTCTTGCCGCAAAGCTTGACAATAAATCATACAGAGTTTACTCGATCATCGGAGACGGTGAATCGGAAGAAGGACAAGTATGGGAACAGGCTATGTTTGCCGCTCATTACAAGCTTGATAACTTTACGGTTTTTGTGGACTTTAACGGTCTGCAAATCGACGGTGATATAAAAGAAGTTATGAATCCCACTCCTCTTGATAAAAAATTCGAAGCCTTCGGCTGGCATGTTATCACATGTTCTGCTCATGACTTTAATGAACTGTACAATGCAATTGAAGAAGCCAAAAACACAAAAGGAAAACCGACTGCGATTATTATGCATTCAATTAAAGGTAAAAATGTTTCTTTCATGGAAAATAACCCGGCATGGCACGGTTCTGCTCCGAATAAAGAGCAATATGAACAAGCAATCAAAGAACTTGATGCTATAATTGAAAAATTGGAGGTAGAATACAATGGCTAAAAGAGCAACAAGAGAATCATACGGCGCTGCATTGGTTGCATACGGGGCTGATAAAAATATAATTGTTCTTGATGCGGATTTATCCAAATCAACTAAAACCGATATGTTTAAAAAAGCATACCCGGACAGATTTATAAATATGGGTATAGCTGAGGGAAACATGATGAGTGTCGCAGCAGGTATAGCCTCAACGGGCAAAACGGTATTTGCCTCATCATTTGCAATGTTTGCGGCAGGCAGAGCATTTGAACAGATCAGAAATTCAATTGCGTATCCCAATCTTAATGTAAAAATAGGAGCAACTCATGCAGGTATTTCCGTCGGTGAGGACGGAGCAACACATCAGTGTCTTGAAGATATTGCACTTATGCGTTCACTCCCCAACATGATCATTATTAACCCTGCCGATGATATTGAAGCACAGCTTGCAGTTAAAGCTGCCATTGATCATAAAGGCCCCGTATACATGAGATTTGCACGTTTGGCCGTTGATGATATAAACCCGGCCGATTATAAATTTGAACTTGGAAAAGGTGTTACATTGTCAGACGGGAATGACATAACCATTATTGCAACCGGACTTATGGTCGCCGAAGCATTAAAGGCGAAAGATATTCTTTCAAAAGAAGGTATTTGTACACGTGTAATAAACATTCATACAATAAAACCCATTGACGAAGATATAATCACAAAGGCAGCAAAAGAAACAGGCGCCATTGTAACCTGTGAAGAACACTATATAATGGGCGGCCTCGGAAGCGCCGTTTGTGAAGTTGTATGTAAAAATTGTCCTGTACCGATTAAAATAATAGGTACCGACAGATTCGGAAAGTCAGGAAAACCAAATGAATTATTTATTGAATACGGTTTAACTGCCGAAAACATTGTAAAACAGGCTAAGGAACTGATAAAATTAAAATAATATATAAAACTTGAAGGGAAGGATATTTGATCTCATGAAAAAAATAATTCCATTGATTATTTGTATATCCGTATTTTTAACCTCATGCGGCAATAATGATACAATAGAAACAAAAGATACTGTATATCCTTCCGAGCTTATAACTGTTGAAGAGCTTTCCGCATTTATCGGATATACCCCGGTTATGAATGAAACACGCTCAAGACGTGTATCTGATGCGGTTTTTGTAAGTGACCCCATCGGCAAAGAAGATATTGTAGAAATTAAGGTTCGTCAGAAAAACGGGCTGCAAAGCGAAGAAAAAGTAAAAGAATATTATGATGAATGTAAAAGTATGCGTCCTGATTCTTTTGAAATCCAGCTTGATTATCCTGCCGAAGCCTTTATTGCATATCCGACTCTTCATTACTATATAAACGGCTATCACATTGAGGTCACGGCAGGTTCGGGAAATGATGATCTGCAAAAAAATCTTTTACAAAATATTGCAAATATAACTTTGGAAAAGCTTATACAAATTACCGATATGGATATTGATAATACTGTAATAAGTGACGATTCTGTTGATTTAGTTGAAAATACAGATAATAACGAATAACCGGTTATTAATTTTAAGCCTTGAAATATGCAAGAAAAAAGACAGATTTGATTTTTACTTGTCTTTAACTCTTGCGTATTTTATTACTCGATTAAAACGGAGGATGAGAAAATTGGAGCATACAGGTTCTGAAATATTAATTGAAACATTAATAGAACAAGGCGTTGATACAGTATTCGGATATCCCGGCGGAAATGTACTGAAAATATATGATGAATTATATAAAACAGACAAAATAAAACATATAACTGCCTGTCACGAACAAGGTGCCTGTCATGCTGCGGATGGTTATGCCCGAACAACGGGTAAAGTGGGTGTTGTCATTGCTACATCAGGCCCGGGGGCAACAAATCTTGTGACCGGGATTGCAACGGCTGCTCTTGACTCAACACCGCTGGTAGCCATATGCGGAAACGTTTCCACATCAGCCCTCGGAAAAGACAGCTTCCAGGAAGTTGATATCATGGGCGTAACTCTTCCGTTAACAAAGCATAATTACATAGTAAAACATGTACAGGATCTTGCAGATACAATACGTGAAGCCTTTTTAATCGCCAAATCGGGCAGATGCGGTCCCGTGCTTATCGATATACCGCAGGATGTTCAGTTTGCGGTATGTGATTTTGAAAAAAAAGACATTGTTCCTCCCCTACCCGCTCCGCTCCCGTCAGATGAAGACATTGAGCGCGCGGTTGAAATGATAAACTTTTCAAAAAGACCTTTTATATATTCCGGCGGAGGAGTTGTTCTTTCCGGTGCATGTAATGAATTAGTAAAATTATCTGAAGAAATTGATGCACCGGTGGGTACAAGCATGATGGGATTGACATCAATTCCGAGAAAACATGAAAATTTTGTTGGAATGACCGGTATGCATGGACGATATGCCGCTACAAATTCCATGATGAATTCTGATTTGATTATAGCATGCGGAACACGTTTTTCGGATCGTGCTACGGGAAATAAATCAAAATTTGCGACAAATATTCCCATACTGCATATAGATATAGATCAATCGGAAATAAATAAAAACATAAAGGCAACTCACAGTTTGGTCGGTGATTTAAAATATATACTTCCAAAGCTTATTGAAGGGGCCGATAAACAAAAAAGACCTTTGTGGCATAATGAAATACAGCAATATAAAGAATTTGAAGCTTCAAAAGTCATTTCACAGCCTAACGTTATGACCCCAAAGAATATAATAGAGGAAATTCAAAAATATACAAATGAAGATACAGTAATCGTTACCGATGTGGGACAACACCAAATGTGGACAACACAATTTTATGATTTTGTAAAACCGCGTACACTGCTTACATCGGGCGGGCTGGGAACAATGGGATTCGGTTTGGGAGCCGCTATAGGTTCTTCAATTTCAACAGGTAAAAAACAGGTTGTGCTGATAACAGGAGACGGAAGTTTTCATATGAATATGATTGAACTTGCTACTGCTGTTGAATATAAATTACCGATAAAGGTATTCATAATAGACAATCACGCCTTGGGAATGGTTAAACAATGGCAGTCTATTTTTTATAACCACAGATATTCATGTACCCTGCAAAACAAAAAAACCGATTTTGTTCTCGCGGCAAAGGCTTTTGGTGCGTCAGGCTTCAAAGCAGAAAATACGGAAGAATTACATACTTTTGTAAAAAAGGTTTTTTCAACCGATGACGTATGTGTTGTAGATTGTGTTATAAGCTCTGATGAATGTGTTCTTCCAATGATACCGCCAAACGGCAGTATATCAGATATTATCATGTAATTAAAATGCTGTATCAAACAGCATGCGGAGGTTAATTATGAATGAAAAACAACATGTAATTTTAGGTGTTCTCGTCGCAAACCATTTTGGTGTTCTTATGCGCGTTTCTTCTCTTTTTACAAGACGAGGATACAATATTGACAGCCTTACAGTCGGTGAAACAAACAATCCCGAATTTTCAAGAATGACAATTACAACAACGGTCGATGAAAATACAAAAGAACAGATCGTAAAACAGTTATCAAAAATTTATGATGTGAAAAAAATAGAAGTCATGGTAAAAGAAAATACAATAGAAAAAGAGCTCATGCTCATTAAAATTTCAATTACCAATGATACAAGAACCGAAATAATGAATGCGATAAATCTCTATATGGGAAAAATTGTTGATTTGACTCCCGATACGATAACTATTGAGATAACGGCAGAACAATCCAAATTGAATGACTTTGTGAAATATTTGGAACCTTACGGTATTATTGAACTTTGCCGGACCGGTATTACGGCAATAGGCAGAGGAAATGACAATACATTTTCTCTATCATAAATAAAAAAGGACCGCTATCAATTTAGTGAGTGTATGAAAGAAAGTCTGTAAATACAGATCTTCTATGATAATTACTTGATTATACAGCCGTAAATTTGATTTCGGCTTACGATTTAGTTATACTGCAAAATTCTACGCATGTCAAGAAAAGGCGTAAAATTCACGTCTTTTTTTGATGTGAATTTTAAGTTATTCCGGCAGTCGCCCTCCATACATTATACTTAATTCGCCATAGACTTGTGCCTAATTTCGAATTGTTACAGTCTATTTTTTTTGTTGCTTCAAAAGTTGACAGATATAGAGCTTTTAAAAGAGCTATATCGCTCGGAAATACGCTTCTCTGTCGATTAAGTTTCGATACACAGCATTCAGTCTTTTGATAGCATTGGTGGTATAAATGACCTTCCTGACTGTGGATGAAAATTTAAAAATTGGAGATATTGAATCCCATTTATCTTTCCAGCACTTCATTGAATTTGGGTATTTAGGTGTCCATTCTGCTGTAACTCGTTCTAATGCCTCCTGAATATCCTCTGTTGTTTCGATGTCATACTCCTGAAGAAGTTGACGGATAATGTTCCTTTTTCCCTCTGTCATTACTACTTTGTGTACTGGTTTCTTTTCTTTTGCCATGATTAAAGGCCTTCTTATGATTTTTATTTTATCATGGAAGACCTTTATTTTCAACTTTTACAGAAAAACTTTCACAGACACACAAACCCCAACATTATTCGAAAAAACTTTTCGCAAAATATTCTTTTTAATATAAGCGCCCCTTAAACTCAATCTTTCCAAACAGTCCATCCACTAATGAACTGACCGCGCTTTCTGAAGGATTGCAATTCATCTGTATAAAAGTTGGGTCTTCCGGAAAATACTCTGAGGCAAAGAACTTTGTGCCATAGTTAACTATAATTTTCTTTTCTTTGCTAAACAAGTGTGACGCCCATATGCGCATGAACGGGACGCCCCATGATGTTTCATAAGCTGTATCCACGCTGAAAATAACAATATCATACATTGCCTGCAAAGCATCTATATCATCCTGCCAACATACTCTTGATGGTACATCATATATATCTTTTTTTACCTCGGCAAAATATCTCCTTTTGATCAGTTCATTTTTCAGCATATCAGCCGATTTACTGCTATCAGAAACATCCACAATGAGAAACTTTTTAACATCATCCTTAATCGGTAGGAGATTTATTTCATTCCTATGTTCACATATTCCATTCTCTTTAATTCTTCTAAGTGTTTCGTCAGCAAATTCTGCTGACGGTACAACCGCTTTCTTTTCCGAAACAAATTTATTTCTAAATTCTCTCATTCTATTTATTCGCGTTAAAGCATCTTCAAGTCTTTCCATTGGTATTTCTCCCGATTCAAGTTTTTCCGCAATAACGTCTGCAGCCTCAACAGGTGGCCATAATAACAGGTCTGCTCCCGCTTTAAATGCTTGCACGGTTTCAGCAATCAAATCACCAGTTGCCATTCCACCCATTATAAGAGCATCTGTAACAACTGCACCTTTAAATCCTAATTTTTCTTTCAACAGTTCTGTTGTTAGTTTATAAGAATATGTAGCTATCGGACAAAAACCATCGTGATATTCATCATCATAACTTTTTAACATGACATGAGTATTCATAACACACATTACATTTTTTTTGAACATTTCCTGATAAACATATCCATATGTTTTCATCCATGTATCAAAATCAAGCTCATTTTTTCCTGGAGCAAAGTGCATATTTATAAACCCCCCGCCAAGACCCGGAAAATATTTTGATGTTGCACAAATACCTTGATTTTGTATCCCTTCTATAATTTTTCCGTAAACTTTTACAGCTGTTTCTGGATTATGTGTACCACCACTGAATGGGTTTGGATACACAGTTGTAATATCAACAGCAGGTCCCAAAATCCAGTTATTGACTGGCTTAAACATGAAAAGAAATATTAATCATTAATTTGTGGAAATATTAGGGTTATAATATAAGGGAAGAGTGTTTGTTGCTCTTCCCTATTTTTTTGCGTTTTCACGCCATACTTGTATTGTACGCTTCGTAATCATTTTTAGTAAATTTTTAGTAAATCTTTAGTAATGTAACGATTAGTTTTAGAAAAACTACAATTTATAGTGTTTTAAAGCGATTACTCTACTATATGTTGTGGTTTAATTATTTAAGGGTTTCATGGTGGGGAATAATAAAACATCTCTTATGGAATAGCTGTCTGTCAACAACATAACCAATCTATCAATACCAATTCCCAAACCACCTGTGGGAGGCATTCCATATTCAAGAGCAGTCAGGAAATCTTCATCCATCATATTTGCCTCATCATCCCCCGCCTCTCTTAATGCAACTTGTGCCTTAAAGCGTTCTCTCTGATCTATAGGATCGTTTAATTCCGAAAAAGCATTGCCGAATTCTCTGCCTGTAATAAAAACTTCAAATCTTTCCGTCAGTTCAGGCTGTGAAGGTTTTCTTTTTGCAAGAGGAGATATCTCTACAGGGTAGTCCATAATAAAAGTAGGTTGTACAAGCTTATCCTCAACAAATTCATCAAAGAACAACGCGATTATGTCACCTCTTGTATTTTTAACCGGATCAACTTCAAGTCCCTTAGCTTTTGCAGCTGCTTGTGCTTCTTCATCATTCTTAATTTCATTAAAATCAACATCGGCATATTTTTTTATTGAATCGATCATGGTAAGCCTTTCAAAATGTGATAAATCAATAAGTGTACCCTGATAATTAATCTGTTCCGTACCACATGATTTTTTAGCTGCATATCTTATAAGATTTTCTGTCAGATCCATAATATCATTATAATCGGCGAATGCTTGATATACTTCAATCGTAGTAAATTCAGGATTATGCTTTATATCCATTCCTTCATTGCGGAATTGTCTGCCTATTTCATAAACTCTTTCAAGCCCGCCCACAATAAGACGCTTTAAATGAAGCTCGGTAGCAATTCTCAAATACATATCTATGTCCAAAGCATTATGATGAGTAATAAAAGGTCTTGCGCTGGCCCCGCCGGCAATAGTGTTAAGCATTGGTGTTTCAACCTCTAAAAATCCCAAATTGTCAAGATATTCCCTGATAGCTTTTATGACCTTGCTTCTTATAATAAATGTATTTTTTACGTTTTCATTCATAATAAGATCAACATATCTTTGACGATATCTTAAATCCGTATCAACAAGTCCGTGGAATTTTTCCGGTAACGGCAGCAAGGATTTGGAGAGCAGAGTAATTTTTTCTACTCTTATGGAGATTTCACCGGTTTGAGTTGTAAATACTTCACCTTCTGCTCCTACTATATCACCTATATCATATTTTTTGAATATTGTATATTCTTCATCGCCCAACAGATCTTTTTTGACAAAAAGCTGTATTTGTCCCGATACATCTGACAAGTGACAAAATCCGACCTTACCCATTCCTCTTTTAGACATTATCCTGCCTGCAACAGAAACTTTTTTACCCTCAAAATCAGAATAATTATCTTTGATTTCCTGTGCTTTGGCAGTGACATTATACTTTGTGATTTCAAAAGGGTTTCTTCCTATTTCCTGTAATTCCTTAAGCTTATCCCTTCTTATCTGTAATAATTCGGATAAATGAACTTCATTATTTTCCATTATAAACTTTCCTTCCTGTGTAAATCAAATATTTTAAGGAAACAATTCCTCATTAAACTTATATCAATATTTAAGCATCTATTGTGACATTCTTATCTTTATATCTTAAACCTATACACACAGCATTATCTTTATTGAACAAAACCACACTTAATTCTGTTTTATCCAGATCCCATCCGGTTTTATAATTAAATTGGTTTGTCTTGATAAGATTCATCATTTCTTCCCTATCGTCCGTTTTTAAATCGTCTGATGCAAAACGCAGGTCAATTATATCCGGGTCGCCGTATCTATCTTTTAAAGAATTTACCAGTTCATCATAATCATCAAGAGTGATCGAACCGCCATCTTTATTTTCTTTTATATAAAATATACCCTGTGCCAATTTATTATCAATAAATGTATACTCAGCATCAGCCGGATATTCTTCTTCTCTTACCCTTGTGTAATACAATGTATTTTCTTTTGTTTCACGAGCTCCCGATCCTTCAACATTTATGACTTCATCTTTTGTCATACCCCATTTTAAATTACGGAAATCAGCCTCTTCCGGCGACAATGTTTCACGAACTGGTTCTGTCTCAATACCGGAGTTAAATGAATCATCTGTATTGATACCATATCCCGGCTGAGCCGCGTCTGATGAATCGGTCTTTATGTTTGCAGAATCATTTGTTCCGCTGCATCCTGTGATCAGCATTATAAAAATAAATAAAATCAAAGCGGTAAATATAATTTTTTTCATTATTGCATTGATCCCCCTATAAAATATACTACCTGAACAATTATAACAAAATTTTCAAAAAAAATCAATACTTATTATTTTTTTATGATAACTGATATAAAAATAAATATAATTTACATACTAATTTTGTCTTTTTTTATTGTATTTAAAAATTTTTACATAAAATTATTGAAAAATGTGGTAAACTATAGTATAATATAAAATGATTACAAATTTTTTACATTCAATTTGTATTATAGAAAAGGAGCAATTTATGCGAAGTAAAAGACCTGTAAACTTTGACAGATTTTTGCTTGTTACCGTTATTATTGCTGCTTTGTACGGTATTTTTGCAATATACAGCGCTACCTATTCATATGGAACAATATCAAATGTTGTCATACAATCTGTTTCACTGGTTATAGGACTAATTATATTAATTATACTCACGTTATTTGACTATGAACAATTTGAGCTGTTTATAAAACCGATTGCGGGAGTATGTATTTTTCTTTTAATACTGGTTTTGATAATCGGCAAATCGGGAGATTGGGGCGCTCAAAGTTGGATAAGACTCGGACCTGTTGGGATTCAGCCTGCCGAATTTGCAAAAATCGGATTTATAATTACCTTTTCATATCATCTTAATAAAGTATCAAATAATATAAACAAACCTCTTAATGTCATACTTCTCGTCCTGCATTTGATAGTACCGGTAGGGCTCATTTTACTCCAGCCTGACGCCGGAAGTGCTATGGTTTTTTTATTTATTTTTATTGTAATGATGTTTACTGCGGGCATTTCACGAAAATATATTATACCTGCACTTATACTCGGAGTGATCTCCGTTCCGCTTATATATATGTTTGTTTTGTCAGACTATCAAAAGCATCGTATACTTGTTTTTCTGAATCCTGAGCTTGACAGACTTGGCAGCGGATATAATGTTATACAGTCAAAAATAGCAATCGGATCGGGTGGATTTTTTGGAAAAGGTTATTTAAAAGGGACTCAAAATCAACTTGGTTTTTTGCCTACAAAGCATACAGATTTTATTTTTAGCGTAATATCGGAAGAGCTTGGATTTATCGGAGCGGCTTTGGTGATAATTCTATTGTATATAATCATATTAAGATGCATTAAAACGGCAATGATATCGCAAACACTGTTTGGGAAATATCTATGCTGCGGCGTGAGCGCCATGCTTATTTTCCATACATTGGAAAATATAGGCATGTGTATAGGCTTAATGCCGGTAACGGGAATTCCTCTTCCTTTCTTCAGTTACGGAGGAAGTTCCCTTATTACAAATTTTATTGCTATAGGGATTGTCATGAGTGTATCATTCCACAGTGCCAGAAGAATATACTGAAATTATTATCAAAATTACAAAAACCTATTAAGGGGTTTGTAGCAAAATAACATCTCAAACTAGGATAGACGGAGGGCGGTAGCCCTCCGTCTATCGTTACACCGTATGTGAGGGTCTCGTATACGGCGTTGCACAACTGTAGTTAAAGGCTTGCGGTTCACTACGCTTAGCGGTAAATACCCGTGGATGGCTTTTCACCACCCAGATATGCGCCATGCCCGACACACAAGTAAAACAAGAATTTTGCACAAACGGTGGAAATTCTTGTTTTTTATTATAGTTATTTTTTATCATTAACAGTGATATGAAGCTTTATCGTACAGTAATCACCGGATGTCGCGGGCAGCAGGATCCCGCCTTCCATGAGAGCTCTGCCGGTATATATTCTGTCATCACCTTCAATTCGATATTCTGCATCCTGTAAAAGCCCCCTTAGCTTTAAAACACACCTCAAAGAATTAGGCTTTGTCCGAAAAACTACCCCGTACACAAGCATTTCTGTTTTATCATCCGATACAAATTCCCAAGCGGCATATTCATCATTTATCGGATCGCTCAACCTATAATATGTTCCATTATGGATCAATTTTCTGTTTTTCTTAAATTCTTTGATTTGTTCTTTTACTTCAGCTTTTTCTTTTTCTGTTAAAGAATTCAGATCCAACTCATAACCAAAGCTTCCTGCCATTGCAACCGCTGCTCTGGTATCAAGAGGTGTTATTCTACCGGTTTGATGATTTGGCACTGCAGAAACATGAGAACCAACAGCAGATATCGGATAGAAAAATGATGTACCATATTGAATTTTAGTACGTTCATAAGCATCTGTATCGTCGCTGCACCAAATCTGAAGGCAGTAATATAACATACCTGCGTCAAAGCGTCCGCCGCCTCCTGAACATCCTTCAAACAAAACATCGGGAAAATCCGTAGTCAAACGTTCTAACAATTCATATAATCCCAACACATATCTATGCTGTATTTCACCCATTCTTTCTGCCGTAAGCCCGGCCGAATACCAATCACATATACTTCTGTTCATATCCCATTTTACATATGAAATATCAGCACTGTTTAAAACATTGCTTATCGATTTATATAAATATTCTCTCACATCCTTACGTGTCATATCAAGGACAAGCTGATAACGGCTGCGTACAGGATTCCTGCCCGGAATTTTTATTACCCACTCCGGATGGGTACGGTAAAGCGCACTGTCCTCCGAAACCATTTCCGGCTCGAACCATATACCGAATTTCATTCCGAGTTTTGTTATTTTATTTGTCAATTCAGCAAGTGATCCCCGCAATTTATTTTCATTAACTGTCCAATCGCCTAAACCCGACATGTCATTATCACGATTACCAAACCAGCCGTCGTCCATTACAAGCATATCGATTCCAAGCTGAGATGCGGTCTTTGCGATTTCATACAGTTTATCGGAATTAAAATCAAAATATGTTGCCTCCCAATTGTTTATAAGAACCGGACGTTCTGCCAGTTTATATGTTCCTCGGCACACATTATTACGTATAATATTATGAAAATTTTGTGACAATTTTGAAAATCCGTTACTACTGTATGACAAAATGACCTCGGGTGTATAAAATTTTTCACCATGATTCAGTGTCCATTCAAACTGTTCGTTATTAATGCCCATGATCATTCTTGTCTGATTAAGCTGGTCACGCTCTATTCTCGTTTTGAAGCTGCCGCTGTACATCAATGCGGCGCCGATACAACCGCCGTGATCTTCGTCACAATTCTTTTCGCAAAGTATCGCGGATGGATTTTGCTGATGGCTTGAAGCTCCTCTGATGCTTGAACTTTCTTGTATTCCATGAATAATGCCTGTTCTTTCTACTATACGTTCTTCATTATGACGTCCGTGAAAATGTATCCATTCCCATTCTCCGTGGGGCAAATCGAGACAAAAACTTGAAGCATTTTTTATTTTTATGAGATCATAGCTATGATTACATATAACTGCGCTGCGGGTGATTATATCCCATTTATCAATAACTCCATATTTTAAAATAACCTGAACATTTGTACATTTATCGATAAGATATATTTCAAGTGTATCGGCTTCGTCATCATCTGCATATACTGCCGGAAGCCCCGGAATTTTATACTTTCCTTTATAAATTTTGTGGTTGATATACCGTAGATCAACAGCCTGTGAACCATCCGGATTTAATACAGACAATGCGGTTATTCTATAATCTCCGTTACCGTAAGAAGAATACTCCTGTGGTATGGTATCAAGCGAATATCTTCTGTTTTCTCCAGCATCATATGGATTTCCGGAAAACCCCACATCCGGATAATCAAGCAAATACCCCATATCAGTATTTGTTTTTTGACCGTACCACAAATGCCGCAATATACCGGTATCATCGATTTTCATCTGATAAAGCGTATTTTTTGTTTCAATAGATATTGTTTTATTTTCAACTCTTATTGGCATAAACAATTCCTCCGCTCTCATCCGTTATAACAAATTTATGTGTTGTAAGATCTGCATTTAACGTTAAACTCTGTGTGTCATAAGCTCTCGTTATTGTTAATTGATCATCCAAAGCTTCGATCTTTATCGTTCCGTCAATACTAAATGCCTTATGAGTGTTTCTGAGTTCCATAAGCTGTTTTAATTTTCTTACAACAGTTCGTTCCTGCTCTTTATCCACATCTTCTGATGTATAATAATGCCGATTGATATCTCTGCCATTTTTTGTACGCTCCATTAGTTCAATATCATTCACGCCTGCAAGCAAGCCCACATAATATACCTGCGGGATACCGGGTGCAAAAAATTGTATTGCTCTTGCCAAAAGGTATGCATCATCGTTGTTTCCGAGCGCGGAATAATATGTTGTATTGACCTGATAGATATCAAGATTATTATATGCTTCGGAACTATAGATTTTTTTTACATTAGCACCATGGGAATACATTTGTTCCTTAACCATATCGATTTCTTCATCAGGCATCAGATCTTTAACATCAACTATGCCTATACCGTCATGTGTATCAAGTGTGGTAAATTGCTTCATCGGGCACATTTGCATCCATTTCTTTAAATATATGCCTGTATGATTATAAAGAGCATGAAGTGTTAATACCGGTAATGCAAAATCATATATCCAGAAGTCCTTTTGTGCAAGCTTCAGCGGAATGGTGTAATGTTCATGTATCTCCGGAAGAATTTGCGCACCGTAGTTGTTTGTTATTTTCTGTATATCAAACAACAAGTCCCATATATCGGGTTCAACAAAGAAACAGCTTGTATTTGCTTTCTTTACCGCATATGCAAATGCATCAAGACGAATAATTGAAGCTCCTTTTTTACACATAAATTCCAAAGTATCTTGTATGAATTTCTTTGTGGCGGGCTTTGTTATATCAAGATCGATTTGTTCTTCGGAAAATGTGCACCAAATTTTTTCTTTACTTCCGTCTGCAAATTCTGCTTCAATATACGGCGCGCGCGGTTTGCGTTTATATATCAGGTCTATCTGCTCCTGTGTGGGTTCGCCGTTTTGCCAAAATTCGCTGTATCGGATGAAATAGTCCTTATATGCAGAAGCGTCTTTTTTTTCCAAAAAATCTTTATAGTATTCGGATTGGGCCGAGATATGATTTACCATAAAATCAAACATAAGATAATATTCTTTTGATAATTCTTCAATGTCGTCAAAGCTTCCGAAAGCTTTATCAACCTCATCATATTTTATCGGAGCAAAACCGCGGTCGGCCGATGATGGAAAAAAGGGCAGTATATGCACTCCGCCTATTGCGTTTTTGTAGTTTTTATCCAAAACAGCCTTAAGCTCTTTTAAATTTTTTCCCATACTGTCTGCATAAGTTATAAGCATTATTTCATTTTTTAGTTTCATTATAATTCCCCCGTTATCCTTTTACCGCACCGTTTGCAACGCCGTTTAGTATTTGTTTCTGACATATAATATAGAATACCAGTATCGGTAATAACGCAAGCAGGTATGATGCGAATGCAAGGTTATAATTTGTTCCGAACTGCGTCTGGAAATTAAGCTGGGCAAGCGGAAGTGTTGTATTGTTTGTACCGGACATAATAACCAACGGCGTCATAACGTCATTCCATGTTCCAAGTGCAGTAAGAACCGCTACCGTTGCGTGCATCGGCTTCATCATAGGAAATATAACCTTCCAATATGTCCGCCATGTAGACGCGCCGTCAATTTCAGCCGCTTCTTCCATTGCCGTCGGAATATTTTTTAAATATCCGCTGTAGAGCATTACATTTATCGGCATATAAAATACCAAATACAGGATTATTACACCGAGCTTGTTGTCTATACCCAGAATAGAAGTTTCTTTAACTAAAGGCATCATAAGAATCGCGAAAGGTACAAACATTCCGCTTACAATATAGTAATATAAGAATCTATATATCTTTTTTCTGCCCATATTTCTGCCGATGGTATAACCCGCAAGAGAATGTATAATAATTGCAAAAACGATTGTTGACACCGTGATGATAATACTGTTTAAAAGAGAATGCCAAAAATCTGTAACGATCATTGCTTCTTTAAAGTTATCTAAGCTCCAGGATGAGGGCAATGCAAGTGCACCTGCAACATTGTTTGTCATTTCCGAAGGGCTTTTAAACGCGATAATTATTGTCATATACAATGGAAATAATATAGTGAGCGCGCCAAGTACTAACAATACTGTAAGTAAAATACTGTTTCTCTTTTTCATAACTGTTGCTCCTTTCTTCCGGTTAATGATAATTGAATTACAGATATTGTAACAATAACTATAAAGAACAATACTGCATTTGCACTTTGGAATCCAAACTGGCCGCCGTCCATCCCATTTTTGTAAATCAAATATGAAATTGATTCCGTACTTTGTGCGGGGCCGCCTTTTGTCAAAGACATGATCTGGTCAAATACCATTAAAAGATTTTTTGTACTGAGCACAAGATTTATCGAAACAAAAGGTATAAGCATCGGTAATGTTAACTTTCTGAACCTTTGCCACCAGTTTACACCGTCGATCATCCCTGCTTCATATATATCAAGGGGTATTGTTTGTAAGCCTGAAATGTAAATAATCGTATTCATTGCAACTGCCTGCCATACTCCAACGATAAGCACCCCGATCCATGCAGTATTCGCACTTGCAAGTATGCTGTTTTTCAAAAAACCGATATTCAACGCTTCACCGACCGCAGGTAAAATATACGTAAATATAAAGCTGAAAATGTAACCTACTATAAGACCTCCAAGAATATTGGGTATGAAATACAGTCCTCTTAATGCGCTTTTTGCATATATTTTGCTGTTTAAAGCCATAGCAAGTATCAAGCTTATTACATTTACCAGAACTGTTCCGACAATGGCATATTTAAAGGTAAATAAATATGATCCGCCTACTCTGCTGTCTTCAAACAAGTCTATATAATTTCTGATTCCCACAAAATCATAGCTTCCGTAGCCACGGTAATTTGTTAAGCTGTAGAAGGCTCCTATAATCAGCGGTAATGTATTAAACATAAAGAACAATACGGTAATCGGAATTATGATTGCCATAAATGTTAAATTTTTGTTGGATAATGATTTCCCCTTCATTTTTATTCCTCCAATTCTTTAACTCGTCTAATTAAATCTCTGTTATAACGTACCCATTCTCTGTCGAAACGATCAAGGAAGGTATCAATTGCGTTTTCGCTGTTATCCATTAAAAATGTCTGGATAATGGCGTCAACGCTCATTTCGCTGGGATAATAATGGTCTTGATAATCTGCCATTCTGCCTTCATCGATATATTGTCTCATACCTTCAAGCATGGATGGAAGTTCAAAATCCCCTTCTTTACACGGGATGGCATTTTGTTCATCCAAATATATCTGAATTATTTCATCCTGATACAGAAAATCCAAAACCTCATAAGCCGCTTCTTTGTTTGTGCATTTTTCCATTACAGAAAATTGTAAATCAATACCGGAATTTAAAACGTTGTCCGCTTCATTATCATTTGCAGGAAATACAAATGAATCAATATTCATTTCCGGATTTACGGATAATATCTGCGGAACGGCATAACTGCCTATCGGATACATTGCTGCTTCTCCTCTTGCAAAAGCCGTACAAGCATCATTATAGCTGTATGCATATGGATTTGGCTCACAATAATCCAGTAAAACCTTAATCTTTTCTGCTACGGTATAATATTCATTTTTAAAGGTCGTTTCACCCCTGTTAACCATTTTGCATGTATCGGATGGTGCAAGCCCCACAGCAAGTGCATTCCACGGAGCAAGTGTCGTCCATGTATCCTTAAAACCGAAATATAAAGGCAGTATCCCTTCTGATTCTATCGTTTGGCATAACGCTATAAATTCATCCCATGTTGTCGGAATGGACCAGCCGTGTTCTGCAAACATATCTTTATTATATAAAATACCTGCCGCATTTGCAACGTAGGGCAATGCATATGTTCCTTCTTTTGGAAGAAGTTCCAGGCTTTTGTCCATTTCAAGGTATGCCGGCTTTACATCATTTAATCCTTCATAATCGGAAATATCCATAAATAAATCGGCATCAAGAAAATTAGAATAGTTAATATCTCCTCCGATACCTACTATATCGGGATAATCTTCTCTAATCAATCTTGTTTTTAAAATTGTCATTGCTTCGTTAGGCGACAGGATCGTTAGCCGAATATCGCTGTGCGTTTCATTGAATCTATCTTCAATTTTTTCGAACGCTTCGACGGCTTCCTGTTTATATTGTATCATTTCGATTTCGATTATGCCGTCCTTTGAAACATCATCGCTGCAGCCCTGAAACAACTGACTTAATAAGCATATGAGTATAATAAATATTAAGTGCTTCCGCCTCATTATTATTCCCCTCCAATAAATTTATTTTTAATTTGTTTATATTATAACATACCAATATGCTATATGTACATAGCCTTATGCAAGCAGTTTTATACCATTATTCTATTTTTTTACGTATTTTGTAAATAAATATTGCATTTTGGTATATTTTTTGATATACTGCATATAAAAAAACAATGAATGAAGGTGATATTTTGTCAAACTCAATTTTTTCAATATTTCCGAATAAGAATTTTATAGATCTGGGCTTATATCAATATGGCTGGGAACGTTGCGTGCCTTCACATTCCTATGGCCCGGCAGCGCGAAACCATTATCTGTTTCATTATATAATATCCGGTACAGGTACTGTTTTTGCCGATGACAAAAACGGAAATACACAAACATACCATGTAAAAAGCATGCAGGGTTTTATGATTTTTCCGAATCAGATAACAACATATATTGCTGATAAAGAACTTCCATGGGAATATGTATGGATTGAATTTGATGGGCTTAAAGTGAAGGAGGCTTTGGATGCTGCCGGATTGTCTTTGGATAATCCTATTTATAAAGCACGTTCCAAAACACTCAGAGAAAGCATGATGAATGAAATGTTATATATAAAAGATAACAGGGAATCCTCTCCCTTCCATCTTATAGGGCATTTGTATATGTTTCTTGATTATTTAACAAGATCGTCAGACAGAATGTCTTTTGCAAAAACAAATTCACTCAGGGAATATTATGTTAAAGAAGCTCTTGTATTTATAGAAAATAATTTTCAAAATGATATAACTATAGAAGATATAACCAAAGTATGCGGATTGAACAGAAGCTATTTCGGCAAGATATTCAAGGAAACAATGGGAAAATCCCCGCAGGAATTTTTGCTTAATTATCGTATGATAAAAGCAACAGAGCTTTTAAAGCTGACGAAAATGTCCATTGGTAATATAAGTCAGGCTGTTGGCTATGAAAATCAACTGCATTTTTCAAGAGCTTTTAAAAAGATATATAATATGTCCCCGAGAGAGTGGCGAAAACAGAATTTATATTTATAGAATTTTTATACTTTTAATTAAACCATGCGACTGTCGCGTAGTTTTTATAATTGAGCATAGGATGACTCTTAATAAATTTTGCCCCATTCACACTACCAATATGTACCGTTAGGCATACAGCATTTTAATTCATATTCATATTTTTGCTGCACTATGCTCATCGCACTGCAAAAAAAATAGTCCGATATAATACCGAACTAAAAACAGATTTTAACACGTCTAAGCCTATGATTTTATATTCCCTGATTACAGATATGTCCCCCGCCGTTTCAGAGGCGAGGGATATTTTGTCCGCCGTTATATAATATCTCTGTATTTGTTATATCGATTTGTAAGCAGTTCTTTTTCCGGAAGTTTCATATTTTCTTTAATAATATTCATTATTGTAATCTTTAAATTATTGCAGATTTCTTCATTTGTTTTTCCTGATTCTTCTATTATTACATCTGCAATACCTTGCTCTTTAAGGTAATCCGCAGTAAGTTTTAATGCTTCCGCTGCTTCATCAGCCTTTTTTGCATCCTTCCATAGGATGCTTGCACATCCTTCAGGAGATATAACGGAATAGACAGAATTTTCAAGCATGACAAGCTTATCCGCAACGCTCAACGCGAGCGCTCCTCCGCTTCCGCCTTCTCCTATGACAACAGATACTATGGGGGTTTTTAGTGTCATCATTTCCATAAGATTTTCGGCAATTGCCTCTCCCTGCCCTCTTTCCTCGGCTCCGATACCGCAATTGGCGCCTGAACTTCCTATAAAACATATAACAGGTCTTTTAAATTTTTCAGCTTGTTTCATGAGACGCAATGCCTTTCTGTAGCCTTCAGGCTTGGGGCAGCCGAAACTACGGCTGATACGCTCATCTATTTTATCTCCTCTTTCCATTGCAATAAGGGTAACAGGTATATTATCTATCATACCGATCCCGCCGATAATAGCCGGATCATCCGCAAATCTTCTGTCGCCGTGAAGCTCAATAAAACTGTCTGTAAGATGTTCTATATAAAATTTTCCGGAAGGTCTTGAAGAACTTCTCGCCGCTTGTACTTTTTCATATGCATTCATCTGCTTTGCCTCCTAAGAATGAATTTTCAGAAGAGATACAATACAATCCTTTAATTTAGACCGCTCCTCTATTATATCTACAAATCCATGTTTTAATAAAAATTCCGAGCGCTGAAATCCTTCCGGAAGTTTTTCTCCTGTGGTTTGTTCAATAACTCTTGCTCCTGCAAACCCGACAAGCGCATTAGGTTCTGCAATTATTATATCGCCTTCCATTGCAAAACTTGCAGTAACACCTCCGGTTGTAGGGTCGGTTAGCACTGTAATATATAATAACCCTGCATCACTGTGTTTTTTTACAACACCGCTTACTTTTGCCATTTGCATAAGTGAAAATATGCCTTCTTGCATTCTGGCGCCTCCTGATGTTGTAAATCCGACAACAGGAAGCTCTCTTTCGATAGCAAGTTCAAATAACCTTGTTATTTTTTCACCGACTACGCTTCCCATGCTTCCCATCATAAATGTTGAATCCATTACAAAAATTGCTGTTTTTACTCCGCCTATTTTACATATACCGCAGGTTACAGCCTCTTTTTTGTCATTCGTTTCAAGAGCCTTTGCAAGTTTTTCGTTATATCCCGGAAATTCCAGCCTGTTTTTACTTTGCATATCCATGTCTATTTCTTTAAAGCTTCCTTTATCAGTAATGAAATCAAGCCTTTCATCAGCATTCATGCGTAAATATGTACCGCATTCCGGACAGATCATATATGATTGTTCAAGCTCTTTTACAGAAAACTCCTTACCGCATTTTTTACATAATTTCATTTTATCAGTAGAACCTTTAAAAATATTTTTTATTTTATTCAGCATCTTTATGCTCCTTCTTTTCCTTAACAATTGCAAAAGAAAAATCGCCTTGTACACACAATTTCCCATTAACGTAGCCTTTTCCTTTGGCAAATATAAAAGGTAACATTTTTTTTACTATCTCACATTCTGTTTCAAAAACATCGCCCGGTAATACGGAATTTTTAAATTTAACATTATTTAAACCAGTAAAAAGCGGAAGTGCGTCGCTGCAATCATCAGCCGAAAGGCAAACACAGGCAGTCTGAGCAATTATTTCACATAAAATTACTCCCGGGACCACAGGTTTTCCCGGGAAATGTCCCTTTAAAAACCATTCATCACCGGTAATTTGTTTTTTTCCTCTTCCGATACCGTTTTCATCCAAATATGCTTCATCTATCAAAAGCATATTATCTCGATGCGGGATTATTTTTTCTATTTCAGATCTATTCATGATATCAATTAACCTTTCTGAAAGCAACACAAGCATTATGACCGCCGAATCCAAGTGATGATGAAAGTGCTGCCGTAATATTCTTTTTTACCGCTTTATTAGGTGTGTAATTAAGATCACATTCCGGATCGGCTTGCTTATACCCTATTGTCGGCGGAATAAAAGATTTATTTATTGCCAAAACAGATGCTATCGCCTCTGCTGCTCCTGCTGCACCAAGCATATGTCCTGTCATTGATTTTGTGGAGCTTATTGATATATCATACACCCTGTCGCCAAAAGCTTTCTTAATAGCAAGAGTTTCGGTTTTATCATTAAGCGGAGTACTTGTTCCGTGAGCATTTATATATATTTCATCATCTTCCCTAATGGTTTCTGCTGCATCAGAAATGGCTTTTGACGAACCGACAGCTTCAGGATCAGGAGCTGTAATATGATGTGCATCACAAGTTGAACCATAGCCGATAACTTCTGCATAAATTTTTGCACCGCGTGCAACGGCATGTTCATATTCTTCAAGGACAAGAGCCCCTGCACCTTCTCCGATCACAAACCCGCTTCTTCTTGCATCAAAAGGTATTGATGCATTATCAGGATCATTCACTTCCGTCAGTGCCATACAATTTGTAAAGCCTGCAACAGCCATTTCATTGACAGATGCTTCCGAACCGCCGGCTATTATTGCATCGGCATATCCGGCAGCTATTGCCCTGTATGCTTCTCCGACAGCCGTTGTTCCGGTAGCACATGCCGTACTCACAGAAATACACGGTCCTTTTGCATTATATGCGATGGCTATTTCTCCGGCTGCCATATTTGAAATCATCTTGGGTATGAACATCGGAGAAACTCTCTTATTTCCGCGCTGTAAAAGGTTATTATGTTCCTTTATCATTGTGGTAAAACCACCTATACCGGAGCCATAGTATACCCCAAAACGCTGTGGGTCAATATTTCCCAATATGTTACTGTCGGCAACCGCCTGCGATGCAGATGCCAAAGCATATTGAACAAATAAATCCGTTTTTCTGACGGCACTTTTATCCATAAATTGTGAAGGATCAAAATCTTTAACCTCTGCCGCTATTTTAACGGTATAATCTGATGTATCAAATTGCGTAATAAAGCCTATCCCGTTTTTTCCGTTTAATAATGATTCATAAAATTCATCAATACTGTTACCTATAGGTGAAATTATACCTAATCCGGTTACAACTACTCTTTTCATAAATTTCCTGCCTTTCTGAGTTTATAATAGAACAAAACTTTTTATATAGTAAGTCCGCCGTCTATTCTGATTACCTGACCTGTTATATAGTCATTGTTACATAAATATGCCGCAAGAGAGGCAACCTCTTCAGCCTTCCCTATTCGTTTAAGCGGTATTTTATCGATCAGCTCACTGTTTGCAGACAGCTCTTTTGTCATATCGGTTTCTATAAATCCCGGAGCAATTGCATTGCAGCAAATATTTCTTGAAGCGAGTTCTTTTGCCGTAGATTTTGTAAATCCGATTATGCCTGCTTTTGATGCGGAATAATTTGTTTGACCGGCGTTGCCGTCCAACGCAGCAATAGATGAAATATTAATTATTTTTCCGCTACGCTGTTTGGTGAATGTACGGCAACAATTTTTTGTCATATTAAATACACCGCCGAGATTGACCGAAATAACCTCATTAAAATCATCATCACTCATTGTAAGCAAAAGTTTATCTTTTGTGATTCCGGCATTATTTACAAGAACGTCTATTGTTCCAAAGTCCTTTATAATCTCTTTTACAACATCCGAACATTCATTAAAATTTCCGACGTTGCATTTATATGCTTTTGCTTTTTTACCGCTTATTTTCATACATTCTTCAACAGTCTGATTTGCCTTTTCCGGGTTACCGTTATATATAACGGCAACCTGCGCCCCTTGAGCTGAAAATTCTATGGCAATAGCTCTGCCGATACCGCGCGATCCGCCTGTTATTATACATACTTTATCATCAAGCATCTTTCTTCACCGCCTCTGCAGTATGTATTATATCTTCATATTCTTCACAGTTATAAAGCTTACATTCCGGAGCGATGCGTTTGATCAGGCCGGTAAGTGTTTTTCCTGTCCCTGTTTCAATAAATGTATCCACGCCGTCTGCAACCATATTAAGTATTGTATCACACCATTTTACAGGGCTTTTCATTTGTATTTCCAAAGCAGATGCAATATCGCCCTTGTACGGCTGTGCGTTTGAATTGGCATAAACAGGAAGCAAAGGTTGATTAAACGAATACTTGTTAAGCTCTGTTTTAAATTTTTCGGCCGCTTCATTCATGAAAGGGGAATGGAAAGCGCCGCTTACAGGCAGATCCATTACCCGGCAGGAATGTTTCAGCATTTCCTTTTTAAAAAGCTCTATTTCATCAGCAAGTCCGGAAACTACGGTTTGAAGCTGGGAATTATAGTTTACGGGATATACATTTTCAAACTGAGCGCATACCTGTTCTATTTCTTTACTTTCACATTTAATGACCGCTGCCATTTTGGTATTGACCGCTTCTGACGCTTGCTGCATGAAAACACCTCTTTTTAATACGATCTTAAATCCGTCTTCAGCCGAAAATGCACCGGAATATGCCAATGCGGAAAGCTCACCCAATGAAAATCCTGCAACAGCATGAGGCTTTATTCCAAATTCCGAAAGGGTAAGAGCAGCAGTAAGATTTGCCAGATATAAACATGGCTGTGTATTTTTTGTCTGCTTAAGCTGTTCGGGTGTACCGTTAAAAGACATATCAAGAATTCCGGGACTGATTGATTCTGCAGTATCGTAAATTTCTTTGGCAATTTTACTGTTATCATAAAGTGATTTGCCCATACCCGGATGCTGAGCACCTTGTCCGGGAAATACGAATGCTATTTTACCCACCGTTTACATCCTCCTTCTAATATTTTTTCGGTTTGATCCATAATGGATTTTACAATTTCAGATGCCGGTTCTGAATGAGTAAGCATTCCTGCAACCTGCCCGGCAAGAAAACATCCTTCTTTTTCGTTTCCTTCTGCAACAGCTTTATACAATGCCCCCACTGCTGACTGTTCCAATTCTTCATCACTTATTGAAGAATATTCTGACTTGGAATAATTTCTTGAAAACGGGGTTTTAATACTTCTCACAGGATGTCCTAATCTTTTGCCTGTAACAACAGTGGAAATATCGCTTGCCTTAAATATAAGATTTTTGTAATTTTGATGTATTAAACATTCATCTGCGGTAAGGAAACGTGTTCCTATCTGCACTCCCTCTGCTCCGAGCATAAAGCTTGCCGCCACACCTCTGCCGTCGGCAATACCTCCTGCCGCGATTACGGGGATATTGACATTATCACATACCTGAGGGACAAGTGCCATTGTAGTCATTTCTCCCACATGTCCTCCCGATTCGCAGCCTTCTGCAACGATAGCGCAAGCGCCGGCCTGTTCAACCTTACGTGCCATTGCGACCGAAGCTATAACAGGTATTACTTTTGCCCCAGCTTTATTCCACATATCCATAAATCTTGCCGGACTTCCCGCACCTGTGGTAACAACGGGTACGCCTTCATCAACGATTATTTGCGCCGTTTTTTCAATATCCGGGCTTTGCATCATGATATTGACGCCAAAAGGTTTTTCTGTTATTTTTCTGATCTTTTCTATCTCTTTTTTAAGAAAATCGGGATCTCTGTTTACCGAAGTAATAATACCCAATCCACCCGCATTGGAAACTGCACCTGCAAGCGCAGCATCCGAAATATGAGCCATGCCGCCCTGAATAAGAGGATACTTGATTCCGAGCAATTCTGTAATTTTCGTTTTAATCATTTTTGTTACTCCATTCCACTGCTTTATATGCAACACGATTTATAACTGCGGACAAGATATTCCCTCCGTAATCGCCGGCTTCAGTATTTGTAATCAGTAAGAGTACAATTTCCCGCTGATTACAGAGCAAGCTTTGTTTGCGCTATTATCCCGTCAAATGACAGGACAAGACTTTATTGCATAAAAAAATCAATTCTTTGCATAAATCGCGTTATATAATTTTTACTTAAATTAATATAAATTTCATGTTATATGGCAAAATCTAATAAAATTTTTCACAAAATTTAAGAAGCAAAATCAAAGATTCTGTCTTCTTTATGTTTGTTTGCCGAAATAGTATACTAACAAACAAAAGAGTTCCGGAAAATATTTACAATGCAAACCGTGCAAAATCTAAATTCGGCAAAATGCTTTGCAAATTGTATTTTCAGTAAACATCTGTACTATAAGAATGACTTAAGCTTCGTTTTGCTTCATCTGTCTGCAATATCCAAAAAATAATTATTCATTTGTTTTTGAATCGATATAAGCAGCCAAAGATTCAACTGTTTTACCAACATCTTCAAACTGCACTTCAATTCCGAAAGTATCTTCAACTTCCATCATAATTTCGGCAACATCCAATGAATCTATGCCTAAATCTTCAAAACTCATGTCATCTGAGATTTCAGATACATCCATATTAAGATGGTCTGCCAATAATTCCTTTAATTTTTCCATACACATTTTTAAAATCCTCCTGAATTATTTTTTTATATTTCATCACATGTAGTGTTGAAATTAAATTAATTACCATTTAATGACACATGCTGCGCTTGAAAGTCCTCCGCCGAAAGCCGAAAGCACAACAATGTCACCTCTTTTTAATTTTCCGGATCTGTTAAGCATGTCAAGAGCCATCGGTACGCTTGAAGAAGATGTATTTCCGTATTCACTGATTATGGAAACAAATTTTTCTTCCGGCACGCCGAGACGTTTTGCAGCAAAATTAATTATCCTGCCGTTAGCCTGATGAGGTACAAAATGATCAACGTCATCAACGGTCAATCCTGCCTCTTTTAAAACATCAAGGCTGTCATTTACTATACTGTTTACTGCAAATTTAAAGGTTTCCTGTCCCAACATATATATGGCAGGTTTTTTTGCCTCGCCCCTGTAAAAGGGAGAATTTCCGATATCCAAAGGAATCAGTATAATATCCGTATCACCCTTTGTAAAAAGCTTTGATGCAAGATAATGCCCGTTTTCTGCTTCAAGCACGGCGGCTCCCGCACCATCTCCGAAAATCACACATGTACTCCTGTCACTCCAGTCAAGAAGCCTGCTGATCCTTTCCGATCCGACAACAAGTACTTTTTTATATTTCCCGCTGTTCATATACATTGCTGCGGTTTCAAGACAAAACAAAAAACCGCTGCAAGCAGAATTTATATCGAACACCGGGCAATTTGCCCCGATAGATTTTTGCACGAAACCGGCAACCGTCGGGCAAGAAAATTCCGATGAACATGTTGATGCGATTATCAAGTCTATTTCATCAGCTGAAACACCGCATTGTTCCATTGCGTCTTTGGCTGCAAATGCTCCCATTTCATTTGTTGTATACTTTGTAGAGATATATCTGCTTGCAATACCGACTCTTTGCTTTATCCACTCATCGGATGTGTCAACATATTGTGTGAGCATATTATTATCAACCGAATAATCAGGTATAAATTTCCCGGTTCCTATAATTTTAAAACTCATATCTGTGCCTCCGTCTTCTTATCTGATTTTAACCCTCTCATTATGCATTCAAAACCCATTTTAAACGCCAGTAATGCTTCATCAATTGATAAATTATCACCCACAGAATAAGAATTGAAGCTTCTGCAATAACACCATATGGCATATGAAATCATGTGCGCGTCTGTTTCTTTGAACACTCCTATATCTATACCATATCTGATCAATTCAGATATTTTCTCAATCCACCATTTTCTGTTTGAATTGTTCACATCACCATTTTCATAAGTGTATCCGCTGAAATATAATTTATTTTCATATGTTTGTTCAATAACCGACATTGCTATGGACGTAAGAAATTCACAGTAATCGGATTTACCATCGTATTTGGCTTCAGCTATGCATTTACGTGTTTTATCTATCAGACGCTGATGAACTATACCAAAAACTTCTTCTATATTTTGAAAACGATTATAAAATACACGATTTGTCATATCCATCTCTTTTAAAATGTCTTTGACCGTCACATTGTTCATACCTTTGCTGTATATCATCTCAGTAAGTTTATTCACAATATCTTCAGATATATTATCGACAATTTTTTTATCGTTTGAAAAGGCCATTTCATGCACTCCATTCTTCAGCACTCAGTGTGCTAAAACAATATAATAATAACACTTATTTCCTTTTTTGTCAACATTAAAATTTTTCTCGAAATTTTTTTTGAAAAAGTCCCGAAAATCAATGACATTTTTTGTGATTTTTTATCTTTTTTTAAGGACTTTTTACTGTTTTTTTTACGAAAAAATTCAATTTTTTCAGATTTATTATTAAAGAGTATCAAAAAAAGCCCGTAAAATTCCGGACTTTTTTAACAGACTTTACATAATTTTTTTAGTTTTAAAATCAGGCTTGAAAATCATCTTACATTACATCAGAGCAACGCTCCATCAATCTGGTTTGAGGCGGAACTTAAAAACGTTGTAACCAGCAATAAAGAGAGTTAGCTCCTCAGCGTTTCAGTTGTAGGCTCAAATAAGGGCTTGTCCCTTTATTCATTGTACTCCCACAAATTAAAGACATAAAAACCGACGCCGATTACAAAAGGTGCATCTTGTCCGCAGTTGTACTGTGTCTTAATAATTATTTGAGCCTTTCTTTAAGATGATCGCTGCCGAAGGTTCCTGCTTTAAACAGTTCTTGTTCTATGCGGAGCAATTGGTTGTATTTAGCGACTCTTTCCGATCTGGACGGTGCACCGGTCTTGATCTGACCAACATTCAGGGCAACTGCAAGATCGGCAATGGTCGTATCCTCTGTTTCACCGCTTCTGTGAGATAATATTGCACTGTATCCCGCCTTATGTGCCATTTCAACAGCATCAAGCGCCTCTGTTAATGTACCTATTTGATTAACCTTGACCAAAATAGAATTCGCACACCTACTGTCTATTCCTTTTTTTAATCTTTCGGCATTGGTGACAAAAAAATCATCACCTACAAGCTGTACTTTTGAAGACAGACGTTGTGTGAGTTTTTTCCAGCCCTCCCAATCATCCTCAGCAAGACCGTCTTCAATTGATATAATGGGATATTTATCGATCAATGATTCCCAATAATCGATCATTTCATCACAGGTTCTTATTATTTGTGATTTTGGCATCTTATATGTTCCGTCGCTTTGCATCCACTCACTTGTTGCCGCGTCTATCGCTATCATAAAATCTGATTTCATTTTATATCCTGCATTTTCGACTGCCGTGATAATAATGTCCAGTGCTTTTTCATCTGTAGACAGATTGGGTGCAAAGCCCCCTTCATCGCCCACTGCAGTTGTCAGTCCGGTTTTCTTTAAAATAGATTTTAAAGAATGAAATACCTCAGCACACATTCTGAGAGCTTCGCTGAAATTATCGGCGCCAACCGGCATAATCATAAATTCTTGAATATCTACATTATTATCTGCATGGGCGCCTCCGTTTAAGATATTCATCATAGGTACCGGAAGTCTGTTTGCATTCACTCCTCCGACATATAAATATAACGGAATACCTATACATTTTGACGCAGCTTTTGCAGCCGCCAAGGAAACTCCCAGAATTGCGTTTGCTCCTAAATTACCTTTGTTGGGAGTACCATCCAAAGAACATAACTTTTTATCTATGGCACGCTGGTCAAGAACATTCATTCCGATAATGGAATCGGCAATGCGGTTATTTACATTGTCAACAGCATCTCTTACGCCTTTGCCGCCGTAACGTGATTTATCTCCGTCTCTCAGTTCAACTGCTTCAAAAACACCTGTAGAAGCTCCCGATGGAACGATTGCTCTTCCCATTTTATCATCAGCATACACTTCGACCTCAACGGTTGGGTTTCCTCTTGAATCAAGAACTTCTCTTGCAAATACATCCGTAATTTCAATATAAGATTTCAAAAAAACTCACTCCTTAAATTCATCATTGTAAGTAGTTTTGTCATTAATAGAAAAATTATACATATTTACGGTTTATTAATTTGTCCGTTATCATCCGAAAAATAAACAATTGAGTTTGCGGCAAAATATATATTTTTTTTAAAACCTTTAATAAGCTTGTCTGCAATCGGATCAAGATTTTTGCCTGTCATGTACTGAGATAATCTTATAAGCAATTGTTTATCGCTGAGTTTACCGTTCAAGCTTGAGTTTTCTGTATTATTTTGAGCTGATTTTTTATAAACGGCAACAACCGCATCTTTAAGTGTATCAAAACGATATAGTTTCAATGGATCAATATTAAAAATTTGCGCTGCATTTTCTATACCTATAATTATGTCTTCGGAATATTTTATCCTTGCCTTATGATAATCCGATATATTAAAATTATAATTGTAACCTTTAATATAATCGAATGATTTTAGTGTGTCAAAATATCCCAATTTCATCATCTTTGATATACTTTCATCATTAAAATCCATATGCCCTATAATTTTTTCGCAGCATTTAATATTTATAATGTTTGTCCCCGAATATTGTAAATCTTTAACTATTCCCACTCCTCCGACATCTACACATATTATATTTTTATATCCTTTATTCATGATCATATCTGCCGGAATATTATTTGTTATTCCTCCGTCAATATATTTTTTTTCATTAATTGTTGTACTTTTTAAGCCCGGTAATGATGAACTTGCCATAAGATAATCAATTAATTTTCCTTCCGGGATTTCTTTTTTAAAAACTGCTGTTTCTTCAAGTTTATCTAATGAATATGCCGTAAGACCAAAATCTATTTTTGAATTTCTGATCTTCTCTTCATCTATGGTGCTTTCTAAAAGTTTGCGCAGCGGTGCTGTTTCCAGTCCATTGCTTTTATATGCGGCATAAAATACTTTAAAAATATTTTTTATATCGAATAAATTCTGCGAAATGTCTTTGAGTTCTTCCGTGTCCAAAACATTTGATATGGAAATATTCTTCCAAAGATTTATTGCGTCCTTTGCGTTGCCTTGTACGATTATTGCTCCGTTTATCGCTCCGATAGATGTACCTGTTATACATGTGACGTCAATTTTCATATCTTGCAATGCCTGCCATACCCCAAGATGATATGCTCCTTTTGTTCCTCCTCCACCCAAGGCCAGTCCGTATTCTGCCATATAATCACGCTCCGAATGTTTTATTAGCTTTGTTATCCTGTATATTATTTAAATTCTTTATGTAAAATATGCAGTTAAAATTAACACATATAACTGCGGACAAATCCTTATCGGATAACTTTTCAAAATAAAAAATCACAGAGTGACGAAAATATACCGTAAATATATTAATTTAAAAATATGTATATTTACAGCAGTCTCTGTGATTAATATGCAGCTAATATTATTATTTTTTGGGATTAACAATATCTCTCCATTCAAGATCTCCGCGTTCAAGACCATGAATCAAGACCTCAGCCGTGGCTATGTTTGTCGCAATAGGAATATTATGCATATCGCATAATCTCAGTAAATTCATTACATCGGGTTCATGCGATTCTTTTGTATTTGGATCTCTGAAAAAAAATACCAAATCAATTTCATTGTATGCTACTCTGGCGCCTATTTGTTGGTCGCCTCCCTGATGACCCGGCAAGAACCTGTATACATCCATCCCTGTATTTTCAATTATCATTTTTCCTGTAGTATCGGTAGCAAAAAGGCTATGTTTATTTAATATTCCTTTGTAAGCTATGCAAAATTGTACCATTAATTCTTTTTTCATGTCATGTGCTATAAATGCTATATTCATACCAAGCCCTCCCTATCGTTTTCATATATTATATATTATAACAAAAAAAATTCATTTTGTAAATAACTTTTTGTGAATTTTATCGAATTAATTCTCCAATTATGTTATTATTGGGTGTGATCTCATTTTTTTCAAAATATTTATCAAAAATATCTCTTGCAACATATGCAGCATTTGCTCCCTTAACACCATGTTCGATTACAACGGCAATGGCAATTTCAGGATCATCAAAAGGTGCAAAGGCTACGAATAAAGCATTATCGGAAACACTGTTGCCGATTTGCGCCGTACCTGTTTTTCCGCCTATTCTTTCTTGATAATTTTCAAATATCGCACTTGCGGAACCCTCGTCAACAACTCCCAGCATACCTTGCTTTACTGCTTCAAGATTTTCTTCGCTTACGTCAACTTGTCCGAGTATTTGCGGTTTCGGTTCATAAATGGTTGAACCGTCGACCGATGAACGGACACTTTTTAATATATGTGTCTTATATCTTGTTCCGCCGTTTGCAATGCCTGCAATATAATTTGCAAGCTGGATCGGGGTGAAATATGAATAAGACTGACCTATAGCAGTTTGTATCGTATCACCTGCATACCATGTTTGATCATATTCATTTGTTGCGATCTGTTTTTTGTATTCTCTGCTTGATACATTGCCTTTTGCTTCTTCCGAAAATTCAATTCCGGTAAGCTCTCCCAAACCGAACTGTTTTGCATAAGAGGCTATGGTATCGATTCCCATTCTTCTTCCCAATTCATAGAAGAAGTAGTTACAAGAAAATTCAATTGCCTGTGTAACATTAATCGGTCCATGAGTTCGATGATTGTTTGACCATATCCAGCATTTTGGCTGATAGTCTTCGTAATACGTATATACACCTTCACATGTTATTATTTCATCCAGCGTAACTGCTCCCGTTTCCAATGCCGCTAATGCCACGACCGGTTTAAATGTCGATCCCGGCGTGTATGTCCCGCTTATTGCTCTGTTCCACATAGGATTACTTTCATTTTTACTCAATTCCTGATAATCCGCATTAAATGTTTCAGGATTAAAAGTAGGATATGATGCGCAAACCAGCAAATCACCGTTTTTGATATCAATAACAACAGCCGCTCCGGCATTTGCATCCCCGCCTTTTTTTTCAGCAGGATCTCCGCCGTTTTTTGCAATTTCATTAATCCAGTATGCAAGAGATTGCTCTGCTGCTCTTTGCAGCTCGGAATCTATTGTTAAAAGTATATAATTCCCCGGAACAGCTTCCTGAATATCACCGTCCGATCCATTAGTCTGATCGTCGTTGTCTTCATCATTGGTAAGCCCCACAATTTGTTTACCGTCGGTTCCCTTTAAAAACTCTTCAAACAGTTTTTCAACTCCTCTTTTACCGACCAGATCATTATATCCATAGCCTTCGTCTTTCAGGCTTTCATATTCTTCAGGGCTCATTTTGCCTATGCCGCCCACAATATGTGCAGCAATATCTTTTTGATCGTAATTCCTGTAATACTCCTCCGTCACAAGAACATCATTGAATTCATTTTTTCTTTCTTTTAATTCCGTAACAACATTCAGATCAACATCTTCGGCAATCATAAATGGCTGTGTTATTGAAAATCCGTTCATAGATGCATCATATCTTATGCCTGCAATTTTACGCTTTTCAATTTCCGAATAATCATCGGATATATCAAATATGCTGTCACAATAAATCTCCATTACTCTTTGCGCCGACATTTCTTTTGTTATTTTATTTCTGTTTTCAAACCATTTTTCCTTTTCATCGGATATATTGCCATCCCCGTTTTCATCCTCAAATGCAAATTCATAAGGAGGGTAAGTTATCGGCAGACTGTCCTCGTATGTGTAACCATATTTTTCCAATACCTTAATAATTCCAAGCAGCTCTTCATTTAATTCAGAATTAGATATCAATGATTTCTGCAGCATAACGGAATAACCCTCTCGGTTGGAAACAAGAACCTTTCCGTTCCGATCCATAATTTCACCTCTTGGAGCTTTTTGTGTGACCGTTGCGCTTACTCTGTTTTTCGATTGTTCAGAATATTCTTCTCCGTTTATTATCTGCAAATCAAACAATCCTAAAATAAGAACAAAAGTCAAAAGAGAAAGCACAGTTATTATAAATATCATTCTTCCCTTATAATTACTCAAAATTTAACACCTGCCTTTTTATATATGGTTTTGCCGATCAAATACATCATTATAACAGATAGGATAGTATTGTAAAGTGCGGCCGGCAAAATTATATTGAATAAGGGATACAAATATCCCACATCTTTTAAAACGCTTATATTAATAATATAAAAAATTGAATTTCCCAATATTGTTAACAGGAATATCATTACAAAACTTACCATTATACTGTATTTAAACATCCCGTCACGGACAATAAACATTATAATGGCGCATATTAAATATATTGCAAGATAATTTCCGAAGATTCTTCCCGTAAGGCAATCTGTTATGATCCCGCAAATAACCGCTGTTGCCATGACTGTTTTGATATTTTTTTCCCTTGCGGCAATACACATCACAAATACAAAGATTATATCCGGTTTTATTCCGGCTATACTTATGTACTCCGTAAATAATGCTTGAAATAAAGTAATCAGAAATACCCACAATGCTGTTTTTAAGCGGTTCAATAGAATTACTCCTTTCAGCCTACATTTTCAAATTCCGTATCATTTCGGTAAATATCCGTATTTTCCGTATTGGAATAAGCTCCGTTATCCTCGCCGTCATTTAAATAATCATTGTGATCATCGTAATTTTCCTCTTCCTGATAGATATCACTGTCAAGTGACCATTTTGTTATTACAATAACCTCATACAAATTATCAAAATTGACAAAAGGTTCAACTATTGCATAGTCCAACCGTCCCATATTGTTTGTTTGCATTTCGGAAATTTTTCCGACCATAAGTCCGGGAGGATAAATTCCTCCAAGACCTGAAGTTTCAAGTATATCGCCCGGAATGATGGAAGCGTTGCTTACAAGATACGCAAGTTTTGATTTGTTTGATTTCGATAATTTTACGTCCCCTTCCAAAATTCCGATTTCACCATTTCTGACAATACGCACACCAACAGAGCTTTCACTGTTTATTATTGTAGAAATTTTTGCCCAGTTTTTACCGACATCGGTAACTTGTCCCAAAAGACCTTGTGCGGTTATTACAGGGTCTGATTTTTTTATCCCGCTTGAAGAGCCTTTATCTATTGTGATATAGGAAAACCAATTATCAGGTTCATACGCTGCAACCTTAGCTGCTACGGTTTCATATTCGGTCAATTCATTCTTTATTTCCAAAAGCTCTTTAAGTCTGTCATTTTCGGCAATATATTCGGAAATATCTTTGACCTTTGAGGAAAGCTCCTGATTTTCTGCTTTTAATCGTTCATTCTCCTCTTTAAATTCTTTCATATTGGAAATATACGAAATAAACTCATTCACGGGGTTCAATATCCATTGATTTAATTTGGACTGTATGGGTGTTAAAACAAAATTAACTGCCTTTGCCGCAGGATTATCTCCGCTTCTTGAAACATATGCTATCCCGACTGTAACAGCCATAATTATAATAAATATCAACCATATTTTTTTCTTAAAAAAAGACAAAATTCATTACCACCTTTATCTTCCATGTCCGAACATCGATCTGTTTAATACAGTCTCATTTTCCAATGCTTTACCGGTACCGATAACAACACAGTCAAGAGGATTTTCACTTATACTTACCGGTATACCCGTAGCTTGGCTCACCAGCTTGTCAAGATTTCTGATCATTGCTCCCCCGCCGGTCAAAACAATGCCGGTATTAATTATATCTGACGCCAATTCCGGAGGAGTTTCCTCAAGAGTTGATACAATCGCTCCGACAATGGCAGATACCGGCTCGCTCATGGCGTCACGGACTTCCGCAGAGGATATTTTTATATTTCTTGGCAAACCCTGAACCATATCTCTGCCTTTAACGTCAAAATAGCTTTCATTATCATACTGCATTGCCGATCCTATTGCAAATTTTATTTCTTCTGCGGTTTTTGCACCTATAGAAAGATTATATTCTCTTTTAATATAATTAACAATCGAATTATCCATTGCATCTCCCGCAATACGAATAGATTTTGACGTCACTATCCCGCAAAGAGATATTATTGCAACCTCGGTCGTACCTCCTCCTATATCTACGACCATACTGCCGATAGGCTTATCCACAGGCAATCCTGCTCCTATTGCGGCTGCCATCGGCTCTTCAATAAGATTGACAGTTTTTGCACCCGACATCATAACCGCCTCTAAAACAGCACGTCTTTCCACATCGGTTACTCCGGCAGGGACACACACTATAACCTGCGGTTTGAAAAAACTGAATTTACCCCCTACAGCTTTTTTTATAAGATATCTGATCATTGAACTTGTAACTTCAAAATCGGCAATAACACCATCCTTCAACGGCCTGATAGCAACAATATTTTCCGGAGTCCGCCCTAACATTTCATCGGCCTGATTCCCTACCGCGAGTACTTTTTTATCTATAGCATCAATAGCGACAACAGATGGTTCTCTGACAATTATCCCTCTTCCGCCTAAATGCACAAGAGTGTTGGCAGTCCCCAAATCTATACCAATTTTCTTTGAAAATCCGGTAAATAATTTATTATAATTCATAAATATACTCCTAATTTAAAATATCAATATCAAATTCATTTTTTAATACATCGTAAAGCTCCGACACAGGAAGACCCACAACATTGAAATAATCACCGTCGATTTTTTTTATAAGCACGGCGCCCTTACCTTGTATGCCGTATGCACCTGCTTTATCAAGAGGCTCTCCGGTTTTGATATAATCATATATAATATCGTCCGTCAATTCTTTAAACTTTACAATTGTTGATACACTTCTTGTAACAGAAAAACCGTCACTCATACGTAATACACAAATTCCGGTATATACTTTATGTTCCTTTGACGAAAGAAGCTTTAACATTTTATAAGCGTCCTTGTCATCTTTAGGTTTTCCCAAAATTTCCCCATCTGCAAAAACGATCGTATCAGCGGCAATTATAACCGCATGTTTATCTTTTATTTGGTATGCAACCATAGACGCCTTTTTGAGTGCCAATTCATTGCAATATAATTCCGGCGGCAAGTCCTTATTAATATCATCCTCATTCTGCGATGACACGATTATATCAAATTTTAATCCTATATTTTCAAGAAGCTCACGCCTTCTGGGCGAAGCTGATGCAAGAATAAATCTGTGCATTTTCTCAATCCTTTCGTTTATACCGATACTTTTCTTTTGTATTAATCAATTGCTTTATAAAAACGACCTCTTGTAAAGGTGTTTTCCTTTATGAAAGGAACAATACCGCTATACAAAGCATTTTCATAATCTTCAACTATTTTCTTTGTTTCATTATAATTTTCAACAGTAAAATCAAGTCTCAAAAACCTCACGCCAATATTTAATAAATCTTTGATCTTATCAGCCATATATATCGGCTTGGAATTTAACATCTCGCAAAAACAGCCCTCTCGGCAAATCATTGGAAAATTTTCGTTCATTCTGTCTTTGAGAACATAATTATTTTTTTTGTCACAAAATCCTGCAGCTTTTTTTGGACAATTCTCATATATCATAAGAGGGATCCTGCCATAAGCGATAACTTCACAGTCTACCGGCTTTTTTATTGTCCTAATTTCCTTTAATGTTAATTCTGGAGATAATGTGATGCATTGAAAATTTTTTGCATTTTCAAGAGAATATGAATTTGTAACATTTAATCTAAACTCTCCGTAAAATAATGCATTTTCGTCTACCGACATTTGCCCCCATGAGGATATCTGTAATTTTTTTGAAGCTTTACAATAATGATTTTTTCCTTCTTTGTCAATAGGCGGCAAAACTTGTATCCAATCCGCGCCGGTATTATCAAAAATTTTTATTATTTCCGCCGGTGCGTATATCGTATTTATTCCCATATCCATACAAGCCTTTGCCTGTTCCTTGGTCCTGACATTGGCTGTAAAACTTATTTGCTTGACAGGTTTGTTTATGATATCGATATTATACCCCGTTATTCTTTTTTTGCTGCGTTTTATTCTTTTATCAGACAAAAGGTCACATGCCTTTCGTCTGACAGAATTGATTTCGCTTATCGGTACGGTGATCCCGTCATCTATATTTATCTCAAGTTTATCAATACTGTATGGCGTTTTACCGAATTTATTTATTTGTCTGAATAATATTTCTTTTGTGATAGGTTTGGAATGTGCAATTTCCGATTTCTTTTCGGAATGTACAACTACGCTGTTTTTGTCATGATCAGACATTGTTAAAATCAACGGTTTATTGATTTGAAGTGTTGCAATTATGTCTACAAGTATTTTTTTAAATTCCATGTCCTTTATACATCTTTGCTTTGCTTCATCGGTGTATTTGTTTTCTGCAATATTGGATGGATCATAATACGACATCATTTGTTTACCTAATTTTTTTGTTAAATATCCGTCTGTAAATCCACTTCTGTTAAAGGCGTCAAGAAGCTGATTATAATCATCGTCGGTAGGAATTGATTTACTGTCCAGTAATTTTCGATACACCCCCGTAACAGTTGATACATATTCAGGACGTTTTAGTCTCCCTTCAATTTTTAATGAATATACTCCTGCTTTTTCCAAAGAATCCAAATACCCGGCAAGACACATATCCTTGGGACTTAACAAATATCCTGTTTTCATATTTTTACCATTTTGCAGTAATTTATACGGTAATCTGCATGGTTGAGCACAATATCCTCTGTTACCGCTTCTTCCGCCTATCATACTGCTCATAAGACATTGACCGGAATAACTCATGCATATAGCTCCATGTATGAAAACTTCCGTTTCAGAAGAAATATTTTTTGATATTTTCTCAATCGAAGCAATATCCAGCTCTCTTGCAAGTACGATCCGGGAAAATCCGATATTTTCAAGATATAAAGCAGTATCAAGCGACGCGCATGTGATCTGAGTACTTGCGTGCAGCGAAAGATCGGGATATTTCATGTGAATGGTTTTAGCCATTCCGATATCCTGCATAATAACCGCGTCAATCCCGATGTCATTCAACATTCCAATATATTCGATATATTCTTTGGTCTCTTTTTCCTTTATAACGGTATTTGCGGCAACATGCACGGCAACACCCCTTAAATGGCAGTAATTTACCCAGTCATATATTTGTGATAAACCAAAATTTTGTGCAGACCCTCTGGCTGAAAATTTATTTCCTCCAATATATACAGCATCTGCTCCGCTTTGTACAGCGGCGACCAATGCTTCGGGTGATCCTGCGGGTGAAAGCAGTTCCATATTTCAAATACTCCTCTTTTAAATCATTTTTTACATGTTTTAAAATAACTCTTGAAAATATAAGAATATCTACTCTTTACATTAACAGCATAATTTTACCGCAAATTTCAATATTAAGTATACTGTATAGTATTAAGAATATATTATTTTTTATTTTTCAGTGCTTCCAGCTCTTTTATTAATGATTTATTTTCTTTTTCTAATTTTGACAATTCTTTGGAATAAGCTACAACTTGTTTTCTTAAATTATCAGCTTCCGATTCGATAGTGGTTTTTTCTGCTGTTTGTATATGTTCCCGTGATATATTATTATCATCTTCAATATTATCATCTATATTTTTTACATTTGACGCCTCATCACAAAATTTTAATGCAGTAAGGACGGCAGCTTTTTCAAATGTAAGTCCGGAATTTGAATTTAACAGACCTGTAATGGATTTATCGACCTTTGATGCTATTTGCATCATATATTCAGGCTTGGCATCTGAAATAATGGATAAAGCTCGTCCGCCGATTCTAACTCTTATACTATATCCTTTTGACAACGATAATCCTCCTATCATATAATAGTATTTTATTATTATACTACTTTTTCTGAAATAAATCAATACAAGTAGGCAAACAAATCCAATTTTTTCTAATCTTTAACAAAAAAAATCAAATTATTTAATAATAATGTTATTTTTTGTAAGGATAGATACAGTAAAATACATTTTATATAAAATGTATAGTTAAATTTTATATATTCGATAAGGGCTTATCTCGTCATTCAACAAGAACAAAAGCAAACCGGTGCTGAGCTGTAATCAGTGAGAGATTGTACTTTCACCGATTACAGATATGGATCCTTTTATGTTTATTTTCAATAATGCAAAATAAATTATTTATAATTTTGTTTAATTATAAATTTTTAACATATAATATCTGTATAATACTTATCAATATTATATTATCAATTTCAGAAAGGAATTTTTATTATGAAGGAATTTTCATATGTAATCAAGGATAATGTGGGGATACATGCCCGTCCTGCCGGTCTGCTTGTTAAAGAAGCAGAAAAATATAAATCGAATATAACACTTTTCACAAAAGGTAAAAATGCTGATGCCAAAAAGCTTTTTTCTGTAATGAGCTTGTCTGCGAAGAATGGCGATGAAATAAAGGTAAGCATATTCGGAGCGGACGAAGACGTCGCAGAGCTTGGTATCAGAAGATTTCTCGAAAAAAATCTGTAAGGAGGAGCCGTATGTTTTTCAAAAAACAAAAAAAAGAAATAATATACTCTCCATGCGATGGAAAAATCATACCTTTGAATGAGGTGCCCGATCAGGTATTTGCCGATAAAATATTGGGAGATGGAGCAGCGATCCTTCCGGAGAGCGGGACGATTGTTTCTCCTGTTAACGGTAAAGTGACACAATTGTTTGATACTCTGCATGCATATGCCTTAACTTCTGATAGTGGTATTGAATTGCTGATTCATATAGGATTGAATACAGTGGAATTAAAGGGTGAAGGCTTTAAGTCATTTGTCAAAGAAGGCGATACCATTAAGGCAGGCGATAAAATTGCCGATGTCAATCTTGAATATATTGCTGACAGAGGATATAATCTTCATACCCCTATCATAATCACTAATTTAAGTATGATCAGTTCTTTTGATGTAATGTTCGGGCAAAAAAAACAAGGTGATGAAATAATAATTTGTACAATTAAATAAATATAGCAGCCGGATCGATATATAATCAAAAATCATGTCCGGCTGCGCCAAATCCTAATAATTAAATTGGCTTTATAACTGCGCATGTTGTCCCCTGACGTTACCCGCGGGGACACACCTGTAATCAGAAAAGGTACAATTCTCCGCCGATTACAGCACAGCTTTGCTCTTATCCTCGTTGAATATCGGGACAAGTCCTAATTGAATGAATGTTGGGGTATACAAACGCAAAGCCGACGAAACCGGAAACAGAATAGTCTTATACCTGCCATTCTATTTCCCCCATAAGCATATCATGCCCCTTCTGCTCATCCTTTGGAGGCGGCGTCATATAGTCGCCGTAAAGGGCTGTTAAATAGCCGTCGCAGTCGGCAGGAACCGGATACAGCGAACCTTCAAACATCAGTTTCTGCTCCCCGCCGAATATTAAGCTTCGCTTCATGACATGTCCGCCCTTGCAGGTTATGAACACATATTCGCTGTCATTGCGATGACGCGTTAAAATCCATATGCCGGCGTCCATAAATAAATGTCTTACAGAAATAGGTATTTTTTCCATTAAGAGTTCTAATAAATTGCGATTATCCTCATATTGTGTCATTTCTGCCATAAGCGTTTTGCGCGCCAGCTTGAATAAGGCAGTTTCAAAGCGGCGCAGCAGTGAACTGCCGCTCAAGGGAAAAATCGGAAACAGATCGATACATATTCCCCAGTTTATGGGGATATCCTTATAGCGCACAGGGCAAGACCTTGTATTTGCTATGCGGATTTTAGTCCATGAAAGCGGAAAGTGCTTTTCGATCTTATAATTTGTTATCATATATGTACTGTCGGATTCCCGCCGGAAAATTTTTATGAGTTTTTCAAGCTCTGTGCAATATATTATAATATCTATATCGTCGTCCCAGGGAATAAATCCCCGTTCGCGAACCGCACCGATAAGTGTACCTTGAGCCAGGAAATACTGAATATTATGTTTTTCGCATATACGTCTAAGCTCATTAAGAGCGCCAAGTTCTTTTTTCTGAATCGATTTTAAAATATCCATTTTTATCCTCCACCTCTATATTTCAAATCCGTTTTTGAAACCTTTTAAGCAAAGCCCAAAATACACGGTTTTTACTATAAAATATCAGTATAACGGCAATAAAAATCACACAAGCCGACATACCGGACAGTATAAGACCAATTATTCCGCCGACAGGTATAAGCCTGCACGCATAATATGCCGAAAAGCAGCCTATAGCTGCAGCACAAAGCTGAATAAGATAGTTTACATAATATTTTTTTACAGGCTTATGCAGTGCATATTTATGAACCGCCAAAATCTCCCACCATATGCATACTCCGACCATAGATACGGTTGTACCGAACAGAACGCCGTAAATGCCCATCTTAAATACGACCAAGAACAAAAATGATACTGCAAGGTTGACTACAACTTCCCCTACCGCTTTAAGCCGCAGACGGTTAAAAAGACCTGCCACCTCGATTACAACTATATTTGGCTGTCTCAGCCCAGTGAGAAAAAAATTCAGTATTACAACAAAAGTTATTGACGGAGGCAAAAGCCAGTCATCGCCTGCCCATATAACTATAAAACGCTCAAGGCATGCCGAAAAGCCTATTGATATAAAAAAATAAAAACAGAAGGTAGCAAAGGCAAATTCTTCAAACACAGTGTACTTGTGATCGTCGTCCTCCTGCGCCATAAGGCTTCCCATACTGCCCATAACCGAACAAAGCACATTGTATACTACCCTTGATACGGTGCTTACCACCACGGAATAATTACTGTATATGCCCATAAGCGTGAGCTTTGCATATGAAATCATAAGATTATCTGTCCCTGTAACAAGCTTTGCTCCTATCTTTTGATACATAAGGGAAACAACGCTCTTTTTCAGTATATCGCTATCCTCCTTGAGCAGCTTTTCCTTTTTGTATTTCTTTAAAAAGTGATATTTTTTATCGCACACCGCACTGATAACAATATTTGCACTGCAGTTGCATACCAGGTTTATAACAAGGTAGCCTATATAGCTGTCAAAACGTATAATGGCAACACACTGCAGTATGTACTTAACAACAGCGAAAGAGTCCTCGCTTACGCTGTTTATATAGTTTTGCTGATATGCCGATAACAGAGTCCTTTTGTATGCAAAGAAGTAGCTCAGCACCGTATTAAGCAGGAACAGAATATAAATAATATTCATATTATCAATATTCACAGCTTCACGGGTAAAAAAGCGCATAAAAGGGATCAGCATAGGCCCTATGACCGCAGTTGCGATCCCCAGTATATAATAGACCTTCTTATACATCGCCATAAGGCTTCCGATACGCTTTTCATCTCCGTCTTCAATAGGCTTATAGAGCGCAAAAGCTACCGATGTACCTATTCCAAGCTCAGTCATGGACAGGATCGTCAGCATACTTTCCATTACCGAGTTGACTCCGAGATACTCCTGTCCCAGCCTGCGGATAAAAAACCATCTTACAATAAAGCCCAGGAATATTGTTATGATCTGACCTGCAAGAGCAAAGCTGCTGTTTCGCAGCGAATTTAAAAAACGCATATCGGTCCTCCTTTAATCAATATCCTTTACTATTTCTTCAAGGCATTCAATAAGCGCATCGTCAAAGTGTCCGCATTTATTTTCTCTGAGCATCTTAAATATTGTTTCCCGAGACAAGCCCTTACGGTAAACCCTATCCGAATCCAGAGCATCAAATACATCGCATATAGACACTATCCGGACATACATAGGAATATCTTTTTTTCCCTCATATCCGCCGCCGTCTATCCGTTCATGATGATACCTGCATAGGTTAAATACAAACTCATACTCTTTGCCGCATAACTCGCCCTCCACCGCTTCGGCTCCCAAACGGGTATGCATTCTTAAGTTATCCATCTCATTTGCCTGCAGCGATGAATCCTTTGTCAGCAGAGAGTTATCAACAAACAGCTTTCCGATATCATGGAGAAGAGTTCCCTTGCATATCCAGCCTATCTCGTCATCGTTATAGCTTGTTATACCTAATCTGTTCGTTCTGCGAAGCATCCTGTGGGCAAGTTTTTTTACACGTAGGCTGTGATAATATGTTTCCGAATGGACTTTTTTAAGTTCATCCATAAGACTATCCAGCTTTTCTGTCATCTTTATCATGCTTTTCCTCTCCATCTGATCTCAAAAATTTTTTTTACCGCAGATGACGGCATATGCAGTAAAAGAAAGGTTATTAGCTTATCTTTTTTTAACTTTGGATCACTGCCGATTTCTCTAAAATACTTAGCGGCTTCTTTTTTACGTCCCTCTATTATATAATGTCTGCAGCGGCGCATAGTAAACCATTCCATAACCTTTTTGATATTTTCCTTTTTTGACTCCGGTATGTCCTTATCTTCGTATAACTCAGAAACACTGTCAAAAAAACTCCAGTCCGGGTCGAAGGAATTGGCTTTTGTCGCTGTCGAGTTACCTTTAATGTATGTTGCTGTTATGCGGCTTGTAAGCACTACGGGAAAGTATGCCGCTATACGAAGGGACAGCTCAAGATCCTCCCCTATCCTGCATCCGACTGTAAATCCGCCCGTTTTATCAAATGCCGTTCGTGATATACATGTAGTTATAACAGTAAACATCTTTACAGACTTATTCTTATAGTACTCCTCAAAAAAATTGTCCAAATATACCGTTTCTGACCGATCCTTGAAAAAACTGCATTCACTTATTGTCCTGCCGTTAACAAGCATAGTCCTGGTAAAGCTTCCGTATAAACCGGCGTCAGGATATCTTTCTGTAAGATCGCGCATTACCTCAAGATGATTTTCATGCCACACATCATCCGCATCCAAAAAGGCTATATAGCTGCCCGTTGATGCTGTAATACCATTGTTGCGCGCTGCGCTCACACCAAGATTTGACTGGGTCATGATACGTATCTTCGGATGATCCTTATATTTTTCAAGAACCTTTCCGGTATTATCGACGGAACCATCGTTAACTATTATCAGCTCCCAGTCCTTTTCACGCTGGTTTAAAACGCTTGCTATCGCGTTATCTAAAAATTTTGCTCCGTTGTACACGGGCATGATCACTGAAAACAAGCACACTCCCCCTTTTTAAATAAAATAAAAAATCATAAAGGCCCAGTCTATAAAAAAATCAACCGTGAACCCAAAAACTATAAAGGCAAAGTTGAAAATCAGCTGAAGTATCTTTAAATCCTCCGTTTCATAGCCGCCGGTTTTGGAAAAATGCCTCAATATACGATATACAAATACGCCGAACAGAGGTATGTATATCAACAGCGTACCCAAAACTCCGAAATTAAGCAGAGCCTGGATATATGAATTATGGCAGGCTATAGATATTACACTATAATCAATCGCCATAACCGTTATGACGCTTCCGCCTATAAGCTGACCGATAATCCCTTTTGAAAAGAATATACCCATAGCCTCTGTCCAGATGTCATAGCGGTCGGTTGTAAGCAGATCCCAGCGTCCCCGTGGAATATAAGAGAGTTTTTCGTTTATTCGTATGATCAATCCGGATATAGCCTCTATCTCTCTAAGCTGCGGAGTTGTCAAAATGACTACAACCGCAACCGCTGCCGCGACAAATACTGCTGTTAGTATTATTATGGACTTCATTCTGAATTTAAGAATTATGTACAGTGTAAGCAATACAGCCAAAATCATCAAGGCTGAGATGCTTGCCGTCTGTACAAGCATTATCCCAAACAGCACCAATGCCGCAGCCCTGAGCCATTTGGGTATTCCCTTGACCGCAATCGCCGATACTATACATATACTGTAAAAAAGTCCGGCAAAATTAGAATCACTCAGTGCGCCGAAGTTTCTGTTAACGGTCTGGGCGCCCGCACCTGCAACATTAATATCCACCGACACATCAGTATTCGTCCAGCCGTATATACCCGAAGCAACTCCTCCGAGAAGAAAGGCATAGATAAACTTACGGAATAATCCGGGGTTATCGATGATCTTGAGCAGTATAATATAAGCAAGAGCGCAGTCAACTATTACATTAAGCCCTACCCTGTAGGATTCCAGCTGCGGCATTGCAAACAGGCTGTGAAGCATAAACACAAAGAGTGCAGGAAAATATGCCATTCTGAATTTGGTTTTAGGCAGATCCAACAAAAATCTTAAAACCACCATATAGGAGTAAATTCTAAACACAGGCGTATCACCCAACAGCATCCTATAACGCATATACATAAAAAGAGCTGTATACAGGTAGAAATTTTCATCGAAAAAACAGACCGCTATGCAAAGGATCAAAATAACCGAGGCATAAGAGGTAAGGTCCGGCAGCGGGCCGGGGATAAGACAGCATAAAAACCCGAGCAGAAACACTGCATCAAATATTCTGCCTCTCAATGTATTATTCCCCCGGACGTTAAGTCGGCTGCCGAGATCAACTATAATCTTGTTCATTGAAGTAATCCTTCCACTAATCTGTCAAATTTTTCTATTTCTTTCTCATTTCCGTAATCATGGGTTTGTATATATTCACGCATTTTATCAAGGCATTTTGGATTTTCCAACACTGATTTGAGACCTTGATAAAGAGCATAATCGTTATTTTCAAAAATCAGGCCGTCGATGCCGTTTTGTATTTGCTCTCCCGCCGAAGTGTATCGCGTGACCATAGGTACAAGACCCATAATAAGCCCTTCGGTCACAACCATCGGCTTACCCTCGTGATGCGACGGGAGCAGCATTGCATCAAAGCTCTTCATATACGGTATTGGGTTTTCCCTGACCCCAATGAGATATATCACATCTTCCAATCCATAAACGGCTATAAGCTCTCTAAGCCGTTGTTCATCACGGCCCTTTCCGATGATTACCCATTTAACATTTTCTGTCAGACCATCGGCTTTCAGCTGTGCAAAAGCCCTTACAGCCCTGTCAAGCCCTTTGTGTTCAAAGCTAATCCTTGCCACTGTTAAAATTTTTAAATATCTGTTCGGATCATCAAAGGGAAAAGTAACATCCCCTGTGCTCCTGCTTCTTATGTATTCCGATGAAAGCAGGTTTGGAATAAAGTATGTCTTGTCTTTATGCTCAGGATGCTGCCGGACATATGCTAAGCGGCAGCTCTCGCTTACAAAAACAAGGGCATCCGCCTTGTCAAATGCTTTTTTATCGATTTTATAACTAAGTCCGGATTTATCATATTCGAGGTGATGCCATGAAATTTTCTTTTTAGCCTTCACCCGCGTCATAACATAGTTAAGGCACCAGTCAAATTCATAGGCAACAGCTACGTCGTACTCCTTGCTGTTGGGAGTAGAATACCGGCATCCCTGCTTTGACATTATCTGTACAGCCATTCGTTTATTATGTTTAACTTTTTTATAATACATTCCCTGCGCTGCCGCTGCTATATAGCGTGGTGAACACAGCTTTTTAATCACATTTCCGACAGAATACTTTTTGTGCCGCTTTCCCTGCGGCAATATATTTATCCCGGACTTTATACCGCTGATACTGCCGTTTTCATAAAACATAACATCCACATCGTATTTGTCGGTGTCAAGAGCGTTAAGAAAGTTAACCAATGATGTCATCGCCCCTCCGATATGAACCTGGATAAAGCATACAAGAAGCTTTATCCGTCTGCCGATTACATCCTCCAAATGCAATCCGTTTTTCTCGATCCACTCGTGTGTCACAAATGGGTGAGCCTCCGGCAGTGTATTATCTGTCAGCACTCCGTTAATATAATCGGGATGCGTCATAAGCTCAAGAGAATTGCTTATTTTTGCTTTGTCTGACCGTTCAAAATCCTGTACAGACCCGAAATAATCCGTCGTCCCTATTCGCTTTTTATCAATTTTAAGGCGTTTAATCATAAAATTAAAGATATTTTTATAAAGGCTGAATAGAGGGGAAAAGCTCCCTTTTGGAATATTTCTGCTGATACGGACGGTTTTGAACCCATATTTTTTTAAAAGCTTTCTTATTTCTGTATAAACGCTTAAATATACATGAGTATAATTGTGTGAGTCGGCATGCATAAGTGTGAAGCCCATATCTATATATTTTTTGATTTGCGCTTCGACCTCGCAGCGTATGGCCTTTCTTGCGGATCTATCGAGGTATATACGCGCACGCAGCGGTATATGGAAGGTACCGGTAAAACAACCCCTGTCATCGCACAGGTCTGAGCATGCACACTCATTTGTAAGAGGTCTGCCCTCGGTGAGATTGATATGCAATCCAACCTTGTCAAAAAAACCCCTCTCCCGTGCAAGTTGTACCGCAGCCTCGCAGCCCGGCATATTAACCATTATGGTAGTACGGTTTATAAGACCCTGTTCAAAACAGTCGGCTATTGCACTGCTGACACTGTCGGAATAGCCGAAATCGTCTCCGTTTATAATCATACCGCTCCTCCCTTCACAAATGATATGCCGTCTGTCCGGCTGTCTCTATTTACGCAGTGTGAATATGCGCCCTATAATTACCGCGCTGTATGGCGCTACGTAAAATAAGGCATAAACAATTCTGCGCTTTATCGGTATTCCATGTCTTTTTATCATGCTTTTATAGCTGCTCCTGTAAATTTCAATATATTTTCCGCTGACGCAGTCGGTATCTCTTTCTTTGGCGTTAAGCCGCATTTGCTCATTGTAACGAAGGATAATATCCGTACAGATTTTCTCACGGGTACGAAGTACCTGAAGGGGTTTATTTTCCCGTATAAAAAAATCGATTCGTTCCTTATATGCTTTTAACCAATCATACCTATGCGGATTGTTTTTAAGCCTTTTTGCTATATTGTCCATTATGCTGCCGCTATGCTGAAAATAATAGTACAGCCTTTCGCTTGTAAATGCAGTTTTATGCGCATTATATACAGCACGGTAAACAGTAAATTCATCCTCGTTCCATACTCCGTCAGGAAACCTGATATCTTTAAATATCCCGCATCTGAATATCTTTGCGCATGCAAACGATTTCAGGTCATAGCCAAGAAGAGCCTTTTCGCTGTCCGTTTCATAAACACGGGGATTATTTTCGGTATCGGAAAAGACTCCGTCTTCTCCCTTTTCATAGCCGCACTGCGCAATATCACAGCCTAACCCTTCACAAATAGCAATCATTTTTTCAGCGTAATCAGAACGGATAAAATCATCTGAGTCAAGAAAGGATATATAATCATCCTCCCCCGCTGTTTTAAGGGCAAGGGTCAGCCCGACGTTTCTTGCATCTGACAATCCCCCGTTTTCCTTATGTATTACATGTATATTTTTGTACATACGTGCATATTCGTCACATATTTCGGGGCACCCGTCGGGGGAACCGTCGTCTACAAGAATAATCCCGACTCTTTCATACGTCTGCTCGAGCACCGAACGTATACAGCGGTGTATATATCTTTCAACATTATATACAGGTATTATAAAATACAGGTTTTTCATACTTTTTCACTCCTCTACCTGTCAAGAGTTATCAGTACGACCTCCGGTTGGTTAAAGTATCTTTTTTTACTCGCATTTTGGTCGCATCCGCCGCTTACAATCATGGCCGCTGCCCCCTCGGAATAAAAGCCGTAATCGTATGCGGGAAAGATGCTGTTGTCGTATATGTCATGACCTATCACACCGCCAAGAAACGGAAGACGGATTATACCTCCGTGCATATGCCCCGACAAAATCAGGTCAACTCCGATATTTTTAAGATATGGATACATATCCGCACGGTGATTAATAAGAATGGAAAATTCCTCGCTGTCCTCCGGAATAAATCCCTCTATTTTGCTGATAACATCCTCCCGGACCTCTTCCTCCCAAAGTTCATTTTTCCCGCTGTCTTTGGCGCCTATTAGCCAGATTATATCTCCGTCCTTTTTTATCTTTTTATAGTCATTTTCAAGCCAGACTATACCGACGTCCCAAAGATTGCCTATGATATGTTCATACTCCTCATTCTGCGATTCATGATTTCCCGAGACAGCATACATAGGTATTGTATCGCCGACGTTTTCTGCAATCTTTTTCGTTTCCTCAAAGCTATAGCCGGGAAGCTGAACCATATCGCCGCAAAATATTATAACATCCGGGCTTGTATTCTCTATATGCGCCAATATCTGTTCTGCAAAGGGTGCTTCATGCAGGTCGGCTATTAAAAATATTTTATATCCGTCAAAATTGTATGGGACGTCATTATGCCGGAATGTATATCGCGTGAGCTTTACGGTTTTATTCATAGCTGTATTTACAGCAAGCGCTGCTGCTGACGCAAGAATAAGGGCTAATACGATAATAACCAACGTTTTTATTTTTTTCACTCTTGCATTTCCTTTCTTTTAAGTTCTTCCGGTTTACCATAGAAGTAGCCTTGTTTATAATCAAAACCCAGTCTTGTAATAAGCGCATCCTGAGAACCTGTTTCAACGCCGCAGATACAAGATTTTATCCCGTGATTTCTGCACTCATCAATTATGTGTATGAAGTTTGTTTCCATATCCTTCTCAGCCTTTATGAAGTCCTCGTCGCTGGAAGCATAAATGTCATTATTAAGGCTGTCAAGACTCATTTTAATATATTTCGGCTCAAGTACCCTAAGTATCTCTTGCTCTTCATACGTATTTTCAAACCTGTCTATGCATATGCTTATACCCATCTTTTCAAGCAAGGTTATATCCTCAAGCGTAGACGCAATGTCATATACCTCAAGCTCAAGGCATACACACTCCGGGGGAATATGATTTTCGGATATATGCTTTATAATTATATCGTTTAACGCAAAGTCCCGAATCTGTCCGGAGGGACAGTTGACATGCACAACGGGAGCCCTTCCTTTTTTCTTTCCCATATATGCAATATCGGCACAAACATTTTTGATTATCCAGTCGTTAAGCTGCCAGAATATTCCAAAGTCTGATATGCAGCCTATTATCTTTGCCGGAGACACCATACCAAGCTCTTCGTTGCGCCATCTGATAAAGATTTCAAGATGTTCTCTTTCGGTTTTGCCGCTGCTTACCATCGGTTGATACACAAGAGTAAATTCATCAAAATCCTTTAGATACTGATCATATAAAAGCTGATGAAGTCTGTCCATACCCGATACGTCTATTTCTGCCTTTGCTTCCTTTTGATCATCCTCTGCCTTTGTTTTTGCCATGATGTTTTTCAGCAGTTCTCTTAGAAGCACTGCAATAACCAGCACCCCGAATGTAAGCACTATCATGAATAGCGCTATGAGGTTAACAGGTCTGTCCGCAGACACCTCCGGAAGAATCAGGTACTGCAGATCACTGTTGATCTCCATGTTGAACAGCTCGCTTATTGAAAGGTTTGCAATTTCGCTGTACTCATTTGAAAGAATAAGTATTTCCGAAAAAATTTCATCATTTTCCGCAATCAGACGATCCTTTGTTTCACGAGGAACAGTGTCGTTTGTATAATCGTCTATTATAGCATTGTAATAGTTTATGGTATGCATGGCATCAGTAGCTGCTGCCGCGCGGTCCGCATAAGACAAAACAATATTGTCATATGTGTTTATATGTTCCTCTATGTTGTAATCCTCGATCACATCCTGATCACGGTTATTGGATGCGTCAATATCGGTTTGTGTGCGATGGGCCTGGTTATAAAGCCCTGCCGCCTTATAAGGATCGTAAAATGTTGTGATCTCATTTTTGTAATTGTCTGCAATCGTGTTGTCGACCATCATGGTTTCAGTAAGATCCTGTACCTTTGTCTGATAGCTTTTTATTATCATCTCAGTATCCTTTGCAAGGTTTCCCGCACGAATATTACCATAATATTTTGCATGCTGAACATCCCTTATATGCTCATACAGTTCCATGATCTCGGCAAAGGAATACCCCGTACGTTTTGACCGGAACTCGGGAAAATCGGCGGCAAGGGTTTCCAGATAGGCAATAATCGAGTCAAGATTTTCGCTCATGGAATTGGAAATCTCAATATAGTCGGCAGAGGAATTGTCCGCGGTTTTTGCAAAATCGGGTATTGTCCTTTTGTTGTAGTATTTATCCAGCAAAAAATCATCGTATTCTTTTATAATGCTGCTGAACATTTTTACCCCAAACTCATCTCCCAAAGATGCATCATATGTAAACTTCATTTCATATTCTGTTGTGACCGCATCGTATTTTTCGCCTAACAGGGCGGCAGATTCGGAAACCTCCTTGTCTAAGTCGGTAATTACCTTTTCAATGGTAATATCCTGACGTATACCCTTAACGCTCAATTTTTTGCCGGCATCCAGCCCAAGATTTTCAAGAGCCCCCTGTATAACAACAGGGTTTTGGATTTCATAAGGATCCAATTCACTTACCCCATCGGGTGCAAGCCCCTCTGCAGCTCCGTCGTAATTATATTTAAAGCCGAGCATGCAAGTGTATGTTTGCATTGAGTTTACGGCATAAACGGTCAAAAGCCCGACTGCAAGAGAAAGGGCAATCATATGCAGAATGTATCGGCGAATAATATTGATTATATCTCTTATACTTAAATATTCCATATCAGATACCTCCGACCTTTGTCTGCTGTATGCTGGCAAGGAGCTTCTTTTTGCGGCGCAGCATGACTCTGTCCTGTATGACGCTTATGGCAATACAGATTATAAACATAACTACAGCTCCGAGCAGGAATGCTCCTCCCGCGCCTACTATCAAATCTGTAGAAAATACCTCCCGTTCCGTAACATCTGCGGTTATATAATTTTCATTTGTTTTGTTATAATATTCCTCCACAACGCTTATTGCCCTGTCTGCAAGATCCTCGTATTCGGTTTTAAGCTCATCCAGATATTCCTCGCATCTTGCACAAAGTCTTTCGTATTCCTCGCCGCTTTGGGCAACACTTCCGTAATGTGAAATTTCCTGATTCAAAAGCTCTATTTCAGCGCCGTATTCGGCGGTCATCTCGTCAGCGTCGTGTTTCTGTTCCACGATAGTATCAAAAGCGGTTTTTGGACGCGCCTGATACAGTCCCTGGGTCTCGTCCCGTACAACATTGATAAGATTTTCGGTAAATGTATGGTCGTAGTTGTCCATAGCATACTTGTTTACCAATGCCCTGTCGCTGTATTTGCTGAACTGGAGAGAGTTGTTTTCAAGATTAACAAACAGCTTGTTTAGATTGATCTCTGCATCACGGGAAATGGCTGATGATTCAATAAAGCTTGCTATGCCGTCAAGTTTATTTGTAACAAGCAGTTCATAATCGCCTATGATATCCTTCAATGCCGTATCTTCTCCAACCGAAACAAAACCCGGTGATTTGTTCTCAAGTTCGTTAAGATAATTTATGGTGGCATTAACTCTTACCCTGTACTGCTGCACCATTTCCTTATAATCATATCCAGACAGATCGTCCATAGCCACCAAAGCCTTAAACCCGCCTATGCCTCCCGAAAATTCAGCTATACGATCCCTGTTGACCTCAACAAGCGCTTCGAGGAAATCGCTACTGTAATCCGGAGAAAACAGTCTTTTTAATAAGCTGTTATTGCGATAATCATGCATTTGTATGTATGTTATTCGATACTCATTAGCAACATAACTGTAATCGTTGCCTTCGCTGCGGGCAGATGATACGGATGAGCCGGCAGAGTTTTTAAGATAGCTGTACAAAAAGAGCTTATCCTTTATGTCCTCTACGGTATAGCTTTGATATTTCCCGTCCTCCTGCATAAGCTTCAGAGCCGCTTCAATTTTTTGGTCGTCTATAAGATCGTATATCGTGAACCTTTCTCCGTCCGGATAGCAGGAGGACGCGATCTCGGGATATGTAAGCACAATGTGCACCCTTGCGGAAGCATATTCGCTGTATACGACCTTCCCGCAGTAAAACAGGGCAAATAATGCTCCTACCACGAACATAACAAGGCCAAAGCGTTTAAATTTTACCAGACGTTCCCTGTAAAATGCCCTTCGCAGGCTGTTGACATGTTTAATTATTTTCACTTAACGGACACCTCCTCTTCTTGGTCTGCAACTGTCTTTATCTTAAAATCGTCTTCTCCTTCTGCCGATGACTTTAAAAAAATTATTTTCGTAGTTAAAAGTATTATCTTTAAATCAAGCAGAGGCGAATAGTGAGTTATATAATACAGATCGTAATATGTTCTGTCATGAATATATGTGGAATACCTACCGTATACATGAGACAGACTCGTCAGACCTGCCTTTACCTTGAACCTGTCATCGTAACGTTCTATCTCATTTTCAAACTGTTCAACAAATACGGGTCTTTCAGGTCTTGGCCCAACTATGCTCATATCACCTTTAAGTATGTTTATGATCTGCGGCAGCTCATCAAGCCTCATTGCCCGGAGTATCTTTCCTACCTTTGTTATCCTCGGGTCGTTCTTTTCGGCAAATTTAGGGCCGCTGAGCTGTTCGGCATTAGGTACCATCGTTCTGAATTTATAAATTTCAAATTCACGCTTGCCGCGTGTGTAACGGGTCTGCTTGTAAATTAACGGGCCGGGGGACGTCACCTTTATTGCCGCTGCTATTACCCCCATAGGGATAATAGCCACTATTAATCCCAAGGCGGCAAAAACAATATCCATCGCCCGTTTTAAAAACAGTTCCGCCGTATTAAGCTCTGTTTTAGGCATATACAGCGTGAGAATATCGTCAAAGCATACTATCTTTGAGTTGGTTTTACCCACATCTACCATTTCGGGAACAATAAACAAATCCATATTCAGCTTAAGTGCGGCGTTGACCGCGGTATGGTATATCTCAGTGCTGAATCCGTTAAGGACGCATACGGCATCAAAAAGCGGAAACTGTTCATCTACAAAACGGCTGAATTCCTCAGGCGTTTTATTTTCAATATTTTCATACCATGAGCCGTACTTTCTCAAAACGCCGTATTTTATCCTCTTCATACGATGAAAGTTAGACCGGTCAATATCTATTATTAAAAGCCTTGGTTGACTGTAACAGCTTTTGCTGATTTTTTCAAAAAGACAATCAGCTCCGAAAACACAGAGAATATTCACAAATGAAAATACAGCATCAAATGCCAGACGTACACCGTCTCTAAACAGAACAAGGTTTATTATACACATGATAACAAACATATATATCGCCGAAAGGATTGTTGATACGGTCTTTTCATACAGACCTGAAATAAGCGCCGAATATTTTTCCAAACACAACATAAAGCAGAGCATTCCACATATTTCTATTATATTTAAAAACATCATGCTGCGCATTCCGATTGGCCCTTGTTCGGGCATAATAATCCAAAACAAGACCGCAGTTATCAAGAGTACGGCGCAGTTGATCAAAAAACTGTATTTACCTTCTGTGCGCATATTACGCGTTTTCTTTTTCATTTTTTTACATTCTCCTTTTTTATGCAGTTAATCGTCCTTTCCCGGATTATTCTGAACAATTTGGAAAACATAATTATATAAGGCCTTGAATATACCAATGCTCTAAATAACATATTATCCATTCCCCATACTGGTAACGCCTCTTTTAGTGTCCCCGATACTCGTCTGTTTGCTGAAAGCCTTTTTGAAAAGGATAATCCGCCTCCTGTCAGGGAGGTATCGCCGCGGGAATAGTGATACAATATGTCATTTGTAAAATAATAGCTGTTCACGTTATGAAAAAGCCGTATACAAAAATCCAAATCCTCAGCAGTTTTCAGCATGGTATTGAACCTAAGCCCACTTATAAGGGATGTTCTAATCAGCTTCATACAGACATGATTCATATTTATACCTATCATCATCCGAATATAAACCCTGCGCAGTTTTTCGCCCTTTAAAAGAATATTATTCCTAAATGCCCCCTTAGGCAGGATATGACGTCCCCCCGGCATATCGTATATAAAGCGGCACTGGACTACATCGGCGCCATGCTGTACAGCACAACCATATAAGACTTCAAGCATGTTTTCCTCCCATGCGTCATCTGCGTCCAAAAAGGCAGTATACTCAGCATCAAGCATTGCAAGAGCCTTGTTTCGTGCCTGTGCAACACCGCCGTTTTTTTTATTAATAATGTATACAAACCGGTTGTCCTTATCTGCAAATTTTTTTATGATATCGTTACTGCCATCAGTAGACGAATCGTTTACGATAATAGCATGCCACTGTGAAAAGGTTTGATTTACAAGGCTTTGAAGGCATCTTTCGATATTATCCTGCTTATTATAAACTGGCACTATAACCTGTATTTTATATTGTTTCATTACACATCTCCAATCTGCAGCAGCATTAAAATTAATAAAGGCTGCAACATTAAAATATATGTTGCAGCCGATCGAGCATATGATATAAATCACTTAGCCATCTAAACTTTGCGTCTCCGCCTTTCGACGAATTTGCCTATTAAAATAACCATATATATTTATATTACCATTTATTTCAATAGTTGTCAATACAAAACGCAAATTTTGTCGTATATTATTTAAGTGTTCTTTAAACTCCGGACAAAAAACATCTGACTAAAAAGCAATAATCCCGGAGCTGCCGATTATATAATTGTCACGTCCGCGTTTCTTAACAGTGTAAAGCAGACGATCCGTCTCCCTATATAAATCCTCCACCGATTTATCAGATGCAGCAGGCACAACACCTGCACTGCAGGACAGGCTGTGATTATTTACACTGATGGAACGTATTTTTTCCATAAACAGCTTCATATCCGACTCCAGCTTTTCTTCGGATACAGGCATATAAATAAAGACTGCAAACTCATCCCCGCCGATCCTGCCTATAAAGCCGTTTTCCCCGAAGATTTCTTTGAGATGATGGGCAACAAACATCAAAATACGATCCCCTTCGGGATGACCGCAGCTGTCGTTAATCTCTTTAAAATAATCTATATCAACCATGATAAAATATCCGTAAAAATCCCCCTCCGGGTCTTGTTTGTCCAAAACCTTCCTGCACGCCTGAAAGAAAGCTCTTCGATTCATAACATCTGTCACCACATCCATCCCCGCTTCGTGATCCATATACATAGAATATTTACGGTTAAGCATCAAAAACACTGCAACCAAACACATTAACGAGAGTATTCCCACAATAAACTGTATTTGCAGATGAATAAGGTCGGAATAAACTGCATTGGTCAAATTAATTCCGTTTTGGCTGAGGACTCTGAGCATCCTGTTTATAAAATATACCCCTACTGCCAAAGACAGAAAAACAGTCACCAATATGCTTACAACTAAAACAAGAGTGTGATAGCTCCCTCCCAACCGGAGACGCTGCGCCTTCTCCACTTTGCAACAAAATTTCTTCCAAGCATCGGATTGCTCCCATCTCCACAGCAGCACGACAATAACCGATGTAAATATATCTGTAATATAATTATTAACATTATAAATTCCGTCTAAAGCGTGCAACGCACTATAGCCGGAATCCGGAAACAGCACCCCCATAAAGCTATATACCAAAAAAGAGTGGATAAATCTCCCGAGGAATGAGACGATAAATATCCAAAGTCCCTTAAAAGACATCCGTTTAGCTGCCATATATAAAATTCCTATCAACAGCCCAAAAAGAATCCTGCTGCCCACACTAAACAATATACTTTCCAAGGGGAAGCCGCTCATGCTGGGAGAAAACAGCTGATCTATATCCGTTACATAATGAGCTCCGGCTTTCCACATGCTGGATATCCCGAATACAGCGCCTAAAATAACCGCTTCGGGCAAGCCGATCATTGCGCCTGCCAGCATAACAGGAATATAGGCAATAGTCATGGAAATAGGTTCTATATGTATATACCCAATAAATGAAAATGACATCAGCATTTCTATCGATACTAAAATCAGCAGCAAATAAAAACGCATATTTAAATTTTTAAATATAATTTTCATGATTCACAAACGCCCTTTCACATTACATTATTTGCAATATTAAAAACAATGTCCTCTTGAGTAATTTCTTTAATTCATTTTATATTACAAATACAAACAGAATATACAGTATAAACCTGATATTTTTTATGCATATAATACATCAATGAACATGCAGTAAAATAAAATACTTTCCGCTTATGTCACTATTTCAGACACAGTGAAGAAAACGCTTCTATGCTTCGCCATATCACATACAGCCATACGATATTTATACAAAACTGCCTCACTTTAAATATGTTTTTCAATAAGGGCTTGTACAGTCATTCAACAAGCGCAAAAGCGCAGGCAAAGCTTGCGCTGTAGCACTCCCACTGATCGCCTTATGGAACCGGACACCGATAATGACAGGGACACTTTGTCTGCAGTTATATTCCATATTATATCAAGCAAGTACCAATTTATCAATGGAAATTTTGCAAAAATAAACATTTTTTAGATAACAAAAAATAAAATTAACAAAATAAGACAAAATATTACAAGCATATTTATGTTAAATAATAAAGCAAAAAACGTAATTACAACAAAAAAATTTCATTGGTGTAGCTATTTGTACTATGGGGACATAAAAAATAATCCAAAATTTATATTTTGATAAGGGCTTGTCCCGCAATTTAATGATGACAAGAACGCAGCATAACTGAGCTTGTAATCAGTGGGAGATCATGCTCACACTGATTACAAATATGCGCCACGCCGCCGATAATGGCAGGGGACAACTTGTGCGCAGCTATATTTCGATATTTTTCTGCGGGTTTAAAACCCCAAATTCTGTTTTTAAGATCCTTTGTACTTCTTTCACCGGCACTTCTCTTAACGGCAAATTATGTTTTACCGCAAAAGCGGCACATGCCCCCGCACCTTCTCCAATACCCATACATATGGGCATAACCCTGTAACTGGAATGTGCCATATGGGTACCTGATATATTCCTGCCGTTTAACAGCAAATTATCTGTTCCTTTTGCCAGTAAAGAACGATAAGGAATGGTATAGCGTTCATGTCTGTAAGGAAGATTATTTTCGTCTGAACCGCTTCCGGTAAGATTGTGGTTTCCAAAACATGATGATGCATTTGAAACAACCCAATCATCAAAAATTATCTGATTTTGAATATCCTGCTCCGTTAATGTGTATTCACCTTCAAAATGAAGGGTTTCACGTACTCCGATTGTGTTTGCCGTCTGCAATAAATAACAATTTTTGTATCCCGGAACATACTCTCTCAAAAACTCTATTATCTGAGGTACCTGTTTTCTTGTCAACAACTCTGCCCTTGTTAAATCTTCAGCATTTGTACCATCTGCCATAATTACATTTGTCATATTTACATTTGCCGTTCCATGTTCGAATCCCTCTATTAGGATTACATGTCCTACCGGTTCACTGCATTTGCCTTCCTTGACATATTTTTTCAGTTTTTCTTCAAGATCAGGATTTGTGTTAAATGTTGGATATACGGCACAAGTTTCGTCCACTCCGCCTACACTGAATAACAAAGACATGGGCTGCATTAAATGGTCTGACGGGCGTCCTTTTGAGTAATTCACTCCCGCAGATTTTGCCACCCAGCCATCCCCTGTTGAATCTATAAAAATTTTGGCCTCAATTTCATCAATATCTCCCGCACAAAGCAATGATATGCTTTTTATATGGGACTCTGATTTATTTGCTTTCAAAAATACAGAATGAAGCAATATATTTACATTTGCCTCCTGTAACAGATCAATATAATATTCCTTCAATATCTCTGTATTATATACGCTTCTTTTCACTCTTTTTTCTGTCGTTTTTAAACGTATTTTCTGATACAGCCCGCCTTGAATATCTCCGCACCATAAATTTAAAAGACCTGCCGTGCTCATTCCTCCTACATAACCGTTTTTTTCAATTAAAATAGTATCTGCCCCGCTTTTTGCCGATGACAATGCAGCAGCTATTCCCGACGGGCCTGCTCCAATTACCGCAACATCATATGTTTTCACAAAACCTCGCTCCTTTTATACATAATCTATTTCATAACATTAACCGTATATACATACCTAAATTAAATCATTTGAATTGCTGTACGGCAACGTTATTGTTATTTTAGTAAATTCACCGTATATACTATCAATACATACACCGTATTTGTCCCCGAAAATTAATCTTATACGTTGATTAATATTTGACAATCCTATGTGCCGTTTAGTTTTTAAACTCCCTTTTAGTATATGTTGGCGAAGATTAATAAGGTCTTCAGACCGTATACCAATTCCATTATCTTCAATTATAATTGTTAATGTCCCGCTATCATTGAATATTGATACTTTTATAATTCCTTTGGAATTTTTCGGTTTTATCCCGTGATATATTGCATTTTCTATTACAGGCTGTATTGAAAGTCTTAAAATATCGGCTGTGCGGACTTCCGGTGCTATATTCCATTCAACGCTGAATTTATCCGGATAACGTATCTGCAATAAAGAAACATAGTTTTTTGTATAATCCGTTTCATAGTCTACAGATGTCACAAAATTATTAATATCCAGTCCGTTTTCCATTATTTTTCCTAAAGTTACGAGCATTTCCGATATTTCATTCTCAAATGATAACAGCTCAATACTTCTCCAGTTGATTGTATCCAACACATTTGAGAGAAAATGTACATTTATCTGTGATTGCAAAGAAACTGCCTGAGACAAATTGACCTTTCTCAACTGTATTGCCAACATTTCTTCAGCTTTCTGCCTGTTATCATATTTATTTAATATATTAAACATCATATGTCTGATTTCATTCTTATGAGAAAATGATTTAAGTTCTTTTTCAAACTCTTCAGGGGTGTCTACAATTGCTATAATTCTTCTTACGGATTCAAATGAGACCATAGAAATAAGAAATACCGTAAATATACAAAGTATTATTATTACAGCAAGTATAAGATAAATATTTGCAAATTGTTTATTAAAGCGTTTTGTATATACATCAGAATCCATACAGCTAATATAATATATATCCTTCTTATCTGATTTTACAATTGATGAATGACATTTTTTCCCGTCAAGAAGAATATTCCCCACGAACTTGTCCTCCACGCTTTTTATGGTCTGCATCTCGCTGTCTTTAAATATCTGCATCCCGATTTTTTCCGAATCGGTACAAAAAACAACAATTTTATCAAGCAACATAAAAAACTCATTTGATTTTTCATCAATTATATTAAATGCACTCTTTAACTGTTCAGTATCAATATTCACAATAATTGCACCAACCTTTTCATTATTTTTAATTATGGGGCGAATTATTGTAATCAAGTATGGATATACATTATTTTTCGTTCTGAAATACATGGTGGATCCATAAATGTCACATTGCAGATAGTCGGAATACCATCCCGAATCTGACATATATTTAAGATCCGAAATATTTGAGCTTGATATTATATAATTACTTTTTTGTGAATATATATAAATGGAATTTATATATTGATATACATTTGTCAGATTTGTGATCTCTGTTTTAATGGATTCATTTAAAAGTGCAATGGCCGCATCACTGTTTTGAAACTGTAAAAAATTCCTAACGTTTTGTGACGATGCGAACTGTGCGGATATCAGATCTGCCTCTGATAAAATACTGTCGGTTACCATTTTTGCGGTCTGAAGTACATTCATATCATCATTATATATTTCTTTTATTAATATGTTTTTAGAATTATAATAAAAAATAAATATAATTGTAAAGATAGGTATAAGGAATATAATCAAAATTTTTATAAAATTTTTATAAAACAAACTATTCAGCTTATATTCTCTTAAAAAAACAAAAAAATTTTCAAATATTTTCATTACTCAATTCTCCGTAAAAATTCTTTGGGTGAGTATCCCGTGGTTTGTTTGAAAACATTTATAAAATATGAATAACTCTGATATCCTACCCTACGGCATATTTCCATACCTGTATATTTTCTTGTTTTTAAAAGTTCGATTGCCTTGTTAATACGAACATCAATAAGATAATCTATAAAGGTTACGCCTGTTTGTGATTTAAAGAAACGACTGAAATACATAGCATTTAGCTGTACATGGTCTGCAACCGTAAAAAGGGATATATCTTTATTGTAATTCTGATTTATAAACTGCTTTGCTTTTAAAATCAATATATTGTCATTATTTTCCGGCTTCGTCTTAGTAATATACGAAAAATGCCGCATCAGTTCATATACGTTGTCAGCAATAAAGTTAATTTGAACAGATGCTCTGAAATTCATGATTCTTTCAAGATTATCTACATATTCAAAAATTTTTTCCTCCGGATTATACTTTTTATCGCATATAAAAATATATTTTAATTCGTTGTTAAAAGAGTCTACATTAAACACATAATGCCTGTCAGAATACATATTGAAAATATTATTACATGCATTGTAAAGGTTATTTAATTCATATTTCCAGCGGCTGTTCAAATAATTCTCCAACTCAAGTATCTTTACAGAAAACAATGTATATTTATTATCGGCAATATCTGTCCAATATTTATTGACTGATATCAAATGATTCAATTCATCCGAAGATATCTCATTTTTATAAATATCAATCAATATTTTGTGCAGCATATAATTCAAATGATTATTGTCATGAGATGAAAGGTTCTCTTCCTTTATGTCATTATATATGTCCAAAATAAGTTCTTTTAAATCCTTTAAATTTATTGGTTTTGTAAGATAATTATGTACATTATATTTTAAAGCAACAAGAGCATATTCAAAATTCCTATATCCGCTTATGATAATTATTTTTGTAAACTTACTTATCTTTCTGACATTTTTTATAAGTTCCTCGCCGTTTACATTTGTCATCTTCATATCGGTTATCATAATATGAACAGCATTGTTTTTTATAAATTGAAGTGCTTCAGCACCATCTTGAAAAATACCGCAAAGTTTTATATCAGGATGTAACTCTTGTAAAAACTTTGATAATCCCATTCGTATAATCACTTCATCATCAACAATAATAACATTAATTTTCATATATCTGCCTACTTTATTAAAATATTTATACTACCATTATATACCATATATACAGTCAGGTCAATTATCAAATTAAATTTTTATCTTGATCTTTAAATTAAAATATAATACTGCGAATATACTCATATATTTATGTATTCACAGCATTTAATTAAAACTCAGGAACTGTTTGTTTATCTTCAAGCCGTCATAACGGATCACTTAATTTTTCAATAAAGCTTATTCCGTCATTCAACGATGGCAAGAGCAAAACAGGCGATTCGTGAATCGCCCCTACGGTGATGCGCTGTAATCAGCGGGAGATTATACTCTCGCTGATTACTAATATGGAACCCGCCGCCGATTACGGCGGATGGCAAATTGTGCGCAATTATAACATTTTTATTCCGAAATACATAATGCATCATACGGTATCATAGTTTCTATACCATCCCAAAGCATTGCCTTAACGGTCACCTTGCCAACGGGCAAAGTAATAAGCTCACTCTCAAAATCATACCCAATATCTGTATATGTCCTGTCTGTTTTTACAACATTCACAAGCCCGCCTTCATCATATACAGCGACAAGCATTACCATATTCTTTTTATTCTCGTTTAAATCCTTTACACTTGCCTTTGCCTTAATTCCAACAGCATTTGTAAGATCTTGTGGTGTAACAACCTCTATGTCATCTTGATTTACAAATCCCACAGAATTAATATTAAATGCCTCATCAACAACAAAATCCAATGTCTGTTCAGCTGTTTTGATAAATGCACCTTCCAAATCCTTTATTTGTGTTCCTATTACTAAAGTGTATTCACCTTTATCCAACATATCAAGATTTATTTTATAACTATTTTCTTCAACAACACCATCAACAACAATCTGTTCTTCACCTTTATACAGTTTAACAGCTTCTGATACAGTTGACATATCCGCACCTGTAAAGTCTATCACAGCATTCAGATTGTTATTATCGCAAAAATCAAGGTTATTTTCCTCAATAAGTGTTTCGGAATTATATAATTTTATATCAAATTCCTTTTCAAACTTTGATTTTTTCAGATAATATCTCTCTGTTATTTCTTCCTCTGACAATACTTTTGAGTAAAGGCTTACCAACCCCATATTTGCAAATGAATATGTATCTGTGCTGTTGAGTCTTACAGTAATATTTTTTTCAAACGGTATTACTTCATTTCCCATTGTACCTGTATATTTTGTCATTGAAAGTTTTTGTCCGTTCAAATAAATACTTGGTATATTGGTAAGATCCGAATTATCATAAGAAACAACTATATGATTCCATACATTTTTCAAGACAATATTTGTATTATTCCACCACTGATAGGTATTTCCATCAGCATACTTATGAATAAATACAATTCTTTGTCCCGAACTTACAATTCTCAATGAAATAACAATCTGTCCGTTACTCTCTATAGAGAAAATATACGGCGCCTGAGTCCCGAGAGCATCACTCATGTTTATCCAACCTTCATATGTAAAGCCGCCATTTAACTCTTCACCGAAATCTATATCCGAACTAACGGCAGATATACAGTTACTTGTCATGGGCTTTATATATCTTTGCTTGTTATATGTTATTTCATTGACATTGCCAAAACCATATACATGAGTGTCTGTCGAATCCTTTATTGCATATTTTGAACTGTCAAGTGAATTTTCTATAGTCAGTGTTGCACTGTTGGGCAAAGCATATGCATTATTCATATCCCATTCTGCCAAAGGCACAAGTTTTTCTTTTGTTGTAAAATTCAGATTTTGTGCCGTAGTTCTGATTTCATTACCTTCTGTATCCTTTATTCCGTCAATAGTAATCTTATAACTCTTTCCTTCTATAAGTCCAAGGTTGGTCATTGTATAAATTCCGTCCGAAACATTAGTTGAATAATCAGAAATCGTGTTATCAGTAACATTTATAAGCCTGATAGTTTCTTTATTTGCAGTATCAATATCAGCAGACTGTAAATTTATCGATATACTTGTTCTCTTTACAGGTACAGTATTTAAAGAATCAACAGATATGATTTCACCATTTTCATCTTTTATCTGTATATCAAATACAGTTTCATACAATGGCATAGATTCTGTGTATGCGTATTGTACTTGTGTATCATTCATTATACCTGCGTATATGCTTTGAGATGCAAGTTTTACTCTTGATGTCATTCCATCATATCCCGAGCCGCCGATATTAAAATATTGGTTGTCATAATTAACCGGTAAATAATCCTCTGTCAGTGCATCAGTGAACCTGTTTGGTGTCTGTTTTACACCATTGATGTAACAAATAGGAGGAGTAGTTGCGTTTTCTTCCGGCCACGTAATTACAAGATGCTTCCATGTGTTTGTAGGTACTCCGGTTATGGTGTACATTACATCCTTTATGTCACCATCCGCATTTTTAAATTTCTTTTGTATGTACAATATATTAACATCCCGTACGCCGCTTTGAGGCCCAAACCATACTTTAAATGCAGGATTTTCATTTCTGCTGCCTTTCTCAGTTCCTATGCAAAACAAATTATCTTCACCTGTATGATATGGCTGATTAATCCAACCCTCGTATGTAAACCCATTATTTAATGATGGTGCAAATTCTTCGCCTGAAATATAGCTGCTAAATGCCCATCCGTTTCCGGGCGCTATGTAATTCTGCATCAAATCCGGATATGTAATATCATAAATAGGTTTTATTGACGCAGATGAATGGTAAGTCCTTGTCAACGGATTTTTTTCACTATCCAAAGCATTTTCAACCTCTGCCGTATTTCCCGAAACATTGACAAACTCTTTCATATCGTACTGCACAAGTTTTGTTATGTTTTCCTCCGCATTTACGGCAAAAGGCATTTGCACTCCTGATAACATGATAATTGCTGCCGCCATTGCTTGTAATCTTTTTACAACATTCATTTTTCAATTCCTTCCTTTCAATAATTTATTTTTACAATTTTGTATATTTGCTTTTTTATCACCCCTCATTATTGTCTTCCTATAGCAGAAAAATCATAAAACTCAAAATCAGAAATAACTTCGAGAATTTTTTCTTTTTCCGATATTTCAAAATCCAATTGATTTATATCCTCAAACACATCTGTTTCCAATACCTGAAAATCACTTAAAACAACACTCTTTATATCTCCTGTCACACGGTTTTCTCCACAGTCAAAAGCCAGATTATTATCTAATAAATTACCCACATATGCCGATTCTGAATAATGAGTTTTTAGTTCGGGATATTGCTCATACCATATATCCTTATTAAAATAAATATCATATAATCTGCTCCAATATGTTACAGTTGATAAATCTGATCTATGAACATTAAAAGGTGCTTGTACATCAACAAAAACATTATTTAGGGCTTTGATATATCCTCCTCCGTTTACATGAAGTCCTATATTACAGTCATAAAATATGTTTTTTTCAAGTGTTTGGTTTGATGTGAATCCATCGAAATAAACTGCCGCAATCCCCGTTTGTGAATAACGTTCACCGCCTGTTCCGAGATGATGAAAATAATTGTTCCTTATTATATTGCCTCTGTATGTACTGTTTGCATACATGTATATCGCTCCGGCATCATCTGTTCCCATAAGTACATTATATATTTCGTTATTTTCAATTATATTATTATTTCCGTTAATTGTAATCGCACCATGAAAAGCATCATGTATACTGTTATTTGATATTCTGTTGCCAACGCCATATATATTTATTGCCTGTGAAACAGGATTAATTAAATCATATTCAAATATTTCACAATTTTCAACATAATTTAATCCGTTTGTTAAATTACTTTGTTCTCCGCCGCCAATATTTATTGCACCTGCTGAAAGATTTGAAAAAACAGAATTTCTTACTCCTGAATTATTACATACTTGCATATTGAGTGGTTTTTGAGCAAAAAACGAAAATTCACAATCTTTCACTAAAATATTATCAGATAATTTTACGGTTATTGCACTGTTTGCACCACCTTCAAACTTTATGTTTTCAAAAGTAATATTGCTTGCATTTTGAATATCAAACATATCATTTGAATTATAAACAATTCCAATCTCATGATTATACTCATATTTCGGATAAAAATATATTTTTTGCTGCAAAACATCCAAATACCATTCCCCCGGTTCGTCAAGTTCCTCCAAAACATTTTCAAACCATAATTTTGCACCATTCATCAAACCATAAGAAGCTGAACCATCAGATTCAATTTTACCTTCACCTATTGATGTTACTCCAACATCCGAAAATGACCACAAATATCTTGGAAAGCCTTTTATTCTGATATTTTCAATTCCTGTCCAATTTTCAAATCTTGGCTCATCATAGCCTATAATAAAATTTCTATTTTCAGAGTATGCCAAAGATGTTGCCGAACCACTGTCATATATTTTATACGGCATATAATAACCATTGTTCGGCCAACGACTTTTGGTCATAGCTTCTTCTCCCGAATACAACATTTTTATATCATCGGCATTTTTTATTCCCAAATCACTTATGTCAATTTCACATATTTTGTTTCTTGCTTCTTCCGGAATTTTTAACAGTACATCGCTTGCCGGAGCATCGGTATCATAAAATATTACCTTTCTTGATGAATATAAAATTGTTTCATCCATACCCTTATATACAACGGGTGCATCTTTTGTTCCTCCGGAAAATTTTGTTAATTTTACAGTATCATCAACAAAATATTCATTATCACAAATAACAATTTCTACGCCCTCAAAAGGATAGGTGCCGTTTTCATTCATACATTCTACAGCAATATTTGCACGTTCAACAGTTTTATACGGTTGCTCAATTGTACCGTTCCCATAATCATTACCGTTTTGTGAAACATAAATACTTTTTGCCCAAACATTAGATGATACAAACAGCAAACCACAAACAGAAAATATTAATACTGTTTTTTTCATATAAAGTAAAATAACTCCTTTCGTAAAACTTGAATATGGATAATTAAATAATATTACATTTTGGAACTACACACAAACTAAAATACTTTTTTAATATCCGAAAGTGCTGCCTTTATATCAATATCAGCTATACTATTGGAAATTATAACATATTCTCCGTATTGTTTTGTATTCGTTCCCAATGCATTCATATCATTTATACATAGATTCAAATTTGACAAATATCCGTCTTCCAACACCTTTATTCTGTATCCATCCTTGTTTCCTACGGTATATTTTGCAGGCTGCAATACTGAATAATCATTATATATGTAATTAACCGCAAATTTTTCTTCATTCCACTGTGATGTTACATTATAGAATAATTGCACTGTGCTTAACGGTATTGTTACCTCGCAATCTTTGTTAATAAAAACTGCATTGTCAATTGACATAGCTGTACCTTTATTTAATGCCGTATTTTCACCTATCTTAAATATTACACAGTTATTAATAACGAATTGTGATTTTTTTGATATTTCACTTTTTCTTCTTATTATCTGATAATTTTCTATTCTATCACCAAGCTGTACAGTTATATTATCACCTTCAACACTTATATTCGCACCTGGAACAACTCTTAAACTGTCAATCACCTTTTTTACATCATCATAAAATCCCAAATCTCCGATTGTAAAATTATCTCTGTCAATCGCATATTCTGATGAATACAATAAATTTTTAATCTCTGTGCTTTCACCTGTTTGGGTGATAACAATATTATCTATGTACATTTCGGTTGATTCTGCCGTAGTTGTAATACTGTTTATTTCAAACACACCACCACTTAAATTTCTTTGCGATGAAAATACTTTGTTATTATCTAGATAATAAGAATAGATCAGTGCCCCAATATCCATATCAATTTTTACATGATGCCATTTATCATATGTAAACCCCTTAACATATAAAAGCGATGTACCTCCCCCGTAAATCATATTGTTGTTCTGCATCATTGTTCCAATTATATCACTGCCGTTATATCCGGCACAAGGTGTATGCTGTAAAGACGAGGTAGATTTTATATACATATCATACTCAAGCGTCACCTTTCCCGAATAGGAATTTTCAAGAAAAAATACCGACTGTGTTCGTGCTGCATTTGCTTTTATAGATATTACTTTGTTATTTAGATTTTCAGGATCAGTTGTAATTTTTGTACCGTATTCACCTATATTATATCCGGATGTCCAATTATTCGGCAAAACCCCAACTTCGTAGTTTTCAAAATCTTCGCTTTCGGAGTACTGAGCAAAAACATTAATACAAAATATCGGTAAAATCAACAATACTAAAAATATTATTTTTTTCATATTTACCTCTTTTCAAATATTATTTAAGTCCCATTTTGCTCATATCAATATTTTCAAAACCCTGATATTTTTGTGTTTTTAACGTAAAATCAAGATTTTTTGGATCTTTGAAAATATCCTCATTTGAATTGATCGTTATATTGGGAGTAAGATAAATAACAGCATCTTCATGTTTTGGTCCATCAATAGTTGATTCTCCGCAATTATAGAAGATATTATTTCCTATAGAATTTTCACGATACATAAGATATTGATTATTATCTCTATACTCTGTTATTTCGGGATATCTTATCTTCCACACACCTTTATTGTAATCAAAGTTATCACATGGTTTCCAAAAATCTACAGAAATAAATGTTGTAAACGGGTGTGACCATATAGGTCTGTCAACGTCCACGAAAATATTGTCCATTGCTTTGTGTACTTGTCCTCCGTTTATCATAATACCGCCCTGACAATCATAGAATACGTTTCCATATACTTCTCTGCCCGATGTAAAACCGTCCCAATATATACACCAGCTTCCCGTTGCCTGTGTAATCATACGTCTTCCGATATTATGGAAAAAATTATATCTTACTATAATATTTCTGCTTGAACCATCCATATAAGAATAAATTGCTCCGGCATCATCATTATCTATAACGCAGTCATATATTTCATTATATTCAATAATATTATCATTTCCGCTTGCCTGAATTGCCATATGATTGGTACCATGTATAAGATTATTTCGTATAGTTATACCAATACCCAATAATTTAACTGCCGGAGTATATGTTGTTTCAATCTCTGAAAAATCATAAATGTGATTGTTTTCTATTAACGCATCAGAAGATCTTAAATAATTCCTGTCACCTGAATTAATATATATACCTCCTGCTCCCATTTTATATATCTCGTTATTTATGATTTTTTGATTATAACCTCCCTCAATATTCATTGCCTGCATACCGATATATCGTATCGTACATCCGTCAAAGGTTATTTTGTTACCGTCATTAACAGTCACTGCCGTATTTCTCGTTCCCTGAATTGTAATACCGGAAAATGTAATATTATCAACATTATCTATATTTATCATAACATTTTTTGTGTCTGTAAAATATAAAGGTTTCTTTTCTTCAAGATAACAGTATAAAATAAGATTGTCTCTGTCAATATAATATTCTCCCGGATAGTCCAATTCTTCCAAAACGTTAAAATAATAATATTCTGCTCCTCCCATGAAACCATATCTTGAGTAGCTTTTTGTTGTTATTTCATTTTTCTCGGTGTCAAGCTTTTCTATTGCAGTGGTAGAGGGTGACCATTCATAATACCACGCACCCCACATCCATACATTTTCTATATCTTCCCAGGTTTCTACAATCTCATCATCATACTCAAATATACCGCCTTTTTTCACAGTATCATTTGCACCGGAACCTGCTGAAATTATTTTCTTTACTGCAACAGTATCCTCATTAGGCCATCGTGCCAAGTGCATCATCTCACCCTCACAGTATAAAACATTTTCGCTGTAAGCATTGGTTTCCATTCCAAAACCTGTAACTTCAATATCGTCAATTGACGTTATTCCTATTTTCTGTAAATCTATTTTATAAATATTTTCTACAGCCTCTTTTTTCAATCTTCTCAATACATTCTCATCTGTAACATTTTCTAATATGTCGGTTTTTATTTCGTATCCGCCCTCTAAAACCACATCTTCATTCTGATACGCAGAATATGTATGATTTGAATCTCTCCAATCAAACTCCAATGTGTCGGTTATATGATAATATCCTTCACGCAAAAAAACATTAACTTCTCCTGTTTGTTTTCTTGCTTCCTCCTGTGCACGTTCTATTGTTTTAAACGGTTCTTCAAAGCTGCCCGTATTGCTGTCATCTCCCTCAGGTGAAACGTAAATATCTGCATATGCTGCAGATGATATACATAAGAATATAAATGCTGACAATATAAAAATCTTTCTCATTCTTTCTACTCTCCCCTCATTCTTTTATGTATTTCATCTGCAATAATATTTCCCACTAATTCATTTACGTCTTGCTGTTCATTTTTAATAACACATATTCCGTTATCATCATAAACTATAACTTTATTCAATAAATTTTTTATAACATCTTCATCCACATATGTAATATCATTTAATATAATTCCTGAATTTAAAGGCTGACTGTTTACATATACAACTTTTGATACCGAATCATACTCAATCGGTATATCAAAACCTTTGCATACCGCTCTTAATGGAAAATATCTTATGCCGTCAATATATTGAATACCATTATCCTTTTTTTCTCCCTTTGCAATATGACAGTTTTCATATGCTGAAAATGTGACGCTGTCACTCACAAGCATTATAGTTTCTCTTGATGCCACCCAAGGTCTGACTCTTATTAAAAAATCAATTTCTGAATCAATAATAGGAGATGTAATGTTTAATATCAAATTATCTTCTAAATATTTCCCGGTATATGGTTCTCCTTCACTTGTTCTTATTTCATATAAAGCTCCTTGTACAAAAGTAAGATTCGATAAAAATTCATCAACCGTAGTTTCATATCTGATATTGCTTATTTGTTTATAATTTGCATTGACTTTATAAACATCAGAGGCTAATTTCAAATAATTCTTTACAATGTTTCCGCTGTATGATATTTGAACATCATCAATATACATTGTATTGCCCCCGTCATTAAATGTAATTGTCTTTATACTTTCAGTATCCACCGACATAAACGGCTCTCCCGAAACAAAAATAATCCCATCGCATTCTATAGAAAATGTTTTTTCGGCAAAATCAATTTTATATACCATATCATACCAACGATTATATTCTACACCTACATTAGGAACAGGCCACCCACTTTTGGCACCACTGTTTATACAAAATTGTCCTTGATATGGCATATTCATCAAAACGCCGCTTATATCACACAAATGATGAATTGTTGCTTGTTGAAAATTGACTTTAAATTCTATTGTAACAATTCCTCCTATATCTTCAAACTCTCTTACGGCATTTACCGTCTGTGCTCCGGACTGTAATTTTAGCACTTTATTTTGAGAATTAAGCGGATCTTGTGCAATTTCGGCATAGTTGCCATCTGCTTTAACATTAGGAGATATATTCCAGCCCTCTACATTCTGATCTCCAACTTTATATTCTTCAAATGTGTCTTTTACAACCTCCTTTTCCGCTGATACCACCGTATTCACCATAAAAAGCAATAACATCATACCAAAAATTGCAGTCAACTTTTTTTTGTTCATGTTTTTGCCTCCTTATCTTATGCAATAACAAAATCCCATTGTTAAGGATTCTATACTCATAAGTACTTCATCTCCAATATTTACATCTGTCTGACTTATTACATTTACAGTATTTCTCTTTGAGTTATATTCATAAAAATATGTTTTATAATATGCAGATGAATTTGCTGCAAACATCAAAACATGTTCTTCTCCTGTTCTATGCTCTTTTACAATTGCATAATCACCTTCAATATCAACAATAACCCCTTTTAACTGGTAATAAGTATTTGGGAAATCATTTATTCGTCCTCCGAATTTGTAATTATCTTCTTTATAAATATTTGTTTTATTAATATAATCTCCCGTCTCACTCAAGCCCTCATCTGTTGTTAAATTCCAGAACTTCAAACAATTTTGGGGTTCAAAATTATCAAGCAGAAGCTCTAAGGATGACATATCCATTGCTGCACTGTATTGTTTTACATATGTTAGCAGTTCCCCTTCACTTTCTGCAATCTTTATAACATCTCCGCGTTTGAGTCCGTTAATGTTTACTCCGGGCTTTGAGTAATATTCTTTTTTCTGTCCCTCAGTCAAAACAATTAGTTTATCAACTATTTCATCTTTTTCATTTACTATTGATACTATGTTTTCAACAACCGCTTCCCTATGTCCTACCGATTCTTCTCCCGTATATGATAAAGTTATATCAGCCCTTGAGATTTTCTTTGAAAGGTCCGATGTAAAGAAAGCTGTGAATGTTCTTGACGTGTTATCTGTGTAATCTTTAACACCCGTTGTCACTTTATATAAATCATCTCTTGATGCATCAAGCGGAATACTATAATTTATTGCACTGGTATTTATATATAAATTTCTCGGTACCCCTTCAATTTTTGTATTCATATAATAAGCATGAATACCGTTTCTTCTGTATGTATATGCCAAATTACCCGCTGTCTGCAATATTACCTCAGATTCATTCCAATCCTGCGTTGTAAAGAGATGGGATATTTCACCTTCCCTGTTTGTTTTATACAATATAACCTGACGGATAAATTCTGCATCATCTTCATAAAAAATATCTTTATTCAACAATGTGTATGGTTTTGTTGTCACATTATTAAACTTTATTTTCTCCTTGAAACATAAATTTTTTATTTCACCATCCTGGGTAAAAATTTTTGCCCACACTTTATCGGGTTCATCTTCATCTTCATAAAGTCTTATTAAAACTCCGGATTGATTTTCTGTATTTGCCTTTTCAAAATATATAATTCTACCCAATAAATCAGTATATATTGTTCCTTCTTCACCTAATTTCGGCAAGACATTACTGTTTTGTATATATTCATCAGCTATTATAAGTTCATCTTTTTCGGTCGTGGTTAAAATATTATCAGTTAAATTAACAGAAGCGATTTCTGCATATTGCGCGTCGGTGCAAATCTCAAGACGGTAATCATCACCAACCTGATAACACGCTAAAACATCATAGGGAGCAATTTTTTCAAAATCCACCGGTTCTCCATCTTTGCCGTAAACTTTTGTTTCATCACTAAACTCATGAGTTTTTCCAAACATATCAATTATCTTGTACTCTGTTTTATTGATGCTCTTTGCCAAAAATGCTTCATATACGTCTATTTTAACTATATTATACACATTTTTGTTGTCTGTGGCAATTAATGTAATAATCGCAGTCTGACTGTTTACATCTTCATTAGTCAAGCTTGATGTGTATTTCCCGTTTTTTATGTAATTTGCATATAATGATATTTTTGCGGTTTTCACCCTATTACCAACATAATACTCAATCTTTTCAAGATCAGCATATTCAATATCTTTTGCATTAATGGTTATAAAAGTATTTTTTGATTCATTTGGTTCATCAACCCAAACCAAATAATATTCATCATCTATTTCTTTATAATAACCGGTAATATAAAAACCAAGATACTCTTCTGCATCAGTGTCTGCCTTATAATAAACTTTATCACCGATTTTTACGGTATCTTCATTAATATTGCTTTCACCGTCTATTGCTGTTATTCCATTATCGGTCATACTGCCTTTTACTTCATAAATATTCATATATTTATTTATCAACAACACATCTTGTGAACTTGTATATGAAACTGTTTCACTTGTAGTAATTTCGATAGTCATACACTCTGCAAAAAGTGTATTATATAACAGCTTATACATATCTCTTTTAATAAGTTTATCTGTTTCTTTAATTCCTTTCATCAAATTAAGTTTTGATGAAACCTGTTTATATTCATTAAACATATCCTGACGCAAAAGTTTTACCATAACCTTTAATGCCTCATCTGAACTTACTGCATTATTAGGTAAAAATCTTCCGTCATTTTCTCCCGTCATAAGGTTTTGTGCGTAAACCGCATTAATATATCTATCACCCTCAACATCTGAAAAAATTTTTTTATCGTCCTGCGGTACTTCTGTATTATAACAGATATTTGCCACCCATTTTGCGAGCTCACGTCTTGTAACTGGAATATCAAGATTTTCTGTATCATCAACAATTCCTATTGCTTTTAAAAACTCTCCCTCATAAAAATATTCATTTTGAACTTCCTCTGCTTCTTCCTCTGAAAAAACCACTGCCGTCACACTACACAGCATAATAATTGATAAAATAAAACATAACATTCTTTTCATTCACTTAATCCTCCTTTTATAAGCTGGACTGTATTGTATATCATTTTTGCAGCTTCGGCTCTGGTTGCTCCATTTTGTGGATTAAAATACTTATTCTGATCCCCAGATATTATATCTTCATTTTTAAGTTTTGCTACGGCATCAACAGCATAGGCAGAAATTTGTTCGCTGTCCGCAAAATCATTTTCACCAGCGCTCAATTCTACACCTTTATATTCCGCAACTCGATTCAATATTACCGCTATATCTTCTCTTTTTATGTTCTCACCTATACCAAATACCGTATCATTTTTTCCTGTTATTATTCCTTCTGCATATGCCCACATCACATAGTTGTAATACCATGCTTCTGTGTCGATATCTGAAAATGCAAGTTTTGCTTTTGTATGTTTTATTCCAAAAGCTCCTACAATCATTTTAATAAATTCTTCTCTTGTTACCATATCATTTGGTGCAAATTTTCCTTCTTCTTTTCCTGATATAATTCCTATCTCGCTTAAATATTCTATAGCATCCCATGCCCATTGAACATTATCAAGATCTTCAAAAGACAAATCTTGTTTTTCATCAGTAATTTCTTCTACCGGATTTTCTCCTTGAGGTTCTACAGGTTTGGTTGTTACTGCCGGAATATATGTCCCAGAAAAACCGCCGCCTCCTGAGCTTCCTCCGCCCGAACTGCTTGAGGAATTGTTTTTGCTGTCATCTTCTTCTTTTGCTTTTTTTACAGCTTCAGATAATTGTTTTGTGATATCCTCAAGATTTTTGTATTCTTCTCCTATCATGTATTTATATGTCTTTTCTTTATTTGAGTATTTTGTATATTCTTCAGGGAATGTAATGTATTCTTTGTATGTATTTAAAATTCTTCCGACTTCATCACGTGCTCCCACTTCAACATTATTCATACAGCACAATATTATTTCAGTAACAAATTTTTCCGACAATTCTTCAACTGATTGTGCCTGTTTTATTTTCTCATTTATGTCTGTTTTATATTTTATATAATCCTCATTATCCAAATCAATATATTTTAAAAGCTCTTCTTTGTTTTTTTCTATATATTCTTCTGTAGATGTACATTCATTAAGACCTAACAGCAATACCGTATTATAAAATTCAGTTCTTACCTCTTCTATATTTTCATATTTTTTTAAAGACAGTGTTTCAAAAATCTTATCCTTATTTGCTATATGCGAATAATTACCTTCTAAATCAAGCTGATATACAGACTGATATTTTTCAAGCAATATATTCTTTATTTTTTCAATATCTTTAATATCTATTGCATCATTTAACTCATCAACAGCATCAAGAAAATCCTTTTCCTTTTGCAATTCCACTATTTGGGTAAAGTTATTTACAATATTTTCAATCGTAGAGTTATCTGCTTTCAAAAAATCTGATATTACTCCCTCTTTATTTATTACACTGTTATAATCAGAAATATCGATTTTAAATAAATTTTTATACTTATTAAAAATATATTCCTCTACTTGCGATTTTTCAGTAAGTCCTTTCAGTTCTTCAACTATTTCTGCTCTTAATTCATCATTTTTTGACACTTTAAAGTCGAGTATATAATCACTTTTTCTTAAACTCGTACCGTCACTCAGAAGAATATCCTTTGACAGCACCAAAGAATACTCCCCTTCATATAAATTGCCCGCATCTATTTTATATAGATTATCTTCAATTATTTCACTTGCTTCTGCCTTTTGGTTTGTTTCTTTATTTATGATATAAAACTTATCAGAAAGAGCATCACTGTTTAAATCCTCTATATCCAGTGTCGCATTAAAATTTCCCTCTGTTTGATTTAATAGCTCTGATTTTTCCACAAAAGTATCTTCCTTATAAAGACGAATATCCTTTATAGGTTCAAAATATGCCTTGCTCTCATCATATTTATTTATAATCTCTTCTTCGGTCAATACTTCACCGTATAGCTTAACCGATGCCATTCTTGCAAAAGAAAATAACGATGAGTTATTAAGCCTTATTAACGGTTCTGACGTAAACGGAATATTCTTTGTACCGATTGTACCTGTATATTTTGTCATAGTCATCTTTTTACCATTTATATATACGCTCGGAATATTGTTTATATCTGAATTATCATATGTTACAACAAGATGATTCCAGCTGTTCTGGAAATCAAAATCCGCATTACTCCACCACTGATATGATGATTCCTCAAATTGATTAAAAAACACTATTCTTTGTCCTCTGTTAACTATTCTTAGCCAAACTATTTCTTTTCCGTCATTTGCAATACTGAATATATGCGGCGAATGAGTTCCTACATTTTTCATATTTATCCACGATTCATATGTAAACCCTCCGTTTAATTCTTCTCCGAAATCAGCATTTTCTATTGCTATATTCATGCAATTTGCAACTTCTGACTCAATATATTTCTGTTCTCCGTACGAAAAAGAATTTATAGTACCTATTGGCTGAAGATATGCTCCTACCAATTCATATTTTTCAGGATCAATACTGTTTATAACATGCGTTTTTCCTGATGAGTTGTCTGCATTATTCATATTGTATTCAACAATGGGCTCTATACCATCTGCCATCGATATTACCGTAATCATTTGTACCGCAATACATAAAACCAATATACTCACAATTATTTTTTTCATTTTACCCTTTCCTTTCTTTATCAATATCCTATTTTCACTATTCATCCATTGATTTTTTATTTCTCAACCATTCGTCAAGCTGCCTTTGTATTTCATCCCTTATTGTATCAGAACCTGCCTCCTTTAAATTATATAGAAATTCATCATATATTTCTTTCCAGTTTTCAGAAATACCGTAATCAAGAGTTTTAACATATTTATCATAGACTGCTTCCAGTTTTGCTAATTCTTCAGAATATGCTGATAAATCCGGAGTAAAACCCACAGTCGGCATTACAATTGCAGATTTATCCACCGACTCCATATACTCTTTTAAATTTTCTATGCTTGTTTCCACTTCAAAGGCATTTTTTGTATTTCCCACTGCCCATTTAGGCAATCCGTATCGACTGTCAGGCTGTCCTTGTACTACATAATCAAAAGGTCTGATTCTGTTTTCTCCTATCTTTTCATAATGTTCGCCTTCAAACCCGTAAATCAAAAGATTGTATAGCTCTTTTCCCTTTTGACTATTAATTAAATTTATAAGCTGCATAGCTTCTTTAGGATGTGCACATTTTGATGATATTGCAGTCATTGTTGAAGGAATACCGTTTTTGATATAAAAATTTTCTCCCAAAGGAATAACCTTTACATCATATCCACGCATTTTCGTCTCCTGTATTTCAACATTTGAATCATATAAATGCTGCCATAAAATATACCCTTTGTCCCCTTGATCGGTACCTATATCCTTTATTGTCATGGCGTCAGGTCTTACAAATCCCATCTTATACCATGAATTTATATTTTTGCACCACAACTTATAATCCTCTGTTTCATAATTATTGTATACTTTCATTGTGTCCGTATCTATAAGAAAACTGTTTATTCCGGTATAATCTATATTAGGGTTTCCGCAAAACATTCTAACCGTTCCAACACCTATACCCGATCCAAGTTCACCACCGTTTTTAATATTTTGAAAATAGTTTGTTAAAATATTATAAAACTCAATGCGGGCATTTTGGTCATTTTCCCAGTTATTGTAGCATTCTTGCAATTTTTCTGCATCTAAATATTTATCTGCAAGCTTTTTAGGTGTTTTTAGCGCGATAGGAGATGTAGCCATGATTTGATAATTAGGAATTGCATACATCATATCGTTTATTTTTCCCATATCTATTACCCAAGGTTCCAACTCTTTTGCCATGTCCTTGCCATATTCTTCATAAAGATCATTCAACGGCATATATAAATTTTCCTCAATATCCGAAAAAAAGGAATTTGTGTACCCCGTCCACAAAATATCCATTTGTTCGTCCACTGCATTCATTAAATGTATTCTGTCATTATATTCTACTGCTTGAATAATCTCAAAATCAACTTCAATTCCCGGCAAGTACTGTTTAAGTATTTCGTTAAATTTTTTCCAAATCCGATCGGAATCAATCTGTTTCCCCGGGCCATTCATGATCCATCGCAGACTTATATTTTCACTCTCGACTTCATTCATATCATTATGCCTTATAAAGTAAAATAAAAATCCAATCACAATAATTAAAATAAAAATCATGTTCCTTTTCGCATTACCCATATTATTCCTCCGCAAATCCGGGTATTTAATAAAATAATTGTTAAACCACACAATATTTAAATTTTATTTATAAAGAATAACCTAATATTATTATATATTATATTTATTTTTTGGTCAATAACTCTTTTTTTACATAATTATTCTATTTTTACAGTATATATGGCACTAATATATTTTAATATCATATTTCGTATTATAATACTCATGTTTTGTATTAAAAAACCTCAAAAATTGCAATTGTAAGTTTTCGATTTATAGTTAAAAATATGATACTTTCTGATTAATTTATGATGAAAAAATGATCATATTAAATGCAATAGCCCAAATCAAAGGTAAAATAAACGCCCTCGTGTTGAGGGCGCCATTGATATACCTGTGCTTTTATGCTATATTATGATTAATGGTAAAAATCAAAAAATCGATTTTCCCCCTTGAAAATCTCTTAGATTATTTATCATTTTGGAGTTTTCACAAAATCAAGGGAATACCCAAGCATTTTTCACACTTGCACTAAAACATGCGGATCCATTCCATATATAAAAATTATTAATAATTCTTGAAACTTTATTTTTGCAAATTTTAAAATACCATTTGTTATTCATTTTCAATAACAACAATATCATATATTTTAATTAACTGTACAACAACAGACAATGTATTATTTTCATAGGTATACTCTAATGGAATATTATCAGGCATTAATATTACAGACTTAGGCTTTTTCAAGGCTTTTACTTTTACTGTAACCGGTCCAATGCGCGGTATTTCATCAAAATCAAACACTTCGCAATTACTGTGAGGTGATGCAAGATTTATAAGATTAATCAAAAGTTTATTGTCTTTTTTTCGTACAACATTTTCTACATATCGTGTGCCAGTAACACTAACAAACGGTTCATCTAAAACTTTATTGACAATTTTTTTTATAAAATCACATATTCCTATAGTTCTGCCTCTTAAATATGAAGCGCCAAAATCAAAATAAACTCCGGCAATTTTCCCTTTTCCATAATTATTAATTGTTGCCGCAATATATTTATCACCATCAAAATTTCTTGAATTAAGTGACATATACTCCAATACTTCGGCACCATTATTTTCTACGATGAATGTATCATTTTTTCCGCCAACGGTATAACACATTCCTGTCTTGGTCAAATAAACAGTACATTTATTATTTTTTTCTTTTATTATAACCCCTAATTCTTTATCAAATAGTTTGACACTTTTCCCAATAACTATCAAGCTTCCGCCTTCAAATACATATTTTTTAAGAAATTCTGTATTATTAAGTTCTTCCCATTCAGGAATAACGATAACCTTATATTTACTTAATTCATGAAACTCTGCTGCTACATCAACGCTTAACTGTGAATCAAGCATACACTGCATTATTCCTTTTATCCAATCAAGATCACCATTCCAAAAAGCATAAAGACTCTTATTCAATCTGTTTCCGGCATAACCGCTGTTTAGAATAGCAATTTCGGAACCGCTTTTCGTATTATAACAATATTGTTTTCTTTCTCGGCAAAAATCTCCAACCTTCTGCGCAGGTAATAATTGTTCTGTGTATACCGAACCATCTCTATTTTGATTATAATATATCTGAAAACCTCCACCTTGAGAAAGAATTATCGCTGCTTCCTGCATAAGTTGAATTGCCGGTTTGCTGCAGCAAAAATCTGTACTCCCGGTCTGATCACCATCATTTTTTGAAATCAAAGACACTCCCCAGCTCATTAAATCCCATGTTTTATTTTGCTGTGACATAAATCTTGCTTCAAACCTTGCCTTATTAACATTATCAATCCCCCACACATCTCCTGACAAATAATCGACATCAGCAAAAATTCTTTCCGGCATATATGTAGTAAAAGCCCAATTGCTGATAACCTTAAAATCAGGATATTTTTCATGTAAAGTATCCACATATTTTTTTAAATACATTCTGTATTTTTCTCTGAAAAATTCATTAAATTCCTTGAAATATTTATCTTTTTCACTTTTTGGTATTTCTTTTATCCCGGTCTCTTTTACAAATTCATTTACAGCTTTTTCGCCGTAGTCTCTTTCGATTCCCCAACAATCTCCATCTATCCAAACACCATCAACACCATATTCTCCGGCAATTTCCATTAATTGAGGAATAAGTATCTGATCCTCATAATTGCTGAAAAGAGATGTTGAATACTCACTCTTTGAACCATCTGCCCTTACAACTGCCCAGGATGGGTTTTCTTTTATTGCATTCCTATCCCATATTCCGGAATAATGGACAAAAAGACATACTCCATTTCTTTTTGTAACATCGCGCCACATTTTGAGTATATCCTTCCTTATTCCCTTTGCCTTATTACCTATCTTTGTGGGATAGCTTGAAATCCCCGGATGTCCCTTACAATCGCATTGTAAAAAATCAGGATGTATCATATCTATTATTTTCTGTATCTGTTCTTCGGTTGAATTTTCACCTATATTTACAGAATCTTCATCTGCATGAAAATCAAAATGTAATCCAAAATATCTATCATTGTTTTTATTCATTTCAAACATCCTCGTATTTTTATAATTATTTATTCAATAAGGGCTTGTCCCATCATTCAACGGGGACAAGCGCGCAGGCTGTGCTTTGCTGTAATCAGCGGGAGATTGAACTCTTGCTGATTATAAATATGTAACCCGCCACCGATTACGGTGAGGACAACATGTGCGCAGTTATATTATCAACGGTATAAAAAGCCACCGCAATGATTTACCATTTAAACGGGCATATATGCGTATCAATACAATACTGAACTCTGATATTCATTTCGTTATATAATGCCAGTCATCATAATTACTTTTATGTTTAACATTTTCCTTTATATCGATAAAAGTATTATCGAAAATTTTTGTTATATCACACATATCCCTCATTTGAAGAGCGAACCCCTCACCGCCGATAACTGTATTTTTATATATTTCATTGCCAAGCGGCAAATATATGTTGTTATCGTATATATTATATAAATCAGGATATGCCTTTTTCCATATTGTACTTTTGTAATCTATTTCAGCAAGTCTTTGTTTTAATCTCTCCTGCAGTTCCTCAACAAAAAATATTCTTTTATCGTAATTTATTGCCATTCGACAATTAAAGAAAATATTATTATGAATTTTAAAATCCCTTCCACCACCAATTAACACAGCCATATGAGGAATATTTGTAAAAATATTACCATAGACCGATGCAGAGCTCATTCCATCATCAAAATATACACCCATACAGCCTGCATTATTATAACCATAAAGATCATGTATATAATTATACCTTATAATATTTCCTCTATATGTATAGTTTCTACCGCTGTACACAGCCCCGGCATCATTTGATTCATAACAGGCATTTTTTATTTCATTTTTTTCGATAATATGATTATTTCCGGAAAATACAATACCAAAATGCGGAACATCATAAATTAGATTCTGAGAGATTGTACATCCTACCCCGCTTATATCAATAGCAGCCATATAAGTTTTATGCCATACCGCTATATTATGGATTACACAATTACTTATTATATTTCCACAAGAGATAAGTGTCTGCCTGTTACCGCCATTTATTCCGATACCTCCGCCACCTGTATGGCAAATCTCACACTGACTGACAATCATATTATTGCAATTTTCACCTAAAATTCCCCAAGCTCCGACATTTTGTATATTAATATCAGAAAGATTAATATCTGAGCAGTTCTCCAACACTATTCCGGATTTTCTGCACTGTGAAATACTAATACCTGAAATTTTAATATTCTTGTAACCATTTGCATAGATCATATCATTGACGCAAGATATTTCAACATATTTTTGTCCTTCATACGGATAAAGATATACCTCCATATTTTTTCTGTTAACTGCCCATTCACCGGGTAAAGATATTTTTTCTTTTACATTCAGCGCATAAAACATTCCGGCTCTATCATCAAAATATGATCTTCCGTCTCTGTATCCGAAGCAATGATACGGTTTTTTTACCTTTATTATGCCTGTATTTTTATCAATGTCTTCTATCATATGTCTTTGAGTTGCCCAGTCATACTGCCAATATCCCACAAGCATTATTTCATTGAAATTTTTAAAGGTTGTTATTTCATCATCATCCGCAATGAAAATTCCTTCTGCACTTCCATTTCGCTCATTCTTATAATAGGTATAAGTTTTTCCAAGAGATTTTTTTATAAATATATATCCATCTTTCGGATATCTTGATACAGGCATATGCCTATTCTTATAAAAAAGCTCCATACCAGGTCCAAAATCTGTCATATGAGGTTTTGGTATATCATATTCCTCCCAAAAATCCTTAAAAGGGCCCTGACCGAATTGACCAGCATCATTAATTCCATTTTTTTTGAGATTAATTGTAACAATAGTTCTTCCAGTATTATCAATTTGTATTTTTTTGCTTCCCTTTAGTTTAACATTGTTATTTTCTCCTATAATGCTTATATTATTTCTTTTTATAACAAGAGTGTCATAAACTTCATATTCACCTTCTGCAATATTTATTATTACACCTTTGTCAGAAGCATTAGCTTTTTTGAATGCCGCCTCAAGGCTGTCACCTTGTCTTACCCATATCTGTAAATAATCATTTGATACCATATATCTATCCTCTCTTTATGATTAATATGTAAGTAAAAAAACAAGGTTTGCCATATATTAATATGGCAAACCCCTTATAAATTTAAATCGCATCAATTTTTCATCAAACTTGCTTGAAATGGAGTTTGTGATGATTGCAACCAGCAATAGGAGCGTTAGCTCCTCATCATTTCAGCAGAAGATTATAACTTCCACTGAAATGATGAATAGAGCCTGCCGCCTACAGAGGCATGGGATATCTTCGCTTAGGTTATGTTATACATCTTATACATCATTAGAGATAGATTCTATAAGAGGCATTCCTGTTGAAAGATCATCCCAAATATATGCCTTAATTGTCATTCCGCTCACATCTTCAGGCAATGTCATAGTTGCTGCCAATTCCTGATATTCATTTGTCGTCGATATAGAATCGCTTTTTACAACACTGTTTAATGACCCGTTACTGTTATACAATGCAATAACCATTATTGCATTAGTCTTTACAGAGCCACCGTCAAGAATTTTTGCAATAGCACTTATTGTTTCCCCTCCAATAAGAGTTGTGAGTTCTTCGCCGTTACTACTAATAAACTTAAAATTCTTTACAACTACACCTTGAGCAGGCAAAACTGTTATATAAACATATTGTTCACTTGACGACTGACCATTTTTGTCTGTTTTATCAGCAATAAGATTTAATATGCCCTGTTGTTCCTGCATTCCTATAGGATAAATTACACCTTTTTCATCAATAACTTCAGGGAACATTGACTGGAATGAATACCTGCTTCCAGCAGGACCAGCTTGAGGTATATCAATATTATCTTTTGCACCCTTTGCATATTTCCTATCTATAGTATACCATAAGGCGGTTGCATCAAGAGTTGCACTAAGCTGCGTTCCCTTGTCATCTAACGTAGGTGTCCATTCAAATCCCTTAGGAACAAGAACAATACAATCAGCTTGTCCCCAGCGCTGAGGTCCATCTGCTCTGTATAACTGTTTATATGTAAATATGTGATCTCCTGCCGTCAAAGATATATTTTCGGCAGCTTTCTGCCACATAACATCAAAGCCACCCGCTTCTGCCTGATATAGGGCATCTGTCTTTTCAAGCTGCTGACATGCAATAAGTTCATTTTCACCACTTATATCAATTCCCCATTTAAAGTTTGATAATGGGCTCCATGCAAGATCTGTACCTAAAAACCACATATCATATACACCGGAATTGTCCAGTTCAAAATCATAAGTATAGGTAACCTCTCCGTCAGAACCTTCCATATTTATGCATCCATTGCCGCTGTAATTTGCATTGTTCCATCCAAGACATGGATTTGCATTTTCTGTTTCCGAGGTGTAGTTTTTGAAATTTTCAAGCTCTATTAACGCATAAGGATTGATAAAATCTGTCTCAACCGTTGATCTGCCATTTGTTTTGAGCATTGTGTTATTATCCGGCGTCCAGTTATAGCTTGAAGGAACAAGTACTGCACCGCTTACACAGCTGATTATCCAACTGTCAAACCAACGATTTTCTACAGAGTATTTTAAAATATGATCTCCCTTTGTAAAAGTCTTATTTGTTTCTACCTTGCTCCAATAAAGATCAAAAGGTGTACTTACCATATAGTTAAAATACGGTGTCACCTGCTGATTGTTCCATCCCTCTGTTTCAAATGCCCATCTTTTCGGTTCATCATTATCAAAAGAATACATAGGTGTTGACAATGAGTTATCATTAAATGTCGATAAAATCCATATGTCATAACCCACAGTTTCATTTCCGTCATAATTAAAGCCATATGAAATGCTGTGAACAGGTATCTCAGCACTACTGCCGAAATCCTTTTCTACCCTATATATGGTCTCATTATCTGTTGACCATTCAGAACCTATAACATCCACAACGTCGTCTACTGTAAGAACATATACTTTATTTTTAATCCTTTCTACTGCATTAGGATCGATAAGTACTACCAATTCGGCATTTTCTTCAGCTGTTGCTTCTGCTTTATATGCTGTTATTTTTAACTCCGCATTAAGATCTTCTTCACTTGACGGGACTATTGCTCCGTTATTTAAAATAACATCCGGTGTTAACGATTCAAACATATATCTGCTTCCGGCAGGTCCCATCTGAGGCAGGTCAATATTTTCATCTACACCTTCTGCATATTTTTTCTCTAATGAATATGCTGCTGCCTTCGCGTCAAGATTTGCATTAGCAAAATTTGCCTTATCTTGTGCTGTAGGCTGCCATTCAATTTCTGACGGAACAATTGCTATGCAGTCTGCCTGTCCCCAACGGTCAGGAGCAATATATCTGTAATTTTGTTTGTATGTAAATTCATGCTGTCCCGCCCCGATAGTTATGCCTTCTGCAACCTTTTGCCATTTAACGGGAAAACTTTGGTTTGTTGCATAATATACCACATCGGAATTATACTGATCGAGTTTTTGTATAGGGTTTAACATAGTATTACTTGTTATATCTATTCCCCAGTTAAAATCCGAAATATGCATTTCAAATTCTGTACCCAAGAACCATATATCATATGAATCCGAATTATCCAGCTTGAAATCATACGTATATATTGCTTCTCCGCTTTTCCCTTCCATCAGTATGCATCCATTCCCACTATAATTATTTGTAGAAGAATAACTTATCGCAGGTTCTATTTCCATTCCCTCCGCCGGGTCATCCTCACCTACATATTGAGAAAATGTCTTATATTTTTCAAGTTCTATCCACGCATACGATGCATCAAATCCGCTGTCAATTATTGACTGTCCATTATTGCTTAAAACCGTTTCGGCAGTAGGCGTCCAATTGTAGTTTGATGGAACTAAAACTGCACCACCGTAACAAGACAACACATATTTATCAAACCATCTTTGACCAACCGAATACTTTAAAGTATGCTTACCATGTGAAAATGTTTTATTTGTCTCCACCTTATTCCAGTAAAGTTCAAAACGCGAACCCGCTAAATCATTTGTATATGGGGACACTGTCTGATTATTCCATCCTTCCGTTTCCACTTCCCATCTTTCAGATTCATCGTTATCAAATGCATACATAGGAGTAGAAACACCATTATCATTAAATGTTGACAATATCCATAAATCATATCCGGTATTTTCATTACCATCAAAATCAAATCCATATGAAACACTGTGTACAGGTACATTTTCATATGATGTATAATTCCCGTCAACACGATAGATCATATTATTATCGGTTGCCCAGCTGTCCCCGATAACCTCTACAACATTTTCCGGCGTCATAATATATATCCCATCCTCATTTGCTGTACTGTATAACGCCTCTGCCTCTGCCATGTATGGCATCATATACATCTGCATCATTATAATTGACAGTGTAATTATAAACATCTTTTTCATAAAAAATTCCTCCCGTTCTTTTTACTTTCAAGCGAATACTATAACAATATTAACAAAAAATCAATTATCCAATTCAACCGCTATATTTTTGTTGTACTTAATCGACATAGATAACTATGCTCCTGAGCTGTGAATATGTGACAAAAAACAAGCATCTTGCATCCCTGTTTAAATCAAATTTATATGATTCAAGTTCGCTTATATCTATGGGAATAAGGTCATCTTTTTTACATATATAAATAACTGCATCTGCAAGCGAATATATTTGAGAGTTGTTAAATGTCAATGTTGATGTATCAAGAGTATTCAGGTCTGTGCCTGTAAGGGGGACCTTTATATAATTGCCGTTCTTTTCTGCAATAACATTTCCGGTAATATACTGACCATGATTTGCAATATATTCCCCTATACCATCTGAACCTTCGTTATATACTTTATACGCTGTATCAAAATGTCTTCCGCCCGCATCAAATATTTTATGTATATATTCTATTTCGCCATTAAAATCTAAATTAAAATCCACAAAATCTCCAACCTGTAAATCGGAAGCATCTATTACCGCATTTGTTATATAATGTACGTTTCCACCAAAAAGTTTGTATCCCTCAATTGAATAAACAGGTTCGTCATCAGAGTTTAACTGTTGTTCTATATTGCTGATTATACATCCTCCTGTATTTCCAATATTAATAGTATGTTGCTGTTCAGTGTCTGAATATATAACTATTACCTCTGCTACTCCCATTGTATCACTGTCATAAGCTGAAATTTTTAACAGCTGATTATTGTTCATGGGAGGGAGTGTCATAGAATAACGATCATAATTATAAACATCATTTTGCGGTACATTAAACACTGTCGTATTATTCAAGTCCAATAAAAAGGATATTGTTTCGCCTTTTCCTAATCGCCCTGTACGAACACTCCAGTATAAATCCTCCATATATGCATTACAAGTCAGATTTTTCTTTGTTTCCCCAATACCATCTTCAGCAGTATCTATATAGATGACATTTCCATCTCCGTTAAGCATGAATTTTACAAGTTGTTGTTTGGGATTTTCTTCACCATTACAAAGAATTTTATATGCAGTTAAATAATCATATCTTTTACCGTCAATTTTAAACTTATTCTCAGTTCTTACATTTGATACTCCCTTAGTTTCATCGTACAAAAGTTTTACAAACATACACTGTTCTTCTTCATCACATACAGCATTCACAAGATATGCATAACGGAAAGAGTAATCCGGTTCAGTAACAGCTGCAGCCACACGTTCATCTGCATCAAGATAATAAATACCTTCTTGATTTAATCTGATTTCTACTGCGTTGGTTTTATTTGATTCTACTGCATCCTGATAGCTTTTTGAAATCGCATAATGCTCATCATCTACCACAATATAGCTTTCTCCATCATCAGTATACATACTTTCTATGGTTCCTATAACAGGATCGTCATAAATAACAATTTTTGCATATTCCCCATCCATACTTTCATATACAGACATTACATTCCATTGTGCAAGAGAATTAAAATCAACTTTTTCACCATACATTGAATAGATATCTATTGTTTCAAGTTCAGAATAATCAAAATATTTTCCGTATTTATCGATAATAATCTCATTTGTTTTATCATTGGAATCATAAACATAAGTATCAAATTCCCAAACCATAATAACATCTACTATACTGTCACCGTTATTATCTATAAGTTCAAGATTACCGGTATCCGGAGTAATGGTTTCTAAAGAAAATGATGTAAATGCCTTTCCGTTATATATTACATCCATAGACTCTGATAGTTTGACTGTCCTTATCCTGTCACCGTCAAGATAAACTATTTTTGAGAAATCGGTAATTTCATCTTTTTCAATATATTTTGCCCTTATATTTGTAACATTGTTTCTTCCGGACTTATAAGCATAAATTGCTTCATACTCATCATTTCCGTTATCACGATAATAAACATATACATCATATCCCAGCAAAGATGACAGATTGTCTGTAAGGTCCGTGTAGAATTCATCACCTATCACAACCATGTCCTGACCGGGATTGCCGTTTATTGAAAGATATGTCCTCTCATTTGCATTTACAATACCGCGTTTTTTATAAACCTTAAAATTTTCTGTAAGAATTGTTTGATTTGTATTGTAATTGTAATTACCCTCAAGATCAGGTATCATTATTTCACAATCTAAGCTGTTATAAATAAGACTGATCAACATTCTTTCAGTTAAAACATCCCCAACTTTTGCGTTTATATCGTCAGTAAGACCAATTGACGCGGCTATCGACATATATCCTTCCGGCCACTTTATATTGTTTGTAATTCTGTTGTACCCGAGAATACCCACAATCATTTTAACAGCCTGTTCATATGTTGCATTATCTTCCGGATAATACTTGTCATCAATAGATATTATGCCCATTTGCGCAAGCGCTGAAATATATTCGGCATTTTCGGTTTCTTCAGTAACATCTTCAAATACAGGAGTATATGACCCGTTTGTATTTGCTGAAAGATAATAAATTTTTCTTGCAAGAGTACTTCTTGATACTGTTTCAATATCAGAAATCATCTCTCCTTCATCCATAAGCCCCAAGCACATGAGTAACCCATATGCATTATCTTCCATAAGCTGCATTTCTTCATTTACATTATCTTCCGCTATTGCAGCCTGCTGCGATATAATCATTACCGAAAAGATAACAGATAAAAATTTCTTTAATTTTATCATATTATCCCTCCTTCCATAATGTTGTAAATTATCTGTGATACTTGTGCTCTCGTTATATTTTCATGGGGTCTGAATTCTCCGTTTTCAAATCCATTTATCATTCCCGCTTTACTAAGTGTCAAAACTGCATCCAATGCATAATCACTTATATCTCTTTCATCGGTAAAAACAACATCTTGTACATCATCCATATCTCCTGTAATTCTGTAAAGCATTAAAACCGCATCCTGTCTTGTAAGCAAATCATTAGGTTTAAACGTATTATCTGCATATCCCATAACAATGCCTTCATTTACCGCTGAAGCAACATATGAATAATACCAGTCATCAGAAGATATGTCATTAAAGCTGCATACCGCATCTGAAGCATATTGTTTTGCGGCTACAGTTATCATCTTTACAAATTCTGCGCGTGTAACACTTGCATCAGGTCTTACTGTATTGTCATTATATCCTGAAATGATACCTTCTGTATAAAGCGACATTATTGCATCATATGCCCAATGTGAATTGTCAATATCAGAAAAATTCCCATTTTGGTTTTCATCTTCTATACTGTCCGGAACATTTTCTTCATCATCTGAAGGGTTATTTACAGGCGTTCCTACATAAGGCAGCGTCGATGAACTGCCTCCGGGCAATGAACCCGAACTTGATCCTCCGCCTGACGAATTTTTATTATCATTTAATGATGTAATTGCATTGTCGAATGCGGTATTTACCTGCTTTACATTGTCAAATTCTTTGCCTTGCAATGCTTTTATAACAGTCATTTTGTCCGATTCATTTCTTATTTGGTTATATTTATCGATATCCATGCCAAGAATTTCACCATATGAATTAATTACATTGTCCATTTCTTCTCTGCTGCTTGTGTTAATGACAGCTATTGCTTTTGATTCCTCAAACCATTTTTTTACCACATTTTCCACATCAGACATGCCGTTTATTTTTTCCCGAACATGTGTAAAAACACGCCATACTTCATCCTTACATTCCTGATAATCGGAATCAAATTCCATCTCCAAATCTTTATTGTATATGTCTGCTCTTTCTTTTAATACAGAAGCAGAACTGTCCGTGAAAAATCCTACGGCTTTCGCCTTGATAAAATCATTTTTTATATCCGAAAATTGTGTATATTTTTTATCTCCTCTTATAATAGAAAAAGCATCTATACATGAGCTTGTATAGTCATTTGCAATATCAAGATCAAGTTCTCTGTAATATAATTCTATTGACGCAGCAAGCTCATTTCCATTTTTATTGCTCATGTCCGAAAGAATTTCCGAAACAAGATCTGCATCTGATATAAATATGTCTTTAGATCTGTTTTCATATGTAATTCCTTCAATATCATTTACAGCCATATAGTCTTCAATAACCGCTGTATAATACTGTTCTGTCTGTATGTCAGAGGGTATATTCAGGATTGCCTCATGGTTGGTGCCGTTAACAACTGTATCACCGATTGCAATAATATTTCCGTCTGCATCTGCCACATAAACAATCAATGGTTTTTCTCCTGCATCTGTAATATTAAATATTATTTTTCTGTTTTGATTATCACAATACACATCAAATTCCGCTGCATTTGCTATCGACGTCATAAATAACATACAAGCAAATATTAAAACTGTTTTTTTCAATGGTTTACCTCCTTTGTCTGCGCCTGAGAAATAGGTCTTATATTTTCCCCGAACACAAAACATTTTATTGTTTTATCATCACTTGCAGGCGTTATGTTTATGTCAAGATCAATAACACCTCTGCCAATACTGAAATCAGAAAATTCTATTTGGGTTATTTTACCTTTTTCATCATATGTTGCTACAATAATTTTACCTGACATTGTTTTATCATAAGTATTATATACTGTGGCAGTAAAGCTGACTTCATCTCCTGTATCATCCGCAACGATTGGTGTATCAGCATAAAATCCTAATTTATCATATAATATGCCAATTTCTTCAATGTAATTAAGACCGCTTGCTGCCGTAGCGTCTTCGGCTGCAATTATATACAGGTTTCCATCCCTTATTGCATACGGTTCACCCTCATTTGTAGACGCAAGAACATCAGCTGTATTTGTTGTGTTCAGAATCTGAACGCGGACGCCATTTTCGTTTTCAGAAAATCTCGAGGTAAAATATTTATCCAACTCCGGAACAGTTCCCAGATCTTTTCTAAATCCAACATACAATACCTTTTGATCCTCATCAGAAATAGCTTCAGAAAATCTTTTTCCCCATATTATTGATGAAGGTTTATTTTCAAATGTAGCTGCCAATATATCACATTCCATAACATCTTCAGTTTGCCATAATCCATAATATTCAGAAATATAAGCTCCATACACCTCTGAATATTGCTTTGGCAATACCGCAGTCCATCGGTTAGGTACAGTATAAAAATTTGAATTGAAATTCATCAATGCAACTGTAGTTTTTTCAAAAGGCTCATATGCAATCTTTTCATGGTCGAGATTATCATAATAAATATTTAGCCATTCAAACTGTTCGGGATTTTCTTCATAAGAATATGCTGTCTGAATAATTGCATCATGAGGGCATGATATAACAAAATCATATATTCCCCTTGCCCCGTTTTCAAAATGAGTATCAAAATGTTTAGTCATATATTCCTGCGAACCGTATCCGTATTGTCCCGACTCATATTTATTAATTGTATTTTCATCTGTAGAAGTTTCGGTTACAATACTCCATGCAGTTTTGGCAAATTGCTTTGTCATTCCGTAATTTGAAAATGTTTTGCCTGCTATATTGCCGTAATCCCCATAGCTTTCAGCGCCAAGCCCGTCAAAACCACCAACCAGCCTTTTGTTTATAAAATATTCTTTGTGTCCCCATACATTCTTTATAATAACCGGGACATCAGCCCCCCTTTTTATTGCATTAGCAACATCATTGTAAAATTCAGCATATGAGGCATCACGAAACTCGAGATAATCCTGCCACATAATTCCATTTTGGCCATCAAGATTATATATTTCCCCTGTATATTCATCTACACAGTAAACTCTGAAACTATTAGTATTTGTATAAACCGGTATAAGACGTGCGGCTATATCAAAGCTGACGTTAGATACACCCCATGATTCTTCAAGATTTTCTATCAATGTATATCTTTCAACTAACCAATTTTTAAATAATGCATTATATTCATCACCATGTGGACGTATGCTTTCAAGGTAATTATACATTCCGGTTTCATTCGCAACAGGATCGATGACTGTCATAAGATTTTCACCATTAAGTTGCCTTGCATAATCTTCTCTTGTTTCTTCAAAATACTCTATGTTGTTCCAGAAATCATTGAACGTAGCGACTGAAAGTGTAACCTTTGGTGTAAAATACACATCATAAATCCCTTCAGGCAAAACACCGATAAGTGTCTTGCCGTCCACTCTGCATTCTCCGCTGTATACAGCTCTTCCTGATTTTACCGCGGTAATAAAACCACCAATCAATGTTCCATTTACATCCGAACAATCCATACTTACTGTACCCTCTGCACCATATATAACCTTTTTCCCTTCATTTGCCCTTATATAATAAAGTTCTTTATCAAGTTTATCGGTTCCGTATTGTATGCCGTACTTAAATCCAACACTGTCAAGATAATTACATAATTCTGTCATTACCCACACAGGCGCTTCATCATTTACACAGTTTATATAAATATCCCGCACGCCTTTATCATATATTTCCTGGAGTCTTTTTTTGTCATTTACCCAATTTTGTCTATTTACCCAATCATTGGTTTTATTATATCCTGTAATAGTATTGAGGCATATCATACCACCCATTGGGATATACGGTTCACCGTCTCTTATTAATGCCCCGTTTTCATTTATATACCAAAAGTGCTGATTTTTTGTTTCAGGATTTATATAAGTACCATAGGAATAAGGCTTTTTGTCAACACCATTCTCCTCAACATATATTATCGGATCACTCTCGCCCCTCATACCGTAAAATCCTACTATTACTTCATATTCTCCGGCAGGAAGCTGTGGAACGACAAGCTCTGCAAATTGACTGTAAGAACATTCTGCAACACCATAGAGTGCAGAATTTTTTATAAACTTTGCATAAATACCATCTGCATTTTCAACATCCGATAATATAAACAGTTTGTTGTTTTCAAAATAGATGCTTTTAAATTCTGCCTCAGGTTGTATAGCTTTTTCCGCCGGTGTTCCTACCGTGAGTTCAGATATTGTTTTTATCTGTTCTCCGTCAGAAAACATTCCATTTTTTATTAAAATTTCAAGAGTATAATCTCTGGAATCGGGCGCAAGATATGGTATCTGTGCATTCATTGTTATAGTGTATTCCCCCATCGATTCTGATGCAGGTTTTATAATTTCCCTTGATACAACCTCTGATCCCCTGTGTTTCAACGTAATTACATAAATAATGTCATCTTCAGGTACAGTATTGCTTTTTAACGTCACAGAACTATTAAATGTTCCTCCCTTTCTCATGGTACCGCTTACGGTCCCATCTACATACTCAATATCAATATCTTCTCTATAAATATTAAATTCAAAAGTTCTTTTTGATAGTGGGGTTGTCTGAGAGGCTGTGCCTCCAAGTACAAGTGAATATGTACCTGGTGGCACATTGTCAGGTAATATAATTTTTTTATTTATTATTCCGGTATCGTCAGATGAAAAATCATCTATAGCATAAATACCGCCGTCTTCTTTAGATGTGACATTTACTGTATATACAGAGTTTTTTTTTGCTGTTCCCTCTATGGTGATAGTACTATTGATTATTTCAAATTGTATATCCGTGTCACATTCGGCACTAACTATCATAATCACATTAAATATCATAATCCACAAAGTAACAATTATTTTTTTCATATGATACTCCTTATTTCAGCAAATCAAAGTATCTGAAGGTATAATATTCTCCTTCTTTATCAAACAAATCAGATACTGCAATTATAATTATATTCCCGTCTTTTAATGCATATGGTTTTCCATCATCGGTCGATAAAAGAATTTGTGATGTTTCTGTTGGCTTAAGTATTTGAACGGTTTTGCTCTCACTTAGTTGTATCTTTTCATTTGTATAATACTTGTCTATTGAAGGTATTGTCCCTAAATCATCTCTAAAGCCTATAACACACATAATTCTATCATTATAATCCATCGTTTCTTCAAGAGGACCTCCAAAAATATTTGAATAAGGACCATTTGTAAGATTTACAAACATTATATCCGCTTCTACCGTCGGATCGTCAGTCTGCATTACCATATCCCCATTGGGCATGAAGAATCTTTCTATCATAATATTGTCATCACAAAGCTGAACAATTGATCTTTCATTACCTGCATACCACCAATTTTTCTGTGACGGATAAAAATAATATTTTTTTCCGGTATATGTTTCTTTTGCCATATCATCAATTCGTGCTTCATGTTTGTCAAGGTACGGCTGCCACCAAGGCCACTCTTTTTCATTCATTATCGTCGAGTATGCTTCTCCAAGAATCCCTCCGAGGTCAAATCTGTCGGTCAAAAGGAAGTTGAATCCTCCCTTCATACCTGCTTCAAACATTTTATCAAAATGTTCATTGAAATGTTCCTCCGACGGATAACTCCATTCTCCGGTTTCATGCTTTAACATAACATTTTCCTCTGTATTTGTTTCTGTTATAATACGCCATGCTGTTCTTGCAAATTGATCGGTTATGGCACTTGTTGTCGCCGCTCTTGATCTTGTAACTGTTACAGGTCCATATGACTCTGTCCCCAACCCATCAAATCCGCCTATAAGATCACGATTTATCAAGTATTCTCGTTGAATTGAACAATGTTTGAAAATGACCGGAACATCTACCGATTCTTTTATTGCATCTGCAATTTCATTATTGAATTTTGCAAACAATTTATCCCTTCCGTCCAAATAATCATTCCACAAAAGACTGAGATGTGTATCTGATTTTTGTATTTTATCAGGATTATCTCCATCTACACTATATGTGTATGAAATCTTTCCTTCCCCATTATTTTCAGTAAATATCGGAACAAGTCTTGAAGCTTCATCAAATGAGCTTACATTTACTAACCACGCATCATTCAGCTTATCTATTGTCCGGTACTTTTCCGAAAGCCATCCACTGTACAATTTATTGAAATTTTCATCATATACTCTTGTTATCTCTGAATTGTTATAAAATCCCATTTCATTTTGCGTAGGATCGACTATAAATCTTAAATTTCTTCCGAGAGATAACCATTTACAATATTCTCTCATCTGTTCCACATCATATTCCCAGTCAACCCAGTATGTCATTTCCATTTGCGGAATCCTTGTGAAATACGGCATAAAGTAAACAGTATGGTTATGACCATCGTTAACGGTTATATTTGCATCATAACGAAGTTGATTATCCATAGTTACAGATAATGAACCTTTGCCTGTACTTTCTGCTTCTCCTGTTTCATTGTCTATAACTAAATAGGTGCATGAAATTTCACCGGCAGAACTACCTCCAAAAATTTCGGAATAGGCAGTAATGGCTGAGGATTCTGTAATGTTTTCAACCTTTACATGACCGAGGGCTGCTCTAGGGAAATATGTGTCATAATTTCTTCTCTCAGTACCACCTAACTGTAACCCGTATGTCCAACCCGTTTCTTCAAGATAATCAAAGAAATATTCAAATGCCCATGCCGGTACACTAAGGCCGGGACGTACCGGATTCAAATACAAATGACTGATACCCAGACTTCTTAATTTATCAAGATCTGCTTTATCTGTAGCAAAATTTGCAATATTTGTTGCATTGTCATCTGCATTAAAACTTACTATAAACTGTGAACAGAACATTCCGCCCATGGGGACATACGGTTCACCATCCCATATACAAGTTGATCCCTGATTGATATACCAGAAAGATACTGAACCATCCCTTACTGAACGATAATTTCCGTATGACATTGGTTTATAATATTGTTCTTTGCCTGTTTCTTCCCCGGTAATTAAAATTTCTGTTTCATCACATATACTATCATAATGATGTACTCCCACTTTTGCTTTATACAATCCTGCCGGCAAATCGGCATTAATCGTACCACTTGCAGTAATAACACCGTTATCAGGGGATGATGTTGATTCAATCACATCATACAGCAACCCATCCTTCCACAAAGAAACATATGCATTCCCTTTTTCTTCAGCAGATAATGAAACATTAGCTCCAAATTGTATTGTTTCTCCCTTTTGTGCTTGTGCAGGCAACGTAACATCTGTAATTTTTGCACTGTATAATGTTACTGTTTTTACCCCACCTATTGTAACTTCTCCGATTTTTGCCTTAGGTTCTCCCGTATCAAGAGCAACGCCGTCTACTCCTGCGACCACATCGTATACGCCGTCAGGCGCACAAAACGGCACATTAAGCTCAAAACTTTCAGTACGGTCTATACCTATTCCCCATTGCTTGAGCGGTATATCGGAATATTTGTAAGCAGTTGTTATAACCTCTCCGTTTTTTGTAAGCTGTGCAAATAATTTTGGATTACCGCTGACTTTGCTTGTAACGCGAAATTGTACATCTACCTTTATTGTGCCTTCTCTTTGCGCCTCTGTGCTGCTAACCTTTCCTCCGACACATCTTAATTTTATTGACGCCAGATCATATGGTTTGGTATTAAGGTCTACAGGCTTCCAATTCCATGATTTTGGCGCTATAATAATTGCGTCAAGATAACTTAACATATAATCGTCTGCCAACGGTCTGATTTTTGGCACATTAAATGTCATTTTATTAGCGCCTTTTTCCAATGTGCGCGTAGTCAGATGCTGAAATACTACCGGCACACCCAGCATAGAATCGACATATGCCGATGTTGAGGATATAACAGCATTGGTATATTCCGTATCGTCGTCATCATTGAATTTATAATATGTAGGTGAAGCCCAGTCCGTATTAAACGGCAAACTTAAAACATATATGTCATATTCGTCTGTTTTGCTTATATTGAAATTGATGTCTACAATGGCGGGTTCTTCTTTTTCGCTTTGAAGTTTCAGCGCATATCCTCCTGAACTGTTTGCATCATATCTATTAACAAATGCACCACTTATTAAATTATACGAATTTTCACATTCTATCCAATAGCTCTGATATCCTCTGACCGCTGCAGCAGGTAAGGCGGCTGTCAGAATTGTAATAAATAACAATATAGATATAAGTCTTTTCATATATTACCTCCTATTGCACAATCTTTGTTTCACATAACTTATTTGCAAGAGTTCTGTTATTTAAAAGATATACTTTAAGATATACTCCATCTACCTTGTCAGTATTTGATACTGTCGTCTCTAATGTTGTTATTTCTCTTGTTACATTGCTCTCCTTTATACCTGTTGCGATTAATGTATCATTTTTATCAAATAAAGCTGCAATCATAAATGCACTTCCAGTTAAATCCGACTCTTGTGACGTGTTTAATTTTACATCAACTGATACAGTTATCGTTTCTGATAACTCTCCATCTACTTTTATTTCTCCTACATTGTATTTTTCAAGTGCTTTTATCGATGCCGGAACGGAATACGATGATACAACTCCTTCATTTTCCGCGTTTACCGGAAGATTAAATGTCATATCTCCTTCATCAAAATATGGTCTTGTTACTTCTCCATTTGTATTTACGGGACAGTCCTCTGCTCCTATCCCTAATATTTTACTTCCCCCTGGGGTCAGAACATTTACATCCGGCAATATAATATTTTCCTGAATATTTGTGTAATCATCATGCATATATTGTTCAGCAAAATATCTTGCGTCAAGTCTTGCTATCTCATATTTGGGGTATCGATCCTGAGCATCCTGATTTGATGGTGGTGTAAAATTCCAGCTTTTAGGTACAACAATTACACAGTCAGCCCATATTACGTGCTTTCGTTCTGCACCCTGTAATGCTCTATAAGTATACTTAATATTTAATGTATGTAACCCCGATGAAAGTGTTTCAGTTCCAAGTTTCTGCCAATATATTGGCAAATTATTTACTGCACCTACCGTATTCATGATTATTACACCATTATGTGGTTCTGCTGCCAACTTGTTTACCTCTTGATCGTCAACACTCCATTGCGTACCCGACAAATGCATAACATTCATTTCCGCTCCGAGATACCATAAATCATACTCATCATCATCATCAAGCATAAAGCTATAATACAGAGTTTCCTCATCAGAACCATCTGGTGATGGTATATCATACGCATACAGCAATTTATCTCCGCTAGCAAAAGATGTATCAATGGAACCTATAAATGTTTCATTATCCGGTGATTCCATCTCTATAAGTGCGAATCTGTGAGGTCTTTTTCTTGGTCTTTGCATAGATTCATCGGGAACATATTTTACTTCTGCCGGTACAATAACAACACAGTCAATTGCAGACATATATGTTCTCGGTCCACCGGGAGCTTTACTATTAATGCTAAATACAAGTTTACTTTCACCGGCATTAATTGTAATATCTGATGAGATTTTCGTCCATGTAATCTGTTGGTCTACATATGCCATATTGTGTGTATAAAGATCACATTGTTTCGCATCTGCTTTACCTGAAATTTCTCCTATGCTCCAATTGAGTTCCGAAAAATTCCTGCTTGTAATATCACTTGTAACAGCCCAAATATCATATTTACCTGTTGAACTCAGTTCCAAATCAAATGTTAGACTAAAAATCTCATTCTCAGGCATTGTCAATAAATTGTTTACAGTCATCAGTTTTCCTTCCGACGCGAGTTCATTTTCTTCAATTGTATATCCTACTGCTTCTGCATTTTCAGCCTCGAGCCATAAATAGTCTTGTGCAAATGCACTTACAGACAATATAAATACAGTAAATACAGTTATGGACAATAACATAAATAATTTTTTCAACCCTTAACACCTCCTATATTAATCCCGCTGATAATCTTATCCTGGAATATCGCATATAATATAATAAGCGGCAACACAGAATATAAAACTGCCAGCATTTGATAATCCTGTGTAAATGTTGTACTTTTTAATTTATACAGTTGTACTGCAAGCACAATTTTGTTTTCATCACTTATCAGCAGATATGGCCAAAAGAAATTACCAAATGACGACATAAACGTAAATAATCCGACTACAAGAAATATTGGCTGTCCCATAGGCAATATTATATGACGAAAAATCCCAATACTGGATAGTCCATCGATTTTTGCCGCCTCAACTATTTCATTTGATATTCCATTAAAATAACTTCTGAAAAGTATTATATTAAAAGGTGACGCCGCTCCCATTAGCCATATGGGCCAGTATGTATCCATCATGCTAAACCCAAATATCGGGAATTCCTTAAAGGTCATATAAAGCGGTACTGTACTCATCGTACCAGGTATAAGCATAAGCCAAAAAACAATATTATTTACCAGTTTTGTACCCATCGGTCTTATTTTTGATAAAGCATATCCTGCAAGCCCTGAACATAACAGACACAAAACAACACTTCCTATCGACATATAAGCTGTGTTAAAATAATACTTATATATTTTAAGCTGATTCCATACCTCAAACAATTTGGTTATATCAAATTCTTTAGGAAAAAGGGTCGCAGGAATCTGATATAATTCCTGCGGATCCTTGAATCCCGCAATTAAAATCCAAACCACTGGGAACAATGATATTACTACAGCATAAAAAAGCAAAAATACAAACATTGCCCAATAAAGTGCTTTATATCTCGGTTGTTTCATTTCAGTATTAAGCAACGCGCCCCTCATATCATTGAATGCTTTCAAATTTTCTTCTCCTTTCATAAAAGCAATAATTTACTTAACCATTCATCTTGTCTATCTTTTTGTCTAACACATAGTAAAAACATGTAATAATAAGTAATATCAGGAATAATATGCATCCAAGCGCCATTGCAAACTGTGGCTTATAATAACGGAATGCATATTTATAAATTTGAAGTCCCAGGGTCATTGAAGCGCCGTTAGGCCCGCCGTCCGTCATCATCATAGGTTGTTCCATAACTGAAAAAACTCCTATTATTTGTCTTACAAAAAATAAAAGCACTATTCCGGAAATATTTGGCAATGAAACTGTAAGAATCCTTCTAAAAAAACCTGCTCCGTCAATTACAGCAGCTTCATATATTTCTCTGTTTATTCCCTGAAGCGTCGCATAATAATATAATACAGTAGATCCGGCCCCGCACCATGTCATACTTATAATTATATACATAATAGTATGTTTACTGTCCTGCAGCCATACATATGGTTCCATTCCAAAATTTGCTATCAGCATATTCAGCAGTCCGCCTGCACTCGGATGATATACAAAATACCATAATAGCGATACACTGGCTGCAGGAAGTACAGCCGGAAGATAAATCAAAAATCTTAACGTTGCTCTCATATGCGCCATCTCATTAAGCATTAATGAAAATATTACCGGCAGAAAAAAACCTATTACTATTGACCACAATACATATTTAAAAGTATTGATGAGGTTTTTCATAAACATACTGTCATTGAATATTCTTTTATAATTTTCAAGCCCAATAAAATCTGTTGGCGTATACCCTTTCATATCGAAAAATGAAAGATATGTACCAATTATCATAGGTCGTAATATAAAAAAGTACATACATAAAAGTGCGGGTAATAAAAGCAGCCATCCAACCAGATTCTTTTTAATTAATTTCACAAAACCTTTACTACCTTTTGTTTTTGCCTGTAATTTTAAGTCCATTTATTCACACCCCAATTATTCCGCATAATCAAGAGAATTATTTTGAAAATCAGAAACTGCCTTTTCAAGGAGATCATGAACATCCGCATCTTTGTTAGTTAATATTTCCTGCAACATAGAGTCAAGGACTGAATAAAGTTCCTGAGCATTCTTTGGTTCTTCCGCCTGATATTCAATATCTGTTTTATCGTTATAGGACGCCACATTTTTAGGATCGATGTTTCTGTATTTTTCAATCATCTCCGTTGTATATTGTTCTCTGTCTGTAGCATCACTCCAAACAGATGAATCAAGAATACCTATAATTTCACCTTTATTTGCTCTGTTTTGATAATCTTCTTCTATCCTTTGTTTTGTCTCATCATCAAGATTTGGTGTGTATCCATCAAATTCCAACCATTTTAACACTGCTTCAGCTTGTTCATCGTTTGCATTAGGAGCTATAGCCTCAACTCCTCCTCCTAAAAGCGTTACTCTCTTAGCAGTTCCTGCAGGCATTTTAAACATTCCCACCGAATTAATATCAAGACCATAGTTTTTTAATCCTTTTGCCATATCAGGATGTCCTATTGTCATTGCAGCTTGACCTGTTCCTACCAATCTTATTGCACCTTCTGCATCTATCAATGTTTCTGCAGGCATAGAATTATCTTCCCACTTCATTTTTTTTATTAAATTCAATGCGTTGGCACATTCTTGAGAATCAAAGGTAGCAACCCATTTCCCGTTTTGTTGTTCCATAAATTTTGTGCCGTATCCCCATGCTATAGGCATAAATAACCATCCTCCGACATTGTTTGTTGTTGCCTGAACAAATCCCGGGATACCTGTTTTTTCTGTTATTATTTTCGCCATGTCAGCCAATTCTTCAAATGTGTTTGGTACCATCGGACTGCCATCCTCATTTATTAACCCTGCTTGCTCAAAAATATCAAGATTTGCTATGATTCCAAGTGTATATACATCTTTGGGAAAAAAATATACTTCACCGTCATACGATATCATATCCAACAGATAATCACTGAACATATCATAATATCCATTATTCTTTAATAAATCAGTAATTGGTTTTGCATATCCCAGCTTTGCAATATTTTCTGCTTCTGTTAAAAAGCTGTTATATAATGTTGGAAGCGCTCCTCCCTCAGCCTTTGCGGCAAAGGTATCTACTGCAAATTGATATTGATCACCCTCCACAATATAATCAGGATATTTTTTTTCAAAATCTTCTATCTTTTTTTGACCTAATGCATATCCATCGGGATCCGCATCTTTATCCGCCCAGCCCCAAACAGTTATTTTTGTTTTTCCCTCCTCGGCATTATCCGTATTTCCGCAGCCTGCAATAATACCGGTTAATGCTGTTATTGCCAAAATCATGCTTATTGTTTTTGTTTTTTTCATTTTCAACATCCTTTCTTTTTTGATTTATATGTTAATAAGATAGTAGCATATGGTATTTTTACAATCAAGTAACACTTTTATATATGGTAACATTTTTTATTTAATATTAGTAACATTTTTTATTGGCAGTAACAAAAACGATTGATTTTTTATTTTTCTATTGACTATTCTGTAATTTTAATGCTATAATCAATATAGTTAAATAGGATTTTATTTTAAGGAGATTCTGACATGAGAATTTTTAATTTAGCATCAGCTGATATATCATTTTCTAAAATCAAGTATTTTTTAAAAATATTTATACCCGTTTTAGCAACATTGAGCATAATAATTATAATCGTATTATTTAATTTCCACCAAAGTAAAAATATCTCAAAAAGAAACGCTCTTAAATCAATGGAAACATTTTCAATTTATTGTGAAAGCACAATTAATAATATAGTCAGTAATTGTAATTTGTTGGAAACCAATCCAGACATATTATATCTTCTCGATTACTCAAATAATTTTAAAAATTATAATTATATAAATGCCTGTGACTATCTTAATACATTTGTAGAATCAAACCATATGATTTATTCCACAGCGATTATAAACAGAGCTCAAAATGAAGTATTATCACCTGATGGCCTTTACAGCCTTACAGATTATTTTAATAAAGAATTTATATTAAACGGATATAAGGATACATATTGGAGTAATTTCAGAATTTATAATGCATTGCCATATAAAATTCTGCCTCCTGTAATATCCGATTACCGAAATATCAAGACGCCTGTAATACCGATTATTTTCAGAGAACTGTCAAATCTTCATAATAATTATCTGCTGATTACAATCTCCCTTTCATCACTTACACAAAACAGTCCGCCGTTTATTTCATTTACACCCAACTCAGAACTGTATATTCTGAATAATTATACCGGTGATGCCTTTAATATAACAAATAATTTTGAAATATCTTCAATAAACGGAACAGATATATATGACAAGATGCTAAAGGGTATTACAATGTTTGATATTGAAAATAGCAATAACGAAAAATCAGTATTATTTTCATTTTCTCCCACAAATAAAATTTTAGGATATACATATTATATGATTATTCCATATAATGATATAAACAGTTCCCAGTTGCCAAATATTTTAACAACTTCTCTTCTTCTTATATTCACTTTGGCAGCAACACTTATTCTTACAAACAAAAATGCAAATGATTATTTTACACCCATTGAAGAAATGGAGAATATTCTTGGGAAAAATATGTCAGAAATCGAAAATAAAGATAAAAATCACGTTAATACAATTGCAAACGCTGTAAGTGCGGTAGTAAAAAAATATAATAAAATCGAAAATATACTTCCTTTTGCACAAGAACAATATCTGATAAGTTTTCTTAACGATTCAACTGTCACATTTGATCAGAAGGGAATAAATGAAGATCTTTTATCAACATTGCCCTTTTCAAAAAAATATTTTTCTGTGGTAATTATTCAGCTGTCACCAACGCAAAAGCTGTTTGAAATGTTTTCACAATACGAATATGAAAATATATTTTCAGGCTTTTTCAATATTATCCGAAATATTTACGCTAAAGCATTCAACGCTTTTTTTCTTTCTGTTGAACGTGAATCAACGTATGTTATTATAAATACAGATGAACAATTTATAGATAAAAAACTTTCTGAAATTGCCGATTCTGTAAAAGATATGCTAAAATATGATCAGGAATTTGTTGAATTATATATTGTTAACGGTAATCTTCATGAGAATATGGAGGGGCTGAAACAATCATATACCGAAGCGTTAAAAAAACTTTCGGGAATACCTTTAGTAAGACCAAAAACGATATCTGCTATAAGTAAAACCATAAATACCAGTTTATTTTCTTCAGACAATGAATTAAAACTGCTCAATTTTCTGCTGACAGATAATATTGATTCGGCTACAGAAATGGTCCAGAATGTAACAAATCAATGTGTATATAATGATGAAGCACTTCTTCAAATATATCACAGAATTCTTGCTGTTATTTTTAATGCAATGTATATAAAAAATATTTCTATATATGAAAAAGACCAATCTGAATTTGAATTTTATTTTGAGCTTTTTAATAAAACTCCTAATATGCTTTATAAAAAAATTATGATGCTTATGAGTAAATTCAGGACTGATAAAGAAAAAACAGAAGATGAAATTTCAGATGACATAAGCAAAATTATTATCGAAAAATATTCTGACAGTTCGCTTTCACTCGATACAATTGCCGATTTGTTAAATATTAATAAACGTATACTATCACAACAAATAAAAAAAATATATGGTATCAGTTTTCACTCATACCTTGAAAATATCAGAATAGAAAAAGCAAAATCTTTGCTTACAAAAACAAATAAAACTATTCAAACTATATATGAAGAAATTGGGTTTACAAATAAACAGACATTTATACGATCTTTTAAAAAAATAACAGGTCATACTCCCAGTAGCTACAGACAAAATTCTGATTAATATCATTAATAATTTATTATATTAATATAAAAAATAAAAGAACAATCATTTCTTAAAATCAATATATTATGATTGTTCTTTTATTGTATCAATTTAAACTTTGCAATAAAATTAGAAGCTTACATTTATTTTTCTATTAACATACTACATACTAACTCTGTATGGCATCTTATCATAAAATCGTTCAGATGATTTACGTTATTTCCCGTAAGATCAATAAATCGTTTTTTCCTTAACAATTCTTTTTGCAAATCATAAAAGCTTGCAACTGCTACGCCGTCCTTTGCAATGCTGTAAAGGGCGTCTCGATAGTCTTTTTGATATGCGCAAAATTCTGGCAACATTTGATTAGGCAAGGTTGTTGCACATAAAATATATTCTGTATCAGGAGTAGTTTTTGTTATTATACTCATTATTTTTCTTATATTCTCCGAAAAACTTTTGCCATCTATTCTGTCATTCATACCAAATGCAATAATAGCAAGATCAGGTCTATAGTCAGCAACTCTTTCTTGTGCATTCTGAACCCCCCAACTGCTGTCTCTTCCTCCCATGGAAGTGTTGTAAAATACAACATTTACGCCATAACTTCTTTTTATCTTTTCAATAACCATATCACCCCATTTAGGTAAAAATGGGGTTGTTAAGGTTGTACCACTGCTGTTTGCTCCCTCTGATATGCTGTCACCATACAAAACTATTGTAACATCCCTTTTGTCTTTTAATTTTTTTATTGTCTTTTTAAGCTCGTTTTTACAAAATTTTTGCTTGTATCCAAAACATTGCGAAGATTTCTTCCTATATGTAACACTTATCTGTCTGTCATGGAAAAAATGCCCTTCATGAAATAAAGAATATCTGCCGTCAGAAGTTTCAAATGACTGACCTTCAATTTTATCATCAAAGATAAGATCATTGATATTAAATCGAAAAATACTGCTGCCCGGGGTCAATTCTATTTTATTATTTTTATATATCCAATCTGTATTTTCTTTATATTCTTTTGTTTTATCCGCAGAAGTGACATTTATTATCTCCTCAGCATCAAAATAAAGCGGTGCGGCTGCTTTTCCATTTTCTTCTACAAATGTGACCGATTCATCATAAATAATATCGCCATTAAATAAAGGTTCAGTAATTTGTTCAAATGTAATCATAATTTCACTTTCTTTCAAATAAATTATATCATATTATCTTTAATTCATATAAAAACGCACTGTCTGCTTTTAATTCTACTGTCATTCCATTACTTATCAAATCATTTGAATTATATTCTGTGTCATTGCATATATAAATTCTGTCTTTTATTAATTCAGGATAAAATGTAACTTCGGTAATAGAAAGATTTTTACAAAAAACCTGTATAATATTATTTTTACATTCTGAATCAGAATACTGCAATACCAATACATCTGCTATATCATAAAGGATTCTCATCACGGCATTTTTATAAAAATTGCGATCATTTTTATATTTTCTTATTATTTCTTTTAAATTAATCTTTTCATATTCAGGGAAATCTGCAATATTACTTGAAAAACCCATTACACCTCCTGTTAAATAAGTATGCGTAAAGCTTTCATTTACACAGATAACTCTGCTCCAGTCAGATCCGTCACAACTTATAGGCATACTGATATGGTCTTCGGAACCGTATTCAGGAAAACCGTGGCAGTATATTCTTGCATCCCATTTTTCCATATTGCATGGCGGCAGACGTTTTGCCGTATCTTTAAATATACGCAATGCATCTATCGGACTGTGATTATCGCTTATCCATACACTGTCAAACACAATATTTTGCCCCATATCCATTCTTGTGCCCCCTCCCGCACAATTGGTAATATAAATATGCGGGTATCTTGCCCTGACTTGCGAAATAACTTCTTTATACCCTTGGAAATATCTATAAAAACCGTTCCCCGATACATCGTAACACAGTTCGTCATTAAAGTCAAACTTCATATATTCTATATTATATTTATCTACAAGAGTACATATTGTTTCAAAAATATATTGCCTTGCTTCTGCTTTTGAATAATCCAAAAACTCTGAACCATTATTTCCTTTTATATATTGCTCCGGATGTTTTTTTACATTTTCAGCATTTTCTAACGCTCTTTCACCCTCAAGCCAAAGACCAAACCTTAATCCTTTGCTTCTTACATAATCAGAAACCTCTGAGAGTCTTCCGTAAAAGCCGCCAAATTTATTTTCTACCCAGTTTCCAATGTTTTTATCCCACATACCGTTCAAACCAAACCATCCCGCATCAATTGCAAACACTTCTATGCCCAATTCCGAAGCGCAGTCAATCTGCCTATAAATCTCATCTATATTAATATTATCAAAATCTAAAAGCCATGTGTTATAGATTACAGGGAGTTCACGTCTTGGATATAATTTATTGTAAATAATGTGCATTTTCCATGCATCAAGATCTATTATACTTTTTGCTTCATATGCAAATATCTGAGGCATTTCTATCCTTTCACCAGGATTACACACCAAATTCAGCCCTCTATTATTAATCCCCATTTCAATCAGTACCGCATCTGCTTTTCCAGCTATGGGCAATTTGGTAACCTTTATTATCCATTGAGCATTCGGGATAAGATGAAAAACAAAAATTCTTTCATTGCCCTTATTACGAAGGGCTATTATCGGAGCTCCTCCATCTGTAGTTCTAAGACCTGCGTTATACACCTCAATTCCAGTAACTAAATCTTGCCATCCTCCAAGACTTTCATGCTGCCACGAACTGTATTGCGTGTAAACCTCATACTCTCCTCCCTCTATTAAAAAACGAGAAGTGTATTGATTTATTATTATTTTTTCATCTGATATATTTTCAAAAAAATCATATCTTTGCCATACATCATTCTCAAACTTTTTATACTTTCCCATAATTTTAAATCCATTATATACAGCCTCAAACCCGTTTTCTGTTTGTACTGTCTTTTCCACCTCATTAAGTCTGCCATCAATCACTCCAAAACTACCATACGCAGAAAAAAATCCTGAAAGTCCTGTCCGGCAATATGCTTTATTTATCATTTTTCTTAAATCCATTGTATTTTCCTCCAGTATATATTATTCATTTTCCTGTAAAACAAATATTACAACTAATTTCAATAAGGGCTATCCCGTCTTTAACAAGGACAAAAGCACAAGCACAGCTTGCGCTGTAATCAGTTGGAGATTGTACTCTCACTGATTATAAATACGGGACCTGTCTCCGATTACGGCAGGACCATCTTGTCCTCAGTTATAAGCATATTATACAACATTTATAAATATAAAATCAATAGCTGGATAATATTAATTTAAAATAATATATATAAATTTACAATAGACGTATTCTGTTACGGCATATTTGTCACGGTACAAGCCCCTTACAAATATACCGTGAAAAAGATGTACGGATACTCTAAATTATTCTATGGTTAAATTACCAACACCAAACCACAACAAATGAGTGCCGTACACGAATATTCGATAAGGGCTTGCCCCGTCTAGGGCGAGGACAAGAGCGCAGGCTGTGCCTTGCTATAATCAGTGGAAGCCTGTATTCTCACTGATTACAAATATGGAACCCGTTGCCGATTACGGCGAGGACATCTTGTCTGTAGTTATAATACAAACCATGTGGTTTAAACAAAATCAATCCAATATCCTTTTAAATATATTGTAACAAAGGCAGTGATTCCTAAAAAGTGCACCATCAATATATTTTGTTGGTTCAACAGACATGACGGTTCTTTACAATCTCTTGCCGGCAAATCTCACAGACTGCACCATCATCCCGATCAACATATACCTGAAGAATCGAAATTATTAACAAAAGTTTTACAAAATGCAAGAGGATCCTTGTTTTTATATAAAACACGGCGGTATCTCACTTATACTGATGTATTCTTAACGAATGCGGACTCTAACTTACCTTCTGTTTTCTTATATTTTTTTCAAACAAAAAATGGCAGCAGGAATTCATTATTTCACAACTGCCGTTTATAAGTGTTCTTAAACCGCAAAGCGACGGTTTTCAGAAATAAAATTATTCGTTTACAAGTTCAATATCAATATCACCGTTATTGCACAATACATTCAGCATTTTTTCTCCGCCGTCTTTATTGTCCGGCAGATTACTCTCGCCTTTTTTGATTTCTGATTTAATAGAAAAATCATCATAACTTCCCACAATCGTACCGGAAATATCGCCGTTTTTAACATTCAAGAATAAGGCGTTTCCTACATCTAAATTTTCAAAAGCAATATTCCCTCCATTAGAAGAAATATTTATACTTCCGGTTACTGTCAATGCAGAAAGTGTTATATCCTCGTTTGTTGTAGATAATACAAGATTTTCTAAAAGTGTGTCCGGTATCTGTAACGATATTTCCCGATCTTCGGCAGAAAGTTTTCCTCCAATATAATCCATCCATTCTTTATCGCTTAAACTTGTCATGGTCAAAACCTTTTCGTCAGAAACAGAAATATCATAATATTCTATATTATTTTCAGAATATTCAATATGGACTTGTTCATCCTCAGATAACGAAACTGCAATTTTCCTATCTCGCACATCTAGATTTATTTCATTGATCTGTGTCTCTGGCGTATAATTTTTTTTCTCAAATGGTTCATTGCTGCTCGAGCAACCCGACAAAATCAAACTGCCAAATATAATACACAATACAAGTGAAATGTTTTTTTTCATAGTGATCCCTCCAGAATTTTATATATTTAAATCGGAGCAATGCTCCATCAAGCTTGCTTGAAATGGAGCTTGAAAACGTTGCAACCGGCAAAGAGAGCTTGCTCCTCAGCGTTTCAGTGGGAGATTATACTACCACTGATTAGAAATATGGAATAAGCTGCCGACTATGACGTTGAACAACTTATGTGCAGTTATAGTTATCCAAAATATAACTGTCCCTCTTGTCTATAAAGTTTTTCTTTTCAAGATCACAAGCCCTCCAATAGAAAATGCCCCGCTTAGCAATAGACAGATACCAATATGCAGTACAGCGTTGTTGTTGAACATAATGGTATGAAAAAATCCAGACAATATAGCACGTAATGGTGCAATCGGCGTAAATATACAAATAATTGCAGTAAATACTGCGTCAGTCAGCCACCCATACCAATGTGCCTGCATGGATAACAGTACATGAAAAAAAACCATAACAAGCAGTAAAAAGAACATTTGCTGTAATCCGGCAACGATAATCCCATTTTCGGTCCATTTACACACATCCATCATATTGATAACTGTTTGCGCTGAATATACGGGGTCAATCAATTGATGGATCACTGTGTTGACAAGGGAAATAAAAAACGCCAAAAATCCATAGCTGATCAGACAACCAAAAAAATAATCTTTTTTGTTTGCTCCCAAATGCATTAACTTTGTAAAATCATAAAACACAAAAAAGAATGGGGTTACAACAGCAAGCAGCCAAGAATAATTTCCGTTACTTAAAACAATATCACCGGAGGATGTGGCACAAAGCATAACAAGAGCCGTAAGTATGAAACTGACTTTATTGCTTGCAAGCAAGCGTTTTACAATTGCAAAAATAGATGTCATCTTTTTACACCTCCCTTATGTCCCACCATTTGAATAAAGAAATCCTGCAAAGACAGTGGGTTAATTTCTAATGAAGCAGTCTGCTTTGGCAGATTGTCGAAAATATAGCATGTTTCAAGACCTCCAACATTATCTTGACCGATGATATTTAGATTTCGGGTCGCAGCCTCCACGTCTTTCTTAATTCCGCTGATACTAAATGCTTTTGTTTCTACCGATTGCAATGTATCAAAAAAACGGATACTGCCTTTATCAATAATAATCAGTTTTTGAATTGTTTTTGCAATTTCTTCAATGATGTGTGTGGATACGATAATAATTCGGGGGTGTTTGTAAAAACTCTCTGTCAGCATATCATAAAACTCCACACGCATAATTGCGTCAAAGCCGAGGACAGGCTCATCTAAAAGAACGACGTCTTTATTGCTTGCCAAACAGATAATTGTGGATACCATCGTTTTCATGCCAAGTGAAAGATGATTAAACTTCTTTTTTCCATCCAGTTCAAAACGTTCCATCATTTCCGAAGCAAAGTCGTGATCATAGTTTGGGTTTACTTCCGAAGCGATTTGAAGCAACTTTCGCACCGGAAGATTAAAATGCTTTGCAAAGTTTTCAATATAGCTGACGCCTGTATCCAAAGTGGATGTTGTTATTGTCTTACTGTTAACTTGAATCGTGCCGCTTGTAATATTCTGATACCCTGCAATGGATTTGAGAAGTGTTGTTTTACCCGCGCCATTCCTTCCAAGTAAGCAATAAATACCCGGTTCATCAATCGACAAAGTAATGTTTTTTAGTACGGTTGCTTGCCCATACCGTTTTGTTACTTGTTTTAGTTCTATCATTGAATCATTCCTCCTAAACAATATTACAATATCTATTGATTTTAGCTTCATCTTCTGCTATAATATATTATAAACCTTTGTGTAACACAAATGTCAATAGGAGAAATTAAAAATGAAAAAATATTTTTCAGTTGGAGAAGCCGCAAAGGCTGCCCATACAACAAGCGAAACACTGCGGCATTATGACCGTATCGGATTAGTAAATCCGAGTAAAAAAGACGAATGGACTAATTACCGCTATTATACCGAACAGGATATTGTTCGGTTGAATACGGTACGGGCTTTGCAGCTTATGGACTTGCCTTTGCAAGAGATCAAAAAGGTTTTAGAATATGACAATCTTGAAAAAATTGTGGATTTTTTAGCGCAAGCTGAGAAAAAAGCTGATGAAAAAATAGCTGCGCTTCAATACAGTAAATCAAAAATCCAGTTAGCAAAAGCGGACTACGAAAAAAAATTACAGGGGCAACAAAAGCTAAATGGTACTTTTCTCAAAGATTATCCGGAACGTGTTATTTTGCTGTCAGATACATTAGAAGTGCCAACGCTTGATAATCTTTGGAATTATCTCAGACATTTCTATGATAAAGTCCCTCCTGACTTAAAAAGTGAATTTTCCTTTGAAGATTCAGCCGGTATATATACCGAAAACTCAATAGCACGGCTCTTTGCTGTGTGTATTCATTATGCAGATATAGACGGATTAAAGGTACTGCCAAAAGGGAAATACCTATGCGCTAACTGTGTCGAAGAAAACAGAGAACAAATGTTACACGAGTTAATACGCATAGCCCAAACAAAATATGGCGCGGAACCGAAATTTACAGTGCAGCTTGTTATTGTATCCGGCATTTTACAATGGACTTATGAAGTACAGGTTTATATTGATAGATAAAATACATTAAAACAGAAATGTTTTTCATTCTGTTTCCGCGCTTTTACATCGCTTTTTAACGGATTTTTACCAAATATGTTCTACTTTTTTTAATGTATTAAATTTTTTTTGCAGGCTCTATTTGGTTACCCCAACATTTATTATAGAGCCTTATTATAGAACCAAAAAATGAGGGCGTTGCCTCAATTTTATGAAAAATCACTCATTGAGACACGCCCTTTAATAATCATAAATTTATCAATTATATTGTTTTGCAAGATTTACTAAATGTTCATATTTAGCCTTAGCATCAGCCTGAGCTTTAGCAAATAATTCCTTGGCTCTTTCAGGATTTGAACGAGCAAGAGAATTATAACGAACTTCACCCATGATAAAGTCCTCATAGCTTGCTTTAGGTTCTTTTGAATCCAACTGGAATGGATTTTTACCTTCTAACGCAAGTCTCGGATCAAATCTGAATAAATGCCAATAACCTGCCTCAACAGCCTTCTTTTCTTCTGTCTGTGCAATGCTCATACCACCTTTGATACCATGGTTGATACACGGAGCATAAGCAATGATCAATGAAGGACCGTTATAGCTTTCAGCCTCAATCATAGCTTTTAAGCACTGATTGTAATCAGCACCCTGTGCAATCTGAGCAACATAAACATATCCGTAACTCATAGCAATAGCTGCCAAATCTTTCTTCTTTACAACCTTACCTGCTGCAGCAAATTGAGCTATAGCACCGGTAGGGGTAGCTTTTGAAGACTGACCGCCGGTATTTGAATAAACCTCGGTATCGAATACCATAATATTAACATCTTCACCCGAAGCCAATACATGGTCAACGCCGCCAAAGCCGATATCATATGCCCAGCCGTCACCGCCGAATACCCATACAGATTTCTTTGCAAGATATTCTTTGTCAGCAAGTACGTTCTTAGCATCTTCTGAATTTACATTTGCAAGCGCTTTCAACAATTCTTCGGTAGCGACCTTATTTTCCACACCGCAGTTCTTTGTTTCAAGGAACTTTTCAATTGCAGACTTTGTTTCAGGCGCATCATCGGCAATTTTTTCAAGTTTTGCTATATTCTTTTCTCTTATAGCTTTCTGTCCGAGATACATACCGTAACCATATTCTGCATTATCCTCAAACAATGAGTTAGCCCATGCAGGACCTCTTCCCTCAGCATTAGCTGTGTAAGGAGTTGAAGGTGATGAACCGCCCCAGATTGAAGAACAACCTGTTGCGTTTGCAATATACATTCTGTCACCGAATAATTGAGTTATAAGTTTAGCATAAGGTGTTTCACCACAGCCTGCACATGCGCCTGAGAACTCAAGATATGGCATTCTAAACTGTGAACCTTTAACTGTATTAATACCAAATTTGTCCAAAACAGATGGTTTTGCGGCAAGCTTAATACCATAATTAAAGGTATCCTGTACCTGTAATTGAGTATCAAGGCTCTGCATTGACAATGCTTTGTTGCCTTTAACTTCAGGACATACATTAGCACAAGATCCGCATCCTGTACAGTCAAGAACTGAAACAGCTATGGCAAAATACAAGCCGTCCATTTGCTTCATCTTTGTATACTTGATACCCTCAGGAGCGTTTTTCAATTCTTCTTCTGTCAAAACAACAGGTCTAATACATCCGTGAGGACATACATATGAACACAATCCGCACTGTAAACATACATCAGGATTCCAAACAGGAACATCTATTGCAATACCTCTCTTTTCAAATGCAGATGATCCAAGAGGAACTTCACCGTTTACATATGGTTCAAATGTTGATACAGGAAGCTGCATTCCTTTAAATTGGTTAATAGGAACAAGTACATTATTAACATAATCAATAAGTTTTCCTTCACCTTCATGCTTAACACCCAAATCTTCAGGCTGTGCGTCTTTCCACGAAGCAGGAACATCAACTTTTACAATTTGCTTAGCACCCGCGTCAATAGCATCATGATTCATCTTAACAACAGCGTCACCCTTCTTCGAGTATGAAGCGGTTGCAGCATCTTTCATATACTTAATTGCATCTTCTGCAGGAATGATGTTTGCCAATGTAAAGAAAGCTGATTGTAAAACAGTATTGATTCTGTTACCGAGTCCGATTTCTTTACCAATCTTAACACCGTCAATTGTATAGAATTGAATATTATTATCAGCAATGTATTTTTTAACTTGTCCGGGTAATTGCTTTTCAAGTTCTTCTGCATCCCATGAGCAGTTAAGCAAGAATACACCACCCGGTTTAACGTCAGATACCATATCATATTGTCTGATATATGAAGCTTTATGACAAGCAACAAAATCAGCTTTATTGATAAGATATGTTGAAGTAATTTTTGCATTACCGAATCTTAAGTGTGATACTGTCAGACCGCCGGATTTTTTCGAATCATAATCAAAGTATGCCTGAACGTTCATGTCTGTATGGTCACCTATGATCTTAACTGAATTCTTGTTGGCACCAACAGTACCGTCAGCACCCAATCCCCAGAATTTACAGCTTGTGATATTTGCAGGTGTTGTATCCGGATTTTCATCTATCGGCAATGATAGATTTGTAACGTCATCAACAATACCGATTGTAAATCTCTTCTTTTCGGCATTTTTATATACTGCAATAATTTGAGCAGGAGTTGTATCCTTTGAACCCAAACCATAACGGCCTGAATAGATATCACAACCCTGGAATTTTGATCCCTGCAATGCCGCGACAACATCAAGATATAACGGCTCGCCAACAGAACCTGATTCTTTTGTTCTATCTAAAACTGTAATCTTTTTAACAGTTTCCGGAATAGCTTCAATTAAATGTTTTGCTGAGAACGGTCTGTAAAGTCTTACTTTAACAAGACCTACTTTTTGTCCGTTAGCATTCAAATAATCAATTGTTTCATCTATTGTATCACAAACAGAACCCATTGCAATTATGATCTGTTCAGCATCAGGTGCACCATAATAATTAAACAGTTTATAGTCTGTTCCTATTTCAGCATTAACCTTATCCATATATTCCTGGGTTAATTCAGGAATAGCATCATAATATTTATTAACTGCTTCTTTTGCCTGGAAGAATATATCCGGATTTTGAGCAGTACCTCTTTGTGCAGGATGTTCAGGATTTAATGCACCTCTTCTAAATGCATTTAAAGCGTCCCAATCAACCATTTTTGCCAATGTATCATAATCCCAGCAGGCAACTTTCTGATATTCATGTGATGTTCTGAATCCATCAAAGAAATGTAAGAAAGGAATTCTTCCTTTAATTGTGGTTAAGTGAGCAACTGCTCCCAAATCCATAGCTTCTTGCGGATTTGTTGATGCAAGCATAGCAAAGCCTGTCTGACGGCAAGCCATAACATCTTGATGATCACCAAAAATTGACAATGCATGTGAAGCCAAAGCTCTTGCTGATACGTTAAATACGCAAGGCAATAATTCACCTGCAATTTTATACATATTCGGTATCATCAATAATAATCCTTGTGAAGCTGTATATGTTGTGGTTAAAGCACCGGCTGCCAATGAGCCGTGAACTGCACCTGCAGCACCTGCTTCAGACTGCATTTCGACTACCTTTACGGTTTGACCGAAAATATTTTTCTGACCGGCTGCAGCCCATTTGTCCGTAACTTCAGCCATAGTTGATGATGGTGTGATAGGATAGATAGCAGCAACATCCGTAAATGCATATGATGCATATGCCGCGGCATTGTTACCATCCATGGTTTTCATTTTTCTAGCCATCGGAATCTCCTCCTCAAATTATGTTAATTATCTATATTATATAACTATAATATATACATATATATAATATCACTTTTTGTTCTTAAAATCAATATCTAATTATAATATTTTTGTAATATTTCCGTATTTTTTAGAATATTCAATCAAAATTTATTAAATTCTACTATATATTTGATTTAAGCACAAAAAATTATCATCGGATTCTAATCTGCATCATGCTTTTTGGTTGTTTTCTATCCTGTTTAATCTTACCCTCACAACAAATCATTATTATTCACAAATCAAATGTAAAATATTTATTCTGTCCGTCATTTGGGCTATGGCATTTCTAACTAAGACAAAATAAATATCATGATCTCATATGTATATATTCAATAATTGCGTCTGCAAAACAACGTCCTAATTCTCTTGCGCCTTCTTGCGTAAAAATATTGTCCGGCCGTCCGAAATAGCAGGTTTCCAATGTAAAGGCAATCTCATTTTCCGGCTTATTCATAGCATACACAGCAAATGTAGGCGTCCCTGTTCGATTCCAGTTTGATGTTCCGCCATTTGGCGGAATATCATTTTCCTTATTATGTTGGAGTGCTTTTTTTGTCAGTTTTTTATCCAATAACTCCCCGAATTTTATAAAACATTCACGCTTTTTTATACTTTTTTGTATGATGCAAACCAAATCAGCCTCATTCCCCGTATGCCAGGGCGAATGGAAATCAAATCCCATAAAAACAGAATGAGTATCTATATATTCCCGAATCTTTGCCGTTTCAGGATATATAGCTTTTTTATCTTGCGCATAATCCCTGTTATGATCATAAGGGGTACGATTTTTCCCCTGATCCCCATCTATAACACCGTCAAAATCAACAAACGGTACACAAAATACTTGTATATCATTTAAAGGGGATGTATATAACCTGTCCAATACTCCTTCCAAAACATAACTTCCGGTAGATTCACATGCATGATGCCGCGCTGTCAAAACAATGGATTTTTTCCCTTCTCCGAAAATTACATAAGGTACATCCCTTTTCTTTTTGCTTTGACATAGGATTTTAACCGGCAAATGTTTTTTTTCGGCAAATTCCAAAAACATTTTCTCTGAATAAATCATATTATGTGCAAAATAAACTTTTGTTTCATCCTCAGTAAATGTATATGTAAATTTTGAAGCTTCTGAATCTTTACCCAGCCATTTCCAATGCTTTAGATCATAACTGACAGCCGGGCCATAGTAACCCACTCGAATTTCCCCTCCAAAATCAAAACTAAGCGTTTTTCCCTGCGCGCCTTCAACACATATAGCCCAGTAAAACCAATCACCAACAGTATCACGTAAATCAGAGTCTAAAAAAACAGTATTACCCTCTATTTTTTTAATTATGGCATTACCTCCGGGAAAATTTGTGGATACAGCAAAATCCTTCATACCCAATCATGTTGATATATTTCTTCTCAAGATATATCAACGCCCTCCTTTCTGATATATTTTAACTATTCATTAGCATATATTACATAACTGTTTTTATTATATTATATAATTCATCTATCATCAAGTAATATTTTGCATCAAATTTTTACAAAACAATTTTAAACTCATTTACACCATTCTTTGAAAGATTAATGTTTTTTGTGTATTCTTTTCCGTCATATTCAAATTTTAATTCATATTCACCATAAAAGCCTTTGAACCTCCCCTTTCCGTTTTCATTTAATGTAATTTCTGTTTCGGTTCTCCATTCCTTTTCAAAAAGATCCTTTATAACATAGTACGACGGCTTAGGAGTAAAATCAAAGCGGAACAGACCGCCTCTATAATAGTTTTCACCGGATTGCATATCTCCCTGGGGTGCAAATGCTGCATAGCCGTCAATAAGATTCCAATATATTATTTGCTCAACATTTTTATGTGAAAACCATAACGAATACAATTTTTTTATAATCTCTGCCTGTATCTGCTCATCTTCTTCCCTGTCAGTATATGCCGGAATGGTTACTTCCGTTATCTGTATCGGCAAATTAAAATCGGAATATCTGTCAAGTATCCTATAAAGATGTGATGGATCATAAAATTTTCTTGTAGCTTCAAATTCCTTCTCCATTTTAAAAAACATATGATACTGTATTCCTATAGCGTTAATATCTGCACCTGAATTTAAAGCTCTTTCTATCTGCATATAATATTTGTCACGATTCCTGCCCTGTTCGTTCCAAACAGCTGAATATTCATTTATTCCCAGCTTATTTTCCGGAAAATATTTTCTTGCGAGCTTGAAACAATATTCAACAAAATCATCTTCATTATATAATGCATTTTGAAATTCATCCCACCAAGTTTCATTTGTCACCTCAATTGTAGGAATTTTATCGGCATATCTTTCGGCTATTTCTTTATATCTTTTTTCTAAATCTTTCTTAATTGATTCGGGATTATTTATATCAATCCAATTAGGGAAAAAGCTTGAATATGCAAGCGCGTGTTCTCGCGGTTCTATACCATTTTCTTCACAATATTCGATACATAAATCAGGTGACGGGCGTCTGTATATTTTGGGGCTGTTTTTGTCATACCGTACCTTTCCCCGTTCCGGTTCCAGATCAGACCAATAAAAAGGCAAGGTTGCCATATTAAATGTTTCTGCAAAATATTTTCTGTATTTCTTATTTTTTTCCTCATTTTCAAATTCGTCAAGCATAAAAATATTCGCGCCATATTTGAATTCGTGATTTTTTTGCTTTATTGCAATACGGATATTGTTACACTGCTTTTTATTGTAGTTAAACTCTAATCTGCACCATCCTTTTCGGTTGTTTTCAATTCCATTTTTCACTCTGTCTTCAAAATAATCCTTCTGTTCTTCAAATAATTCCAGCACTTTTTGTCTCTCAGACATATAAATCCCTCCATCCAACATTAATCATTTTAAATTTTACGATCATTCCCTGCTATACAATAAAGGCTTGTCACGTCATTCAATGAGTACAAGAGCGCAAGCTGTGCTTGCGCTGTAATCAGCCGGGCATTATGCTTTCGCTGATTACAAATATGAAACCTGTCCCGATTACGGCGTGAGCATCTTGTACGCAGTTTAAATTGCCGTTAACACATCAATTTTATCAACAATTTTTTTTGATTATATCACACTTTAGCTTATTTTTCCACCTTTATATTTCAATATTTATCCACTATTTTGTGTTTTTATATAAATTTATATTATTATATATTAATATCAAAAAAAATTTAAAAAAACTATTGACAAGCTGCGCATAAATGTGATAATATATTAAACTGTGATATGCGCCAGTAGCTCAGTTGGATAGAGTGTTTGGCTACGAACCAAAAGGTCGGGGGTTCGAATCCCTTCTGGCGTACCAATTTTTACAATTACACGTCTTTCGGCGCTGCCTTAAAAGTTTTATTTTATCGAATAAAAAGAAAAGAGGGGAACACAAATGCAGAAAGTTGTTTATATAAGTAACAGCCGTGATTATACAGAACAAAACGACGTTAATGAAAACAAATATCTTGTTCGTATTAATAAACTGTTAGAAGATGGCTGGGTAATTTCCCAGATGAACACAAAAACTGTTGATGTGGATCCCAAACTTGAAAATTATCTTCACAAAGAAACTTTTGTATCTTTTGTTGTCTTAGAAAAGCCGGAATAATTATATAATATTATAAAGACTATATACACTGCAATTCTATTAAGGTTTGCAGTTATTTTTTACATTTTTTTGTCTTTATAAAACACAATTTTTTCTTGATTATGGAATTAATATATGATATAATTGTTTATAAATAAATTCAGGAGATGATTTTTTTTGAGCAAAGCTGACAAAATTTTTATAGATAATTGCAAAGATATATTAAAAAACGGTTTTTGGGACAAGGATTTTGACGTTCGCCCCAAATGGGAGGACGGTACTCCCGCGCATACCATAAAAAAATTCGGGATAGTAAACAGATATAATCTTAAAGAAGAATTTCCGATTTTAACTATCAGAAGAACCTTTTTAAAAAGCGCAATCGATGAAATTTTATGGATATGGCAAAAAAAATCCAATAATATCCACGATCTTTCTTCCCACATATGGGATCAATGGGCGGATGAAAACGGTTCGATAGGGAAAGCATATGGTTATCAACTCGGGATAAAACACAAATACAAAGAAGGTGAATTTGACCAGGTTGACAGAGTATTATATGATTTAAAGAACAATCCGTTAAGCAGAAGAATTATGACTAATATTTATAATTTTGAGGATCTTCATGAAATGGGATTGTATCCTTGTGCATACAGCATGACATTCAATGTTACCGGTAATACTTTGAACGGAATTTTAAATCAGCGTTCACAGGATATGCTTGCCGCAAATAACTGGAACGCATGTCAGTATTCAATACTGTTAATGATGTTTGCACAGGTTAGCGGTCTTGAAGCCGGAGAACTTGTACATGTTATTGCGGATGCTCATATCTATGACAGACATGTTCCGATAATCAAAGAGATTATAAAGAATACACCCTATGACGCACCTGAACTTACGATTGATCCTTCCATTGATGATTTTTATAAATTCACAAAGGATAGTTTCAAACTTGAAAATTACAATTATCATGATACAGGAATAAAATTCCCCGTTGCAATTTAGAAAAATGTTATGAAAGGATAAAAAAATGAAATTAATTGCTGCAGTAAATAATGATTGGGGTATAGGAAAAAACAATGATCTTTTATACCATATATCATCAGACATGAAATTTTTTCGTTCAAAAACAAAAGATAATGTAATAATTATCGGAAGAAAAACACTGGAATCATTCCCCGGCGGTATGCCTTTAAAAAACCGTGTAAATATTGTATTAACCCGTGATGAAAAATATAAATGCGATGATGCGGTCATTGTTCATTCAATTGATGAAATTGCAAAACAAATAAAAAAATATCCGGATAAGGAAATTTATCTTTGCGGAGGCGAGGCAATCTACAGTCTTTTATTGCCATATTGCATCGAAGCATACATAACAAAGGTACAGGATAACCGTGATTGTGATAAATTTATGGTAAATCTTGATCTTCATCCCGATTGGTACAAATCTGAAGAATCGGACATTTTTGATGAGGACGGTTATAAATTTTCTTTCTGTACATATAAAAATAAAAAGGTAAAAGAATTTTAACAAAACATATTTTTATTTCGGGTAATTCATGAATTGCCCCTACTATACATATAAAAATTACGGAGGGATAATAAATGGAGTCACTACAAAATATTTTGGATAAAGCAGGAGTATTTCAATACGGTATAATTAACACAAAAGATATTAATTTCTCACAGGAAGTGAGAAAAATGTGTGAAGTAAACACTTGCAGACAATATGGTAAAACATGGGCATGCCCCCCTGCAATCGGAACGGTGGAGGAATGTAAAGATCGTATCTGCAATTATGATAAGATGGTTTTATTCAGCGGAAAATATGACCTGGAGGATTCTTTTGATTATGAGGGAATGACGGAAGGTATGAAAAAGTTTAAACAATCATCCCGTCTTATCGACAATGCGGTAAAACCATTAATAAAAGATTATTTTATGCTTTCTAACGAAGGCTGCGACCTATGTGATAAATGCACTTATCCCGACGCTCCGTGCCGTTTTCCTGATCGCGCGCATGGATCACTTGAGGGTTATGGTATTTTTGTAAGCGAGATTGCAAAGACAGCAGGTATAAATTATATAAACGGAGCAAATACAGTTACATATTTCGGAGCACTGATCTGTAATTCATCTGATTTGGAAAAAATTTTAGAAAATTAAGCTGCAGGAATATTATATATTTTTTAAATAGTCCATAAAGCTATAATGATATTACATAGTAAAGCAGAAAAGTCTGTTCATGCTTTTCTGCCTAAAATTTTTTGTTATATATAATAATCAGGTATAAAAGTTTCTCTCATATCCATTCCGCCTATATACTCTTTTCGTTCTTCACCGTTAAAAAGAAATTTCACCATATTCACACCTTCTACAGACGTAAGAGAGTTAACTATTGAATAAATCATTAATATTTCATGAATGTTATTGTCCGGGATATTATCAATAAATTCATTATTTAGATTTACATAGGCAATTTCATCATTAACTTTTACATCAATTCCATTTTTAATTTTTGGGACAACTCTTAATATACTGCTATTATAATCTTCTCCGTCAATTATTTTATTTATAATTTTTTCACATGCTTTTTGTACTGTGGAATCCGTAATATTATAATCAACAGGAACAAGTCTCAGCATGGAATGATCCACATAATATATTTGTGCATTATGATCTTCTAATGTTTCAGAAACAAAATAATTACCGGACAATGCAATTACAACAATCATTAAACAAAGTATAATAATCATTTTTTTCATATGTATCAAATTCCTTTCCTTTTTTTATTAAAATATTTATTATCTGCTATAAATATTATATGAAAAAAAAGAAAGCTTTATGTTTATTTTTAATCGTCATTATGAGACAATATATAAAAAATAAGTATAAAAATAATCCTGCTAAATATATAAAATACTTTTTTTGTACAAAAAACACCGCCTATAAAGGCGGCGAACATTGTCTAATCATAAAACTTTATTTAAAAAATCAATAGCTCTGGGATTTTTTGTATTTGTAAATACATCTTCAGGTGTTCCTTCTTCCATTATTACACCCTCATCAATGAAAATAACTCTATCCGCAACTTCCTTTGCAAAACCCATTTCGTGAGTAACACATATCATAGTCATTCCTTGGGATGCAAGTTCTTTCATTACAGCAAGTACCTCTCCTACCATTTCAGGGTCAAGGGCTGATGTAGGTTCATCAAACAGCATTATATCAGGTTTCATTGCAAGTGCTCTTGCTATTGCAACACGTTGCTGCTGACCACCTGACAATTGATGCGGATGACATTCAGCTTTATCTTCCAGGCCAACTCTTTTCAATAACTCAATGGCTGTTTTATGTGCTTCTTCCTTAGACATAATTTTCAAATCAACAGGCGCCAGCATAATATTCTGTAACACTGTAAGATGCGCAAACAAATTAAAATTCTGAAAAACCATTCCTATTTTTTCGCGCACTTTATTAATATTTGTCTTTTTATCCGTTATATCATATCCATCAACAATCACCTGTCCGCCGGTAGCATCTTCGAGTCTGTTTAAACAGCGCAACAAAGTTGATTTGCCGGAACCGGAAGGTCCGATAATACATACGACTTCTCCTTCATAAACAGTAAGATCTATACCATTTAAAACATTAAGTTTATGAAATGATTTCTTTAAATTTTTAACTTCTACCTTTACGTTCATAATTAATCTTCTTCTCCAAATACTTAGATAATAACATCAGTATAGAAATTACTATCAAATAATATACTGCTACAAGTATGTATGTAGCGAAAAATTGATATGATTTACCTACATATACTTTTGCTTTATTTACTATATCTGCCAATCCTATTACAGACAAAATAGATGTATCCTTAACTGTAATAATAAACTGGTTTACCATCGAAGGAATAGCCACTTTAAAAGCCTGGGGTAGAATTATTTTAAGCATAGTTCTTGATTTACTTAATCCCAAGCTGCGTGCTGCTTCTGTCTGTCCCTTTGGTACAGCCATTATTCCCCCTCTGAAAATTTCAGCCAAATATGCACCTGCATTAAGGCTTAGAGTTATAATACCGGCAGTGAATGCTTCTATTCTGAAACTCGGATTAAACAACTGTATTACCTGAGGCATACCAAAATAAACAATGAAAGCCTGTACTATCATTGGTGTTCCTCTGATTATCCAAATATATACTCCGGAAATGGCTTTCAATAAAATATTTTTAGACATCCCCATAATACACATCAATAATCCTATAACCATACCGATTATTAATGATATAACCGAAATTAAAATTGTAATTTTAATACCCTCTAAAAGCAAAGGTGTAGATTCTAATATTGTTCTCGTAAAATCCATAATACTCTCTCTAATACATAAAATATTTATTCAGCATAGCATAAAAAACTATGCTGAATAATACACTTCAAAAATTATTCTGTTATATTTTCATCTTCAGTTTTTGCAAAATCAGCTATACTTGTTATTTCACTGTCCGCAGGAACAACCAATATTTGTCCGTCTTCAAAATATCCTTCCGAAAAGTCAAATGTTTCTTCTCTTTCATCGGTAATTGTCATACCTGCAATCATTCCATCTGCCTGACCTGATTGTACTGCACCCATAGAAGCGTCAAAACCTTCATTATGCATTTCATATTCAAAGCCTTGATCTTTTGCAATTGCAGCTAAAATATCCATATCAATACCGATATATTCATTTGTTTCAGTATCTAAAAATTCAAACGGTGAAAAAGCATTGTCAGAGTATATAACATATTTCTTTTCAGGTGTTACACCGCTTTCAACTCTCTGTGCATTTTCATCTTTATATTTTTTATCACCATAGCCGTATTTTTCCAAAATTGCATCGTATTCTCCGTTAGCTTTTATGTTTGCAAGTCCGGCATTAAACATTTTTATAAGATCGGCATTTTGTCCTTTTTTTACAGCAAAACCGTAAAATGCAGGGTTTTCAACATCACCGACTGTCTTTAAAGCAAGTCCTTCTTCCTTTATAGCCCAACCTATAACAGAACGGTCTTCATAGCATGCAGCATTTGTTCCGTTAATTACAGCTTGATACATTGTAGGAGAATCTTCATAATATGTTACTTTAAAGCCATATTGTTCTGCATATTTTTCGGTAAGTTCCGCACTCATTGTGCTTGTTTTTGCAGCAAGAGTAACTTCATCCGTTTCAGTATTATTTCCACATGAAGCCAATCCGATACACATTATTGACGCTAATGCAATTGTAATAAATTTTCTCATAAATATACCTCTTTCCTATACAATTATAATAATATCGTAATTATATCATGGAAAGAGGTAAAAATCAATAGTTTTTATCCAATTTATATATTTTTTTACCAAAAATACACTCTTATGCCGTCACAATGCTGTTTGCTTTTTGTAAATTAAGCTTTTCAACGGCAGCTTCACGCATTTTATACTTCAAAATTTTTCCTGCGGCGTTCATTGGGAATTCCGTAACAAAATCAACATATTTCGGAACCTTATGCTTTGCCATATGATCAAGAACGTATTGCTTTATTTCTGCTTCATCGGCGGTTTCTCCTTTTTTTAATATGACGCATGCCATTATTTCTTCACCGTAATCCTTGTCAGGTACGCCGATTACCTGAACATCTTGTACTTTTGGATGTGTATACAGGAAATCTTCAATTTCTTTCGGATATATATTTTCTCCGCCTCTTATGATCATATCCTTGATTCTTCCGGTAATTTTGAAGTTACCGTCAGGAAGCCTTCTTGCAAGGTCACCGGAATGTAACCAGCCATCGGCATCAATTGCCGCTGCTGTCGCTTCGGGCATTTTATAATAACCTTTCATGATATTATATCCTCTTGCAACAAATTCCCCATCTACGTTATCAGGCAATTCTTCATAGGTTTCAGGATCAACGATCTTGCACTCAACGCCGAATATCGGTCCTCCAACGGTATTTACTCTTGTTTCTATGGAATCGGTTGTTTTACTCATTGTTGTAGCAGGAGACGCTTCTGTTTGTCCGTATGTTATACATATTTCAGACATATGCATTTTTTCTATAACATCCTGCATTGTTTTTATCGGGCAAGGACTGCCTGCCATGATTCCCGTTCTCATATATGAAAAATCCGTTTTATCAAAATCTTCATGACCAAGCATTGCAATAAACATCGTCGGCACTCCGTGGAAGCAGGTGATCTTTTCTTGATTTATACATTTCAATCCCTTTCTTGGTGAAAATGCGGGGATCGGAGACATTGTCACACCGTGAGTCATCGCCGCGGTCATCGCAAGAACCATACCGAAACAGTGGAACATCGGCACTTGTATCATCATTCTGTCTGCCGTTGACAGATCCATGCAATCGCCTATAGCTTTACCATTGTTTATTACGTTATGGTGTGTAAGCATTACGCCTTTTGGGAATCCCGTAGTTCCTGATGTATACTGCATATTTGCAACGTCATGTATATCTATCGTACGCCTGATTTTATCTACTTCCGAATATGGCACCTTTTCTGCCAGCTTTATGGCTTCATCCCATGAATAACATCCGTTTTGTTTTGAATCGACCGTGATAATGTTTTTCAGATACGGCAGCTTTTTGGAATTCAAGCTGCCCGGTTCGCAAGTTTCCAGTTCGGGACAAAGTTCTTTTATTATACCTATATAATCGGAGTCTTTGAATCCGTCTATCATAACCAATGTATTTGTATCTGACTGACGCAGCAAATATTCTGCTTCATGGATCTTATATGCTGTATTTACGGTAACCAAAACCGCACCGATTTTTGTTGAAGCCCAGAATGTTATATACCATGCCGGAACGTTTGTTGCCCAAATTGCGACATGATCACCTTTTTTCACTCCCATTGCAAGCAATGCCCTTGCAAATGTATCAACGTCTTCTCTGAATTCAGGATATGTTCTTGTATAATCCAGTTCAGTATACCTGAACGCGTATTGGTTCGGGAATTCTTCGCATACTCTGTCCAAAACATCGGCAAATGTATAATTTATAAGTCTTTCTTTCGGCCATATATATTTGCCGGTTTTTTGCATATTGTCCTGTAATGGATGCTTGTGCGACTTTCTGTACGGCGCCATAAATTCAGCGTAATGGGGGAAAACAATTCCCGCATCGGTAAGCTCAGGCGCCCATTTTTTCACCCATTCCAAGGTTACGTATCCGTCGTAATTCATTGAACGCAGTTCGATCATAACTTCATTGATAGGCATATCGCCTTCACCCATCATTTTATATTTGACGATCCCGTCCTCAACGATCGAGTCCTTGACATGAATGTATTTGATATAATCTTTTATATTATTGATCGTATCTTTCGGGCTTTCATTAAAGAACCGGTATGGATGATGTATATCCCACAGCGCAGCCACATTTTCATCGTTTATGCTATCAAGAAGCATTTTTAACCTTTTTGTATCAGCATAAACACCGTTTGTTTCAATTAATAAGGTTATATTATGCTCCTTGGCAATAGGGATAAGCTTTTTTATTTCCCCTATTACAGCATCATCGTCTATTTCCCCGGCAGGAGCAGGATTCCTGTCGGCAAGCAATCTTATATAGCTTGCGCCGAGCTTCGATGCGATCTGTATGTACTCTGTCACTTCTTCAATATTTTGTTCGGAAGTTTCGATCTCACTTAAAACACATCCCGTTGACATACATGGTATCTCAAGTTTTATTTGCTGTAATTTACGGGCTGTGGCTTCGCATTTGGTTGTTGAGAATGGAGAACTGTAAAATTCCGTCCTTATTTCTCTTACTTCAATGCCGTCATATCCCAAGTCCTTTGCCATTGAATATACGTCCTTCCAATCATAATTCGGACATCCTAATGTTGAAAATGCAATTTTCATAGATCATTTTTCCTTTCTTTATTTTATTTGATAACTTTTTCGGTGTCGCTTTATTGTTTTAAAGTGCCTGAAAATTAATATAGAAAAAAGTTTACTGTTATTTTAACGAAAACAAAAAACGTCTCCTGTAATACAAAAAGTATTGCAAGAGACGAAAGTAATCATTCTTCCGCGGTACCACTCTTATTGACAAAACTGCCCACTTAGCGACATCAATCAATGTCCTCTCATGTAACGTTGAGAAAACGGTCTCACCTACTTGCATATGCGTTCAGATCGACTGCTCAGGGGCGAGCTCGTACACCGTTCCAACCATTGTTTCGCAGCAACCAACAACTCTCTTAAGGCTTGGTTACGGGACTTTTTCCCCTTCAAAGCATTTTTTATTATTCAATTGATAATTAAATTATAGCATATAAACACAAAAAATGTCAACTCCGAAATTTTAACAATTAAATATAAATGTTTTCAAATATTTTTGTATATTGACAACAAAATAAATCTATATAGCCAATAAATGCATAATTATATATCCATCAAAATAGGAAGTATCATAGGTGAACGGTTTGTTTTTTCATAAATGTATTTAGACACATTATTTTTAACCAAAGCTTTTGTAGATGACCATTCATTGTTTTTCCCTTTATTTGCACGGATAATGCTTTCTTTTGCTATATCACGCACAGATTCTATAATATCTTCGGCTTCTCTTACATATACAAAGCCTCTGGATATTACATCGGGGCCTGAAACGATCTGACCCTTATCCAGACTTATTGTAGCAACAATGATAATAATTCCGTCTTGAGCCAATAATTTCCTGTCTCTTAAAACAATGTTTCCGACATCGCCTACCCCAAGACCGTCAACGAGAATTTGACCCGATTGAACCGTTCCTGTAATACCGGCCTTATTTTCATCCATCTCCAGAACCGAACCGTTTAATAAAATGAATACATTTTTCCCGTTCATTCCCATTTCCTCCGACAGCCTTTTATGAAGCTCAAGATGTCTGTGTTCACCATGTACCGGGATAAAATACTTAGGTTTTATAAGCGCCAAAATCATTTTTAATTCTTCCTTACATGCATGTCCCGAAACATGCACCTCTGCAAGCGATTTATATATGACCTCCGCACCGATTTTAAACAATTCGTTAATTACCGCAGATACCGTTTTTTCGTTCCCGGGGATTGGAGTTGCAGATATTATGATAAGGTCATTATTTGTGATTTCAACCTTCCTGTGGTCGGAAAAAGCCATTCTTGTCAATGCGCTCATAGGCTCTCCCTGACTGCCGGTTGTAATGATCACGACCTGTTCAGGATTATATTTATTAATATTATCAAGATTGATCAATACTCCCTGCGGTACTTTCATGTATCCCAGCATAATGGAAATTTCCACTATATTTTCCATACTTCTGCCCGATACCGCGACCTTTCTTCCGTTGGCAACCGCAGCGTTGATTATCTGCTGCACTCTGTGAACATTTGATGCAAAGGTCGCGACTATAATTCTTTTCTTGCAGTTTTTAAATATTGACTCAAATTTTTTCCCGACACTTCTTTCGCTCATTGCGTAACCCGGGCGCTCAACATTTGTACTGTCCGATAACAAAGCAAGCACACCTTTGTTGCCAAGTTCGCCGAGACGCGTTAAGTCTATCATTTCTCCGACAATAGGAGTCGAATCGATCTTAAAATCACCCATATGAATAACAACGCCCAAAGGAGTTGTTATTGCAAGTGCAGCAGAATCGGCAATTGAGTGATTCGTCCTTATAAACTCAACACTGAAATTGTTTCCGGCCTCAACAGTCATTCCCGCCCTTACATTAACCACCTTTACAGAAGACAACAGGTTATGTTCCTTAAGCTTATGCTCAACCAAAGCAATAGTAAGCCTTGTACCGTATACAGGTACATTGATCTCCTTTAAAAAATAAGGTAATCCACCTATATGATCTTCATGTCCGTGTGTTAAAAATATTCCTTTTAATTTGTTCTTGTTTTTTTCCAAATAAGTTATATCGTTGATTACCAAGTCAATTCCGAGCATTTCTTCGTCCGGAAAGGCCATACCGCAATCAACGAGAATAATCTCATTGCCATACTCAAAGGCAGTCATATTTTTTCCGATCTCATCAAGACCGCCCAAGGGTATTATTTTTAATTTAGTTTTTTTTGCCACAGCTTTACCTCCATAAATTTATAATTAATTGATAATGTTTTATGTAAACAACTTATCATAATATTCGTTATTAGGTTCAATAAGGGCTTGCCCTGTAATTCAACAAGGGCAAGCTGTGCTAGCACTGTAATCATTAAGAGATGTGTCCTAACTGATTACAAATATAAAACCCGCCGCCGATTACGGCGTGGCATCTTGTCCGCGGTTGTTTTTTTTCGTACATATTCTAATATAGCACAGCTTACAATTATCTGTAATTTTTGATTCCGATCAATAAAATTTGTCAAACCTTATGTATATATTATTTCTGACCTTAATTACTGCATACAAAGTGCCATTTTACATTTCATCACTTTAATAATTATATCATATTTATTTTATTCAGTCAACTCAATATTTTATTATATTACCCGAATATAAAACGTTTATACATACAATGACATAATATTGAGTTGAAAATCAAGACCACCCGTAAAACGGGTGGCTCATACTCAAGATTATACGGCTTTTATGCCTGCAGTGTCGATACCGGCACATATGACATACTTATGTTTTTTATTATTTCTGTATCTTTTTTATATACTCCCTTGATTTTTGCGGTTTGCATACACCGCATATTTAAAAAGGGTTCGTCCTGATATAAATAAGGACAAGAGCGCAGATATACAGCGCCGTAGTCGGAGCAATGTTGTACTCTCACCGATTACCGATATGCGATCCGCCGTCGGTAATCGGCGGCGAACATATTTATTATGTTATTTCTTAATAATTCTGTGAAATACTTTTTTGCCTTTTTTAACGATCATTCCGTCTTCTCTAAACAGATCATCTGTAACCAACATATTGGGATCTGTCACCTTGACATCATTAACTGTCAATCCGTTTTGCTGAACAAGCCTTCTTCCCTCACCTTTTGACGGGATCAATTTTATCATAACCAACAAATCAAGAATTGTTTTGTCCTTTATATCGTCATCTGAAACTTCCGATGTGGGCATATCGGCACTTACGCCTCCGTTTGAAAAAACGGCTTCGGCAGCGTCCCTTGCTTTAATCGCTTCCTCTTCGCCATGAACGAGCTTGGTTACTTCAAAGGCAAGTCTTTTCTTCGCCGCATTAAGTTCCTGACCCTGCCATTTTTCCATTTCTTTTATTTCTTCCATCGGGACAAATGTAATAAGTTTCAAACAGTTAATTACATCATCATCCTGTACGTTTACCCAATATTGATAAAAATCATACGGTTTGCATTTTTCAGGATCAAGCCATAAGGCTCCCTTTGCGGTTTTTCCCATCTTTTTGCCTTCCGATGTGGTAAGAAGGGTAAAAGTCATACCGTAAACCTGTCTTTGATCTTTTCTTCTGTTAAGCTCAAGTCCGCCCAAAATATTCGACCATTGGTCGTCTCCTCCCAATTCCAGCTTACAGTTATATTTTCTGCTCAGCATTAAAAAATCATAGCTTTGCATAAGCATATAGTTGAATTCAAGAAATGATAAGCCTTTTTCGAGTCTGGTCTTAAAACATTCGGCTTTTAACATCTGATTAACCGAAAAACAAGAACCTACATCTCTTAAAAACTCTATATAGTTAAGGTCAAGCAGCCAATCGGCATTATTGACCATAATAGCTTTATCATCCGAAAAATCTATTAACATTCCAAGCTGTTTTTTAAAACATTCGCAGTTATGATCTATAGTTTCCCTTGTCATCATTTGGCGCATATCTGTCCTGCCGCTTGGGTCGCCTATCATACCTGTACCGCCGCCTACCAATGCAATAGGTCTGTGTCCTGCATCCTGCATATGCTTCATAACAATCATTTGAAGAAAATGACCCACATGCAAACTGTCTGCAGTAGGATCAAAGCCTATATAGAACGTAACTTTCTCCTTTCCGAGCAATTCGCGTATTTCTTCATCGTGTGTGGTCTGAGCAATAAGTCCGCGCTCTTTTAAAATGTCAAACACATTTCTTTCCACTTTACTTCTCCTTTCTGAAATTTAATATTATTTATTTTACAGTAAAAGGCTATGCCTGCAGAACAGGATAGAACATCAACTGTTTTGCAGGCTTGGCCTTTTAATAATATATGTTAATAACTGCGCACATACTGTGCTCATGTTGTCCCCCGCCGTAACCGGCGGCGGATTCCAAATTTGTAATCAGTGAGAGTACAATCTCCCACTGGTTACAGCAAAGCACAGCCTGTGTTCTTGTCCTCGCCCAAGACGGGACAAGTTATTGAATTTATCAGACAGGTGTAGTCATATTTTCTCTGTCTGTCAGATCGGCGTCTATTTTATACTTTCCTGCCTGTCTGAATTCAAAAAACTTTGTTGCAACCTGATCAAACAACGCATAACTTAAAACATCTTCGTCCTGTTCGATCCATTGAGCACATTTCTTGCGAAGCTCATCGAGTTCAGGCTTCAATAAATCAGCCGGTCTGCATGTAATAGGCTCCTCATCACCAATTATTTTCTTTCTGAATTCAGGTGAGATAGGAACAGGGGTTCTGCCGTATTCACCGCGTACAATACCCTTTGTTTCCTTTGATACCATCTTGTATCTTTCACCCATCAATACATTTAATACAGCTTGCGTACCTACGATCTGGCTTGTAGGTGTAACAAGAGGTAGCCAGCCGAGGTCTTCTCTTACTCTTGGTATTTCCTTTAACACTTCATCAAACTTATCTTCAGCATTCTGCTGTTTTAGCTGTGATACAAGGTTTGAAAGCATACCGCCGGGCACCTGATATTTCAATGTATTGATATCAACGCCCAATACCTTTGTATTCATCAAACCGCTTGAAAGATATTTTTCCCTTAAAGGTTTGAAATAATCCGCAATTTCTGTCAATTTATCAAGATCTATCCCTGTATCATACGGAGTCCCGCTCAATGTTTTAACAAGAGGTTCGGTAGCCGGCTGACTTGTACCCATTGCCATAGGAGAAAGTGCACAATCAACAATATCTACCCCTGCTTCAATAGCCTTTAAATATGTCATTGAAGCAACACCGCTTGTATAATGCGTATGCAATTGAATAGGTACTTTAACAACCTTTTTCATTTCTGTAATAAGCTTTTCAGCTTCATACGGAATTAATAATCCTGCCATATCCTTAATACAGATTGAATCTGCACCGCAGTTTTCATATTCCTTTGCAAGATTTACAAAGAACGGGATATCATGAACAGGGCTTATTGTATAAGAAATTGCCGCCTGAACATGCCCTTTTTCCTTTTTGGTTGCATTAATAGCAGTCTGAAGATTTCTCACATCATTTAATGCGTCAAAAATTCTTATAATATCAATACCGTTTGCAATTGATTTTTGAACAAAATATTCAACAACATCATCTGCATAATGACGGTATCCCAATATATTCTGACCTCTGAATAACATTTGGAGAGGCGTCTTTTTTGCTTTCGCTTTGATTTTCCTGAGCCTGTCCCACGGATCCTCATTTAAAAACCTGAGACATGCATCAAATGTAGCTCCGCCCCATGCCTCCAATGAATGATATCCCACGTCATCAAGCATTTCAACGGCAGGAAGCATTTCTGCTGTGGTCATACGTGTAGCAATCAATGATTGATGAGCATCTCTTAATATGGTTTCAGTAATCTTGACCGGTTTTGGATTTGCCATTATATTATTCACTCCTTTATTTAATCTAATATATCAAAACATAAACTAAGTATTCATTATTTAAACATTGCCAAAAATACTCCGGCAGCAACTGCAGAACCTATAACACCGGCAACATTTGGTCCCATTGCATGCATAAGCAGGAAATTCGCCGGATTTTCTTTTTGGCCTTCAACCTGTGATACACGTGCAGCCATCGGAACAGCCGACACTCCGGCAGAACCGATCAAAGGATTAACTTTACCGCCTGTTACCTTATACATAATATTTCCCAATAACAAACCTCCAAAGGTTGAAAAACAGAAAGCTATCAACCCAAGCGCAATTATACATAATGTCTGAGAAGTCAAAAATGTATCAGCCGTTGCAGTTGCACCAACCGTGATACCCAAAAAAATCGTTACAATGTTCATAAGTTCGTTTTGCATTGTTTTTGAAATCCTGTCTACAACCCCCGATTCTCTGGCGAGGTTACCCAACATAAGCATACCTACTAAAGAAACCGCATCGGGGACTATCAAAGCAACAACAATTGTAACTATTATCGGGAATAAGATCCTTTCTGTTTTTGAAACAGGTCTCAATTGTTCCATAACAACAGATCTGGACTTTTTGGTCGTCATCAATCTCATGATCGGCGGCTGAATAACCGGAATCAAAGCCATGTACGAATAGGCGGCAATCGCGATTGCAGGCAGCAATCTCGGCGCCAAGGTTTTAGTAACGTAGATAGCCGTAGGTCCGTCTGCACCGCCGATGATTCCGATAGATGCCGCATCCTTAGCATCAAATCCAAGACCCAATGCACCAAGAATAAGTGCTATTATAAATGCGGCAAACACACCGAATTGAGCAGCCGCGCCCAATAACAAGCTTTTTGGATTTGAAATCAGCGGTGCAAAGTCGGTCATAACACCTATCCCAAGGAATATCAACGGGGGATATATACCAAGCTTAACTCCTAAATAAAGCAAGTCAAGCAATCCGCCTTCTGAAACTATTTTCTGAATATTCAAATTCCCGTCTATAAACTCACCGACACCGCTTCCATCATCCACAAAGAATTGCGGATGCATTAGTTTTTGCGAAAATTCCATTGGTAAATTTGACAGCAACATACCAAACGCGATAGGTAAAAGCAATAACGGTTCAAACTTTTTTACAATCGCAAGATAGAGTAAAACACATGCAATTGCTAACATCAAAGGAGTGCCTATAACCTGAAGAATATTTCCGTCAGCTAACGAGGCATTAATTTGATTTATCAGCTTAGCAATACCGGTTTCCCCTAAAAAGCCTATAAAACTTTCTAACACTTCCAAGTCACCACTTTCCGATAAATTTTAATATTTATTAGCCGATAGTAACAAGAGTGTCGCCGCTGTTTACAGCTGCGCCGGCTGTTGTCACAACACTTGTAACCGTACCTTCCATACCCGCAAAAATTTCATTTTCCATTTTCATAGCTTCTAAAATAGCTATCAGTGTATCATTCTTAACTTTATCTCCCACATTGACTTTAACCGAAACAATGGTTCCGGGCATAGGGGATTTGATGGGAGTTCCCGATCCTGCCGGTGCGGGTGCAGGAGCTGCTGCCGCTGCAGGTGCCTCAGGTGCGGCAGGCGTTGGCGCAGGAGCCGGTGCGGGTGCAGGCGCGGCCGCAGGTGCTGCAGCAGGTGCAGATGTTTGTACTCCGCCAACCTCTTCAACGTCTACCTCATATTTTTTTCCGTTAACTGTTATATTAAACTTTCTCATAACAATAATTCCTTTCATACGATAATTTTATAAGCTGTTAAACAGATCATCACAATTTTAATACCTTGATTCGATAGTTTCTTTAATGCCGGCTTTATTCCAAGCAGGCGTATTATTTGATATCCTTCTGTAGGATCTGATTTTTAAATTATATGTGGATGTGTTAAGACTTGCAGCAATTGCTGCGGTCAATACGGCTATCAGCTCCTCGTCATCTTCGTTTTCAACAGCCTTTACAGCCGGTTGTACCGGAACGGGAGCAACATTTTCCGTCTTTGCTTCGTCATTTGTCTCCGGCTTCGATTTTTTATTAAAGATATAATCAAATAACTTTAATACAAACATAAGGATTGCCAAAGCCGCAAAAACCGTACATAGACCCACAACCGTAGTTTGCAGTCCAATAATAATTGCTTCTGATAAAGACATATTTTTTCATTCCTTTCCGTAAGTCAATACACTGACATACTCATCAAGAGCATTTATTACATCGGAACATTTCCGTGTTTTTTGCCCGGTCTTGTTTCTCTCTTTGAAGCCATCATTTCAAGAGCAGCAATAATTCTCGGTCTTGTGGAATCAGGTTCTATTATATCATCTACATAACCAAGCTTTGCAGCTTCATACGGGCTTGCCGAATTTTCTTTATATTTTTTGATCATTTCTTCTCTTGTTTCAACAGGATTATCACTGCCTGCTATTTCATCCTTGTAAATTATGTTTGCAGCGCTTTCCGGACCGGTAACAGCAATTTCCGCTGTAGGCCATGCATATACCACATCTGTTCCCAATTGTTTTGAACTCATTGCAAGGTATGCGCTTCCATATGCTTTTCTGATAATTACGTTGATTTTAGGGACAGTAGCTTCTGCATAAGCATAAATAAGCTTTGCACCGTGTCTTATTATCCCGTTTTGTTCTTGCTGTGCACATGGTGCAAATCCCGAGATATCCGTCAGCGTTACCAAAGGAATATTAAAGCAGTCACAAAATCTTATAAATCTTGCAGCTTTTTCCGATGCATCAATATCAAGCGCTCCGTCCTTTTGAGCAGGTTGATTTGCAACGATACCTACCGTAGAACCGTTCATTCTCGCAAAACCGACAACGATATTTACGGCATATTCGGACTGGACTTCAAAAAACTGTCCGGCATCCGCTATCTGACCGATAACATCTTTGATATCATAAGCCGCGTTTTTATCATCGGGAACAATAGTAGTTAAGGAAGTCGATACTCTGTTGATATCATCATTCATGTCTACATACGGTACATCTTCAAGATTATTTGCAGGAAGATAAGATAACAATTTTTTTATACCGTCAAGACAATCCTTGTCATCTTTTGCCTTAAAGTGCGCAACACCGCTCTTTGTGTAATGGACATCTGCATCCGCAACATCTTCCATTTTTACATTTTTTGAAGATACTGCACTAATAACAGAAGGCCCTGTAACAAACATCTTACTCGTATTTTCAACAACAAATACAAAGTCGCCCAATGCAGGTGAATATGCAGCGCCACCGGCACATGGCCCCATAATTGCAGTGATCTGCGGAATTACTCCGGACGCTAACGTATTTTTCATCAAAATATCGCCTAATCCTGATAATGCCGCAATTCCTTCCTGAATTCTTGTTCCGCCGGAATCACATAAAGCAATAATAGGAGTACCTGTTTTAACCGCCATATCCATAATCTTACAAATTTTCTTTGTATTCATTTCACCCAATGACCCTCCGATAACGGTAAAGTCCTGAGAATAAATGCATACGGGACGTCCTTCAACCGTACCATAGCCGGTAACAACTCCGTCTGCCGGCGCATCTGTTTGCGCCATGTTGAAATCATTACATCTGTGTTTTACAAAAGCATCTGTTTCAATAAAGCTGCCTTCGTCCAAAAGGTAATTAATTCTTTCACGGGCCGTCATTTTTTTTGCATCATGTTGTTTGTTGATTTTTGCTTCACCGCCACCTTGCTCAATTAGCGTCCTGCGATTTTGCAAATCAGCGATTTTGTTCACTGTTCCCATTTTGCATAACCTCCGTAAAGTTAAATATTTTATATAGTGGAACCATATTTAAAAAGAAAACTCAAATTTCCCTCATTATATATTTTACCGTAATATTACATTTTTTGCAAGCTATTTTTATTACTTTGCTAAATTTTTAACATAAAAAATATTTATAAAAAAAGTATGTTTTTTGTAAAGAATAAACAAAAAACATATTTTCAAACAGCAATTTTATTTTTGTTGATATCCTATATGAACATACACATCTGTTTTCAATAAGGGCTTGTCCCGTCTTGGGCAAGGACAAGAGCGCAGGCTGTGCTTTGCTGTAATCAATGGGAGATTATACTCTAACTGATTACAAATACGGAACCCACCGCTGATTACGGCGCGGGGACAACATGCGCGCAGTTATATTATGGCTTGTTCCGATACAATCTGATAAATATGCTTATGCTAAAATCACATTTTTTTAGATCAAAAAAAAATTACCGCAGGGACACAACGGTAATTAATTTATATATTTATTCTTCTTCTGGTTCAGCCTCTTCATTATATTTTTTCAATATAGCTTCCTCAAGCATAACACGCATTTCACTGTTTATGGGATGAGCTATATCTTTAAATTCATTTTCAGGTGTTTTTCTGCTCGGCATTGCAGTAAACAACTTGTCCTGTCCTTCAATCACCTTTATATCATGCACGACAAAAGCATCATCAAAAGTAACTGAAACCACAGCCTTCATCTTTCCGCTTCCCGGAATTTTCTTAATTCTGATGTCAGTAATATTCATTGAATTCACCACCTCTCAAAAATTACGTCGAACACTATAACATAAACATCAATCATTATGTAGATAATACTTTTATTTTAATCAAAAGTCAATAACTTGTGAAAAATTTGTATTAATTTAATGAAAAAATTGTTAATTTTACACAAATCAAACTGTGTTTTTTTTAAAATACAAACAATTAGGTTTATAATTTTATATATTACAAATAAATATGGAATATAATTTATTTTTTTCCAATATCTTTATATTTTACGGTTGCATTTTTAACAATGTGTGGTATAATATTAGAGAAAATAAAGAATTTAAACAAGAGTCTGTCCGGTTATACAATGAGGACAAGAACACAGCTATACAGCTATTGTGCCTGCCGCCTATATAGACGGCGGAACGTCTTTGCTTAGGTAAAAAAATTTTAAAGTATTGCCAATAGAATTTGAAAGGATTGATATCTTTAATGAAACGATTTGAATTGTCGGATCTAAAACCCGGTGCACATGTACATTTTATAGGCATCGGCGGTATAAGTATGAGCGGTCTTGCTCAGATTTTACTCCAAAAGGGATTTAAAGTGACAGGTTCAGACAAAATCAAAACGCATATAACGGATAATCTTGAAAAGAAAGGGGCGGCAGTTTATGAAGGACATGATGCAAAAAATATACAAGACGCCGATTTGGTTGTATACACTGCCGCGGTTCATAACGATAATCCTGAAATACAGGCAGCAAGGAGCAGCAATATTGCCCTTATCGACAGGGCGGAATGTCTCGGCGCTATCATGAAGCTTTATAAAAATGCCATCGGTATATCAGGCACACACGGTAAAACAACCACGACCGGAATGATGACACATGCACTTATATATGCCGGTAAAGACCCTACCGTAAGCATTGGCGGAGAGCTTGATATAATAGACGGAAATATAAGAACCGGTCATTCTGATTGCTTTATAACAGAAGCATGCGAATATACAAACAGTTTTTTAAAGTTCTTTCCTAAAATTGCCGTTATTACAAATATCGAAGAGGATCATCTTGATTTCTTTTCGGGGATCGAACAGATAAGAGAGAGTTTTGCGGCTTTTGCAAAGCTGACGGAACCGGACGGTTATGTTGTTGCTTGCGGTGATGATGAAAATGTAAAAAAAGCCCTGATGGATTCAAAAGCAAATATTATATATTACGGCAAAAATCCGGATTCGGATTATTTTGCCGGCAATATCGAAATAAAACACGGATATCCGGAATTTGATGTTATTCATAAAAATACGGTTATTGCACATATCAGATTGAATGTTCCTGGCTCTCATAACATTTTAAATGCTCTTGCGGTTATAGCCGTATGTGATCTGATTGGGATTGATCCCGAAACTGCCTCAAAGGGCATTGAAACCTATAAGGGTACTCACAGACGTTTTGAAAAATTGGGCACCTGTAACGGCGCTACCGTTATTGCAGACTATGCGCATCATCCTACAGAGATTGCAGCAACGTTGCAAGCTGCCAAAGATTTTGAATATAATACAATGTGGTGTGTTTTTCAGCCTCATACCTATACAAGGACAAAAGCTCTCTGGAACAGTTTTCTTACCTGTTTTGACTGTGCCGACAAGCTGATCTTTACACATATATATGCAGCAAGAGAAAAATTTGACGGAGTAACCAAAGCAAGCGATCTGGCACAACAGATCAGGCAATCGGGGAAAGATGCTGTTTATATGGAGGATTTTTCACAAATATGCAGCTATCTTAAAGAAAACTTAAAAGAAAACGATCTTGTTTTTATTATGGGCGCCGGTGATGTTATAGATATAGGATATAATATTGTAAAATAAATAATATTTTTGTTATCAAATCTATTAAAATAAATTTAAAATACGAAAGGAAAAAAATTATGGCTAATGATGTTTTTGCAAATATTGCTGCAAACGGAATTGGGGGACGGCATGAATTTTTATGCGATCCCGAACCAATGAAAATTGACAAAAAGGTGTGTTCTCTTGACAGCAGTGATCTTACCCCTTTTAAAATAAGTAAGAAAATGTCTGAAAAATCAGAACTGTACAACGCACTAAAGGACATGAAAGAGTATTACAAACCTTTTTTGGAAAATAAAGCTCCGCAAATTCCGGAATATAACAAAAGACAGTACATCAGAAATTTCATTCTGAATGGTGAAAAAGAAATAACAATCCCTGAATATGAAGGTCCTGTGGGTTATGCCAAAAAAACATATGAAGCAGATTTTAATATTGAATCAATAAAACCCGAAAAGGCATATTTTATTAAACTTTTAGGCGCGGACTATAAGGCATATGTATATATTAACGGTACATGCGCAGGCATTCATGAAGGCTTCTTTTCCCCTTTTGAATTTGAAATAACAGAGCTTATAAAAGAAGGAAAAAACGAACTTAAAATCGATTTGTTCAATGATTATATATATGGCGGCAATGCGTTTGCAAATCAAGAAAAAACAGAAGGAGACAAACTTTATGCCGCAACGGGGCTCGGATGGGATGATGCTGCCGAAGGATGGCATCATTGTCCTGCCGGAATGGGGCTTTACAATCACATATATATTGAAGAACGAAATTCAATACATATTAACGATATTTTTGTACGTCCTCTGTTAAATGAGGAAAAAGCAGAAGTATGGGTTGAAGTAAACAGCATGAGTTACACAACAACCCCAATAACATTGAATCTATCCCTTTACGGTCAAAATTTTAAGGAAATCGTATTTGAAAATATGCAATATGTTCCCGAAACAATGAAAACGGTCGGTATGGGCGACTCCCTGACCGAGGCAATTGTCGGTGATCAGCTTGGTAAAGGAATACCGCAGCCTCTAAAACACGGAGCAAATATTTTCAAAATAATGATAGATATAAAAAATCCGAAAATTTGGGATCCTGATACACCATATCTATATCAAATACAGGTAAGCGTACTTGAAAAAGGCGAAATCAAGGATACACAAAAACGTCAGTTTGGTATGCGTGATTTTAGGCAGGATATCGAAAGCTCACCTAAAGGAATGTATTATCTCAACAACAGAAAGATCAGACTTCGCGGTGCAAATACAATGGGTTATGAACAGCAAGACGTATTAAGAGGGGATATGGATCAATTGCTTGATGATATGCTGCTTGCAAAGCTGTGTAATATGAATTTCCTAAGAATTACCCAACGCCCTGTTCAAGATGAGATTTACGACATATGCGACAAGCTCGGCCTTATGATTCAAACCGACTTGCCTCTTTTCGGCTGTATGAGAAGAACAGCGTTCTGTGAAGGGGTAAGACAAGCAGAGGAAATGGAAAAAATGGTAAGGTCTCATCCATGTAACGTTGTTGTCACATATATCAATGAACCGTTCCCGAATGCAAACAATGAACCCCATCGTCATCTCCTCCGGGATGAACTTGAAGATTTTTTCACAGCATGCGATATTGTTGTTAAACTCAACAACCCCGACCGAGTGATCAAGCATGTTGACGGTGATTATGATCCGCCCACATCCTCAATGCCTGATAATCACTGTTACCCCATGTGGTATAATGGACATGGTATTGATATAGGCAGGCTGCACAAGGGATATTGGCTTTCAGTAAAGCCTGACTGGTATTATGGCTGCGGCGAATACGGCGCCGAAGGTCTGGACTTTGCGCAGGTCATGAGAGAATGTTATCCTCCCGAATGGATAGCCGAACCGTTTGATCCGTCAAACATTGTACGGGCTCAAACGGGTGATTTCTATTATTTCTTCTACGATAAACAAGACAGCATTGAAAATTGGGTCAAAGAAAGCCATCGTTTCCAGGCCTTTGCCACAACAATCATGACCGAAGCTTTCAGAAGAAATCCTTATATGGTCTCAAATGCAATACATCTCTTTATAGATGCATGGCCGTCAGGTTGGATGAAAACAATTATGGACTGTAAGCGCAACCCGAAACCCGCATTTTTTGCCTACAGAAATGCATTGGAGCCGGTTATGCTTTCATTGAGAACAGACAGATTTACATATTATGCAGGTGAAAAAATCAGTATTGAAACATATATATGCAATGATTCACAGCTCGAATCGGATGATCTGACCGTAAGATACGAGCTTTATTGTGATAATAAACTTATTATGACAAAAAATCAAGCGGCAAAAACAACCGTATGTGATGTAAACTATGTCGCAAACTGCGAATTTTCAATCGATAATGTCGATGACAGGCAAAAATTTGAGCTTCGTTCCATTCTTATTGATGAAAAAGGCAATGAAATAACACATACATCAGTTAATCTTGAAGTATTTGAAGATGTTGAAGTTAAGGAAAATGACAACATTGTTCTCATAGAAAAGCTCTCAGCCGGAGAATATGAAATTGCCGGTGAAAAAATTAAGGTCAAAGACTGCGGTATGCTGCCCCTGCATTTTGTCTCAAGAAAGACGGGACATAAAACCGTTTCTGAATTTGAGCCCGGAGATTTTTCATATTGGTATAATAAAACGCAAGACATGATAACCCCGATCCTCTATTCCACCTTTACAGCAAACGGATTTACTCCCATTTTAACCTCCGGTAACCAAGACGAAAACGGTAACTGGATACAAACTCTTGCCTGTGCGGTCAAAGAATACGAGGGTAAAAAATACGTTATTTGCCAGGTGGATTTGAGATGTGAGAATCCTATAGCAAAAAGATTTTTAAAGAATTTGTACGAAATGTAAAGACATACTTTGCATATTAATATGTCATAAATCCTAATAATTATCATAAAAAAAGACTCTTCCCCATTTTTCGGGGTTGAGTCTTTTTTAGTTTCAGTTCTTAATCGTTCCGTCCATGATCATAACTCAAAATATCACCGGTAAGAGCGTCAATTTCATATTCATATTCCATGTTATTTTGAATAAATTCAATATCATAGACAACAAGCCCGTTGTCACGATCTAATTTTGACTTTGTAAAAACAACGTTATTTTCCGACAAACCGGCATTATTCAAGGCAATTTCTTTTGCTTTGTCAACGCCTATATAATCGCTTTGTGCCTGAGGAGTTTGTGCGCTTTGTTCTTGTTGCGTTTGGGTGTTTTCTCCCTGTGATGTCTGAATATTGTTATCTTCCTGTGATACGTTGCCGCTGTTTTGCGCAGAGTCCGCAATTATACCGGTTTCAATATCTTTTTTAACTATTTCACCGTTGCTCGATTTTACCGAATAATCATATTTATTTCCGTCTGCAATAAATTCAATATCATATAAGATCTGAAAATCCTCAAAGTCCGGTTCAATTTTAATATACGTGATATCCTGCTCAGATATCCCCGCATCATTAAGGGCGGCATATTTTGCCATTGTTTTACCGTTTTCCAATATTTTTGAAAATGCATATATTATAATCAAAATAATGATCAATGCCGCTATAACACCAACTATTATTTTTCCTTTTTTTGAACTTAACATGTTATTTTTCTCCACTTTTTGACCCCCCTTCAATCATATTATCAAATAATTTAAATATTATATAAAAATGCCCCGTAAATTATGCTTTATAAATAAAGCATATGGGTGTATTTTTTTATTGCAGCTGTAATTATCTTTTTTTCGTTGCGACCTCTTCAACGATTTTGGCAACAAATTCATCACAGCTCATTGCTCCGATGTCTCCATCCTTTCTTGAACGGACAGATACAGAATTATTTTCTATATCCTTATCACCTATAACAAGCATATAAGGTATTTTTTCAAGCTGGGCTTCGCGGATTTTATATCCTATTTTTTCAGACCTGTCGTCGATTTCAATTCTCCAAATTCCGGCATCTTCAAGTTTTTTCTTAACATCATATACGTAATCAAGATGTCTGTCGGCAATAGGCAATAATTTAACCTGTACAGGTGCAAGCCATACCGGGAAGGCTCCCGCATATTTTTCAATCAATAAAGCAAGCGTCCTTTCGTAGCATCCTATTGATGTTCTGTGAATTATATATGGATTTTTCTTGGTTCCGTCTTTATCAACATATTCCATTCCGAATTTTTCAGCCAACATCTGATCTATTTGAATTGTAATCAGAGTATCTTCTTTTCCGTGAACATTTTTTATCTGAATATCCAGCTTAGGTCCGTAGAATGCTGCTTCTCCGATACCGATTTTATATGGGATTTTCAAATGATCCAGGATCTTCTTCATAACGCTCTGGGCTTCATCCCACTGTTCTTGAGTTCCGATATATTTTTCCCTGTCATTAGGATCCCACTGCGAAAATCTGTATGATACATCTTCATCTAAACCAAGAGTTTCAAGCATAAAGTTACAAAGCTCCAAACAACCCTTGAATTCGTCCTCCAATTGCTCCGGAGTACACATCAGATGCCCTTCCGAAATCGTAAATTGACGCACTCTGATAAGTCCGTGCATTTCACCGGACGCTTCATTTCTGAACAATGTTGAGGTTTCGTTCAATCTCATCGGCAGATCTCTGTATGAACGTCCCCTGTTTAGATATGCTTGATATTGGAAGGGACATGTCATAGGACGAAGAGCAAAAACCTCTTTATCTTTTTCCTCATCACCCAATACAAACATACCATCCTTGTAGTGATCCCAGTGTCCTGATAATTTATATAAATCACTTTTTGCCATCAGCGGCGTTTTTGTCAGCTGCCAGCCGCGTTTTTGTTCTTCATCCTCGACAAACCTTTGAAGTATCTGTATGATCCTTGCGCCTTTTGGCAAAAGTATCGGCAATCCCTGTCCTATCAAATCAGAGGTTGTAAACAATTCAAGCTCACGACCCAATTTGTTATGATCTCTCTTTTTCGCTTCCTCCAATTGTTCAAGATATGCCGCTAATTCTTCTTTAGTGAAAAAAGCCGTTCCGTAAATCCTTTGAAGCATTTTGTTCTTTTCATTGCCTCTCCAATAAGCTCCGGTCGCACTCAAAAGTTTATATGCTTTTATCTTACTTGTATATGCAACATGAGGTCCTGCACATAAATCGGTAAATTCTCCTTGCTTATAAAACGAAATAACCGCATCTTGAGGCAATTCATTTATCAGTTCAACCTTATAGGGTTCATCCTTCATTAATTCAAGAGCCTCGGATCTCGGCAATTCAAATCTTTCTATTTTAAGATTTTCCTTTGCTATTTTTTTCATCTCCGCCTCAATCGCTTCAAGGTCTTCAGGTGTAAAAGTATGCTCTGTGTCAAAGTCATAATAAAATCCCGTATCAATTGCAGGGCCTATTGCCAGCTTCGTTTCGGGAAACAGCCTTTTTACCGCTTGCGCCATCACATGAGACGCCGAATGTCTTAAAGTTTGCAATTCATTCATTTCACACATTTTTTGTTACCTCTTTCTTAAAGTTGATTCATATTATTTTTCAATAAAAAAACATCCGAAAGTTAAATGCAAAAAAGCATAAAACTTAGGGATGCAAAGTACATCTTTACACGGTTCCACCCTAATTACGGCAACAGCCGTCACTCAATTTCCGATAACGCCCGGGGAAAGCGGCAATATCTAATCGGTTTTTCCCTTTCAATACGCAACTCCGAAGTGGTATTCACCGCAATCAGTCAAGAAATGCTTACAGCCACGACATTTCCTCTCTTGTGACCTTCCTTACGGCTACTGTCTTCATCATAGTCATTATATTTATTATGACACTTTTTTATCTGTTTGTCAATAGAAAATATTTTTTTTATGCATTTTTTTCATTTATATTTTCTTTTATATTTCTTTTTTAGATAATTTTTATTCTCCAAATTATAATTTTTTTTATAAAAGCAAATAAAAACTGTCATCATAATACAATTTGCGGCATATGAATATAAATAATCAGTCGACTAAATGTCAGCTTTCTCCAACCGTCTTTGACAAAAAAATCATGGGTTTGGTTGTATAATGTTTTTATTGAATCAATCAGCTGTTAATATTTTTTTACTGTTTATATCAAAGGACGGAGAATAAAGATGACAATTTATATAGATTTATTCATTATAATCAACTTTATAGCAGATTACACGATCTTATCAATTGCTAACCAAAAAAAAGGACATAATAAAATACGAAAAATAATAATTTCGTTTTTAGCATGCATTTATGCATGTTTTTATATAATTTTCCCCCATACGATATTTTACAGTTCTTTTTTTAAATTAGTTTTTTTTGCTGCCATGATCACCGCTATTCTGCTTCCTTGCGGCAAAAAAGAATATTTTTGCGGACTTTTGAAAGGGATATTATCGATAACTCTTATTTGCGGAACAGTATACAGTATTTTATATTTGACCGGCAATGCCAATATTTCCGCATTTTATAAACTTCCGACATCCATACTCTTAAGCTGTATTGCGGTCAGTTATATCATACATAAAGCATTTATAAAAATATCCGATAAAAAGCTCTCATTGGAGGGATATACGCTCAGCGTAACATATAATAAAAAACATATTGTTTTATCATGCGAACCTGACACAGGTAATTTGCTTTTTGACCCGGTTTCGGATTATCCCGTAATAGTTGCCGACAAAACCATATTAAATAAGCTGTTCGGAAAAGATGTCCGCCCCATTAATTTATGCGAGGTTGTAAAACCCGAAGATTTTAAAACCGTTCCGTACCATACAATATCCGGTTCCGGGATAATGTTCGGATTCACACCTGATAAAGTTATGTTAAATTCAAAAAAATTATCTAAAACGATTCTGGCTTTCGCTCCGGAAAAACTCAGCACAGACGCTTTAATAAACCCACTTTTAATTCAGGAAGGATGATTATTTTGCAGTCACTTTTAAAAAAACTCGAAACTTTATTTTTATACAAAAGGAAGGAAATACCGAATAATGAAATATATTATATCGGTGGGAGCGATATCCTTCCTCCCCCTCTTACCAAGGATGAAGAAGATGAAATAGTAAATAAACTTCCGGATGATGAAAAGGCAAAATCCATGCTGATAGAAAGAAATCTTCGTCTTGTTGTATATATAGCAAGAAAATTTGAAAATACAGGTGTTTATGTGGAAGATCTGATTTCCATAGGGACCATCGGTCTTATAAAAGCAATAAATACTTTCAATCCTGACAAAAACATAAAACTTGCGACCTATGCTTCCCGCTGCATTGAAAATGAGATACTGATGTATCTGCGAAAAAACCAACCCAAAAGGATTGAAATATCGATCGATGAACCCTTAAATGTTGACTGGGATGGCAATGAGCTGCTTTTATCGGATATTCTCGGAACGGAAAATGATGTAATATACCGCGGGATCGAGGATGAGGTCGACAAAATGCTCTTGTCCCAGGCAATGAATAAACTTTCAAAAAGAGAAAAGCTCATAATGGAACTGCGTTTCGGTCTTAACAACCATCGTGAAAAAACCCAAAAGGAAGTTGCAGACCTTTTGGGAATATCACAATCTTACATATCAAGACTTGAAAAAAGGATTATAACGCGGCTTAAAAAGGAAATAGCAAAATTAAATCAATAATATAATCTTTTAATATTTATAAAAAAAGAATAAATATAAAAAAACTCCTAAAAATAACTTTAAGGAGTTGATGTAAATGGGTTTTATTTTCAGTATCATTGCCGGAGCGGCTATGAGTATTCAGGGTGTTATGAATACACGATTAAGTGAAAAAATAGGTCTTTACGAATCGAATGCATTTGTTCAGGGTACAGCATTTTTACTGTCCCTTTTGTCAGTATGGATCTTAGGAAAAGGAAGCTTTAAAAATATAGGCGATGTAAACAAATTTTATCTTTTAGGCGGCGTTCTCGGACTTATAATCACAATAACCGTAATGCTCGGCGTAGGAAAACTGAGCCCGACAGTCGCCATATCAACAATATTAATTTCACAGCTGCTCGTTGCGGCAATTATTGACGCGTTCGGTCTTATGGGCAGCGAAAAAATCGCATTTACCTGGAACAAATATGTCGGGCTTATATTGTTGATCGGAGGTATGCTTTTGTTTAAATGGAAAACATAAAAAATCATGTTTGTCTTTTCTGCATTCTTGACCAATTTGCAAAGCCGTACAGATCATTAATAAAAAACGCGGCAAAACAAATCAATACCGATATATATGAAATATCCGTAAATGCCGCCATTGTCCATAATATGATCAATACCAGATCATTCAACGCATATCCGAGCGCATAAAAAGCGCTTCTTCTGAATGTCAGATACACCGCGATAAAGCTTGTTGTGACAGAAACGGTACTCGGCAGCAGATTAGCAGTATTGAAATATTTTAATATAAAATAAAAAATATATGTTACGACAGAAGCAAGAATAAATATCAATATCCACTCTTTACCGGGTATTTTATTTATTTTTACTTCTGATCTGTTTTCTTTATAAGGATGTTTAAGCCACGATATAAGCGAAATAACAGCCATCGGCCCCGTCATCCCCACATAAGTTATCATCTCGCCGTAATACGCAAAATCATACGATATTATACCGTATAAAATACTGAATATAATCATTAAAAACTGTCCGACTGGATTGCCTTTTGCGCAAAAGATCAATGCGGTTTCGCCTATGACCGATGCTGCAAGCGTCAAATAATTTGTCCTGTCAAAAACAAAAAAAGATATCATTATCAATAATACCGAAACAGTCCATAAAGCTTTTTCTTCTTTATTAAAGTATCTCATACACATTTTTATCTTTTTCATAATATTCCCCTTCCTGTTTTTTAAATTTAATCAAAAAAAAATAAACATTCATATACATCTTCAAAGACCTAACGATGTATATTGAATGCTTAAGCATTTCTCTACCCGGTGGCAGTTCCTATTACTATTGTATAAGAAGTATATCACAGTATTTATCTTATGTCAAGATGTATATTAAAGATTGGTTAGATAAAACAAATTTTTTCACATATTTTAACATTTATCAGTCATTTTTTATTATTTTAAAAAAACAATAGACAAATTAATAAAAAAGATGTATAATGTATTCGATGTAATTTTTCCCATTTGGGAGATAGGAGATTTAATAACATGGACAAAATGGTAAATATACTTACGCACCCACTGATAGCACATAAACTTACGATTATGCGTGATAAAAACACCTCTGTAAAGGATTTCAGAGAATGTGCTCACGAGGTGGCCCTATTGATCGGATATGAAGCTACAAAAGATTTAATTCTGTCGGATCATGAAATTGAAACACCCATTACAAAAACAATAGGTAAAACAATAGAAAAACAAGTTGCACTGATCCCGATACTGAGAGCCGGCTTGGGAATGGTTGATGCAATGATGGACTTGATTCCCGCTGCAAAAATCGGGCATATCGGATTATACCGAAATGAAGAAACGCTGGAGCCTGTTGAATATTACTGCAAGCTTCCTACCGACATAGCAAAAAGACAGGTCCTTGTGCTGGATCCAATGCTTGCAACAGGCGGAAGTGCGGTAGCGGCAATCAATTTTATAAAAAAGCGCAATGCAAACAACATTAAATTTTGCTGTATAATAGCTGCACCGGAGGGTATAAAGGTTTTACGCGAAGCTCATCCTGATGTTGAAATTTTCTGCGGGGCTCTTGATGAAAAATTAAATGAACACGGATACATCGTTCCGGGTCTTGGAGACGCCGGCGACAGGTTGTTCGGTACTCTTTGATTTTTTAACTATATTTATTCGATATATAATAATGGAATATATTTAATATATAATTATACATATCAAAATTCTTAGGAGGAATATTTTATGAAACTAAAAAATATTGTTTTGACTGTTCTGTTATGTGCAACAACATTATTACCGACAGCACCGGCATTCGCAAAAGCAAATGTTTATGACGTTCCCACCCTTTGTTATGAGATGACCATCCCAAGCAATTATTATGCTATGGATGAAACTTCGGAAATCGACGACGGTCAGATCGCCGCAATTGTCGGCGCTCCCGGCGCCAACTTTGTGCCTCTGCTCAAGAACAAAATCATACTTATTGATTCAAGCACATATAATGCGCAAAATGAACTTTTGTTAGTTGTTGCAAAAAGCGATTTTACCGACAGGGTACAAAATTTTTATAACAAGTCTGAGGAATATCTGACTCAGGAATGGTTTCTTGCTCTCGGAGATAAAAAATACTATGACTTTGAGTTTTATCCGACAGATGAAGCTTTATTTGTACATACAAGATCAGATTATAACGGGGATATGTTTGAAAACTATATAACCGTAAAAAATGGATTATACTATATGCTGTCCGCAAGAATAAGCGGTAATTACAATGCAGCATCAAGCGTCCCGGTTTTAAAAACCCTTGTGGATTCCATTCACTTCACATCACATGATACGATAGTTCGCTTAAACGGCACAGGTATTGAATTTACACAACGTCCGATGATGTATAACAACAGGACAATGGTTCCGTTGAGAGCTATCTTTGAAGCCATGGGTGCAACGGTTAACTGGGATGATACAACTAAAACAGTAACCGCAGAAAAGGACGATACAAAAATATCACTTACTATCAACAGCAATATTCTTTATAAAAACGATGAACAAATCCAGCTTGACGCCCCTGCAATACTTTATAACAGTACAACACTTGTTCCGGTGAGAGCGGTTGCAGAAGCCTTCGGTGCACAGGTATCATGGAATGAAAATGCACGTATCGTTGATATTACCTATTAATTACAAGATATACTCTTTGTCGGTATTTTGGTAAAATAATTAAATGAAATATTGCAACATGCAGCTGCCTAAAAAGCAGCTGCATGTTCATTTTTTACTTTTTAACATATTTTATTATTTTATTTCCTCTTATTCTTTAATACGTTTATCGTATGTTGCAAAAGCTGTATCTCTTCCGTCTCCAATTCTGAAACATCCAAAAATTGCTTTGTTTCTTTTCCTAAAAGGTAATCTGTTGTTACATGAAAAACATTTGACAATCTTAATAATATTTCCGGTGATGGATACCTTTCTTGCAACTCATAATATGACACAACCGATTTTGATACTTGTATTTGCATTCCTAATTCTTTTTGAGTCAGACCGGCTTGTAATCTCAACTCTTTTAATTTTTCACCAAAGTTAGCCATATTAACACCTCATTTCATATATAGTTTATCTTAAATAAGTATTAATATGGTTGACAATTATAACTAAATAAGTTGACTATTTTAGAAATTTATGTTATAATGCAATTACTATTTAAAAAAAGGTGATAAAATATGTCTGATAAACTATTATCTGTATGCTTCAGCGGTCATAGAGAGCTAAAACATTACTATGATATTTATAGCAAAACACATACTGAAGTTGAAAATCTAATCAAAAAAGATTATAAATATTTTTATGCAGGTGGTGCTTTAGGATTTGATATGCTTGCTGCAAATGTAGTCATTAATTTAAAAAAAAAATTATCCGCAAATCAAATTAATTTTAGTACTACCATTTAAGGAACCATACAAGGTAGAAAAGAACTGGAAAGTTAGTGATATATCAGATTATAATTTAATATTAAAAAATGCAGATAAAATCATATTTATAAATAGCCAATACAGGCGAGGATGTTATTATGAAAGAAATAGATATTTAGTAGATAATTCAAATATTTGTATTGCTTACCAAAAACGAAAAAATGGTGGTACAGCATATACCGTGAATTATGCCCACAAAAAGAAAATTCAAATTATTAATTTGGGAAATAAAAATATAGGTTGATTATATATCATAAAAATAAGTTATGATAAAAAAATACGTTCCCGCAATTTAAGCTGGAACGCACTTTTTATTATATAGTTCTTCTTTAAATTATAGTTCAATATAGTACGGGCATATATCTTCATATTTTCCGTCCTTCATTCTAAAACCATTAGGAATTGTTCCAAGTTGTTTAAAGCCCAGTCGTTCATAAAGATGTCTTGCATGTATATTAGTTGCAACAACCGCATTAAATTGTAATACTCCAAATCCAATGTTTTTTGCTTGATTTATGCAATCCAATACAAGTTTTTCACCAATATGCTTTCCACGCTGAGATGATGAAACTGCATAGCTTGCATTACACAAATGACCGCAGCGTCCGATATTATTGGGATGAAGTATATACATTCCGAAAATTTCACCTGTTTCATTGTTTTGTGCAACACCACAGTAACTTTGCTGAGCAAAAAATTTCTTACCGCTATCATAATCAAGACACTCTTCTTGTGGAAAAGCTATACCTTCTTCAACAACTTCATTCCATATCTCAATCATTTTATTAATATCATTTTCATTATATTTTCTTACAGATATATTTTCACACATTTTAAGACGTTCCTTTTAATATTAAATAGAATAGCATATAAATTATAGCATATTAATTAAAGAAATTCAAGGAAAATATGTTATAAAATCATAAAAAAAGTTCCTGCTGTAATAAATAAAACTCCAATAATAGATTTAATATTAAGCTGTTCATGCAAAAAAATCACTGCAAATAAAATTGTAATAACTATACTAAATTTATCAACCGGAACTACTTTTGATGCATCACCCAACTGAAGTGCTTTATAATAGCACATCCACGACGCGCCTGTTGCAAGTCCCGACAAAATTAAAAAAATCCAGCTTTTTTTGCTAATCTCCCCTATTCCTCCTTGTGTACCGGTTATAAAAACCATTCCCCACGCCATTATTACAACAACGACCGTCCGGATCGCTGTGGCAAGATTTGAACTCACGTTTTCAATACCCACTTTTGCAAGTATTGATGTTGCGGCCGCAAATACCGATGAAAGCAGCGCCAAAACGAACCACATAAATAACACCTCTTATTTTTATTAAAATATTTTTTTTAGCGTATCACATTTAGCTTTTAAAGTCAATAGAAAAAATATTATTATATTTATTATAAAATATCATAATATATCGAATTTTGTTATTTTATCCAAATAAGCTTTTATTTTGTCTTTAATATATGTAAATATAACCATATTTAACATTCTTCCTTGAATAAAATACTGAAATATGATATAATTATTTGGAAATTTATATATGTAAACATAATAAGACAGCATCAGCATAACGACTGTTTCAACAGCTTATACTGCTGTTTAATCCGGGCAACTAAAAATTTATGCGGAGGAAGCCAATGAAAGAATTTTTAAAAAAGAAAAATATTGAGATCTCAGTAAAAAGATATCTTATTGATGCAATGGGTGCAATGGCACAGGGTTTATTTGCTTCGTTATTGATCGGGACAATAATATCTACCATCGGATCCCAATTGGGAATATCCGTTCTTGAACAGATAGGCGGATTTGCAAAATCGGTATCAGGAGCTGCCATGGCAGTTGCGATTGGATATTCCCTTCAAGCTCCTCCTTTGGTGTTGTTTTCTCTTTTGGCGGTAGGTTATGCTTCAAACGATCTCGGCGGTGCAGGCGGCCCTCTTTCTGTTTTTGTTATCGCCATAATCAGTACGGAGTTCGGAAAAGCAGTAAGCAAGGAGACAAAAATAGATATCCTGGTAACCCCTTTGGTGACGATTTTGATCGGTGCGTCATTATCGATTGCAGTAGCGCCGTATATAGGAGCTGCTGCAACCGCAGTGGGAAGCGCAATTATGTGGGCTACTGAATTACAACCGTTTGTTATGGGTATTATAGTATCTGTATTGGTCGGTATCGCGCTTACACTCCCTATCAGCAGCGCCGCAATCTGTTCTGCATTTGGTCTTGTAGGTCTTGCCGGAGGGGCGGCTTTAGCCGGCTGCTGCGCGCAGATGGTAGGTTTTGCCGTAATGAGTTACCGTGAAAACAAGGTAGGCGGTTTGGTTGCTCAGGGTATAGGTACAAGTATGCTTCAAATGGGTAACATTGTAAAAAATCCTAAAATATGGATTCCGCCCATTATTACCTCAGCAATTACAGGTCCGATAGCTACCTGTGTGTTCAAGCTGCAAATGAACGGCCCTGCCGTTTCATCCGGTATGGGAACATGCGGTTTTGTCGGACAGATAGGCGTATACACAGGCTGGGTAAATGATATTGCCAACGGACTTAAAGCATCCATTACACCGTTTGACATAATCGGTCTTATTCTCATATCCTTTATTTTACCCGCCGTTATAACCTGGATTTTAGGATATATATTAAGAAAGATAAATTGGATCAAAAAAGATGATCTGAAATTGGATTTGTAACCGAATATTTATGGAATCCGCTTCCGATTATGGCAAAGACATCTTATCAGCAGTTACAGATCAAATAATCAATTATATTGTTATCCCTCAGAATCTACATAGTCTCTGTTTAATAATATTAAACAGACAATAAAACAGTAAGGAATGATCAAATGTTTACGGATAAAGCAAAAATTTTTATAAAAGCCGGGAACGGCGGAAACGGCGCTATTGCATTTCACAGGGAAAAATATGTCGCTGCCGGCGGTCCTGACGGCGGTGACGGCGGCAAAGGCGGAAACGTGATTTTCCGTGTAGATCCGGGGATGTCTACTCTTATGGATTTTAAATACAAGAGAAAATACATTGCCAAGAACGGTCAGGACGGTATGGGTAAACGGTGCAACGGCAAAAACGGAGAAAATATTATTATTCTTGTTCCGCAAGGAACAATCGTGCGTGACGCGGCTTCAGGAAGGATTATTGCCGATTTATCTGAGCTTAATAAAGACGTCATATTGGCAAAAGGCGGAAACGGCGGTTGGGGCAATGCACATTTTGCAACGGCAACCCGTCAGACACCCAACTTTGCAAAAAACGGACAAAAAGGCAATGAAAGAGAAATAATATTGGAATTAAAGCTTCTCGCCGATGCGGGGCTTGTAGGCTTTCCCAATGTCGGTAAATCAACTTTGTTATCAAGGACAACAAAAGCAAATCCAAAAATCGCAAACTATCACTTTACTACTCTTGAGCCAAATCTCGGAGTTGTGGAAATCGGTGAGCATATGAGCTTTGTTTTGGCGGATATTCCGGGAATTGTAGAAGGGGCAAGTGAAGGAGTCGGCCTCGGTCATGATTTTTTGAGACATATAGAAAGAACCCGTTTACTCATTCATGTTGTTGATGTATCGTCGATTGAAGGACGAGACCCCATTGAGGATTTTCATACTATTAATAATGAACTGTCCAAATACAACATTGAATTGGAAAAACGTCCTCAGATCGTTGCCGCAAATAAAATCGATATTATCCAGGATATGGAAGTTTATGAGAAATTTAAAAAAGAAATCAAAAAACTCGGTTATCCCTTGTTTGAAATATCTGCCGCAACCGGAAAAGGCGTTAATGAATTGATGAAATATACCTTTGAGCAGTTAAACAAGCTGCCGCCGATTTTAACATATGAACCTGAAATGGAAATTGACGAAGGATTTGAAATAGACAATACCGATATAGGATTCAGCATTACAAAAGAAGACAATGTTTATGTTGTTTCGGGCAGCTGGATAGAGGCTGTTGGAGGAAGCATAAACTTTTCGGATGAAGAAAGCCTTCAATATTTCCAAAGAGCTTTAAAAAACCGCGGAGTGATCGACGCTTTGATAGATGCCGGCATCAAAGAAGGAGAAACCGTCAGAATAGGTGATCTCGAATTTGATTTTGTATGGTAAAGATGATTTTATACAATAAACTTTTTATCCGTCATATAAATAAATGCCGAATATTATGACAGAACGGAGGGAATTATTTTGCATGAGAAAAAAATAAACAAAAAACTTTTAAAATGGATCGCAGTAATAATATTTATAATTGTACTCATTATACTAACAATAAGTATATTTGGTTTTTCCAATAATCTTACGGAAAATAAGACAGTAACCATTGAAGAAGGCGCCACCACGCCGCAGATTGCCGAAATACTTAAAGAAGAAAATGTAATTTCAAGCAAAATGATGTTTTTGTTAAAGGTCAGATTATCAGACTATAACGGTCAGTTAAAATACGGGGAATTTGAATTTTCACCGGATGACAGCTATGACGACGTTATAGAAATAATCGCAACAAAAGGTGCGTTGAAAAACACAATAACAGTTACCATCCCAGAAGGCTATTCAATCGAAAAGATCGTTGACAAATTATGTGAAAGCGGGCTTAGTGTACGAATGGATTACGAAAGCGCCTTAAAAGACGACTATGATTATGAATTTCTTGATATGATAGATCCGCCGGATGATTGTTTTTACAGATTGGAAGGCTTTCTTTTCCCATCCACATATGAATTTTATGCTGACGCATCCGCCCATGAAATAATTGACAGAATGCTGGGCGAATTTGAAAAGCAGTATAAAACGGTCTCATCATCTTATGACAATTTATTTGAAATAATTACAAAAGCATCTTTAATTGAACGTGAGGCAAAAGTCGATGCGGACAGGGCAAAAATTGCCGGAGTCATCGAAAACCGACTCAACGCTGATATGCTTCTTCAGATTGACGCAACCGTTATTTATGCCATTTCTCAAGGCAAATATGATATTGACAGAGTATTGTATGAGGATCTTGAATATGACTCTCCCTACAATACATATAAATATAAAGGTCTGCCGATAGGCCCCATTGCATGTCCCGGTATCGATTCAATAAAAGCTGCGGTAAATCCGGAAAAACATGATTATTACTATTACAGGGTCGATACAAGCAAAAACGACGGCAGTCACATATTTACACAAACGTACGATGAACATGTGAACGCAAATCAATAATAGAAAAAATGGAATATAAAAGAAAATTTATGATCGCAGCATTAAAACAAGCCAAAAAAGCTGCCGATATCAATGAAACCCCCATCGGAGCCGTTATCGTCCATAACGGAACAATCATTGCACGCGGATACAACAAACGTGAAACCAAAAAAAATTGTTTATGTCATGCAGAAATCATTGCAATTAACAAAGCATGCAAAAAGCTCGGCGGATGGAGGCTGCCCGAATGTGATATGTATGTTACCCTGGAGCCGTGTCCAATGTGCGCCGGAGCAATTATTTCCGCCAGGATTGACAATTTATATTTTGGTGCATATGATTATAAATCAGGCTGTGCCGGAAGTGTTATCGACTTGTTTGAAAAAAATAAATTTAACCATAACGTTAACGTCTCGGGCGGCCATATGATATCCGAATGCGCGGATGTTATATCTGATTTTTTCAAAGATTTAAGAAAGAAAAAAAGGGATTTGAATAAAAATGGCTAATAATATATTTACTGGAGGTCTCTGTATGCATTTTTCAAAAAAACAAGTAAGAATAATTTGTATTGTAATAGCAATCGCCATGATTTTTACAATCGGTATAAGTATCTTTGCCACTATCAGTTCAGTGGCATAATTATAATGAAAAAAATGCGGATATATTGGAATATCTGCATTTTTTATTGCAATTTTTTGGAAATTGGGGTATAATAAAGCTATAAAAATATACGAAATTCATATTAAAGATTTTAAGTCTGTCTGTGCGGCATGGAGGAAGAAATGAAAAAATTATTGATAATAGATTCAAACAGCATAATAAACAGAGCGTTTTACGGAGTAAGATATTTAAGTGCAAAAGACGGCACTCCCACAAATGCAGTCTACGGTTTTTTAAATACCCTTTTTAAACTCATCGAAGAGATAAGACCCGATTATATCTGCACTGCATATGACCTTAAGGCCCCCACATTCCGTCATAAAATGTATTCGGAATATAAAGCGCAAAGAAAACCCATGCCCGACGGATTAAAAGTTCAAATCCCCATTTCAAAAAAAATATTGAACGCGATGAATATAAAAAGTTTTGAATATGAGGGCTATGAAGCTGATGACATTATAGGTACCGTTTCCAAAATATGCGATGACAATGGTGTTGAATGTTATATTGCTACCGGTGATAAAGATGATTTGCAGCTTGCATCCGATAAAACAAAAGTCATATTGACTGTGACCAAAAGCGGAGTAAATGAGACAATATACTATGATGAATCAGCCGTTATCGAAAAGTATCATGTAACACCAAAAGAATTTATAGACATTAAAGCTCTTATGGGCGACCAATCCGACAACATTCCCGGAGTCAGCGGCATAGGTGAAAAAACTGCTGTTTCTTTAATAGAAAAATATAAATCAATTGAATATATATATGAGCACATAGACGAAATCGATTTAAAGGGCGCCATGTTAAAAAAGATCGTCGACGGAAAAGGATCTGCTTTTATGAGCAAAACACTTGCAACTATTATACGTGACGTTCCAATTTCATTTGATTTTTCAGAGTGTGAATTCGGCGGCCGCGTTTGTGATTGTGCCACACCGGAGGTTTTTGGTATTTTAAACAGTCTTAACCTTAACAGCATCATAAAAAGGCTTGATTTTTCAGACACAGATATTTCAGGGACAATTTCTGAGGATATTTACAAAGACACACAAATCAATGAAATAAGCTCCGCCGAGGAATTAGACAAGTTTATCGCAACCATTTCCGGCAAACTGTCTTTTATCTGTGAATTCAACGGGGATGAACTCTCATCAATAGCATTTGCAAACGGAAAAAATGCTGTTGGCATGGACTTATATAATGTAGATACAAAAGTGATCCTTCCGATACTAAACGAGCTTTTTAAGCGCAAAGACATTAAACTGTATACTGCCAATGCAAAGGAATGTTTTGTAAAATTAAATAATATTATAGATTTTCCAGATATAAGCTATGACGTTGAAATTGCCGCATATCTTATCAATCCCGCAAAAAGCGAATACAGCATAGCATCTCTTATACGTGATTATTTTAACATTGAAATTGATGCGAAAACAGAATCAAAACAAATGTCTATATTCGACTCAAACGCTGATTTGACTGTAATATGCAAAAAAGCTTTGGCAATTGAACCCCTTTATAAAAAAACAAGCGAATTGCTTGAAAAAAACAAACAAAATTATTTATATAATGAAATTGAGCTCCCCTTGATAAGGGTCCTTGCCGATATGCAGATATACGGAATTAAAATAGATAAAGAGCAGCTGAATGAATTCTCAAAACAGCTTGATGCAAAAATAAAAAACCTTACTGCGGAAATTTATGATCTTTCAGGTGAAGAATTTAATATTAATTCTCCCAAGCAGCTGGGTGTGATACTTTTTGAAAAATTAGGCTTGAAATCATTCAAAAAAACAAAAACAGGTTATTCTACCGGTATTGAGGTTTTGGAAAAGCTCCGTAATGCACATCCTATAATAGAGCTGCTTATTGAATACAGACAGCTTACAAAACTAAAAAGCACCTATTGCGACGGTCTTTTGCCCGTTATTGATCCTTCGACAGGGAGAATACATTCTCAATTCAATCAGACCGTTACCGTAACAGGAAGAATAAGCTCAACTGAACCCAATATGCAGAATATTCCCGTCAGAACAAAATTGGGACGGGAGCTCAGAAAAATGTTTATAGCCGAAAATGATGATTATATTTTGGTCGATGCGGATTATTCACAGATCGAATTAAGAGTCCTTGCCCATATTGCAAATGATAAAACAATGATCGACGCTTTTAAAAATGACGAGGACATCCATGCCGTTACAGCATCACAGGTACTCGGTATTCCCCTTTTTGAGGTTACTCCGGAGCAAAGAAGCTCTGCAAAAGCCGTAAATTTCGGTATAGTATATGGAATAGGAGAATACAGTCTTTCACAGGATCTAAAAATTCCGGTAAAAGAAGCAAAGGCATATATTAATGCGTATCTTGAAAAATATCACGGTGTACGCGAATACATGGAAAAAATAAAATCAGATGCCGAAAAAAACGGATATGTAAAGACAATGATGAACAGGATCCGCTATATTCCCGAGCTGAAATCAACCAATCATAATATACATGCTTTCGGAGAAAGAGTTGCCCTGAATACCCCTATACAGGGCAGTGCTGCAGACATTATCAAGCTTGCAATGGTCAAGGTCCACAAACGTCTGATAAAAGAAAACCTGAGATCACGTCTGATCCTGCAGGTACATGACGAGCTTATTATTGAAGCGCTGAAGGATGAAGAAGAAGAGGTAAAAAAACTGCTTCGTGAGGAAATGGAAAATGCGGTTCAGCTAAACGTACCATTAAAGGTAGACATGTCGTGCGGTTACAGCTGGTATGATGCAAAGTGAGTGATATTATGTTTTTGCCCGAAAATGTAAAATATATAATAAAAAGACTTGAAGAACACGGTTTTTGCGCATATGCGGTAGGCGGATGCGTACGGGACACGCTTCTTGATGCAAAACCGAATGATTGGGATATATGTACGAATGCGCTTCCCAAGGATACCGTTAACATATTTTCTGACTACACAGTTGTTAAAACAGGTATCAGGCACGGGACAATTATGGTTATTATTGACCGCGAACCATTTGAAATAACGACTTTCCGAATTGACGGCAGATATTATGACAACAGACATCCCGACAAGGTTACGTTTGTAAATAATTTAAAAGAAGATTTAAAACGCCGTGACTTTACCATAAACGCAATGGCATACAACGATAAAACAGGTATATGTGATTATTTTGGGGGCATCAACGATTTAAAAAACAAAATCATACGATGTGTGGGGGACCCCGACAAGCGGTTTACCGAAGATGCTTTAAGGATAATCAGGGCCGTTCGCTTTTCAGCACAGCTCGGGTTTAATATCGATGAACGGACAGAACTGAGTATCCATAAAAACAAAGGTCTATTGTCAGGCATATCGAGGGAACGAATAAAAAATGAATTTGTAAAAATACTTATGTCAAATGATTATAATGTATACTATAAATACAAAGATATATTCTTGATATTTACGCATAATATTTGTGCAGACATAAATTTTTACAAAATTATTTCCGCTCTCCCCCCTATTCTTTCGGTGAGGCTGACAGCTTTTATCTTATACGGATCAAAATATCATAACAAAACCGCTTTAATTGAATTGTCAAAAATTTTTTTGTATGATCTAAAGTTCGATAAAAAAACAATTAAACATATCTGTTGTTTGATAAGAAATTATGACATAAATATAACCAACGATTTAAAAATACTCAGAAAAATACTTTCGGAAATTGATCACAACGTACTATACGATATATTAACCTTAAAAATAGCCGGTGCAAAGAATGATAGTGAATCGCTGCTTTATAAAAATGCATTGAATAAAATATGCTATATAAAAGAAAATAATATATGCACAAAAGTTTCGGAGCTAAACATAAATGGTAATGACTTAATTGAACATGGTCTTTCTGACGGCAAAAAAACAGGTATTCTTTTAAAAAAAATATTAAATACTTTAATTGAAGAGGATCTGGAAAATAAAAAGGAAATATTGATAAAAACAGCTATTAAAATAGCACGTGGATCGGAGGAATGGAATTGATAATACTTGGAATAACCGGAGGTTCCGGCTGCGGAAAAACTACCGTCAGCGAATATTTTAAAGACCATGGGATCGATGTTATAGATACCGATAAAATTGCCAGATTGATCGTAGAGCCAAAGCAGCCTGCTTTGACGGAAATAAAAAATACTTTCGGCAATGAATATATTTTCCCTGACGGCACACTCAACAGGAAAAAATTAGGTAATTATGTATTTTCTCATCCCGAAAAAATAGAAATTTTAAATAAGATAACACATAAATACATAACGGACTACGTTGACTCATATATTAATGGATATAACGGTGAAATTATAGGCATAGACGGAGCAGCTCTCATTGAAAGCGGTATTGATTCCAAATGTGATTATATATTATCAGTCCTTTCTGATAAAAAGATACGTGCCAAAAGGATAATGGAACGCGACCATCTGACCGAATATGAGGCAAATTGCCGAATTTCTGCTCAAAAAGATGACACTTTTTATATTGAAAATTCTGATTTCTTGGTGTATAATAATAATAACATAACAAATTTACATAATCAATTGAAAAATATTCTAAAAAATATAAGGAGTAAGCTTTGAAAAAACAAAAATATTTTTATTGTTTCCTTTTTGGAATAATAGCCGTACTTGTATTTTTTTCGGTCTCCAAAACAATATTAAAAATTTTATATCCACTCAGATATGAAAATTATATTGAAGAATACAGCAGTCAATACGAACTTGATGAATATCTTGTTATGGCATTGATAAAAACAGAAAGCAATTACATTTACGATGCACATTCCGGCGTTGCAAGAGGGCTTATGCAGATCACTGACGATACGGCGCTTTGGATCGCCGAAAAAATGGGAATTGATTTTGAACCCGAAGATATTGAAAATCCCGAAATCAATATCAGTATGGGATGTTATTATCTCAGGTATCTTCTTGACTACTATAACTCTGATATTCAATTGGCACTTGCCGCATATAATGCAGGTATGGGTAATGTGAATAAATGGTTAAATGATTACGATTTGAGTTATCCGGATAGCTTCCGACAATCTATACCTTTTTCTGAAACTCAAATGTATTTGGAAAAAATTGAAGAATCACAAAAAATATATGAAAAGCTATATAAAAACACATAAACATATTCAAATATGGAATCCGCCGTATTGCGGCGGGGACAACATGTGCGCAGTTATATTTTATTTTCTAATGCGAAAGATATTTGAGAATAAAAACAATATATTTTTATTCTCGTCTTTAATACAATCATATTAAAAGACTATTCTACAAAAAGGAGGAATATCCATGAACACAATTATAACAATAGCCAGACAATACGGAAGCGGAGGCAGAGAGTTGGGTCAGATCCTTGCAAAAAAACTTGGGATCGATTTTTATGACGAAGAGCTTGTAACAATGGCAGCAGAAAAAAATAATATGCACAAAGATATTCTACGTGCCGTAGATGAAAAAGCAACAAAAAGTTTATTATACACATTGGTCACCGGAAGTGATCTGCGCTTTATGAATTCACCGATTCATTATGAAATGCCGATCAACGATAAGCTGTTTATTACTCAAAGTGAGATCATAAAGAATTTATCAGAAAAAGATTCTTGTGTGATCGTCGGCAGATGTGCGGACTATGTTCTTCGTGATTCACAGCAGCATTGCCTGCATCTGTTTATCTATGCGGATATGGATAAACGTATCGAAAGGATTTCGAAAAAATATGATCTGACACCTGAAAAAGCAAAAGAAAAAATTACAAAAATCCAAAAAAGCCGCAAATCATATTATAATTATTATACAAACAGAGAATGGGGCAACGTTTCCAACTATGATATTTGTGTCAATACAGGTGTACTTGGACTGGAAAAAACTGCAGATCTATTGGTGGAATTTGTAAATAAAGCATCTGAAAAAACAGATAAATAGTATTAGTCAATTTATGCAATGTTGATATATTGACAGTAAACCGTGCGTTTTGTAGACTCACCTAATAATTCTACATCAAAAGTTTTACAAACGCACGTTTTGCTTGTATTATTTTTATCAGACATTATAGAAAATTATCAGAATGGAGATTATTTATGTATATATTGGAAATCATTAAATCAGCAATTCTCGGAATTGTTCAAGGTATAACGGAATGGCTGCCCATTTCAAGCACGGGGCATTTGATACTGATAAATCAATTTTTAAAATTGGATTGCTCCGAAGAGTTCTGGAGTCTGTTTGAAGTCATAATACAGCTCGGTTCTATTCTTGCCGTTGTTGTTTTATACTTTCATAAACTTAATCCATTTTCTTTCAAAAAAACCTCAGAAGAAAAAAGAGATACATGGCAAATGTGGTTTAAAGTTATTGTGGGTTCTATCCCTGTTGCCATTGCAGGGGTTTTATTCAATGATGTTATTCCCGATCAACCCGTAATAATCGCAATAGCTCTTATTGTTTACGGTATACTTTTTATTGTAATAGAAAGTATGAATAAAAAACCCAAAACAGATTCAATAAAAAAATTAAAATATTCAAAATCCTTTGGAATAGGTTTATTCCAGGCATTGTCGATCATCCCGGGTACTTCAAGAAGCGGGTCTACTATTATGGGAGCCGTAATTTTGGGTACATCCCGTGAGATCGCAGCAGAGTATTCTTTCTTTCTCGCCATTCCCGCAATGGTTGGCGCAAGTCTGTTCAGAATATATAAATACATAAGCGATTTTGGTTTTGTTTTTACCGGTACGGAAATTTCCGTTTTGATCGTAGGTACTCTTGTTTCTTTTATCGTTTCGGTATTTGCCATTAAATTTTTGATGGATTATATCAGAAAACACGATTTCAAGGCTTTCGGATATTATAGGATCATACTCGGTGTAGTAATAATTGCATATTTCGGTTTGAAATCGATAATTTAAAAAAAACTGCTTAGACTCTGCAAATTGAGTTTAAGCAGTTTTTTTATATGATTTACTTTATTTAACACTCCCTACAGAGGCGGCGGATATCTTTGCCGGTTATACTTATTTTAAATACGAAAGCGGATCTTGTTGAACATTATTATATCTTATTTCAAAATGGCAATGAGGCCCGGTGCTGTTTCCGGTGCTTCCCACAAGGGCGATCGTTTCACCTTTTGTTACAACATCTCCCACCGCAACATTGATCTGAGAGCAATGAGCATAATAAGTTACATATCCGTTTCCATGGTCAACCTTTACCAGCAGTCCATATGTTCCGCTTTCACCGGCAAATATCACTGTACCGTTATCCGATGCACTGATAGGTGTTCCGGTCGAGGCGGCAAGATCAATGCCCCCGTGCGTGCTGCCCCATCTGGGGCCGAATTCGGATGTCAATGTTCCCGAAACAGGATATATAAACTCACCCGTACCATATCCCGGCGGCGGGTCTAATGTACCGATCCTTTCAATCTGTGCGACCGGTTGTGTTATGATTTGTTCACTTATTATTTTTCTTGTATTTTCTTCACCGTTTATATATTCTATTTCAGCGCTGACAAGACTTTCTCCTACTTCTCCCTCTTGTATTATCTCAACGCTTCCTTTATACATTGTATCATCATTTATCTGTGTTGTGTCATAATTTATCGTACTTGCATATTCTTGGCGGACTTTGCTTACAACATTTAAAAGCATATTTTCTTTCAGATAATTATATCCGGTTTCAACATCATAAATCTTTTTCTTGCTTACATACTCCTTTTTATATTCAATATTTTCACAAAATCCCATTTCGGCATTGTCCATAACATAATCACGTTGGAGTTTTGCAAGTGTAATAAGCAAATCGTCATAACTTTTAAACGTAATTGTTTCATTATCCGAAATAATAAGTGTATATCCACAGCAGATCAGATCGGAGAGATCACTTATCTGACGCTCAAGCTCCTCTTTGTCTGAAATATTATTTTTAAAATCGACCTTTTCAACAAGCTCTATTTTATCCGCAAGCGATCTGTCTATACCGTAGCTTTCATAAAGCTCATTATCCATCTTTTCGGTAATATCGGTAACATCTTCAATATTTTCCACAAATCCTATTGTTTCTCCTTCGGCAACAACATCGTAACCTCCTATACATATTTTATTTACTAAGTATAGATTGCATAATGTAAATACAATAAGTAAAAGTGCCCCTCTCAAATGAATCTGCATTTTAATCATTCCTTTCATATACCGTAACATATGTAATAATGTTTTTATTTAATATAAATGTTAATTTTAATACAATACTACATTATATGCAGAATTTTATAAAATATTACAAAAATATTAACTATTTAATATTATAGAACAATTATGTAGATTCCATAAGAATATTTTGTTAAAAAATTGTTAATTTAAAAGAGGCTGTGACAATATGATTTTTTAAATCATTTTGCTCATGGTTCTTTTTCTCTGAATGCATTCACTTAACCTTTTACTCCTGAAACGTGCTATCTCACGATAATTAGGAGCCTTTTCTCCGTTTAACAGCCAAATGAGATTAATATCACGTTTGCAAGAGCTTTCTATACTTCTGCTGGAGTATATACCTTCCATATTAGCATATATCATTAGCTTCAATAGTGTTCTTGGGCTTGTTGCACTTTTTCTGCCTACGCGGGAATACGAACTAGCTAATGAATGTAAATCCAATTCATCAACAATTTGATCAAGTAAGCGAACACTGTCATCTTCCGGGATTCTTCTTTCTGCAAATTCTTCTGAAATTAATAGTTGAAAATATCTGCCCATTGTGGTATAATCTCCTTAGGTTTAATTTTTTTCGCAATTTAATTATACCAAAAAATGAGGACTTTTGCAACCGCAATCGTCCTCATTTTCCTTTTTATTCAGCTGTTATTTTGTCACAGCCCCTCATATTTTCAATCATATATCACAAATTTTATTAATCTTCTTTTTTGGACTCGGCTATTACTTTTTCGGCGATATTGGACGGAGCAACTTCATATCTTGTAAATTCAAAAGTAAATGAACCTCTGCCCTGACTCATTGAACGCAAATCGGTAGCATATTTGTTCATTTCAGAAATAGGTACTTCAGCCTCAACAAGGTTAAGTCCTTCTTTGTCGCTCTCACCCATTCCCATGATCTGACCGCGGCGCTTATTAATATCACCTATTATATCACCCATAATATTTTCAGGAATATATACCTTTAAATATCCGATAGGCTCTAACAAAACAGGCTTTGCTTGTTTTAGACCTTCTTTATAAGCAATTGCTGCCGCCATCTTAAATGCCATTTCGGAGGAATCAACAGGATGATATGAGCCATCCAAAAGAGTTGCCTTAAGATTTACAACCGGATATCCTGCCAAAACACCATGTTCGCAGGCCTCTCTCAAGCCCTTTTCAACAGCAGGGAAATAATTTTTCGGGACACTTCCTCCAAATACCTTTTCTTCAAAAATCATATCCTCGGTAACGCCCTTTTCAAACTGGATCTTAACATGACCATACTGTCCGTGACCGCCTGATTGTTTTTTATGCTTGCCTTCAACAGTCGATGTTCCGAGAATTGTTTCTCTGTACGGAACTATTGGGTCTTCCAATCTGACATTGACGCCGTATTTTGATTTTAACTTGTTGATAATAACGTCAATATGCTGTTCTCCCTGACCGTTGATCAAAGTTTGTTTTGTTTCGGTATTATTGGTTACAGTAAATGTAGGGTCTTCATCCGTCAATTTCATCAAACCGCTGACAATTTTTTCTTCGTCACCCTTGGAAACCGGATATACCGCCATTGATAATACAGGCTGCGGAAAATCTATACCGCTTAAAATAATATTCTTGTTTTCGGCACACAAAGTATCCCCGGTTTTTGTTTGATCCAGTTTTGCAACAACTCCGATATCTCCTGCGTCAACAGACTTTACCTCGACTTGTTTTTTGCCGATGAGCGTATAAACCTTACCTATTTTTTCGGTGGTATCCTTATTTGGATTATATAATGTACTGTCTGCTTTTACACTGCCCGAATATACTCTGAACAATGACATTTTACCTACATACGGGTCTGCAATGGTTTTAAATACTATGGCTGAGGTTGTATCCTGTGCATCCTGAACGACCTCAACAGGATCGCCCGTTTTGGAATTATGTGCAATTTCAGTGATTTCATTGGGATTGGGCAGATACTTTCCGATACCGTCCATAAGGCTCATTATCCCGACATTTTCCTGTCCCGTTCCGCAGTATACCGGATAGATCGTCCCGTCTTTAACACCTTGTCTTATAGCTTTTTTTATTTCATCAAAAGTAAATTCTTCTCCGTTAAAATATTTGTTCATCAAAGCATCGTCGGTTTCGGCAACGGCTTCCATGATCATATCTCTCAAAGGCTGGATCGTCTCCTCCATACCTTCGGGTACCGGAATATCTATTCTGTCGATACCCTCATATCTCCTTGCCGTCATATCAACTATATCTACATAACCTTTAAATTTATCTCCCTCTCTTATCGGTATAACAAAAGGTGTAACGGCTTTGCCGAATTTTTCTTTCATTTGTTCAAGAGTGTTCATATAATCTGCTCTGTCATCATCCATTTTATTTACAAAGAACATAATCGGCACGCCTTTTGTACGCGCATACTTATACACCTGTTCCGTTCCGACCGATACGCCGCTACGTCCGCTCAATACTATAAGTGCGGAATCTGCAGCTCTCAAGCCTTCTTTAACTTCTCCTACAAAATCAAAATACCCCGGTGTATCAATAATATTATATTTCATACCCTTCCATTCAATCGGGATCATAGAAGCTGAAATTGAGCATTGTCTTTTAACTTCTTCGGGGTCAAAGTCGGAAACCGTTCCTCCGTCTGCTACTTTAGCCATTCTGTCAATAGCGCCGCTGTTTAAAAGCATTGCCTCCGTCAATGTTGTCTTCCCGCATTTCCCATGCCCCATTACAACAACATTTCTGATCGTGTCCATTTTAAAATTACCCATTTGTTTTTCCTCCTTTTTAAATAGTTCTTATTTATATGTTCAGTATAAATCAAAATTTGGTCATATTAATACATATAATATATTTACCACATATTTTTTTACTTTAAACAATCAATGCACTAAAAAACTGTTTAAAGTTTTATTAGTTTTTTTATGAATATTGCATATATTTTTATTTAATTATTATTTATAAAAGGTAAAAATATATAAATAACAGTTTTATCTATGTTATAGTATAAATTTTAAACCACCTGTTAAACAATGATATATTTTTCATTTATTATTCATATAAATTAAAATACAAAACAACCATACGAAAAATATAAAAATTTATATATATTTTTTATAAAAATTTTAAAAAAGGTATAGAAATTTATCATAATATGTTGTATAATATATAGAATAGGTAGTAAAATATGGTTTGTTTAATATGAACAGCGGTTTTTAAAAAATGATATTTAAAAAATACCGCAATATAACCAATCCAAAATAAAATATAAGAAGGGATTTAATGTTATGAGTGAATCGACGGATATTTTAAAAATTCTTGAACAAAACGGGCCTATGATCTCAAAGGAACAAATAGCACAAATGACAGGCAAAACCGAAGAAGAAGTTGCTTCGATCATAGCCGGGCTTGAAAAAGATAACATTATTGTCGGTTACAAGACAATGATAAATTGGGACGTGACGGATACAGAAATTGTCAGCGCCTTGATAGAATTAAAAATAACGCCTCAAAGAGGCGAAGGATATGATAAAGTAGCTGAAAGAATTTATAAATATCCACAGGTCAAATCTTTATTCCTTATGTCCGGTTCCTATGATCTATGTGTTATTATTGACGGTTCTTCGATGAAAGAGGTTGCATTGTTTGTAGCTCAAAAGCTCGCGCCTATGGATTCGGTTATAAGTACCGCAACACATTTTGTACTGAAAAAATACAAAGACGACGGTCTGATATTTTACAGTGATGAAAAAGACACAAGACAGGTGATAACATTATGATAGATTATGAAAAATTATTGAATAATAAAGTAAAAACAATACCTCCCTCAGGCATTCGGAAGTTTTTTGATCTTGTTTCAACAATGAGTGATGCAATTTCTTTGGGCGTCGGTGAACCGGATTTCCATACTCCGTGGTCAATACGTGAAGCAGGTATTTATTCTTTGGAAACAGGTAAAACATTTTATACCGCAAATGCGGGATTAATGGAATTAAGAGAGGAAATATGTAATTACACTCAAAGAAAATACAATGTTTCATATAATCCTAAAACCGAAGTACTGGTTACTGTGGGGGGAAGTGAGGCAATTGACCTGGCTGTTCGATGTCTTATCAGCGAAGGCGATGAAGTTCTTATCCCCGAACCGAGCTTTGTATGCTACAAACCATGTGCAACTCTCGCAAACGGTGTTGCCATCCCGATCGAAACAAAAGAAGAGGATAATTTCAAACTTACAAAGGAACAGTTGAAAAGTAAAATTACCGATAAAACCAAATTGCTAATCCTTCCCTATCCGAATAACCCTACCGGCGCGGTAATGACAAAAAAAGATCTTGAAGAAATCGCGGAAGTATTAAGAGGTACCGATATTATGGTGCTGAGCGATGAAATATACAGTGAATTAACATATACACCCGAAGGACATACCTGCTTTGCAGCAATCGACGGAATGAAGGAAAGAACAATTGTTGTAAACGGATTTTCCAAGGCATTTGCAATGACAGGCTGGAGACTGGGATACGCACTGGGTCCTGAAGCCGTAATAAAAGCAATGACCAAAGTACATCAATACGCCATTATGTCCTCGCCTACAACAAGCCAATTTGCCGCCATCGAAGCAATGAAAAACTGCGACAAAGACGTTGCCGAAATGGTAAGAGAATACAATAACAGAAGAAGATATATCCTTGAAGGCTTCCGCAGCATGGGATTGTCATGCTTTGAGCCGCTTGGCGCTTTTTATGTATTCCCATGTATAAAATCACTGAATATGACAAGTGAAGAGTTTTGTCAAAAGCTGTTGGATGAAGAAAAGGTTGCTGTTGTACCGGGCAATGCATTCGGCGAAAGCGGAGAAGGTTTTGTCAGATGTTCATATGCATATTCAGTCGAAAGCATAGATAAAGCTTTAAAGCGAATTGACAGATTTGTAAAGAAACACAAGCAATAGGCTATATAAATATAGGAGGAGTATGTATAATGAATACAAAATACATTTTTGTCACCGGAGGCGTGGTTTCTGGTCTTGGAAAGGGTATTACTGCCGCTTCTTTGGGAAGATTATTAAAAGCAAGAGGATATAATGTAACAATGCAAAAATTTGATCCATATATCAACATGGATCCTGGAACAATGAGTCCATATCAGCATGGTGAAGTATTTGTTACTGACGACGGAGCAGAGACCGATCTTGACTTGGGACACTACGAAAGATTTATAGATGAAAATCTCAGTGTAAATTCCAACGTTACGACCGGAAAGATATACTGGTCCGTTATATCAAAAGAAAGACGCGGAGATTACGAAGGAAAAACCGTCCAAGTGATCCCGCACATTACAAATGAAATAAAATCAAGAGTGTACAGAGTTGCAAAAGAACAACAAACAGATATTGTTATTACCGAAATCGGAGGTACTGTGGGAGATATAGAAAGCACGCCGTTTTTGGAAGCGATCAGACAGGTATCTACAGAAGTCGGTAAAGAAAACTGTATGTACATTCATTTGACATTGGTTCCCTGCATTACAACCTCCGGCGAACAAAAATCCAAACCCACACAGCACAGCGTTAAAGAACTGCTGAGTTTAGGTATACAACCGGATATGATAGTTTTAAGGACTGAAAAACCGTTGGAACAAGGGCTTGCGGCGAAAATAGGCCTATTCTGCAATGTTTCTGAACAATATGTTATACCCAATCTTGATTTGGATACTTTGTATGAAGTCCCTTTGGCGCTTGAAAACGAAGGATTTGCCAAAATGGTATGCAAACGCCTGGGTATTGAAGACAAAACCCCTGATCTTGATGATTGGACAAGCATGGTAAATGTTGTTAAGGACCTTATGAAGGAAAAAGACGCCGTAAAAATTTCTTTGGTCGGAAAATATGTTTCTCTGCACGATGCTTACATATCTATAGTTGAAGCATTGAAGCACGGCGGGATAGCAAACTATACAAATGTTAACATAAACTGGGTAAATTCGGAAGATATTACCTCGAAAACCGCTGACAAATACTTAAACGGCAGCGATGGTATTTTGGTACCCGGAGGCTTCGGAGACAGAGGTATCGAAGGTAAAATAATTGCCGCACAATACGCAAGAGAACATGATATCCCATACTTTGGAATTTGTCTCGGTATGCAGATCGCGGTTATTGAATTTGCAAGAAATGTATTGGGATTGAAAGACGCCAACAGCTCGGAAATAAATCCCGATACGCCGTATCCAGTAATCGACCTTATGCCGGAGCAAAAGGACGTAGAAGATCTGGGCGGAACCATGCGTTTGGGATTATACCCCTGCAAACTTACTCCCGATACTTTGGGTAAAGAAATATACGATCAGGATCTGATTTACGAAAGGCATCGTCACCGTTATGAATTCAATAATGAATACAGACAAAAAGCAATTGAAAAGGGTTTGGTCATTTGCGGTCAATCCCCGGATGACCGACTTGTGGAAATGGTGGAAGTCCCTGCAAACAAATGGCATTTGGGCGTTCAATTTCATCCCGAATTCAAATCCCGTCCGAACAGGCCTCATCCTTTGTTTGCATCATTTATAAAAGCAAGTCTTGAATATAAAAAAGCACATAACAAATAATCTGATTTTTGAAAGCGTTTGATAATTATGATAAATTCATTTTCCTTTATTTCTCCGATAGGATATTTGTCAATATATTCGGATGATAAAAGCATTATAAGGATTGCCTTTAAAAAAGAACAAAATACAGAAATAACACCGTTACTTCGCGAAGCACATTCACAACTGACAGCATATTTTGAAGGCAGGCTGTTTGAATTTTCTCTTCCGTTAAAAATAAATGCAACACCGTTTTGCCGTCGTGTTTATACTGAGCTTTTAAAAATACCCTACGGTAAATTGGTATCATATAAATACATAGCGGAAAAATGTGGTAATAAAAAAGCGGCAAGGGCAGTCGGAAACGCAAATAACAAAAATCCGATACCTATAATCATACCTTGTCACAGAGTTATCGGCAGCAATCAAAAGCTTACCGGATATGCCGGGGGATTGGATATAAAACGTTATCTGATCGATCTTGAACATGCTGAATTTTAAATATTGCAGCATTTAGTTTGACTATACAAATGCCTCCCATGGTTTTCATTTCCGAATACCACGGGAGGCATTATTAATTTTATATTTTCAGACTATTTATATTGATTTATATCCTTTACATACTCATAGCCTATATTTTTTAACTTCTCATCAATAAAAGCCTTTTTAACATTGAAATCCGAACACAGTTCTTCAATACTGCTGTATTGGTCTCTTAATTTCGTGTTTATAAAGCTTAATAATATAACAGGGTCTTCCGGCAGCATAAGTGTCCTCCTCGATTTATTATTTCACAATATATTCTTTAATAACATTTGAGTTAAAGTCTTTGATACTGAATTTTTTATTTTCATAAATCATATATGTTTTAGGATTATTTTCTTTGGGTATCGTAACCGATCCGGGATTAAGATATATATAATTTTCTCTTTTTTCCATAGCCAAAATGTGGGTATGGCCGCATATCATAATATCGTTATCTTTAATTTTGAGTTTATTTTCATTATTAAATATATGGCCATGCGTTATATACATTCTTATATTATTATCAAAAATAACAAGATAATCGGATAGTATCGGAAAATCCAAAACCATTTGATCCACTTCACCGTCACAGTTTCCCCTTACAGCCATAATATATTCCGACATGGAATTTAATATCTCTATTACCTTTTTAGGGGCATAGTTTTTAGGCAAATCATTCCTTGGGCCATGATATAACAAATCCCCGCATAAAACCATATAATCCGCTTTTTCTTCAAAAAATTTATTCTTTAAATTCTCACAATCCACAGCATCACCGTGAATATCAGATGCAAATAACAATTTCATAACAATCTCCTTAACTGCAAATGTTTTCTGAATTGCTTATACTCTCATTGTTCGGTTATGTATATTTTAGTCTGAAGAGGTACCATGTCAACCATCCAATTAATATTTTCCGGTTCAAGCCGAATACAGCCGTGTGAAATATTTTCTCCGACACGCGCGTCATAATCGGTACCGTCATATCTTAATAATGTGCTGTGAAGTGCATATCCTTTATAAAAACGCATAATAGGCCCTACATAATAATTAGGATAGCTCCACCTCGATTCTCTTGAAAAATACTCATACTGTCCGGTTATTGTAGGAGTGGACGGCGCGCCTATAGAACATGGGAAAACTTTAATTTCATCCCATACCCCGTTTTCATCCAAAAATACCGTCACGGTATGATTGCTTTTTGACACCCACACAAGATAATCCGTACTGCTTTTTATTCCTCGGTCATTCACAAATTTTTCCGCAGCAGTCTCATTGTCATAATATAAATTTGCATATACATTCATTATACCGTCAGTGTCTTGTACCGATATACTTCCTCCCAGCCCTTCAACCAAAAATCTGAAAGGAATATAAATAACACCGTTTATTTTTTGAGGCACTGCATCAGAATACGTTACAGCACCGTCACAATACATATCATTCCCGTTTAAGAAAAATACTATTGTATGTCCGTTTGCGTTTATTTCTATTCTTCCGTTTGCTTCATCTATCATTACACAATCGGTCATAAATAAAGCTTCCAGGTATTCATACATTGGGATCATGCAAACTCCGCCAATGATTTTTGCCGGATTTTTAAAATAAAGTTCCCATCCGTTCGCATAGCCTCTGACTGTCCTTCCCGTTACAGGAGTCGCACTTATGGAAAAATCGTTCCCGTATATGAGCCTGCCTTCTTCTTCGGAGTAATAAACAAATGTTTCGATGGGTATCATATCTTCAATACCATAAAAGTCATATACATATTGAATTTTTTCCGCGCCGCTGAAAAGTTTTAAATATAAGGTTTCACCCAATATATATTCGGGCACTTCAAATCTTATTGTATGATCTGCACCTATATCACTTACCCAAATTCTTTGCGCTCCCCAAAATTGACCTTCCGGCGAATATATGCCGAATACCATATTTTGAGGAATTAAATTTTTTGAATATTCTATATGTACATTAAAAGATATCTCATTTGATGTTATCACCGAAGGTGATTCCGTTTTATTCATGTCGGATCCTTCTGAAATTAACATCTCGTTTTTTGCTGTATTTTCCGATGTTACGGTATACTCATGATTGTTCGTTGCATCATTCTGTATTTCTGTTAATTGTACATTTTGCGCATTCACCTGCATTGTTAGAGTAAACACAGTAACCAAGCAAATTATGTATTTCATTATAAGTTGTTTTGTCATAAATTGTTCCCTCTTTTGATACATTAATTTGTAAAAACTTTGAATTTTGCATATAAATTAGAGTCAGATAAATATGTAACTACCGTAGTTTCTTAATAATTTACAAATAAAAAAATGTCAAAATCAAACAAATGGCATTCAACTCTATCGATTTTATTGCTCATTAGCAGTATAATCAATATTTACAAACTTTGTATAACGCCCCTGCCAGCCCAGTTCAAATGTTCCGGTAGAACCGCTTCTTTGTTTTGCAATGATCACTTCCGCAATATTCTTCTTAGTCGATTCTTTGTTATAATACTCATCACGATACAAAAACATAACAATGTCCGCATCCTGTTCGATAGCTCCCGATTCACGAAGATCGGAAAGCAAAGGACGTTTGTCGCTTCTCGACTCACTTGTTCTGGATAGCTGCGACAATGCAATGACCGGAATATCAAGTTCCTTTGCCATTACCTTTAATGATCTTGAAATTTCAGATATTTCATTTTGACGTGATTCAACCCTTCCCGTTCCCTGCATGAGCTGCAAATAGTCTATAACGATCAAGCCGAGATTTTTGGTCTGTTTTAATCTTCTGCATTTTGCTTTTATTTCCGGGACAGTGATAGATGATGTGTCGTCTATATAGATCGGAGATGATGAGATCGTATCGATTTTTGCGCATATCTGCATCCAGTCCTCCGGTGTAAATTCACCCTTTCTGACATTTTGAGAATCTACCAATGCCTGTGAGCATATAATACGATTGACAATCATACTTTTTGACATTTCCAAATTAAAAATAGCTACCGGGATACCGTTATCAATTGCTACATTTTCTGCAATATTAACTGCTAAACTTGATTTTCCCATACCGGGACGTCCTGCAATTATAATTAATTCTCCGCCATGAAGTCCGCCGGTTGCATTGTTTATGCAATTAAATCCGGTCGGGATACCGGTCACATTTCCTTTATTCAAAGAATTTTGGACCATGTCATCATAAGCCGTCATTATAATGTCGCTTATATGTACGATATCAGACTGTTCATTATCGGAGGCAACGTCTAATATCATTTGCTCGGAACGCCCAAGAATTTTTTCCGTTAAATCATCTTCATCATACGCCATATTCAAAATACTTTGTGTACTGTATATCAAATGGCGCAGGGTCGCTTTATCTTTTATTATCTTGGCATAATATTCAACATTTCCGGTAGTCGGTGCATTTACGACCAATGATGTCAAATACTGAACATTTCCGACCGCATCAAGCTTATCGCGGAGATTCAGACGTTCTGTAACCGAAACCATATCTATTTTAATATTTTCATTAAACAGTTCAAGCATGACAGCAAAAATCTCTCTGTTTTGACTGAAATAAAAATCATCCGGCTTTAATATCTCACAAGCAACACTGACTGCAAGCGAACTTGAAAAAAGACTGCCCAAAACAGACTGCTCCGCAATTTTGCTGTGCGGCAGCTGTCTGTCAGCAAAATTAAGAGATTGCATTTCATTTTTTTCTTTGTTCTGATTATTTTTTGCCATAATTTCACCTTACAATAAAGAGAATAACATGACGATATTCCCTTTAAACAGCATTGATTAAATTTTATTTTAGAATCATTTTTCTTCTTTGACTTCAACCTTCAATTTCGCACTGACGCCTGTATGAATCTTTATTTCAACAATTGTTGTTCCCAGCGATTTTATACCGTCGGGCATAACGAATTTCTTTTTGTCAATTTTAATATGATGCTGCATCGTAAGAGCTTCCGATACATCTTTAGATGTAATTGATCCGAACAGCTTACCGTTATCTCCCGCTTTTGCAGTAAGCGTAACGGTCACCTCGTCGATTTTCTTCGCAGTAGCCTGAGCTTCCTCAAGCTCCATCTGCTGTCTGTACTCCCTGCTTTCTTTTTGGCTTTTCATCACATTTATATTTTCTTTTGTTGCTTCCTTTGCTAATTTTTTCGGCAGCAGGAAATTTCTTGCATATCCGTCGGATACATTTATCAAATCACCTTTTTTACCCTGCCCTTTTACATCCTGATTTAAAATGACCTTCATTTTATATTACCTCCGTCGAGTTATTTTTTGTTTTCTTCAATATATTCTTTTATAGAATTTTTAAGCCTTTCCCTGGCTTCCGTTACCGAAACATTTTTAAGCTGACATCCCGCAACGGTCAAATGACCCCCGCCTCCGAGCTTTTCCATTATAACCTGAACGTTCAAATCCCCGAAGGACCTTGCGGAAAAACAAGCGCCGTTTTCGCCCGGATATATTACAAAGGCTGCCTTTATGCCTGAGATGTTAAGCATTTCATCGGCCGCCTGCGACGAAATAACACGCATGTTGTTAAAGCCTTCTTCACAAACAGAAACGGCAATATCTCCGTTCCACACTTCTGTTCTTTTTATGATATCAAGACGTTTAACGTAATCATTAAATGATAAATTAAACAGTTTTTTGACCTCCATGGTATTAACGCCGTAACGCTTCAGATATGATGCAGCCTCAAATGTCCGTACTCCCGTTTTTGTAACAAAATTTTTGGTGTCCATAAGAATACCCATGTACAGCGCTTTTGCTTCAAACGTGGACATTTTTTTCCTGTCGTCTATATACTGCAATATTTCGGTTACCATTTCACATGTAGAAGAAGCATATGGCTCAAGATACGACAATGACACATTATCAATAAACTCGGTACTTCTCCTGTGATGATCAATTAAGACGATCTTGCTTACCGCTTTTAACAAATCTTTTCCCGGAAGCATCGACGGTCTGTGTGTATCCAAAATGATAAGAACACTTTCCTTTGTTATGATCTCTGCCGCCTCGTTGGGTGAAATAACTATATTCTGATATTCAGGCATTTTTATCATTTCATCATATATCGGTTTTATTGCCGGTGAATTGTCAAGTATTATATATGAATTTGTATTTAAAATCCTGCAGGCACTCATCAAGCCTATGCTTGCACCAAAGGAATCATAATCCGCCGCGGTATGTCCCATAAAAAACACCTTATCGGCATGGATGATCACTTCTCTTAAAGTCCTTGCAAACATCCTTGTCTTTACTCTTGTACTCTTTTCGTAATCCTTTGCCGTACCTCCGTAAAATTTAAACTGCTCTTGATCCTTTATAGCGGCCTGGTCTCCGCCTCTGCCCCAAACCATTTCTACGGCATTTCTTGCATAGCTTTCGTTTTCTATCAAATGTGCGCCAGTTCCGATGCCTATACTTATTGTTATAGGTTCCTTTATTTCATCGCCGATATTTCTTACATTTTCAAGAATATCAAACTTTGTTTTAATATAATTTTCAAGATATTGATGTTCAAAAAAAACGAGATATCTGTCGGAATCGGTTTTTTTCATTACGCCCTTTCCTTCAGCGACCCATTTTGAAACAAGTGAATTTATTTTCCCGATCGTTTCCTGACTCTTGCTGTCATCCATGGATTGAAAAACATCGTCGTAATTGTCTATTGAAATGATCGCAACATCGACCTTTTCATCCATGTGAAGCTTTTTAGCCTTCAGTTCTTCGGTCTTATCATTAAAATAAAGCAAAACCGAATATAATTCATTATCACTTTCATCGTCCTTACGCTTTATTATATTTCCCAAAACATTATAATACCGCCCATTATATTCAATATTGACATCTATTGTATCGGTGGATTTTAAAATTTCAGTCCACTTTAAAGCCGGGATCATCTCAGGCAGCGATACGCCGTAAAGAACATTTTGAGATAACATTCCGGAAACCATTTCGTTAAACCAGACTATTTTTCCGTCAATGCTAAGCACTACCATCGGCAATGGGAATCTCGACAAAACTTCATTTGCCATATTACCGCTTTTTTCAGTTATAATGGACATGAATTCCGCCATTTCCTTTGCGCGTGTTTTTGTTGATGCAATCATGTATATTATGATACAAATGCCGGCAATAAATTCTACCGCTGCAATACCTGCATTATCTTTAAAAATATTAAATATACCGACAACAAACAATATAATCATACACAGTAACGGTATGCTATATTGTGTATATCTGTTATATGTTTTTTTCATAATAATAAATAATCCTTTCAGGAAAAATAATATTGAAAACCCTTTTAAATTCGTTCATGTATTTTACACACAAAACCAACGATTATATCACAATTGTATCATATTTTTTTTTATTAGTCAACAATAAATTGAGCAAAGGGCACATATCATCAGATATTGGATGAAAAAAACGAAGATATTTCTCCCAAATGAAGGTCATATCCATATTCTTCGATCTCAAATTTTCCATCACTGTAATATGCCGTTGTTATTGACGCATTCGACGCCCAAGGGATTTGATGCATTTCGTCCTTATCTATAGATTTACACGCGGCATAAAATGTTCTGATAGGAGTTGCATGAGTGCCGATACATACCGTTTTGCCTATATTTTCCTGCGCAATTTTTTCAAATTCCGCATAGATCCTTTTTGAGAGCTCAGTAACACTCTCCCCGCCGTTGCATTTTGCGTTGCCGATATCATTTTTCCATGCCGCATATTCAGTCGGAAAATGCTCAGATAAAAAAGCATAGGACTTGTTTTCCCATTCGCCTGCATATATCTCTCTTAAATTCTTACTTGTTATTATTTTCAGATTATGGCTTTTTGCAATCGGCAAAACCGTATTGTACGCCCTTATCAGATCGCTTGAATATATTTTATCAATATGTACGTTTTTTAAAAATTCGGCTGTCGCTTCGGCCTGTTTATAGCCTTTTTCCGACAGGTCAAGATCGGTATGTCCCAAAAATCTCTCATTAAGATTTCCTATACTCTGCCCGTGGCGTATAATTAAAAGTTTTGTTGACATTTTACTTGTCCTTTCTGTATTTGTTTATAACACTCAAAAACTCTTTGCCGTATTTTTTCAGTTTTAGTGCACCCACACCTGATATTTGCAAAAATTCCTCATCATTTCGCGGCATTTTATCAATCATATCTCTCAAAGACATATCTGTAAATACAGTATACGGCGGTATCCCTCTTACGCTTGCAATATGCATCCTAAGCTTTTTCAATTCAGTGAATAAGTCCTCGCCTGCAATTGATCCTGTCACCTTTTTCTTTATTCTCTGCGGTTTTTCTTCTTCCCGTTCCTTTTTGACTTTTATGACAATATTGTTATCATCATTGACCGCAAGCCTGCCCTTATCGGTAAGCTCTACCACATTATATCTTTCAATATTTATATGAAGATAGTTTAATTCGATCAATGATTCAATATATTTGTATATCTCTTCTTTTTTATATTGCTTAAGGCTACCGAAAAAAAACATATCATCAAGTCCGAACTCTTTGATCCTTTTATTGCTTTTATTTCCTGTTAAAATATCACATAATACATTCTTTCCGAAAGCCCTGTGTCTTGTGCCAAGCTCCGTAACGCACAAAAATATTTTCTTTGCCGCAACTGTTATATCCTCGCTGAAAAATGTACTGAGGCAATTTGAACATTTATTACACTGTTTAATGGACTTATCACCGAAATAGTCAAGCAAATACCCTCTTAAACATCTTGTTGTTTCACAGTATCTTACCATATCTCTTAATCTGTTCATGTCAAGTTCTTTAATACGTCTGTTTTCATCCGGCGTCAGGTCAGGATTGGGTTCATTTTTTTCGATCATTGATCTATTTGTATACACGTCCGAAACAGAATACATCAGATAGCATTTTGACTCACTGCCGTCTCTTCCCGCGCGCCCCGCCTCCTGATAGTATTCCTCAACGCTCTTTGGCATGTTATAATGTATTACCATGGAAACATTTGATTTATCAATTCCCATTCCGAAAGCATTTGTTGCCACCATTATACTGAATATATCGTTTTGAAAATCTTCTTGGTTCTTTTTTCTTTCCGAATCATCCAAGCCTGCATGATAACGTGTCGCGGCGTATCCGTTTTTTTGCAATTTTTCACATACGTTCTCTACATTTTTCCTTGTATTGCAGTAAATAATCGTATACCGACCTTTATTTTCTCTTAATATCCCAAGCAATCGTTCAAATTTTGATGAGGTTTTTATCACTTCAAAATAAAGGTTTTCTCTGTCAAAACCTGTTGTTAATACAAACGGATCATCAAGCTCAAGTATTTTTATGATATCTTCCCTGACGATTTTGGTAGCGGTTGCGGTCAGCGCGCACATAACCGGTCTTTTTGAAAGACTGTTTGCAAACTGTGTGATTTTTAAATAATCCGGCCTGAAATCCTGTCCCCATTGTGATATACAATGCGCTTCATCAACAACGATCATTGAAATATCGATGGATTTGGCAAATTGAATAAAATTATCCGTTAACAGTCTTTCCGGCGCAACATATATTATCTTATACGCTCCGAGCTTTGCCCGTCTTATTGCTTCAAGATACTGATTATATGTAAGAGAGCTGTTTAAATATGCTGCCTTGACGCCGTTTTGTATCAATGCGTTTACTTGATCCTTCATAAGCGAAATAAGAGGTGAAATGACCAATGTAATACCGCTCATTATAAGTGCAGGGACCTGGAAACACAGCGATTTTCCCGATCCCGTAGGCATAATACCCATTATATCTCTTCCGGATAATATTTCATCTATTATTTTTTCCTGTCCCTTCCTGAAGCAGGAATGTCCGAAATATTCCTTTAGTATTTGTTCTTTATTAATCTTTATCACCTTTTTCGCAAATAATTATATACTCTGAATTTTTTGCCTTTATAAAAATTTTCATCATATTCCGGACAACCGTCATATTTAATCCAATAATAACTTATATCCGCTGATCTCAATAATATATTCTTTTTTCTTTAGTATATCCGCAAGCTGTATAGAGTCTTTTATTTCTTCCTTTGTCAATATTGAACACAAGGCGTCGCACCCTTCATCATGATAATCCGAACCGCATATTATCTGTAAATTGTGTTCTCTTGCATACCGTGCCGCAACCCCGACCCGCGAATTATGGGTAGGATGAAGATTAAATGCTTCTATTCCGTCAATACTGCTTAAATCCGCCCGCACCATGCCGTCTCGAAAAGGGTGGGCCTGAAATATCATATTCGTATCATTTTTTACGGCTTTATAAAACCCTATAATATCGTTATCCAAAACAGCCTCTATTTTATATAAATCTTCATCCCTGATACCATATATCAGATAATCGTTCTCATTTTCCGAAACTCTTGCCTCACATCCAAGAATTATGTTTAAACCATATTTTTCGGCATATTTCTTTGCTTTATAATAATCATTTAAATAATATTCTATTTTTTTTGCCGGATCTGTACTTTTATTTTTGTCATACATAAAATGATTCGTTATTGCAATCGATGTAAATCCTCTTTGAACATACGTATCAACCAAATGTTCCGGCAAAATATGACTGCATCCGCTTACTGGTGATGTATGAGCATGAAGCTCTGTTTTATATTTATATTCTTCAAACATTTTGATCTGCGCTCCATAATTGTTATACTTTTAATGTTATATATTATATCCGATCCGGTTTTCTGTTAACCGCATTATATTATACATCTTAACTTTATTTTTGTCAATCAAATATACCAATAAAAGATTTCTTTGCTTTATCTTAGTAAATTTTGAGTAAAAAATATAAAATTTATAAATAATAATTTATAAATAATAAATTGATACAATAATTTGTTTTCTTAGAATATATTATTTAAAAACAGCTGCAAAACTCATTTATCCATGCAGCGGAACGGAGAATGTGAAATGCGAAAAACAAAAATAATTTGTACGCTTGGTCCAAATTCAAGAAGCGAAGAAGTAATTGAAGAAATGCTGTTAAACGGTATGAATGTTGCAAGACTTAATTTTTCACATCAAACCCATGAGACACATAAGCTTACAATAGACAACCTTAAAGCGGTACGTAAAAAATTAAAAATACCCGCCGCGATAATGCTCGATACCAAGGGTCCTGAAATACGGATCGGCATGTTTAAGGATAATTCCGCACAATTAAAACACGGTGATGAATTTATTCTGACGGCAAGGGACATCGTCGGAGATAATAAAAAAGTGAGTATAACATATAAACCGCTGCCGAAAAAATTAAATGTCAACAACATAATATTGATCAATGACGGACTGATACGCCTGAGAGTAAAAGAGATAATCGGAGATGACATTATATGCATTGTAGATGTCGGAGGATTATTGACAAACAAAAAAGGAATAAATGTCCCGGGCGTTGATCTTGATATGCCTTTCATTTCCAAAAATGACGAGGAAGATCTATTGTTCGGTATAAAAGAAGATGTGGATTTCATTGCGGCGTCTTTTGTCAGAAACGGGAATGATGTAAAAGAACTAAGAAATTTTCTTGATTTTCACGGCGGACGTAAAATAAAGATAATCTCCAAAATAGAAAATACCGAAGGCGTCAGAAATTTTGACAGTATACTGGAACGTTCCGACGGCATAATGATAGCCCGCGGTGATATGGGAGTGGAGATCCCCTTTGAGCATCTGCCCGGTCTTCAAAAGCAATTAATTGAAAAATGTGTACAGCACGGAAAAACTGTTATAACGGCAACACAGATGCTTGAATCAATGATACACAACAATACTCCCACAAGAGCTGAGATCACGGATATTGCAAACGCTGTCTTTGACGGCACTTCCGCCATTATGCTCTCAGGTGAAACAGCAATAGGAGACCATCCTGCTTTAGTTGTCAGCGTAATGTCCAAAATCGCGGAACAAGCTGAAAAAGATGCTTTTGAAATGGGGATATATGAAAATATCAGATTCAGTACGGACAAAAATGATATAACAAACGCAATTTGCGATGCAGCATGCACAACCGCAAAGGATATCGGTGCAAATGCTATTATTGCCGTCACAAACTCCGGACATACCGCAAGACGTGTAGCAAAATTCAGACCAAAGGTAAATATAATAGGCACAACACCCAATGATAAAACTTTTCATCAACTGTCAATTGTATGGGGCGTATATCCCATACAGTCTATTTATCAGGAGGATCTTCATGAGATGTATGCGCATGCAATAGCCTGTGCAAAGATGCATGAACAGGTCAATGACGGTGACAGGGTTGTAATAACCTCCGGAACAAACGGCACCACTGACCTTTTGAAAGTTAAAACTATAATATCACAAAAAGAGTAGGATTTTACCTGTATAGATAATAGGAGGTATAGCCTTATGCAATACCTCCTCAAATTATCTCCATCCTGACCGTAATACAGCAAATAAACAAGTAATCCATCTTTTAAGCTGCACCTGCAATAATAATTTCTTAAAATAAATGATTTGTGACGATTATTTTCCGCGTCATCTTCTTGAGAATATTTTATCAAATATATAAATTATATACCCTATCCCAACAGCAGCCGCGGCTGTATAGGGCAATACTTCGTAAAAGGTTTTTCCTTCCAATATTTCATAAACACCGCTCATAACAGACGGATATGAAAATAATAGATACACTACCGGAGGAATTAACCATATCAGAGGATCATATATTCTATAATACCCTCTGTTATCAAAAATCACCCAATCAAATAATATCATAAGGGGTGCAGCAAAGTAAATTATAATTTGTGCCGGTGAAAGATAGAAGTTTCCCGTACCCCAAAATATCTGCGCAAGCATTGTAAGAACCATATACACCGTAAATGCGCCTTTAATTCTCGGACATAGTACCATACTTTTTTTCAGAGATCTGAATTTTATCAGATTAAAAATTATAACAACAGCAATATATACCGTACACAAAAAATTACTGAGTATATGGAAATATCTCATATTGTAAATCAAACCGGAAAGATCTCCGTCCGAAACAACGAAAAGTGCATAACATTCAAGTATAATAAATAAAACGCGATATATAAGCGCTGCTCCGTTTTCCGCCTTTCCTTTGCTGAAGGAATAAATGACACAATCAAAAATATACATTATAAGACTGATTATAATCGCGGCTATAAACAGATTTATAAATTCATTTTTTGTTTCATACAATCCCAGAACATATAAATAATCGTTTATTCCGAATATATTACGCACAAGAAAGTTTATACACATTCCGGCAAACAAAGCACCGATCAGCCAAATTAAAGGATCCGCAAAATTATATGTCCCTCTTTTTTCAAACAAAATCCAATCAATACACATCATTGCCGGCAAAAATACAGATAAAATCCATTCATTGGTTATTTGCAATCCCATTGAGTTTATATTTCTCCACAAAATCACTGCAGACAGCAATGTCAGTATGGATTTAATACATCTTAAAATACGTCCGTGCATATGGGTTACACTTATAACAAAAACTGTCAGAATACATATCAAAGACAAAAAATCAATATATATTGCAAAGTTCAATATTCTCGGCGAGAAAGTCAAAATATTAAATCCTATTTTCTGACATATTCCCCACACGCAAAACAATATGAATACAAATCTGTATATCATGGATATGGTTTTTTTCATTGAAATCTCCGTTTCTTATTGTAAATTACAAATATGCTTTATCCTAAATTATCTTGTCACTGTTATGTCGTTTCATAATACAATTCAGACAAACAAACGGGCTATCTGATAAAACAATGTTGACACTACCCATGCAGTGCCTACCTGCATAATAATTGAAATTAAGGTATATTTCCATGAACCGGTTTCTCTTTTAATAACCGCAATTGTTGCGGCACATGGTATATAAAGCAGGCAGAACAGCATCATTGAATAAGCATTAATCGCACCGAAGCCCAAAGCTCCAAGCTGCTGAGAAAGCAGCGACATACCCTCGGCAGAAGCAATATTTCCGACTCCGAATAAAACGCTCATACTTGATACAACGACCTCTTTTGCCGCTATTCCCGAAATTAACGCAACGACTATCTGCCAATGACCCAATCCTGCAGGCCGAAGCAATATTTCTGCCTTTTTCCCTATTGCCGCCGCAAAGCTTGTTGACATATCTCCCGTCATTCCGTCCATTCCGAAATTCAATAAAAACCACAATATTATCGAAGCCACAAAAATTGTTGTACCGGCTTTTGAAAGATAATCCTTTACCTTATCCCACACGTAAATTGCAATTGTCCTTGCATTAGGTGTTTTATATTCGGGAAGTTCTATCAAAAGATTGTTTTCCTTAGGATCGGTTTTATAGATTTTACTTATAATAAATTCCGTCAACACAGCAATTACTGCGCCTATTACATACATTGAATATGCGGCAATCATTGCTTTGTTTCCGAAAAACAGCTGTGACATTAAAACATATATAGGAAGTCTTGCACTGCATGACATATACGGAGTAACCAATATTGTTTTTATTCTGTCTTCTTTATCCTCAAGCGCTCTTGACGCCATTACCGCAGGTACGCTGCATCCAAATCCCAAAAGCATGGGTATAAATGCCCTTCCGGATAACCCTATTTTTCTCATTATCCCGTCCATTACATAGGCAACTCTTGACATATAACCGCTGTCCTCAAGAAATGCAAGAGCCAAAAACAGTATAAAAATATTAGGCAAAAACGTCAGTATTCCTCCAACACCCGAAATAATACCGTCAACAATCAATGAAGTCATGACATTTCCTATATGCATATAATCAAGTCCTGTCCTTACGGCATTGGATACAAAATCAAGACCCAATTCAAAATATCCCTTTAGAAAATCACCAACGGTAAATGTCAGGAAAAACACAACAGCCATTATAAACAGAAAAGAAGGTATTGCCCATATCCTATGAGTCAGCACACTGTCTATGGTATCTGTTAATACACTCTTTTCCTCTTTATTTACAAGTACCTCTTTTACAATCTCATGTATAAAATCATATCTTTGATTTATAATATCGGATTCATAATTTTTCTTTATAATATCCGAAGTATCAATACTGTATTTTTCAATTATATCTTTGTCATTCTCCAAAAATTTGATAGAGTGCCACCTATAATTTTTCATATCGGGAAATTTTTCCATAAGCCGCGCACTTATAAGGTCTATAATATCCTCTATCTCATCGGAATAAACCATAGCATATTCATCATGGTGGCTGTGTATATGCATACCCTTTGAATGATGATGTTCTACCCTGTCCATAGGCTTATCCTTATGGTGTGCAATAGCGTGCAGCAGGACGGACAGTCCTGTTCTTTTTCTTGCGGAAACAGGCACAACGGGAATACCCAGCATTTCAGGCAGTCTGTGCATATCTATTTCCATTCCGCGCTCTGCAACAATATCCATCATGTTAAGCGCCATAACAACAGGTTTTCCCAGCTCTATAAGTTGAATTGTGAGATATAAATTTCTCTCAAGAGAAGAAGCGTCCGCAACATCTACAATTACATCTACTTCATCCTCAAGTATATATTCTCTTGAAAGCTTTTCCTCCATTGTGTATGATGTCATTGAATATATGCCCGGCAAATCCACCATTTTATATGTATAATCATGATAATGCGCTGTACCTTCTTTTTTTTCAACAGTAACTCCGGGCCAGTTTGCAACTTTCAATTTGGCTCCGGTAAATGCATTAAACAATGTTGTTTTACCGCAGTTGGGATTTCCGGCAAATGCAACATTTAAAATTTTATCATCCATAAACTATCTCTCCCCAATTATTTTGCCCTATCTTCTTTTACCATTATCCCTTCTGAAAAGGCTTTCCCCAAAGCAAATCGTGTTCCTCGGATTTTTATTATTATTGCACCCGAATATTTCCTGTTTAATATTAAAATGTCGGTACCGTTTGTCATTCCCAGCATCTGTAATCTTCTTGTTATTTTTTCAGGTAAGTCAATACCTGTAACTTTGTAGGTGCTTCCTACTTTGCCCTCAGATAAATTCATTTTGAACCCCCGTTAATATTCATGTTCATATTATATTTTATATTAAACAGCTGTAAATGTCAATGTTATATATTGTTTTATGATGTTAATTTGTTAAAAATACGTAATTGTTAAAGATTATTAAAAACAGTTGTGTTATTTTTTCACTTTCCCGGTTCTCGGCATAAAAAAAGACATTCAATTTTGAATATCCGTAACTGAATCAATTTTTTAATTTAATACTATCTATAAGTTTATCAATATCCATCAGAGGGCTAAAACTCTCATAATTCTTCTTTCATCTTTTCAATGTATAAGTTTATCAATATCCATCAGAGGGCTAAAACTTTGCAGCTAATTGTAAAATACTTGTAGAAGTATAAGTTTATCAATATCCATCAGAGGGCTAAAACTCGCACAGAGTCTTGTGATGAACTGGGCAGGTATAAGTTTATCAATATCCATCAGAGGGCTAAAACCTTGTGTTATATTATACCACAAATTATCTCGTATAAGTTTATCAATATCCATCAGAGGGCTAAAACAATTGATTGGAATGGAACAAACGCAGTATAGTATAAGTTTATCAATATCCATCAGAGGGCTAAAACTTGAAAACAGGCAACAATCTGCACAAAATGTATAAGTTTATCAATATCCATCAGAGGGCTAAAACCTCAAAATGTATTATATCACATATTTAATCATAATTCAAGTATTTCTTCGGTTTTTAAAAAATTTTCATGTGCCGTTGCCTCACCTACCAGTAAAAGCATTGACGCATACTGCTTTTCCGTAACCGTTAATAAACGCACAGAGCCATATGCAGGCAAATTTTTCTTTATTTTTTGAATATATTTATTTGCGTCATCATGATTTCTTGTTATTTTTGAATATACGGAATACTGAAGCATAAAAAATCCCTCTTTAATAAGGAATTTTCTGAAACTTGTATATTCCTTTCTTAATTTTTTAGTTGTAACAGGTAAATCAAAAAATACTATAATTCTCATATGTCTGTTAATCACCTTCAAAACCTCTCATCGTTTCATCTAAAGTAATGCTCACTGAATAAATGCGATTTTCAATCGCATTTAAAAAAATTATGACTATTGTCAAAATTTTTCATGTAAAATCGAAGATTTTACATAGTTCGCATTGATAAAGTCTGCTGAAATAAAT
>CALXWJ010000022.1 GCA_944392335.1 uncultured Clostridia bacterium
GCTGTGAATGGCGCAGCTCAACGGTGGTTTCCATTCTTTCCAAACAGGAATACTGCGGCGATGTGATAAATTTTAAGACCTACTCGAAATCATACAAGAATAAAAAGCGTATGGCAAACGATAAGGAAAATTGGGTTATCTTCAAAGATGTTCACGAGCCGATCATTGAGCGTTCCGTTTGGGAACTTGTGCAGGAACGCAGGAACCAAAAGACACGCAGGCGTAAAAATGCGGACGGCGAAAAGAATATGTTTTCCGGTCTGCTGGTATGCGCCGACTGCGGCAGCAGCTTATGGTACCACTTCAATCAGGGCAATCCGGAAATCCAATACTTCAACTGTTCCGGCTACAACAGGGGCAAGCGTAAAATATGCACCTCTACCCATTATATCCGGGTAGACTTTTTGGAAAAGGTTGTGCTCGGTGAAATCCGGCGGCTCACAAAGCTGGCAACGCAATATGAATCTGAATTTGCAAAGATTGTGATGGGACATTCCATACAGACAGCGCGGCAGGAACGGCGGCAAAAGCAAAAGGAATTAAATACACTTGCGGCAAGGGATAAAGAGCTTGACAACCTGTTTGAACACATCTACGAGGACAATGTTTCCGGCAAGATAAGCGACGACCGCTTTGCAAAGCTGTCCGCAAAATACGAGGCGGAGCAAAAGGAAGTTACCGCCCGTATGAAAGAATTGCAGGAAGAACTCGACAAAGACAAAAGCAAAGCAGTAACAAGCGATATGTTCATGGCTTCCGTCCGCAAATATACACGGTCACGCAAACTGACGCCGAGAATGTTAAATGAGCTGATTGAAAAAATCGAAGTACATCAGGCCGAAAAGATTGACGGCAAAACCGTCCAGCGGCTAACCATTCATTATAATTGTATCGGCGCCATTGAAATACCCGACCTTGACAAATTACCGGAAAACAAGGTATCGGTACATACAAGGCAAGGGGTAGACATTCACTATGCCGCCTGTGCAAGCTGAAAACAAATAAAAAAACCGAGTGCTATACAGAACCCTTTAAGTCCTGTAAGAACACTCGGTATGGTGCGGATGACAGGACTTGAACCTGCACATCGTAGACACTAGATCCTAAGTCTAGCGCGTCTGCCAATTCCGCCACATCCGCATATTTAAAATTTATGAAACGCCAGTATTCTAACATAAATAAATGAATTTGTCAATAGCTTTTAATAAATTTTGTGATTATCAGTTATTTTTTACGATGTTTTCAGATCATCATGTTTAAAATATTTTCTGTATTCCTTTGGCGTCATTCCAAATTTGGATTTAAAGCATTTAATGTAATTATTAATGTCCGAAAAACCACATTCCAAAGCTATATCAATAATTGTTTTTGAAGTTGTTCTCAAAAGATGTGTTGCTTCGTTAAGACGGACGAGAGTGAGATATTGTTTTGGACTGTAGCCTGTGTGGGTTTTAAAAGTATGAGTAAGATAGCTGTGGCTCATATAGTTATTTTCAGCAAGTGTTTTTATATTGATTTGTTTTGAATAATTATTATCGAGGTATTTTTGTATCAAATAAATTTGTGTGTTCATGGAATTGTTTATAAGATTCGTTTTAGATTTGTGGGAGCAGCGATGAATAAGTATAAGAAGCTCTTTAAGATATGCACATAGGAGCTCTTGAGTAAACTGCGACGGTGTTTTATCAAATTCAGCAACGATCTTGTTAAAAATAGAAATTGCATCGTCAAGAACGTCCGAAAGACTTATACAATGATTAAACGTTGAGGTATGGTTTTTGAGAATCGATATAAGATCCACATTGGAAAGCGCCAATTCTGTTGACGCAACATTCAGACGAAGGATATACCGGTGATAAGGCGTTTTTGCAACATTGATCTTATGAAGCTCAAGATTGGAAAAAAGCAGTATATCTCCCGGAACAACATGGTAATGCTTGCCGTTTACCGTCATGTCAAGTTCGCCCTCTATAATAAACATCATTTCGTACTCAGGGTGAAAATGGTTTATTTCGTTATCATAAACCGCTTCACTGTAGTAAGCGGCAGAAATTATTCCCTTATCTGTCATTTTATTGCAAAACTCCTTTCAAAAAGCAAAAAATACCTATTATCAAGCAAAAAAGCATGAGAAAATTGCATGACTTTATTGTATCATAAAATTGAAGGAATGTAAATAATATTTATTAATAAATTCTGTGTTTGAATTAATTGGAATTTGTCAAAGAAAATATAATCTGTAATTATTTTATACGGAGGATATTTTAAAGTTTTTATGTTAGGATTTATAACCTAAGTGCAGATGTCCCTCGCCGTTTTCGGCGGCGGGTTGTGTATTTGTAATCAGCGGGAGTACAATTTCCAGCTGATTACAGCGCAAGCTGTGCTTGCGCCCTTGTACCCGTTGAATGACGGGACAAGCCATTAATTAAATATTCAATTAAAATGCAAAATATGTTCCATTTGAAAGGGGATTTTAACATGAAGAGAACAATGTCTTTATTTTTGGTTGTATCAATGCTGTTTGGAACAATATTATCCGCAAAGGCGGAAGAATATCTGTTTTCGGCGGACTACAACTTTGATGAATTATCGGGAGAGATAACAACATCTCAGCTGGGAAGTTATCTTAAAGCATACGGAACCTCGGAAGGTACCTATGATCCGGCAAGGTTTTATATTGAAAGCGATACCGACGGACAAAAATATCTTAAAATTGCAGGGTCTGCATATTTACAGCAGCAAACTGCATTTTCGCCTGTCATTGAAGACAGCATAGGGGTATTTGAAACAGCTATGAAGGTAGATGAGAATACAGCATCGGTACAATTTAAAATAAACTATACAAGTACATATGCCGACGGATACACATTCAATGTTGCAATTCCTTCCGAACTGAGAGGGATAGATTCGGCAGACTGGATAAAAATGCAGATAATATTTACATCCGACGGCCGATACATGATTATGCTCAATGATGAAATTACATCAGAGCTTTCACAGACACAGGATGAAAATATAAAAAAATTATTTAATACCGATCTTGCCTATTACAGAATAATCAACAGATACACAAGCGGTGAAAAGGGCAGATGCGTGCTTTTTAAAAATATTTATGTTTACGGAATAGAACAGGCGGATATTTTAAATACTGTACCGTCAGACGGTGATGACTGGGTTGAAACAAATACAACAATTGAAATACAATTTACAGGTACAATAAACGCCGACACATTAAATACAATTTCATTAAAAGCCGGAGAAGATAATATATCATTTACTATGAGTGATTTTTCGGATTCTGCTGTTGCAATTACACCGGACAGTGACTTGCCGGAAGATACAAAATTCACTTTGGATCTTAGCGGTGTATGTGATATTTACGGATTACCGATTAAAACAACCGGCATGGAATTTATGACAAAAATCATAAATCCCGAACCGGTGCAAATTAATATTACCGGTGACGATAGGGTGCAGATTAAAGCAGAGGGAACAGCTTCACAGTATACTGCGGAAATTTTAAATTCCAGAGGAACCACTCAGGGAATAGAACAGACAGCACAGTGGGGATTAAAAGAAGATTATCAGGGTGTTTCTGTTGAAAACGGATTATTGAAGGTTACCTCCGATGCAAAAAGCGGAAATATTATAATAACAGCATCAAGCGGTAATATTACAGAAGAATTTACAGTATATCTTGACGATGTCGATGTGACCGGACTGATAGATATAAATGAAAGAGTAAAATCGGTATTGACGGAAAATTCCGAAACGGATTACGAAAAGGCAGATGAATTAAAACAGCAGACTGTTCTTGCAGATGAATTAATTTACAGAGAAATAAGAACACAGGATGAAGTTGATGAGTGCAGCAATAAACTTGTAACCGGAGTAAAAGAATTAATAGTATATCTGTTTGGATTACCTGAAGCAAAAACAGTTACCTTAACGGGAGAACCTGTAGAGGGAGTAGGATATACCGCTGAAGGAGAAATAATCATAAATGAAGCCTGTGAAAAGGCAGAAAGCATATATGAGTGGTATGTTGGCGAAGATGAAACATTTGAAAAAGTTGACGAAGAAAGCAATCAATATACTTTTAATAAAGAGGATTACGGAAAAACGGTATATGTACAGTTAATACCAAGATATGCATATTATGGTTTTGAGATAGAAGGAGCGGCTGTAAAATCCGAAATTAAGAATGCACCTTCATTGCCTGAAGTTTCCGACGTAAAAATAACCGGAACAAAAAAGGTTGGAGAAAAGCTGGGTGTAAGCTATAAATTCTATCACAGAGAAGGATACTATGATAACGGATCAATAGTTGAATGGAAAAACGCATCAACAGGAACCGTAATATACACAGGTAAAACATTTACACCGTCATCCGAGTATAAAGGTGTTTCAATCATAGCTTGTGTTACACCGGTAACAAACAAAGCGCCTACAACGGGATTGACTGTTGAAAGTGATATTGTAACCATCAGTGGATCATCTTCCGGAGGCGGCGGTTCGTCCGGAGGCGGCGGATCTTCCGGCGGAGGAAGTTCATTGGGTCAATATACGGTACCAAGTATAAATACCGATACAACAAAGGAAAATCTTATAAAAGAACCGGTTGAAGAACCTGTAGTAAAGTTTAAAGATATAACAGATCACTGGGCTAAGGACAGTATTGAAAAAATGTATATTGCGGGATATGTAAACGGAGTCTCGGAAGAAGAATTTAATCCCAACGGTATGGTAACAAGAGCTGAATTTGTATCTATGCTGGTAAGGCTTATGGGAATAAAAGCAGAAGGAAACGGATATTTTGATGATGTTTCGGACAGTGATTGGTACAGTGATGCGGTTAATGCAGCGTATGAAAACGGAATAATAAGCGGTTCTGACGGATTGTTAAGACCTATGAATAATATTACCCGTGAAGAAATGGCAAAAATGATTGTAAATGTTTACGAGAGTATGACTAATGAAGAAATAACGGCGACAACAGCCGGATTTTCCGATATGGATAATATCAGCAGCTGGGCTGTTGAATATGTAAATAAAGCAAGTTCAATGGGACTGATAAACGGTATGGATGACGGAACATTCAGCCCTAAGAGTGAAACCACAAGAGCACAGGCGGTAATAGTTTTGGAAAGATTATTATCCGGCATAAGGGGGTAAATCAATGAAAAGAAAAATAGTATTATTTGCATTGCTTATATGCATGATTTTTTCCTCTGCCGCAAATGCAGAAGTCCTGACTGCAGAGGTAATTGATGTTTTGTCGGGAATAAGTGAAAATTATGTTTTTGATGATGATACCGATGTTACATGGAAGACGGTAACAGACATTGCAGCGGAACTGTCGGAATACAGCGGATTGGGAAGCAACAGCGTAAGTATTTTGCTGCAGCAGAATATTATTTCATCAATACCCGATATGTCTGTAACACCTACCGGCGGGGAACTGGCAGAGGTATTTGTGAAAATACTCGGTTATGATGCATACGTGACAGACAACAATTATTATACATATGCACAAGGTCTGGGACTTTTCAAAGGAATATCTGTCGGAACAGATGAGAAAATGAAGGGAAGCGATTTCAGAGTATTTCTCAAAAATGTTTTATCAGTAAATCCGATAGATGTTACAATTGATTCAGTAAACGGAAAAAAACTTCTTACCAAGAGTGAAAATTCGTTGCTTTACGATAAGTATGGCATAAAAAAGAGAACAGGTATCGTAACGGCGACAAAAAATAATTCTCTTACCGGAATAGGTTTGCAAAAGGATAATGCTGTGGCAATTGACGGTATTGAATATGATGTTGAAAATATTGATGTTTCGGCATATCTTGGTCAATCCGTTGATTATTATACAACCGAAGACAAAAACGGAGAAAACGTTAAAATTGTGTATATGCTGCCCGGAAGAGATAATAATGTGGTAAAGATTTCATCAAATCATGTTGAAAAATTGGACAGCACAGGATATGAATATTATATTGACGGAGAAGCAAAAACAAAAAAAGTTAAAATAAATGATGATACATTATATATATATAACGGTTTCGCAGCCGGCAAAGAAGCTCTGAGTGAAGATGAACTGCTTCCGAAATCAGGTATAATAAGAGCAATTGATAACGACAATGACGGAACATATGAAGTTTTATTTATATATGACGTGAAACCGGTTATTTTAAGAAAAGCAGATACAAAATACAATAAACTGTATTTTGATTATGACATTACATATAACGGAATATCCATACTTGAATTAAGTGAAGATGCAGATGATTATACAATACTTGATCAGGAGTTGAATCCTATTTCAATTTCACAACTCCAGTCAAGAAGCGTTTTGTCAATAGGCACAGACAAAAACGGAAAATATATTATAATTTCATCATTGTATAAAGGCATGGGAACAATAAACACAGTAGAACAAAACGGAGATGTTATAGAAAAAATTTCAGTTTCCGGCAGTTCATACTATGTAAATAAATATTATGAAAGAGGCAGTACCGATATTATAAAAACCGGTGTTGCAGGAACATTTTATTATGACTTTAATTTAGAAATAGTGGCTTTTGTAAAGGAAAATAATTCGGAAAATATCGGATACCTTGTAAGAGCATATATTGATGAAGAAGACAGCGATATGCCGGCTATAGTTAAAATATTTAACATTTCCGGAGTTTTTGAGAGTTTTGAACTTGCAGATAAAGTTACGCTGTATTCATCAGATAATATGGACGGCATAAAAACAACTAAAGAGGCATGCATAAGCCTTCTTGATACTCAGTCCCTTATTGCATACAATACCGTAAACAACAAGGTTACAAAAATTTATGCTACCGTAACCGATGAGGATATGAAGTATACTGCAGCCGACTATCCGGTTCTTTTAAATAAAACTGTTGAAAATGACGGTAAAAAGCTGACTGATTCAAGATTGTATCAGGGAATTATGGGCGGCGTTTACAGACTGCCTAAATCGACGGTAATATTCAGCATACCTGTAGATAAAGATAAGGAAGATAAATACAGTGTATATTACGGAAGCGCATTTCCTTCAAACGGAGATAAATATTTTACAAATACCGTTAAATTTTATAATATAGACGAATATCTGAAGATAAACATTATGGTGGAAGAAAAACAAAATACCGCAGCGTCTGTATCCAATAATGCAGATGTATATGTGCTGGACGGTACGGAAGAATTTTTAACAGAAGATGAAGAGAGTGCTTTAAAGCTCAAATGTTACGGGGAAGACGGTGCGGCGGAATTATACACAAAAGATTATGAATTGACCTGTGCAAGTGATGTATGGGGAAAGGATAAAAAGGTAACCGATCTTAAAAAGGGAGATCTAATTCAGGTATCTGCAAATGAAGACGGAGAATTAATGGGATTCAGAGTTTTGTTTGAGGCTAAGAACCCGGGAGAATATTTTTTGAAAGATGATGAAGGCAGCAATATCGCAATTAATTCTATGATTGATTTTGCCGTATATTTTGGTAGAGTTGACGGTGTTGACGATAATGCAATAATACAAAATTGTATCGGAACAGGCACCGAAAGAAAGAATAATATAGCTCAGCTTACCGATAATATTAACAATTATCCTACATCATTCTTCCAGTATGATGCAACTGCAAATAAAGTTTCGGTTATAGAATTATCCGATATAGAGGTAGGCGATGAAGTGTTTATAAAGAAAACCTATACATCTGTAAATACTGTCTATAAAATTATTCGATAAGAACGGAGTGAGGAATATGTTGAAAAAATTGACAGCACTGTTGCTTATGGCTGCGGTAACGGTACAATTTGCGGTTTTTGCCGAAAATACGGATAATGCAGATAATACAGAAGTAAACAATGTTTTTGAACTTGATCTTTCGGCATATGAAAATGATGCTAAGGAAATTGAAAATGTCAGAGTAGACAGCGGTCTTGATATGGCGGTAAAAACAATGGATGATGAAAAGGTTCTTGAAGTTACCGCACCTACAACAGGATTGTATTTATATATAACCGTGCCCTTTAAAAAAGATACCGAGTATTGCATTTCATATAAAATAAGGACAGCTTCGGGCAGTGGCTCAATAAGAACAAGTGTTACAAGACAGGAAAGTTTCCCCAATATGGAACTTTTGACTTATACAAAAACAATCGGGGAAGAATGGATGCCGGTAGAGCACAGCTATAAGTGCTTTCTTGATTATGATTTGGGAACAGATGACGTAACGGGAGATGTTTCTATTCCGTTTAATACGGCGAATACATATTATATTACAGATTTTAAGGTGTATGAAAAAGATTATAATAAAATAGCATATGAATTTCCTTATAAACCGTTTACCGATATGGATGATCACTGGGCAAAGCCTCTTGTTACAAAGATGGCGTTTTTAGGTGTGGTAAATGGGTTTGAAGACGGTACATATAAACCGGAAGATACGGTTACAAGAGCAGAATTTATTACAATGGTAATGAATTATACAAAAGATGATGTATCAGATTATAAAGGGGCTTTTTCAGATGTTAATGCCACACAGTGGTATGCAAATTATGCTCAGACAGCCGCAGATAAAGGATACATCCCAAATGCAATGATTTCTGACGGGAAATTTTATCCTCAGCAAAATATTACAAGGGAAGAAATGGCTGCTATTACATCATGTATATATAAAACCAAAGCAGAGGATACATATAAAGCCGATTTAAGTGTGTATACAGATAGCGGCGCAATAAGCCAATGGGCATATGAGGACATGGAAATTGCGGCAAGACTGGGTATAGTAAACGGTGTGGATGAAACTACGATACAGCCACAGGGAAACGCTACAAGAGCACAGGCGGCAGTTATGCTTTCAAGATTGTCGCAGGCAATTGACAATATTGCCCTGAAGGATACCTTTATTAATTTTTGCAACAGACTTGCCGACGCCTGTGAGGCGGACGGACAGGGTTCATTTGCTTCTGCATTGAGAGAGGACTTGGAATATTTCAAAGAAAATACCCTTGTAGAGCGTTCGGATTTCAGAGAGGGACTTGTAACAGAGGTAGACAGTTTTTATGAAAATCCGTATGTAAGAATGTTGTTTAATACAGACGAGAGTTTTTCAAACGGTTTTACAGGTGAAAATGCATATCCGCTTCATGTTTCAAACAAAACAATAAAGAATTGGATTAACAGATATATTTTACCTGCAAGTCATGCAAATACGGCTTCTGCAATATTGTTTATGCTTGGAACTCCCGAATCTCCATACAGTGGGAATACTGCGGCTCTTGACAATCTTCTTACAATGATTGAAAGCTTGTCAAATGCTGCAGCTGATGACGGTGAAATATCAGGATTTTATGACAGTACAGACGATAACTACAATATGTTTTTCTATGATCCGTATTGTGTAATGTATTATACCTTTGTAAATACCTATCCGTGCTTTAATCTTCCGTCATTATCGGACAGATATACAGCATTTATCGAAAGAGGTATAGAATTTTTAAAGAACAATTACGGAAAAGGCGGATATTACGAGCATTATCAGAACGTTGACTTGATTTATCTGAATTCTTTAATGGCAGCAGGTATGACATTGGGAAGACAGGACTGGATAGATGAGGCAAATCATCTCATAGAAGTAAGTTATGAAAGAATGTTTGAAGACGGCGGTACACCGTATATATATAATGAAACTGAAATACCAAGTTACCATAATGCGGTATTAAGAGATTTTATGAGAATATATACAGTGTGTCACAATGAAACAATAGAAAGGATAATGAAAAAAACCGAAGGATACTACAGAACAATGATAGAACCTTCGGGAGTCAGCACAGCCGGTTCTTCAATTCTTATCTGGAAGCGCTCAAATGCAACAGGAACAAATACATCTATGGCGCCTGTTATCACTTATCATTTTACAAAAGATGATTATAACAAAAAAATGGCACAGCTTCAGCTTTTAAGAATACCGAGTCTTGACTTCGGTGAAGGTGCACTTGTTGCGATGGCATTCTGCTGGAGTCCGGAATTATCGGAACTGGGCGGAATAGATGAACTTACTTTTGAGGACAATTATATTGACACAAACTCAAATATAAACGGTTTCAGCGGAAGATTCGGAAACTTTTCATTTGTGGGTGACGGAATGTCAAGAATAGTAACAGAAGCACCTGCAAATGTGCCGTCACCTTTTAAAGTCGGAAAATCAGCAGGTAAGACTTCTTTTGTCGGTGCAACTATTTCAAACGCTGAAAGTATTGCGTCGAAAACAAGTATAGACAGTACCCTTCATATGGCATATTCCGCAGTCAGAATATCAAGCGGAAACAATCCGAAAGATTTTGCAAATACTGCCGGAGTAACCCATGACAGTACAATTGTTACCGATGATTTTGCAACATTGTCAACGGTGTATGAATTGGGAACCTTTACGGGACTTAACGGATGGGAATACTGGAAAAGAGACGGATGGCTTGGCAAACAGGCATGGTATACAGAAGAAGACAGGCTTATAGGATATATAGGACTTGAATCACAGGATACAAATAATGTGTCGGATATGATGGCAAAGCTTATGTTTGATGAAGGGGGTCATGTAATTGAAAAAATTGATGAAACCCACTATAAATACGGTAAGTTCAGAGTTCATGTTATAAAGACAAACTATGATACAACAACCATTGATGATAATGCATGGAGAATTACCGCAGAATCACATAAGAGCAATTATAAAGCCCATGAATTGATTTTCGGTTCAAATTCCACAGACAAGATATATAAAGGTGAAAGCAGATATTTACTTGTAGAAATATATCCCGAATGGCTGGAGGATTCAAAAAGTATTGAGTTTTCAAGGCTTCCCGAGGGTGTTATAAAGCTTGACATTAAAACAAAAGAGGATTCCGAAAAAGTGTCTTTATTGTATAATGAAACGGATAAAGAAGTTACTTTGTCGTTAAAAGATGTTGAGCAAATATACACAGTACCCGAAACCCTTGAAAAGGTACAGCCGCAGGAATATAACAAAAATGCAACCATTGCGCCTTATCAGCATATTGTTGTCAAATAAGATATATTACGGTTTTCAAAATAGTTTATCGGTAAACAATCCGCATGACAGCGGATAAAATATAGATGAAAGGAAAAAGTATTATGAAAAAAATCAGAACAAGAATTTTTTCGGCAGCAGTGGCTTTGACAATGTTGGCAAGTTTAACGGTATCTGTAAATGCTGCGCCCGAAACACTTTATTATAAGGATTTCGGTGTAAGCAGAACAGAGGGAGTAACCATTGAAGTGGGAGATTATGCTACAGGTAATGCAAGCAGAGATTACTATGCTTATATTTCAAATGCAATAACCGCAAGCATAGGACTTGATGCAAATAACAAAAAGTATCTTTCCATGACAGGGACTTTTACCGGTTCAAATCAGACAATATTAAGACAGACAACTTCATTTAATCCTATGTATACAGCAGGAAATTACGGTCTTACCGAAATGAATTTCAAGGTATCGCCCGAATGGGGTGCAATCAGATTGTACCACAGATTTGACGGAAAACAAGAAAATGATGTAAGAGTAAGTATCCCCGTAGATGAAACCTTAACAGGTATATCCAACGATACAGCATGGGTTAATGCAAAGGTAGTGTACGGTGAGGAAGAATATGTTGTATATGTAAACGGAAATGTGGCAGCGTCAGGTACAACTTCGGTTTCGGAAGCGGACAGAGTAACAGATACAAACGGAAGCGGTGAATTTTTCGAGATTTCAAGCCCTGTAGGAAATAAAGAGGGAACAGTTCTTGTGAAGGATATAAGCTTCATGCAGGTGCCTGCTTCCGATATTATGGGAATTAACATACTAGGAGAAGAAAATATCAGAATACCTAACGATAATGAATCTGAACCTGTAACTGCTGAATATACGGCTTCTGCAGTTGATTATATGAATAAAGAAATACAGGGTACGGTTAACTGGTCTTTAGCCGATACATATACCGGTGTATCTATAGATAACAGCGGTGTTCTTACAGTTGATAACACAGCACAGTCACAGGTTATTGAAATAATTGCGGAAGTAAACGGTGAAATAAACAGTTACAGTGTATCCTTGCTTAAAGAAAGTATTTCGGAATTAATATTATCAGGTGATACTCAAATTCAATTAAAAAATAAATATGAAACAGGTACAATCACAAGACAGTATACAGCAACAGCATATGATTTTACAGGAGAAGAAGTTATCGCTCCGGTGGAATTTTCATTGAATAATGCACCGGAAGGTGTCACAATTAATGCAGAGGGTATTTTAACAGTTTCGGATAATACCGAACCATGTACTTTTGATGTTGTTGCCGTATCAGGAAATAAGAGTGCTGAACTCAGTGTATCTGTTGTTGAAGCAAACAATATTGAATTCAGCGGTGAAACGGTATTGATAGAAAAAACATTTGATAATGTTGAAGTGGGCGAAAAAGAACACGGTACATCTGTTGACGGATTCTTATTATGGGATAATACATCATCAAAAGGTGCAGGATTTGCAGTGGTAAACAAAGCAGAGGGTGATAATTATCTTACAATGACTTATCCGGCAGAAAAATTAGATAAAGAACATTATATACAATGTCAGAGTCAGTCCGGAACAATTGACAGCGATATATTTATTGCGTCGGTTATGGTAAAGTACAATACTTTGGGTAATGATAATATCAGAATGGAGATATATGATAAATCACTATCTGACAGTACAAAAATTTCACTGGATACAAATGCAAAAAATGCCGCAAATCTGAATTATAAATATAATGTGGGACAATGGCAGGAATTAAAGGTTGTATTTGACAGAAGTACACATACATATCATGCATATATGAACAATTATCTTATTAAAGAAGACAGCGTGCCTGACAGCTTCTGGACAGAAGGTATCGGCAGAGTGAGATTACATCACAAGGGAATGCCAGATGATGGGGCAGAACATACAGTATGTATAGACAATTATAAGGTATATATACCAAACGGTCCGGCTGTTCAGTCAATATATGCAACAGGTGATGATGATGGAACAATCAGAAATATTTTAAATATTCCTATAGGTTTTTCAAGCTGGGGAGTAGGACAGTCACCTTCCTTATCAGGAGAAGAATTGACAGTACATATCGGATATACAAATATTTCTGATAATTCCGTAAATGTAAGAGCAATTGCGGCAATGTATGACGGGGATAAGCTTGTGTCGCTTTCAGAATACAATGATTATACTTTACCTGCAAATGCCATATCGGAGCAAGAATTGAAAATTACTGTACCCGAGACAGAGGATCTTTCAAATTACACAATGAGAGTATTCTCATTGTATGATGAAACCACGCCATTTGATATGGTTTATGAAATGGACAATGTAAACTGGAATTTCAGCAAATAATTCATAAATTTTAAGGTTGCTTATTTTGCCGGCATATAAACCGGCGAAATAAGCAATTTAAGAATAGGGACAGGACTTTAAAGGTTTTGTGAAAGGAAAACAGATAGTAAATGAAAAAAATACTAAGTTTTATTTTGGTTTTTGCATTGCTGTTTAATACGGTGTATACTTTATCGGCAAATGCTAATGTATCGGATTATATTTTTACCGATAGCATCGGAAAGCTTTCGGTAAATGACGGCTGCGGGAACGGAAGCTTTAATGCCGCGTATATATATAATTCAAGTTCTGAGGGCGGAACATATGACCCGGCTGTTTTAAATGAGGAAAAAACAAGGGGATTTTTCGTTATTGATGAAGGAGAATATCATTTTATCAGAATGATCGGTTCCGGATATATAAATCAGGATACCGGAACAACACCGATTAAATTTACCCCTTCCGAAGATACAACAGGAGTATTTGAGGCTGTTGTAAGATTAAGCAATTCTTCGGGTTTCAGAGTTACATTTAACGGTTATCAGATGTCTGTACCTATTCCTGAGGAAATGCTTGATCAATGGACAGTAATAAAACTGTATATGCAGCCTGACGGAAGCTATAATCTTTATGCCGGAGATTCGCTTCTTTCATCGGGAAAGCGTAATGAATTCGCCGCTTTGTTTGCCGAGGAAAGTACATCGGTACACCGTATAAGATTTATGAATTCCTATTCTTCTGGCGAAACCGGAAGAATAATGGATATTGCAAAATATTATGTTTATGAATTGAGAGAGAATGAAACTGCGGATATTACAATCAGCGGACCGCAGAACATTGAAATACCGTCTGAGGATACGGTATATGAATATAATTATGCTGCGGTAGCTTTAAATTATAAAGGAATGCCTCTTAATAAAAATATTGAATGGGCTCTTGATAGGGTATATGCAGGTATTACAATAGATGACGGTACATTGTATGTGGAAAATGTTGCGCAAAACGGTACAGTTGGAATAACGGCGTCCGCTGACGGATTTACAAAAACATACAATGTAACGCTTGAAGGACAGAACGATAATTATATTGCGGAATCCTTTGCGGTAATGCCTGATTACACACAGGAAGGAATAGAATATAATGTAACGGATACCGACGGAATGAAAAGTACATTTTTTGACTGCGGCGATAATTCAAAACGTCTTGTATACGGATACAATTTCCGTGCAGGCAGAGTGTATCTTATAAAAATAAATATGAGTTCCGACACGGAAAATACCGGAGTGACGTTTTCATTGATAAGGCCTGATTCAGCGCCTGCAAGAGAATTTTTATCAAACCGCGTTACATTTAACAGCGAATATAAAACGGTTACCATGCATTATAAATGCGGAGATGATTCCATTCCCGATAACAAACTTGTTCCGGGATATATAGCATTTTACAGTAATACCGAAAATGCAACATTAAAAATAAGGTCTGTGGAAATTACCGAGGTTACAAGCGGATATAACCCTGCATATTCATTGCCTTTTGAAGTAAGCAATGATGTTGTTGAAAACAAAGATATTATTACAAGATTGGTATTTAATGATTATATGCCGGAAAGAGATAATGGATTCTGCCCTGATGATGCGGTTACAAAAGCGGAAATTGTACGTTCGGTGGTATCGGTAGGAGGTTACAGCCCCGTTTCATATTCCGGAGCTTTTTCCGATGTTTCTTCTGTAACAAAGTATTCAGGATATATTCAGAAGGCTTATAATCTGGGATTGATTGAAGGAACAAATTTTTATCCGGAAAACGATGCTGATGCAGAGTTTATAATGGATGTATGTACACGGTTGTATAAGAGCGTAAGTTCAAAAAATAAAAGCTATGAACAGCTTGGCTTGCCGGCTGTCAGTGGTAATAGTATTACAAGGAATAAAGCAGCTGAAATAATTTACAAATTCCTTTCAAAAGTCAGAGATGAAGGACTTGAGGACGCGTTTATAGCCTGGGCGGAAAATGCAATCAGCACATATACAAAAAACGGAATGAATGAGGAAGCCGCTGCGTTTCAGACAGAACTTGACGAATTTATTGAAGCTGATAACGTAGCGAAAAACACCGAAAGCAATTATCTTTTAAAGGTCAATGATTTTTATAAAAATCCTTACAGCAAAAAGATTTTAAACGATATTGTCAAATGCGGTGTTAATTCAAACGGATATAAGTATATTTCCGTAGGAGAAAGTGCAAGAAATCAGTTCAAGGTATTTACCGCACCGAAAAGTATTATAGATCAGACAGAATGTCTTTTGTGGGGAATGTTGAGCGAAGATTCCCATTATTGCGGAAATAAATATTCTTTAACATACGTTTTAAGTAACCTTGAGATTCTTACATATATAATAAAAGACGGAAATTCACAGTATTATTTTACATCCTCCGATTCAAACTACAATATGTTCTTTTTTCAGGAATATATGTATTGCTATATGATAATGAAGGAGTATTATCCTTGTTTCCTTCTTCCTTCAATGCAGGAAAAAATAGAGGGTATACTGAAACAGGCAATAAAATATCAGGAAGAAAATTATGAAGACTACGGTAAGGGTTATTATGCCAATATAGATGTAATGCTTGCGAATATGTATGCATATATGGGTATAATTTTTGATGATGAAAGCTATAAATCAAAAGCGGATGAAATATTGAATAACGTGGCTGCAACAATATATCCTGACGGCGGTGTTCCTTATATCGGAAGTGAAAACGAAATACAGAGCTATCATAATAATATATTAAAAGATGTGGGAATGAATTTCCTTGTCACAAAAAGTACGGCGGCGCAGGAGTTTTTGAAAAAAACCGTAAATTATTATCCTAAAACCCTGGACAGCAATCTTTTTGCCGAATATTCAACTGCGCTGATTTTCAAACAGAACTGGTCAAATACCACGTTGATTCCCGGTGTATCGGTTGCGTCATATTTTGAAACAGACGGAAAAAATAAAGCTATAGAAAATAAATCAATTTCCCTGAACCCGTATGCAATAGGGTCTTCTTATCAGGGAGCGGTAGTTGCCGGAGCGTTTTATAAAGAAGATACGGCGGAAGATATAACAGTATTTGATGACGGTATAGTAACCGATGAGAATATAGGCGGTGCAAGAGGAAAATGGGGAGATTTTTCCTATAGTCTTGATTTCAGAAACCGGGCACTGAGAGAAGGATATCCTGCAACATTTCCGGGTAACGGAATACATAAATCGGGAACATATGCGGGAAAGTCAACCTATGTAGGAGCTTATGTCAGCGATGAATACAGCTACGGTGGTCTGAAAGAGGCGGTCAGCAAAGTGTATTCTTCTGTTCAGTATGCCGATTCATCAAACATTTTCACAGACAGGACAAATGTGTCAAATTATTCAGATGAGTGGTTTGAAAGCGGCAGTGATTATGCCGCGGCAGGGGCGACCTACAGTCTTGGGACTTATGGGGCTTCTTCTATGACATATACGAATCTTGACGGCTTTTTGGGACATGAGATATGGTATGCGAAAGAAGACAGGATTGTAGGCGTGCTGGTTAATGAAGCCATTGACGATTCCGATATTTATGCGCAATCCTCGATCATACAATTAATCTGCGGCAGTGCCAACGAATATGATGTGTTATCAGAAGCGGATCTTGTTGAAAATGGTGACGGCTCGTATACATACGGTTCAATAGGCATAAAAATCCATGATACAAACTATGATGATATTTATGTGGATTACGATTCAAAGGTTATAAATACAAATATCAATAAGGCAAACAGCAAAGACGCAATAGACATTGTTTTAGAAACCGGACAGGATACACAATACAGTGTTTCTGCGGGAGAGTATAAATATGCGGTTGTGGAGATATATAACACAAAAGATACCCTGCCGCTTGAAAATGTAAGCTTTAATGAGAATGACGGAATATATGTACTTTCTGTAAACGACAAAAATATATTGTATAATTTGTCTCAAAATAAAGTTATATCACAAAACAAAGAGTATACCCACGGAACGGGTGCGGTTTTAGACGATTATGAAATCATAAATAACAATGATATGAAACAGACACTCTATACAAAGAATTTTGACGAAGATGCATATACTGTAGGAAATAAAGGGTATTATACCGGAGATCCTTCCGATAATTCCGCAAACAACGTGTTGTTTTACGATTCTGCTTCCGATTTGACACAAAATCCCACGCCTCATTTTGAAATCAGGCAGGAAAATGACGATAAATATCTTACTTTTAAGGTAAAAGGTATAGATCAATCAGAGACCGGAAATGTTAAAACATATTTTTTGCAGTTGAGTAATTTACAGTATAATATTCCATATAATGTTTTTAATTATGAAAATTCAAATGCAACAATAGAACATTTTAATGTTGAATTTGATATTAGATATAATCAAAACAGTGATGATTCAGCGCTTAGAATTGAATTTTATCAGAATAATGAGGATAACAGCCGGGGAGCAAGCACAGCTGTTGTAATGAATTGTTCCGATATTGACAAGTCCGGTACATGGGTTTCCTGCAAGCTGACATTTGATAAACGTGCAAGAAAGATTTATCTGTATTGTGATAATACCTTGACGCAAACATATAATATGAGCGCAGGTACGGATATTTTTAAAAATGGTATCAATCTTATAAGAATATATTACAGAGGAGCGAATACCGACGGGAGTTTTGTAAAAGACGCAATGGACAGGGAAATTTCAATTGATAATTTCAATATCAACATTCCTGTGCTGACATATAAAAATGCGGTATATGACAATACGGGAAACTTTTGCGCGCAAATATTAAACAATACGTTTGAAGAACAAAATGTAAAGCTTATAAGGGCTGTTTATGATAATGAAAAGATTGTTGAAATTGCTGAGGAAAAAGATGTTAAGATAAGTCCGATGACAGATGAAAGGGTAGAATTTATGTGTCCCGGACAGCAAAACGGATATGTTGCAAAATTCTTTTTGTGGGACAGTGTAAACGGTATGGTGCCGTTGGAAAAAGTTATTGAATAAAAGAAGGGTATGGCAATAGTGAATAACGAGTTTATGTGTGATATTACCGATGACAAGAAAACGGTTTTGTATAAAACAGCGGAAAACATGATAAGGCTGAGGCCGAGAAAAGACGTGGTTTTAAGGCCGTTCATAAAGCCTGCTGATTTTATAAGCAATAGTTATGCGGGAGGGACGCTTAAATTTGATTTTGCAAAAATATATAAAAACGCTTGTGAGGGCGATTATATATTTTTCAAAACGCGTATATATACCGAAGAACGTCATGAAGCAGCTGTATGTGCAGGCGGAAAATGCGAGGTCTATTTTAAAGGGGAACATATTTTATCAACAAACGATGAAAAACTTTCAGTAAAAAACGTAAATATTACAGAAGATGAGAGTGAGCTGCTGATCAAGGTATTCTGTACGAAAAATGATTTTAAAATGAGCCTTGCGATCTCACCGCCGCCGCTTCCGGGAGCATGGTCAAACGACTATCTTATGTGGCACAGGATAACCTCGCCGCTTCCGGAATACAACTATGAAGACGGATTTATCCTATCGCCTTTATTTAAAAAAGGGGATGAGCCGGTATGGAATGATGAAAATTACATATTCCCTCCAAAAGAGAAAAGAGATGATATTGTAGATTTCGCAGAAATTTACGGGGTGCATGAAGGCAAGTATGCAATAGCATATACAAATTGTATTGCCGACGGAAATTTTAAAATCAACGGCAGCGATAATGAAATTTATGTTGACGGAGAAAAACGCGAAAATGAAACCTTTGTAAAAAAGGGAAGCAGCATTGTGATCGTTTCAAAATGCACAAATTCACATTGGGGATTTGAGTCGCTCTCAAACGGTATAATAAGGCCTCAAAACATTGAAACAAGAAGAAAGTTCGCGCATTGGCTGCTGCTTGGTTATTTTGATGATGATAATGCAAAGGATAATATAAATTTTTATGAGCCGTATGATTCATGCAGTGGCAAGACATTCTGGAAATTGAATGATAAAGATATATATATAAGACCATATCTTGACACCTGCTTTTTCGGGCAATGGTTTTACGCGCTTATGGTCGGAGATTACGGGTTACTTGATGTTTCTAAAATCTTAGGCAAAAAATATACCGACTATTTTATTGGAAGCATTTCAATATTGGCTCAATATTATGATTATATGCAGTATGAAAAAACAATATTTTGCGCGCCTGCTTTTTTAAGCAAAAGCTGGTATTTGGATAATCTTGATTCAATAGGGTCAATAGGAATGAATTTATGTGAGCTTTATAAGATCAGAAAAGATGATAAAACACTAAAATTAATTCATACACTTATGAAGGCATTGGAGGAAAATATACCCAGATTTGAGGACGGTACATTTTACCGTCATCCGGTATGTTCGTATGACGGTACAAAAAAGCATGTTATGTGGTCCGACGATACCTATATGAGCTGCCCGTTTTTGGTAAGATACGCAGAGCTTACCGGAGATGAAAAATATTATTATGAGGCGGCAAATCAGCTGATCGGTTTTTATAAGCGGCTTTATATGAAAGATAAAGGGATTTTAAGCCATGTTTATTTTGTGGACGAAAAAAAACAAAGCAAGGTTGCATGGGGAAGAGGAAACGGATGGTTTTTCTACACGGTAGCAGATGTTTTAGACCGGCTTCCGAAAAATTTTAAATCAAAGGATGAACTTTTGAGAATATATTATTCATTGCTTGACGGCGTTATTAAATATATGGGGAAAAACGGGATGTGGCATCAGGTGATGGATGATGATACAAGCTATGAGGAAACATCCTGCACTGCAATGTTTATTGCCGGGATATCAGCAGGTGTAAAAAACGGATGGATCGACGATAAATATATAATGTATGCACAAAAAGCCTACATTGCAATGCTTGAAAAATCAGTGGGGGCAGATGGGTGTATATACGGTACATGTAAAGGTTCGGGCTGCCATTGCGATCCCAATTATTATAAAAATTTGGGAACGGTGGATAATGATGATCATGGAACGGGAATTGTACTGACATCAATATGTATGCTCATAAAAGCAGAAGAAAAGATAAAACAAAACCATAAAGAAACGTTGCTTGTTTATCAAAATAAGATAGGCTGACAAAAATAAAAATCGGTGCTTTAAAAAGTCCGGAGCACCGATTTTTTTGTTTGACAAAATAATTAATGTATGGTAAAATTTATTTTAAATGTGTATATTTATATAAATGAAAGTAATATAACACAGATTAAACATATAATGGTTAAAAAAAGAATAAAAAATAATTTAGTTGGATTTTAGGGAGAATAATCATGGAAAATTTACTTTGGTATAAAAAACCTGCTGAAAATTTTGAAGAAGCACTTCCATTGGGAAACGGAAAAATAGGTGCTATGGTATACGGAAAAACCGATGTTGAAAAAATAAGTTTAAATGCTGATAGTTTATGGACAGGATATCCATCATATGACGTGGAAAATAACAACGCTTATAACAGTTATCTGAAAATGCGAAAAGCGTTTAATGACAATAAGATAAAAGAAGCAGAGGAAATTCTTGAAAATGGATTTGTTGGAATAGAAGTTCAGGCATATCTTCCGGCGGGGAATTTATTTATTAAGGCGGGAGATAAGTCGGTTACAAATTATAAAAGAAGTTTAAATCTTGAAAACGGGATGGCAGAAAGCACATATAATTTAAATGAATGTAAAGTAAAAAGTGAAACCTTTATTAGTGCTGTAGATAATGTATTGGTACATAAAATAGAGACAGCAAAAAAGCATGATTTTGAAATATGGCTTGAATCCCCGCTGAAAAATGATATAACAATTCATGATGATGTTATCGTTTTAAAAGGGCAAGCCCCGGATAAAAGAGAAAATGAACCGGAGTTATTTACCTATGACAGGGATGATACCGTTAAATACAGTATGGCAATGAAGGTAATGACCGATGGTATCGAATATATAAAAGAAGGAAAAGTATCGGTAGGACAAGCAACCTATGTCATAGTGTATCTTTCGGTAATAACAAGCTATACAGCATGGAATAGGCTGCCTGATGGGGAGCATATGCAGCATGCGCAAATAAATATCAATAATGCGGCAAAAAAAGGCTATGATGCGGTAAAAAAATCACATACAGAGGATTTTTCATCATATTACAACAGAGTTAAATTAAACATTAAAACAGACGAAAACAATATCCCTACCGATGAGAGAATAAAGGCAGAAAACAAGGATACCGGTTTAGCCGTTCTTTTATTTAATTTCGGAAGATATCTTTTGATATCATCATCACGAAGCGGAAGCCTTGCGACAAATCTTCAGGGGATATGGAATGAGGAGCCCATCGCGCCGTGGGCGTCAAATTATACCGTTAACATAAATACCGAAATGAATTACTGGCCGGCTCTTATGTGTGATCTTGCGGAATTTATGGATCCGTTGATTGAACTGATAAAGATGACGTGTGAATCGGGAAAAAGGACCGCAAAAGAATATTATAATGTGGATAAGGGCTTTACCGCGCACCATAATTATGATATATGGGGAAAAACAACTCCGGCGCCGGGAAGCCCGAGGTGGTCGTATTGGTGTATGAGCTCTGGATGGATGTGCAGACATCTTTTTGAATATTATCAGTACACAAACGATATAAAATTCCTTGAAGAAACGGCTTTCCCGATAATGTATGAGGCTGCGCTGTTCTATATGGAAATAATGGAGGAGCATGACGGAAAGCTCATTATAACACCGTCAACCTCTCCCGAAAACGGATATATGCATGACAAACAGGCGGCGTTTCTTGCAAAATATACAACAATGACACAGGCAATACTTATAGATCTGTTTGAAAACCTGAAAAAGACCTGTGATATTTTGGGAAAAACCGAGTTAAAGAGGGAATTGGATGAAAAATATCCGATAGAAAAACTGGATGTTTACAAAATAGGGAGCAAGGGGCAGTTGCTTGAATATGATGAAGAGTATGAGGAGGAAGACATACATCACAGACATGTTTCGCACCTTTACGGCCTGTATCCCGGAGAAAGCATAAATTCCGAGGAACTGATAAATGCCGCAAAAAGATCTCTTGAGATACGGGGAGACGGAGGAACGGGATGGAGTCTTGGATGGAAGGTCAACCTATGGTCAAAATTAAAGGATGGTAACCATTCCCTGCAGATAGTGAAGAATCAATTGAATTATATTCCGGCAACGAAGAATTTTGACTATAGCCGGGGAGGCACCTTTGCCAATTTATTTGACGCCCATCCGCCCTTCCAGATCGACGGTAATTTCGGCGTGACGTCAGGTATTGCTCAGATGTTTTTGCAATGTGAAAATGATACCGTAAAAATCCTTCCTGCATTACCGGATGAGTTTGGGTGCGGAAGCATTGAAGGATTGAAAGCGGTGGGAAATATTACCGTAAGTGTTTGGTGGAATGATAAAAAGGTTGAAAAAATAAGACTAATCTCACCGGTGGATCAAACTATCAAAATAAGTATACAGAACAATCAGGCAGATACTCTTACTCTAAAAAAAGACATTCCGTGTGAAATGAACTTTTAAAACGATAATTAAATAGGTAATAAAAATAAGGAGAACAATTATGGCGATAGAAAAGGTAAGGGAGTATTTTAAAAAATACAGCATGGAAAACAGAATACGGGAATTTGATGTATCCAGCGCGACGGTGGAGCTTGCTGCAAAAGCCCTGCATTGTGAACCATGCCGGATCGCAAAAACCCTTTCATTTACAGTAAATTCGTCTCCTATATTGATTGTTGCCGCAGGCGATGTAAAAATCGATAACGTGAAGTTTAAAGCGCAATTCAATACAAAAGCAAAAATGCTGTCCGCTGAAGAAGTGGAGAAGATGGTAGGACACAGTGTAGGCGGTGTTTGTCCCTTTGGAATAAATGACGGAGTCACCGTTTATCTTGATGAATCACTTAAAAGATTTAATACCGTTTTTCCTGCCTGTGGAAGCAGTAACAGTGCAATTGAGTTAACAATAGAGGAATTGGAAAAATATTCGGGATTTGATTCTTGGGTTGATGTTTGCAAGATCAGGGAACAAAATTGATCCAATACTTTTTAATATGATTTATCGGAGGTTTTTTGTATGGTTGGTTTCTTGGGGCCTGTCGGAACATTTTCCTATATGGCGGCAAAAGAGTATTATAAAGATCAGGATGTGGAATTGAAGGAATATCCGTCTATTTATACGTTAATAAAGGCTGCTGATAATAAAGAGATTGATGCAGCTATTGTACCGGTGGAAAATTCAATTGAGGGCAGTGTTAACATTACATTGGATACTTTAGCATTTCATTCAAATCTGTATATATGCGGAGAGTATGTGTTAAAAGTTTGTGAAAATCTGATCGCAAAAAAAGGTACAAAAATTGAAGATATAAAAAAAATCATATCCCATCCGCAGCCCATCGGTCAATGCTCCAAAATAATAAATTCCAAATTTGCCGGCATAAGGATCGAATATACCGAATCCACTGCCGCGGCTGCCAAGATAATTGAGGCAAATGATGATGATTCCATCGCCATGCTCGGACCGGCAGCCTGTGCAGAGCTTTATGGTTTGGAAATTCTTGAGGAGGACTGCGGTGATGAAAAGAATAACTGTACACGTTTTATTGAACTGAAAAAACAGCCAAATACCGTATCCGCGTCGAATGACAAAACTTCTTTGATTGTATCCACTGCAAATAAGCCGGGATGTCTTTTTAAGGTGATTGAATCTTTTGCGAAAAACAATGTAAATATGAGTAAAATTGAATCAAGACCTGAAAAAAAGCAATTGGGCCGATACATATTTTTTATAGACCTTGACGGAAACATTGAAGATGAAAATATAAAAAAAGCATGGGAAGAAATAAAGAAAGAAGCATATTATACAGTCTTTCTCGGATCATATAAAAAAGGTTAAAAGGGAGCAGAACATTAAATGATAATCAATATAAAAAAAGCTATTTTACATATTTTGGACGGAAATTCCGGATTTTGCGTGTATTCTGACAATGAACTGGAAACAGATGATACACTTATTGTTTCATATATATGTGAACATATTGACAAGATATGCAATGACCCGTCTATGAGAACAGGAACATTCAGGGATAACAGCGGCTTTAAGTATCAGTTGGGGCAATACATAAACGGAGAAACGGATTTCACATCTTTTTCAAAAAATATTGCTGAAAGACTGTATGAGTTGATTTCTCAGTCAGATAATATAACCTCATCCGATTTGATTATATGCGATTGTATTATGAGTGAAAAACCGACAATTGCAATTTTAAAATGTGATAACAAGATAGGATATATACATCAGGTTGTACAGAATGAAAATAATATAAAAAATGAAATTATAAATCATTATGCGATAATGCCGTCTGTTTCACAACGGTTTTCCGATTATGCATTTATATCGGTTGATGATTTTTCGATAAAATATAAGCCCAAAAATATTACCGTAGACGGAGAAAAGATGGATTTGTTTTCTGACGGCGTTTTGGAGTGTGACTATGATTTATCGACAAAAGAGGCATTTAATAAAATCAGAAAACTTGCAAAGAAAGTTACTGAGGATTTTGCCGGAAACGAAATAGATACCGAAGCAAAGATAAAAAGATATGTAAAGGAAACGGCAATAACAACCGAAGATATTGCGGTAGACGAGGTGGCGGATGCGGTATTTGAGTCGCCGTCCGCAAGAGAGGAATTCACACAAAAAGTAAAGGAGGCAGAGGTCCCGGAGCATATACCCATGAATGAATATGTCACAAAACGTGTCAATAAAAATATAAAAATTGTAACAGATACCGGAATAGAAATTTCTTTCCCTCCCGAATATTATAAAGACGAGGAAAATATTTCAATTGTAAACAATGAAGACGGAACGCTTTCAATTCAGATAAATAATATAGGTCAGATTATTAATAAGTAATGCTCACTGAATAAATGCGATTTTCAATCGCATTTAAAAAAATTATGACTATTGTCAAAATTTTTCATGTAAAATCGAAGATTTTACATAGTTCGCATTGATAAAGTCTGCTGAAATAAAT
>CALXWJ010000023.1 GCA_944392335.1 uncultured Clostridia bacterium
ATTCTCATTTGGGCATAGTTATCCCATGTACACCTCTTTTCGTTTTAAAATAGTATATCTGCAAAAGTTATAAACAAGGTTTGTAAGACCTATATTAAACTCTGCTCGCTTTATTCCAATGGAACGCACAGTAAGACCATGCATAGATACGGTAATAAATCCAAATACATGCTCAATTCTGCATCGAATTTTTGATTTTCTTCGATTGCTTTCTTTTTGTTCATCAGTCAACGGTTTGCCGCGATATCCTTTTTCACATATACGGTTTTCTACATGTTTCGGAATTTCTTTTCCCACATAAGCGCTGTCAGCGTATATTACCTTGTCATCTTCTCCGAGAAATTCGGAAAATTCATTGCTGTCATGTATATTTGCTGATGTGGTTGCGTAATCCGTAATAATCTTACTGTCGGCATCCACTTTTACATGATTTTTATATCCGTAATGAGTTTCATCATTTTTCTTTGTCCAACGAGCGTCTGTATCTTTTTGCGCAAGTTTATGGGTATTTTCCTCCCATTCTTTGGGTGTCTCGCCATTTTTAATCTGATTGTTTTCCTCACGAGTGTTGCGCTGACGCGGTGCATCCACAAAAGTCGCATCAACAATTGTTCCTGTATGCGTTATAATGCCTTGCGATTCCAATTGCGCTGTGAACTGATTAAATAAAGGCTCAATTATTTCTTTTTGCGTAATGGTATCCTTAAAAAGCCAGATTGTTTTTGCATCAGGTACACGCTCTCCTAATGATAAGCCAATAAAACGCTGAAAGCTCATTCGATCAGTTATCTGGTATTCGGTTTGATCATCAGATAAATTAAACAATCGTTGCAATACGAGTATTTTGAACATCATTACAACATCATACGACGGTCTGCCGGCTTTGCTTTTACGTTCTTTACAATTTACCTTTTCAAGCAAAGGTCTGAATGATTCAAAGTCTATAACGTTCAGTTTTTCCAATGAATCTCCGAGTTCGGATAATCTCTGTAATTGTGTTTCTTCCGCAAAAAGATTGATCTGCATTTCACTACTACCGCCTTTATTAAGTATCTTTATTATACCATAATCTGACGATTTTTTCAACACTTTTTTTCTGAATTTTTAGAGGTTACCTTTAATAATTTCTTTTATCAGTTCCTCTTTAGACATAGTTTCGTATTCGGATAAACCTGATGAAGAAGATGAATTGGTAATACTAACATCATATGAAAAATTACTTTTGGGTAAAAGATTATTTGTATTTCTGTATAATCTCATGTAATCTCTGGCACAATCAATACTTATATCATATTGAATTGAAGCCTCATATTTGGTAAGTTTGTTCTCGTAAATTTGTTTTCCAATATTTAATCGTTGTTCTTTTGTATATTTCATTGATAAACCTCCTGTACACTTTTGAAGGGATGTTATTATTTTTATTATATCACATACAATAAAAATTTTCTACCCCCTCCTGTCCAGTTTTTGTTTATCACTGCAGCACAAAACATAATTTTGCATAAACTAAGCGTGAGGTGTGGATATGTTTCCGAATACAAGCCACGTCGAGTGCGTAGTTTTGATGTCAAGAAAATAAAACAGTGTTAAAAATGTACGTCCCCAACCGTCTCTATTCCAAAACTTCAGATTGCCATCATTGCAGATACTGCAAATGCAATCAGTGCAGCGGTGATTTCCTTTTTCGTCAATTTTGATTTTCTCACAATCTCAATCAATGTTGAGAATACAATCACCCCACCGGTGACCATAGGATACTGTACAGAAGCAGGAAGCTTAAGCAGTGCGATTAAAAGGAGCAAATTTGCAATACTGTTTAAGCACGCACTTCCTGCGGAATATGCAAACGCCTTTTTGCTTACAGTAAAATTTCTTTCTTTGCTCAAGAAGATAAGCAACACACTGAATACTGCCGTTATTATTTTTGAGAGCATCAAAAAATCCGCACTTCCTACACAATATTCCGGATATGATTGGTGAAATTTCGAAATAACTCCGACCATACCGTTAAATATAAACACAGCCATATAATATATAAAGGCTTTTTTGGATTCCTTGCTTCTTCCTGCATTCATCGCAACAGCTGCCGATATTAAAATACAGCATACAACTCGTATTGCCTTAAACTCTTCTCCGCACATAATCCCGTATATAAAAGGCAAAATCATTCCGCCTATCATTGAGAAAACAGAGTAGACCGAAAGATTTGCGATTTTTAATGCTTTAACGGTAAAGTAGTTCAAGGCTATACATACCATTGAGTATATTACAGCAACGGTCAGCGAAAACAGTGAAAATCCACACTCAAATTTATTTATTACAAATAAAGCAGCAAATCCAACTATGGAGCTATACAGAGAAAATTTAAGAGAAGAATTCCAGCCGCTTCCGCTTTCCCTTTGATAGCCGTCATTTAACATAAACTGCAAGGCGAAAATTAACGCAGATAATGCTATCATCAGATAGTATACAATCATTTTTTACTACCCTGTGCAAATGCCATCGCTCTGTAATTTCCATCCTCCCGATGACATTCTTCCTCCCACAGCTTTTTCATATGCTCATAAACGCTGTCATCAATTTCCGGAGTTCCTTTTGAAAAGGTTGGAAGAAGCATATCACCTGCCGCTTTAGGGTCTGTACATGCTGTGTCATTCCGCCATCTGTTCCGCTCGTTTTTGTCACGCAAATCCGGAATTTCCATAGGTGTATTTCCCTTGAGAATTGAACGGTATGCAAATATCCCCGGCAAAAACATATCAAGAGCTTCATATACGTCTATTGTATCCGCCTCGGTATTGCCTTTAATCTTTTCAATAAAATTATACATAGAATAAAAATCCGACCCGCCGTGTCCAAAGCCTTCAACCTTGTCCTCCATGCCGTGTTTAGGCTCGTAGCTTTCTGCTTTTGCAGTATCATAGCCGCCGGAATACTCGTCGGAATCTACAAATATTTTGTAAATATGCCCGTCATTGGTAGCCTCTCTGCCGCATTCCATCCTGCCCTTTGAGCCATATGCCGAGTACCAAATAGAATTTATATATAATCCTCCATGTATGCTTTTAATAATACCTCCGTTTTCAAGCGTCACCATCTCTATGCCAAACTGTCCGGATTTTGAACCCGTTCTTAAATTTCTTTCTGTTTTTATTCCCTCAAAGCCTACAACAGAAATAGGACGCAGACCTGTCATATGAATAATCGGCCCCAAAGAATGAGTACAGTAAAAGGTTGAACTCATATTATTTCTCCAGTGATCCTTTTCCCCGTAAGTAATGCTTTGCCAAATCGGCTCGCAATTGTGAATATATTCACACTCACCGTATTCAAACTCCCCTATTTTTCCCTGTTTATATAGCTTTTTCATCTCATACGGTGCAGGCATATAGCAGTAGTTTTCTCCATAAGCATAAATGAGTCCTGTTTCTTCAACCGCTTCCACAAGCTCAACCGCCTCCTTCATATTCTGGCATGGCAAAACCTCTGAAAAAACATGAAATCCCTGTTTTAACGCTCTGACGGCAAACGGAGCATGCTCATTCGCATAATTTGCAAGGACAACCGCATCCATATCATGCTTTATAAAATCTTCAAAATTATCATAATATGTAATATTGTCATCCTTTAAATTCTCACGCTGATAATTAAGCACCTCCTCGGATTTATCGCATATTGCCACAACCTCCGCATTATCCGCGCGTTCACAGTAATTTATCATACTTGAACCGCGATAGCCTCCCAAAACTCCTATTTTTATTTTCATTTATGCATACTCCTTTCAAATGTATAATTTACCAATATTTATCTGTGTTTTTATAAAAAATTATCTTTTTCTGCTTCTGATAATTCTGGCAGGATTTCCAACAGCCACACTATACGGAGGCACAGTTTTAACCACCACTGAGCCCGAGCCTATTATAGATCCTTCTCCAATATCGGCACTATACAGCACACAAGCATTCATACCCAAATAACAGTCTCGACCAATAGACACCTTTCTTGTGTGACCACCTTGCTTAATTATTTCGCTGTCGGCATCTTCAAATATGTGTGAATAAGGTGTTATGGTAATGTTTTGAGCCAAAAGACTATACTCTCCTATTTCAAGTCCCACATGTCCAAAAAGCGTGGTACCCGTACCGATATAAACATTATCTTTAATAGTTATATAGCCGAGATCATCCCGCTCGGTATCAAGATATACTCTGTCATTAAGCCTAACATTATTTCCTATGCTTATACCACCTTCTCCTCTTGCAATCAATGTTACACCATCATCTATTATAACATTATTTCCAAGCGAAATATATTGAGGATTAACAATCTTAACTCCGACACCTATTTTAACATTATCGCCAACAGACTTAAACTGCCTTGAATAATATTCTATGCGAAGCTTTTCTGCTTCCTCAGAACGAGTATTCATTATTACAGCTTTGTAAAACTCTTCTTTATTATTCATTTGTTCAAATGCATTAGTAAAAAAATTATCCATTTTACCTCCTATAAACAATAATATTTTTATTTCACTTATTTTGACAAGAGTATATCACTCTCGCCGGCATGTGTCAATGGAAAAAATCCATGTAAATAAGTAAAATCGTCACATTTAATTGATTTTTTTAAATTTTGTGATATAATTAAATAGATAGGAGCTGAAAATTATGATTGAAAACATATGCTGTTTTATCCCATACCACAAGGACTATCAGTCTATACATACAATAAATTTAGTGCTTGAAACAAAACCTCAGATATATAATTCTTTTAAGGCTGAGGCTGTCTATAAGGTTCACTATGTCTGCGGCGGAAGCGCCTTTCTGCATACGCTCGGAACGGTTCACCCTTTATCGGCAGGAGATGTCTTTTTCACCTTTCCCGGCACTCCCTTTTATATAGAATCAAAAACTGATTTTTCATATATGTATATAAGCTTTTTAGGCGCAAGAGCAAATATGATTATGGAAAAGCTGAAAATCTCAAACAGCAATTGTTATTTTCCCGAGTGCAGTGAGATTTTTGAGTTTTGGAAAAACGCTTTTAATACAAATAAGGAGCTCACCGATTTAATATCGGAAAGTGTTCTGCTGTACACCTTTTCATATATAGGAAACAGAGTACTGACCTTTGATGAAAATATGCATAAAACCGAAAAAACCTTTTTAATTATAAAAAAATATATAGACGATAATTTCACAAGCTGTGATTTATCGCTGAACTGCATAAGCAAAGAGCTTTTGTATAATCCAAAATATATATCGGGACTTTTTAAAAAGAAAATGAATATCGGTCTGGTTGAATATATTAACACTATACGCATTCAATATGCCTGCACCCTGATAAACCAAGGATTTACAAGCGTAAAGGAGATAGCTGCACTGTCCGGATACAGAGATGCGCTTTATTTTTCAAAAGTATTCAAAAATAAAATGGGAGTATCCCCAAAACAATATGTTTCCTCATTACATTGAATAATTCGGTTGTGCTTATCGTCCATGTGGAGTGTGTCGTTTTAATGTCACGAGTAGATAAGTAAGCGTGAAAAAAAGCCTTATTTTAAGCCTTTTTCGGCGGCACCGGCTTATGACATCTATAACGAACACTACTTAAAATTGCTCTATGGAAACAGGTCGAGATGAATAATCTGTGAAAGGTTGTAACCTCGGATTAGATAACGCAAATTGAGTGTGTGGATTAGATGTCAGGATTTTGAAGTGATTTTTAAAAGAGGAAAAAAGTTGACAACAAATCCGGCAACTCGATAGTAAAGGCATTTTCGGGAAATAGAATAGATGTTAAGGAGGTATTAATGTGAGTGATTCACAGATTACTATTTTTTATTCTTGGCAATCTGATTTGCCGGGAAGTGATACTAGAAATATAATTCAAGACAGTATCAAAGATGCAGTTCGTTTATTGCGAGACACAGTTGATATTGAAGCTGACCGTGACACAAAGGGAGAATTTGGTTCCCCGGACATAGCACAGACAATTTTTTCAAAGATTGACGATTGTGATATTTTCATTGCTGCTGTTAGTGCGGTATGTCAATATGAGACAGTCGATAAAGATGGAAATAGTAAGATAAAATATATGCCAAATCCTAATGTAATGCTTGAATTAGGGTATGCCACGCATGGTTTTAGGCTGGGATAGGGTAATATGTGTTTTAAACTCTGATTACGGTGCACCAGAAAACATGCCTTTTGACATTGCAAGTCGAAGATTGACTCCATTCTCATTAAAATACGGAAAAAGTAAGGGAGAGGTAAGGCGGTATATAAAAGGGGTAATACAAGATACTGTTGAAAATATTTTGGAAAATGGGAAGCGTGTTAAAGCAGGATTCTCAAACTTACGTCTGGGTTGTTTTGTCGATGGTGCTGTTTCTAATTTGATTTGTCCGATTGAAGTATCAAGCTCAGTATCTTTTGTTAAGCATAAAACACAAATTTTAGAAGATTCTTTGAAATTGGTAGAACAAATTAGGAGTAACAAAATTACAGAACCATCTGAACTTCAAAGCAAAGACGAGGCAAATGATGAAGATGAGAAAAAAACAAGCGATGCTACTCCTATTATTAGAAATGATGGCTCAATTCTAACTCCAGTTACTAGCTCTTTTAAATTAAATCTTTTCAAGTTGCAGAAAGTATGCATAAATGATGAGGATAGAGGTTCGATAATAGATTTATGCAAAGAATATCTTGGAATAGATATATCTGAAGATACAGAATTTTTTAATATAGGAAACTTATAAAGAAGATATGATTTGATGTCATCATATTCTTATTAAGGAACCTAAGAGGAAGAAGACAAATATCATACATCAATTATACCACAAAAGCCGCTAAGTTTCCATACTTTAGCGGCTTTTTGTGTGCAAATTTTTAGGGCTATCTCACCTTTTTAGTGAGACAGCCTCTTTTTGCATTTCAAGCATAATTTAATCCATCAAATCACCTGTTTTACAACAGGTGATTTGCAATTTATACCCCCTCATACACTATTTGGCAAAATATCGGTAGTTTGATGATGATTTGCCCCCCTTTTTTTATCAAAACTTTATTATACCACTCTTTATTGTTGTTTCTAAATGTCAGTATACTATATAAAAATATCAGTATACGACTTGTAATTCGCAACATCACGATATATAATAAAAATAGTTTTAATGACATTATATAGGAGCCAGAGTTAAAATTAGGAGGAAAAGGTTTATGAAAATTATTGAAAGTGAAAAAAGTGAAAAATATCTTGGTTATCGGCTTTATATTCCGGATAATATGAGTGACGAACTTCCTCTTCTGATTTACTTACACGGTGCAGGGGAGAGAGGAGTGCGCAGGGCACAATTGGAACATTTGGAACGCAATGGTGTACCGCGTATTATAAAAGAGGGCAGAGAAATAGATGCTATTGTTCTGTGTCCGCAATGTCCTGAAATGTTTGTATGGAACAATATTGTTGTTGATTTAAAAAAACTGATTGATAACATAATTGAGCAATACCGAATAAAAAAAGACAGAATATGCATTACCGGTTCGAGTATGGGAGGATATGGTACATGGGAAATGGGCATGACATTCCCTGGTTTTTTCTCGGCAATTGCTCCTGTTAGTGGCGGAGGAATGGAATGGCGTGCTCAGAAATTGGTTAATACACCTGTCCGGGCATATCATGGTGCAGATGATGATGCTGTAAAACCTATCAATTCAAAAATGATGGTTGATAAAATTCAAGAGGCGGGTGGCTCTGCAAAATTTTGCCTTTTACAAGGCTTTGGACATGGTGATGGTATTTATGAAGCATATAAAAATCAAAACTTGATTGAATGGATATTAAAACAGAGAAGAACAAATTTTGATATTGTTGAAGAAGTGGCGTCAAGTTGGTTTTGATAGATGAATTACGAGTCTATCAATGCAGTTTTGCTGTTGTAAAGTCAGCAAAAATGCTTTGCTATATAAAACAAATTTTACGAAAGAAGGATTAAAAATGGAGATTAAAGCTTCGATGGGGCGTTATACTGTTTACGCCAGCGAGTATTTAAAATTGGACAGCGATGTACTGTCGGGAGGAGGAACAGATGAAACAGAGATACTTCAAAGTATTTTGGACAAAGCACCGGAATGGGGAAGTTTGCATCTTATAATGGACGGAGCGGCGCTCATAAGGGGGATTGAGGTGCACTCAAACACTACTATAGAGTGTATTAACAGTAGCTGCGGATTTTTCCTGAAAGCAGGCTCTGACGATGCAGTTATAAAAAATCATGATATTTCGGAAACAGAAATAAAAAATGTAAATATAACTCTAAAAGGTGGAACGTATAATCAGAATTGTCTTAATCAAGGCATGACCCCTCCGACTGAAAAACAATTGCCAAAAGGGCGGGGGTGCTCGGAAATGCTTACTTGTATGAGATTTTTTGGCGTTCGCAATTTAGTTATGGATGGTGTTACAATTTGTGATCAAAAGCGTTATGCACTGCTTATGGGAAATTGGAAAAATGTATATATGAACAACATAAATATACCGCTTCCGCATATAGTAAAAGAGACAAATCAGGACGGTCTGCATTTTCATGGACCCGGTCAGAACCTAAGACTTAAGAACATTTATGGTCGAGGCGGTGATGATTTCATAGCGATAAATACTGATGAAGGAGACAATGTTTCGTCTATACGTGATGTCCTGATAGACGGGGTTATATTGCATGATGGTGCACACCAGGCAATTCGTCTTTTATGCAGAGATAAGGGTGTACTTGAAAATGTCACAATAAAGAATGTTATGGGAAGCGTACGATGCTGCGGTTTTTATATAAATCCGTGGTTTAACTTCGAGCACCCTGAAGCAAAAGGCGGTCTTTTTAAGAATATCTATATTGAAAATGTCAGATTGAAACAAGCAGATAATTTATTTGAAAGAATCCAGCCATTTATATTCTGCTTGGGCGGAAATATAAGAAATATAACAATTAAAGATGTATGTGCAGAGTCAGATAGTGATGAATTCAGACTCCTTACCGTAAGAGAGGGCGGTGGATATTTAAGCCATGTATATGAAGGAATGACTCCGACTCACATAGAAGATTTAACCGTAGACGGAGTGTACGTTACAGACGGCGGACTCGGCAATGCAAAAGAGCATTTATTTGAAATTGAAGGAAATGCAAGGGTTGACAGAATAAAACTCAGCAATATAAGTGCACATTCGGCAAAACCGGCGGAGGCACTTATCGGTATAACTGATAAGCCTGATGTTGGAGAAATCAGACTTGAATCGGTTTATGCGGAAAATTTTTCGGAGCTTGTACGCGGAAAATGCAGAAAATTAACGGTTAAAGAATAATAGAGGGTGTATATAGTATGGGCTCATATATAATAATTATTGTTGCAGATATTCTTTTGGCTGTTGGATTTGTGCTGCAAAAAGAATATGAAAATAATGCGGGTGCGAGTATGCGTTCGGGCTTAGTTTATAATTTATTTACAGGAATATTTACGGTTGTTGCCTTTTATGTTATAAGCGGATTCAGGATAAGTTTTTCGTGGTATTCTTTCTTGATGGCGTCGGGAATGTTTATTTTTAACTTTGCATATCTTTTGACGGGATTTAAAATTATGAAGTATGGCAATATGTCTATGTATACCATTTTCCTGATGGCAGGCGGAATGTTGGTTCCGTATATATGGGGTGTTGCGTTTTTGGGGGAGAAAGTCTCGACGCTGAGGATTATAGGATGCATTGTAATTGTTGTTGCTATATTTATAAGCGATTTTGATAAAAATCAAAAGATTGATAAAAAAATATGGCTTTGCATTGCTGTGTTTTTCATGAATGGTGCGGTGAGTGTAATAAGCAAAATGCATCAGATAAACGATGTATATAAAACGGTTTCATCTGAGAATTTTGTGTTTTGGAGTGCGGTTGCAAGAACTATAGTCTGCGGAGTATCAATGCTTATTTTAAAACCGCGAAAGACAGAAAATGTTGCAAATTTATTCTGCGGCAAAAATTGGCTGATATTTTTTGCTTCGGCAGTTGTTGGTGGGGTTTCTTATGTTTGCCAACTTAACGGTGCGGTGAATATTCCGGCAACGGTGCTTTATCCTCTTATAACGGGAGGAACTGTTATCTTATCGGTTGTAGCTGACAGGATTGTATTTAAGACAAAGCTTACCAAACAACAGTACATAGGAACAGCAATGTGCTTTGTCGGGACGTGTTTGTTTTTATAAAATTACCAAAAAAGTCATCAGTGTATAAAATTATGCGCAGATGACTTTTTTTGTATATTCTTAATTAATGTATTTTATATTTTTTCTGTACTGTGACGGTGTGACGCTGTATTTTTCCTTAAATTGCTTATGAAACCATGACATATTCTCAAATCCGCAGGAAAAACAGATTTCCGTTACTGATAAATTGCTGCTGTATAGCATATTTGCGGCATATTCAAGCCTTAAATCCGCTATATACTGAGTTGGGGTGACATTGTAATATTGTTTTAAAGAACGAGCAAGATGTTCATAACTTTTCCCTGATACTTCGATCATTCTGTTTAGCCCGGCAATGAAGTTGATAGGTTTTTTCATTTTTTGATAAGCTACCTCAAGCCATATCGGAACAGCATAAGCATCTTCGGAATAATTGAAAAAGTATTGAGAAAATATCTGAAACAAAACAATACGAAATTCCATATGTAACGATATAATGTCTTTTTCATGACTCAGATTTAAAAGAGAATAAAATAATGAATCCTTCTTTTTTTGCGAAAGGATTGTCATGGGAGGAAAGGAAGTGTTTAAGAGAGAGGTGTATGGAAAGGCTTCCCCTAAATACTCGAATAATGCGTTAAAGTGTTGCTTTGTAAAAGCAAGATTGATAAACTCAAAGCTATTTCCGTCGGCACTTTGATAATTATGAACATCACGGTCGCGTACAAAAAGCAAGTAACCGTCACGAATAATATTTGTCTGTGAGTTGACCGTATGAGCAACATTGCCTTTTAAAATCAAAAAGAGCTCATAATAGTCATGATAGTGCAGTTTAAAGCGTTCAGTGTTACTTTTTACATATCTGCATAAAAATCCTGTTTGAGGGTTGGTGTGTTTTGAGGCTTTTAATAATTTTGCTTCCATAAGACAGTTTTTTGTATTATAATTTTAATACTTTCCTCCGTACTGAAAAGATATTTTTTATTTGATAATGCTATTATACAACAAAAATAAAGTAGTGTCAATATTTTGGCCCTAAAAAGAAAAGTTGTTTTTTGCAGGTTTTTTTGAGTAAAAGTGTTTGTTAAATCCTTAGATTTTAATGAAAATATTGGTAAATTTATCGGAGAAGTTAAAAATAAAATATTATTTGTAGCATGTGTTTTTTTGTGTATATCATTATACTACACAAAAATATCATTATGCGACTTGTATTCACATACACGGTACCATATAATATAATTAAGATATTCGGATTAGTTTCCGTACTAATGATTATGAGGTGCTTGTATGAAAAAACAAAATACTGATTTCAGAGAAAAAAAGATTCAAAAAATGGTACGGCTTTTGAAAGAAAAAGCTATGATTGATGAAAAAGATATTGATTTTGAATATATTGGGTGTGGGGAATATAAAAAAAGTAATACACCGCCTGCATTGTCGGACAATTGGAGGTTGTTCTTGAAGGGGGCTCGTTTAGAGGGCGTGGACAGGCATTTTTGGCTGCATTTGAAGATAGACGCAGTTGAAAAACAAGACGGAAAAGAACTGAGATTTTCTTTGAAAACAGGAAGAGAAGGACAGTGGGATCCAAAGAATCCGCAGTGTATAGTGTATGTAAACGGCAAAACAGAGCAAGCCTTTGACACAAATCATACATGGCTTCCTTTGGAGTTTGAAACCGACTATGATATTTATATTTATCTCTACACCGGAATGATAGGTGGATATTTTGATGTCTTACCGAGTATTCAAATCATAGATTTAGCGATAGAGGGTCTTTTTTATGATATAAATGTACCGTATCTGTGTATGGAGGAATATAAAAAGGATGATTATAACTATATAAAAATAAGGGATTGCCTGGACAAAGCGTTGGTATGTCTGGATTTGAGAGAAATATATTCAGAAGAATTTTACGAAAGCGTCAGAAAAACATCGGAATATCTGCGTGACGAATTTTACGGTAAGTTATGCGGCGAGAATAACATATGCGTAAGCTGTATCGGGCATACGCATATTGATATTGCATGGCAGTGGACGGTTGCACAAACAAAGGAAAAGGCACAGAGGACGTTTTCAACGGTTATAAATATGATGAAAAGATATGAAGAATATTCGTTTATGTCGAGTCAGCCGCAGCTGTATCAGTATGTAAAGGAAAATGATCCTGAGTTATATGAAAAAATAAAAGAAAAGATAAAAGAGGGACGCTGGGAACCGGAGGGCGGAATGTGGATTGAAGCCGATACAAACCTTGTAAGCGGCGAAAGTCTTATACGTCAGATTATTTTCGGCAAAAGATTCATGAGGGAGGAATTTGGAAAAGACAGCAGAATTCTATGGCTTCCGGATGTATTCGGTTATAGCGGTGCATTGCCGCAGATAATGAAAAAAAGCGGAATAGATTACTTCTTTACAAGCAAAATGGCATGGAACAGAACAAATGCGATGCCAAATGATATTTTCCTTTGGGAGGGCATTGACGGCAGCAAAGTGTTTGCAAATCTTTTATGGAATTATGCTCAGCATATTACACCGGACTTTGTTCTGCAAACATGGGAAAAATATAAGAATAAGTCGTATAACGATAACCCTGTTATGACTTTTGGATACGGTGACGGCGGCGGCGGCCCGACATATGAGATGATGGAAAATTACAGACGTCTAAAGTATGGGATCCCCGGTATGCCGAAGGTAAAATTGGACAAGGCTGAGGATTATTTTGAAAAAACCGAGGAAAAGTTTTATAAAAACTCTGAAGAGCTTTGCCGAACACCTAAGTGGGTCGGAGAGATGTATTTTGAAATGCACAGAGGCACATATACTTCGATGGCGAAGAACAAAAAGAACAACAGAATGAGCGAGTTGCTTTACTTAAAAGCGGAGGCGCTTTCTGTAGCAGATATGATTTTGTGCGGCGGTGTATATCCGGAGGAGAATCTTCGTAAAAATCAGCAGACCATATTGTTGAATCAATTCCACGATATAATTCCGGGATCTTCTATTAAGGAAGTGTATGACGTTACTGATTTGGAATATGAACGGATTTTATCGGATGCAAACAAAATTGCAGAGGAAAAGCTGAGCAATATAAAAGCAGATATTGCAACCGAAGGGGGCATTTGGGTATATAACGCAACACCGTTTGAGGTGAGTGATTATATAAAGGTAGATGACGAGCTTTACTTTGCACAAGATATTCCCGCTCATGGCTGGAGGGTGATAGACGATAAACCTGTGAAATGGGATATAAAGGTGAGCAAGAATTGTATTGAGAATGATTGCGTAAAGGTTTTGTTTGACGAGAGCTATCATATAATTTCAATTTATGACAAAATAGAAAAACGTGAGGTTATAGCCGAAGGGGAAAAGGCAAATTGCATTGAAATTTTTGAAGATTATCCGGATAATTATGATGCATGGGAGATATGCGATTATTACAGACAAAAGATGTGGATTGCCGATGATGTTTCAAAGGTCGCATTGCTCGAAAATGGGATAAGGGTGGAGAGAAAATACAGACATTCAAAAATAACTCAGGACATTACTGTAAGAAATGGCTCTAAAAGAATAGACTTTGCAACGACAGTTGATTGGCAAGAGGATCATGTCATGATGAAAGCGGCGTTTCCGATAGATATTCATTCACAATATGCGACATATGACATTCAGTTCGGAAATCTTGAAAGACCGACGCATAAAAATACAAGTTGGGACGAGGTAAAATTTGAGGTATGTGCGCACAAATGGGCGGATTTATCTGAAAGCGGATTTGGTGTCAGTCTGCTAAATGACTGTAAATATGGCTATAGCATTGAAGACAATGTGATGGAAATAACTCTTTTAAAATCCGCGACATATCCCAATCCTGTAGCGGACAGGGGTATAAATACATTCACATATTCGCTCTATCCGCATACGGGAGATTACAGAAGAGGTAAAACGGTGCGTGAGGGATATATCTTGAATCAGCCGCTTTCGGGATATCGGATAGAAAAAAATACGGGAGCAATTTCGGATTGCTACTCTATAGCAAAGAGTGATTGTGAAAATGTTGTTGTTGAAACAATAAAAAAAGCAGAGGATGATAGTTCGGTTATTGTCAGACTGTATGAAACATATAATCAGAAGTCCGATGCACAGATAAGTGTGGGATTTGATTTCAAAGAGGTTTATTTGTGCGATATGTTGGAAAACAACTTGGAAAAAATAGAGTCGGAAAATAATGCGGTTAAAATTAAAGTTAAAAATTTTGAAATAATAACATTGAAGTTTATTATCTAAGGAAAGGCGGGATGAAAATGATAAAATTAAGCGAGAAAAAGGATGCAAAACTGTTTGGGGACACTATATTTAATTCAATTTCGGTCGGGAGTGCATATGAAATGCTTCGGCATGACGTCATGGAACACTTGCGGCAGATACAGTCTGAGCTGCACTTTAAATATTGTAGATTTCATGGGCTTTTTCATGACAATATGGCAGTTGTGAAGCGTTTGGCAAACGGAACAATAGCTTATCAGTGGCATCAGATAGACAAGCTTACCGATTATATGCTGTCAGTCGGATTAAAACCGTTTTTTCAGTTGGGAGCTATGCCGGAAGAGCTGGCATCAAGACATGATTTTTATGCATTCGCCTGGAAAATGAATACAAGTGCACCGAGAGATTATGATGAGTGGGGAGATCTTATTGAAAATTTTGTAAGACATATTGTGCAAAGATATGGCTTGGAAGAAGTTAAGACTTGGTATTTTGAGGTGTGGAATGAGCCGAATGTAGGAAATGATGCGGGCGGTTTTTGGCCGAAAAGCCTCGGAATGAAAGAATACATGGAGAAGCTCTATACATATGCCGCATATGCAGTTAAGCGTGTTGATAAAGATTTGAGGGTGGGCGGACCTTCAACCGCGGGAGGCGCATATATAAGTGAGATGATAGATTATTGCGCAAAAAACGATGTGCCGATTGATTTTATTACAACTCATGCGTATCCCTTGGGAGAGCAGTGTGAATATCGGGGTGAAAATAAATCGCCGTATAAAACAGGAGAATACTTAAAGGAACGTTTTCGTGAGGTTAAGGAAGCGGTGGAGAACTCTGTTATGCCGAAACTTGAAATACATTGGACAGAATGGAACACAATGTCTGCACCGAACGAAGAAAAAATTATATGGCTTTGTAATAAATGTATTGATAACCTTTTTGGGGGCGCGTGTGTTGTGAGGAATATGCTCGGGGTAAGAGATTACTGTAATTCTGCGGCATATTGGGTCGCAAGTGATATATTCTCGGAAAACAGACAGGCACACAGCGTATTTTCTTGCACATATGGATTGGTAACTATCCGTGGAATAAATAAGGCGACATATAATGCGTATAAGCTTTTAAGAAAGATGCGCGGCAATGTTATGGATTGTGAAAAAGAAGGAGGTTTCGGACTCGGATGCGGAATCACTGCCGCAAGTGAAAAAGGGGTGATACGGGCAATTGCCTATAATCAACATTTTCTTGAGATTGAAAGCCAGCCGGATTGGAATGATGAGTTACAAATTCAGGTAGAAGATGACGGAGAATATGTTATAACAAGTGCAAAAATAGAGAAATATCATGGGAGTGCATATGAGGCATGGCTCAATATGGGTTCACCAAATGATGTATCACCTATGCAGGAGGAATATTTAAGAGCAGCAAGTACGATGAATTATCATTGCGATGTTAAAAAGGCGGAAAACGGAATTTTAAGGACGGGATTTTCCTTGAAACCCGATGAAGTAATCTATATTGAGGTGCAGAAAAAGGGAATTGAGGCAGTGCCAAGAGATATGTCACCTGCCGAGATGGAGGCATGGAATGAAAATGTAATGTATCCGGAGCATGAGGAAATATAAAAAAAGAAAGGAATGATTATAAAAATGAAAAACAAAAAAATATGCACATTTTTCCTTTGTATTTCGATGATAATGTCTTTTTTAACGGTTTTTGCGGAGTATAATCCGGATCCGTATACACAGGTAAGAGAAAGACCGGTGCCAAAGGGAAATCAGTATACGGTTGCGTTTATAGGAGGATCTCTTACAGCGGGAGGGGAAGAATGGATTAAACAAACCGCAGAATGTGTAAAAGCAAGGGTGAACGGAAAAGATGTTGTGACAATCAACGCAGGAAAGGGCGGCACAGGTTCCGATTACGGTGCCGCAAGATTCATGAATGATGTCGGTTCTTTTTCGCCCGATATGGTTGTTGTGGAATTTGCGGTAAATGACCGCAGAAGAGGTGAAAAAGACAGCAAGGTTTATATGGAGTCTATTGTAAGACAATGTCTGTCGCTTAAAAAAATTCCGTCGGTGTTGTTTGTTTATGCTCCGAATCCGATTGATGAATCAGACAGTCAATATGACTCTATGATAGAGCAGTTTAAATGGAAAGATGAGATTGCTAATCATTATGGCATAAAAAGCATAAACATATACGATTATATGCAGCAGGACTTTAAATCGAATAATAAATTCGCTAATTTTGAGGCATATCTTGCAAGTATGTATAATGCATCGGGAGACGGGTTTGATGTGCACGGCGGATATCAGAAATATGCAGAAGCTATAAAAAAAGCTTTTGATGAAGATGCCGATGCGTGTATGGCAAAACCTAAAAATGCCGGGATATACTGTAAAGAATATGCGAATCTGGCAGATGCAAGATACAGATATATAGAATCGGACGATTCTGCAATTACATATGATGATAAATGGACGCGTTATGATGTAAATAATAAATTTACAACCTATGACAGCAAGCTTACGATTGGCGATTATTCATATTCGTATCCATATTTTGAAAATGGTATCATGCAGACCGAAACATCAGCAACATTGAGCTTTAACAGTTCGGCAGAAGCATTCTGTTTCAATTATCCGTCAGCGACAGCGGGAAGTTCAGTGACAGTATATGTAGATAATACGGCATCGGAGCAAAAGCTTTCATGCTGGTCTGCAGCACAAGGGGTGAATTACATAAGCACGTGGTTTGAACTCCCGAAAGATGGTGCTTCACATGAAATATTGGTTGTTGTTGATGAGCCGACAGACCAAAATTATATTTTCAGATTCGGAAATATTATAGAAAGATATAAAAACAGGCAAAGTGACGATGATGGAAATAAAGATTCGGATAAACCTCAGAACGGCGGACAAAGCACAATTTCCGGAGAAATACTCGGCAAAAACGGTGCGACGCTTTATGTTTCACCTGACGGTGATGATGAAGAAAATGACGGTACATTTAATAAACCCTTTGAAACAATTCAACGTGCAAAGGAAGCAGTACGAGCTTTAAAGAATGAGGGGTTGCCGGAAGGCGGAGTCTGCGTTTATATCCGTGGAGGTGTATACAGAATTGAAAAGGGTATGACCTTTGGAGCAGAAGATTCTGGAGAAGAAGGAAAACCGATAACATATCGCCCATATCAAAATGAAAAGGTTGAGCTTATTGGAGGAATACAGCTCAGTGTATCTGATTTTAAGCGCGTGTCGGACGAGGAAGTTCTTGCGAAAATATATGACCGTGATGCACGCAGTTGTATATATCAATATGATTTATCAAAAATCAAGGATTTCAATTATGGCAGCATATATTTCAGTAATCAGTCGGGAAACAAACCGAACGAGCTTGTTGTGGACGGTAAGATGATGACAATTGCAAGATGGCCGAATGCAACAGCGGGAGGAACGGACGTTTTTGAAAAGGTTAGCGTTGTGACGCCTCAGATTAAGGACAAGGGATTTTCATTCACGCTTTCGGACAAAAACAGAGTAAATAACTGGAAAAATGCAAAAGATGCCGATCTGGTGGCAAACTGGAGGTACTTGTGGCAGTCATATCATGACAAAATTGATAATATAAAAAACGGTATCGTGACAACAACAATAGTTTTAGGGTCGGATGCTGTTGACGGAACGGCGAGATTTTATATTCAGAACTTAATTGAAGAACTGGACAGACCGGGAGAATTTTATGTGGATAAAGAAAATAAAAAACTGTATTTTTATCCGCCGGCGGATTCTTCGGGAGAGTCAGAAATTTTTCTGTCAGATTTATCCGACAGTATGTTTAAGATAGACGGTGCAAATTTCCTGACGTTCAGAGGATTTACGATTCCCTGTTCAAGAGGCAGTGCATTTGAAATTAAAAAGGGCGATAACAATCTGATTGCTTATAATAACATTACAAACCTCGGAAGTATTGCTGTAAGCGTTGCGGCAGATACTTATAATAACGGTGTGGTCGGCAATTATATTTCCATGACAGACGGCGGAATAAATCTATCGGGAGGAAATGTAAAAACTCTTACACCGGGTGGAAATTATGCAGAAAATAATGAAGTGGAAAAGTTCTCCAGAATAACAAAAACGTATACCGGCGGTATCCATGTTGGGGGATGCGGAAACAGGGTTTCACATAATGAAATACACGACGCACTTCACTTGGGAATGCAGTTTTCGGGGAATGAAAACATAATAGAATATAATGAATTTTATGATCTTTTGCAGTCAGTGGACGATTCGGGCGGAATTTATTCCGGACGTACATGGATAAGACGCGGAAATCAGATAACGCATAATTATTTTCATGACTTCTATGGCTCATCAGGTGGTGTCGGATTAGGATGCATATATTTCGATGATAATCTTTCAGGCAACTCGGTAACAAAAAATATATTTGAAAATATTCCGGGACGCGGAATGTGGGCAGAGGCGGGAAGCGACAACAATGTTGAAAATAATATTATGATCAATGTAGGAACGCCTATACGTTATGTTGACAGAGGAAACCCCACAACAAAACTTGCAGAGGTTGACGAATCTAACTATATGGTTTCCTCCTTGAAGGAAGTACCCTATACATCAGATGTATGGCTTGCAAAATATCCGATTATGAGCGAAATTTGGAATTTGCCGGTTTACCAGCCGCACAGAGTATCTATTAAAAAGAATGTATTTGTAAATTCGGGTTCAAATGATATAAGTCCCAGCGTTATTTCACAAGGTACATTTGAAAATAACGTAAATATGGATAATCCGGGATTTGCGGATATAAAGAACAGAAATTACACTTTGACAGAGAACGCAAGTGTTTATTCGGAGATCCCCGGATTTGAGGATACACACTTTGAGAAGATGGGCAGATATACAGATAAGCTCAAAGAAAGAGTGAAAGATGCGGTGGTTTTGGGAATAGGGCGTGCAGGCGCTGAGAAAAACGGAGAAATGACGCAAATAGATTCTCAGAATGACGCGGTTATGCCGATTATTATAAATAACAGAACTTTTGTGCCGGTAAGATTTATTTCAGAAAGTCTCGGCGGAGAGGTTTTGTGGAACGGGGAAACAAAAGAAATAGAAATTTCATGCGGAGCAAAGAATATCAAGATGACTGTCGGCAGCAGTACAATGGTTGTAGACGGTGCAGAGGTTACACTTGATGCAGCGCCTGTAATCAGAGAGAACAGAACACTTTTGCCTTTGAGAGCTTTGGTTGAAGCCTTAGGGAAACAGGTATTCTGGGACGATAAAGGGCTTATTGTAATAAGTGACAATGCAGCGCTTTTTGACAGTACAGAGGACTCATATATGATAGATGAATTGTTAAGGCAAATAAATCTAAGATAAAATAAAGATGTTTACGGCGAGAGCGCCGCAAATATAAAATTTAAAATTAATTAGGAGGGGAAACAATGGTAAAAATGAAAAAAAGAGCATCTCTTATGCTCGCGCTGACTATGGCGGTAACCGCGTTGCCGTATAATGCAATGGCAGAAGAGACAGCGGAAAACATGACTCTGAAAACCTTTAATGCTACGATGAAGGTTATAACCGTTGACTTTAACAATGTAACAACGGCAATCAGTGCAGAGGGATTGGAGGACAAAATTGCAATCACAGAGCATAAGGCTGACGGCAGCGAGGTTGCTGTGACAGATTTTACTGTCGATATCACGGCGGCAATGACGGGGACAGACTCGAGTGGAGCAGAGCTTACAACGGCGGAAGGAAATTCGATTATTATTACTCCGGCAGCGGGAATTAACACAACGAGCCTTTACAAAGTAGAGTTTGCACCGACTATAACAGACGCAGACGCAACATCTTTGGCAACCGGCACAACAACCGGTTGGTTTAAGGTGAATGAACTGTTTTCAGATGATTTTAATGCTGAGGGTAAGTATGTAAAAGACGGTGAGACGACATATCCGTATTATTGGGATTCAAGCAATACGTATCTTTTGAGCAAATATTGGAATTATTCCAATGTCAGCAGAGTGCATATCGGTGATACGACAAACAAAAATAGTTATAAAAACTATAGTGTTATGCGATTTGTGGCCGATTCAAATATTTCAATATCCAATGAGGCAATTCCGGCAGACGAGAGAGTGGCAGACTATACGGTAGAGTATAAGTATCAGTATCCGGAATATGCAAACAACGGTTCATTATATACAAGCATGAGAGCTAATGAAAGCGGCGCAACATATGATATATGGTCCGGCTACAGAGTACAGCTCAGAAATAACACTGCGACATCGGCAAATCCGACAGCGCCGATTACACTTTATGCAGGGACAACCAAGCTAATATCACAGGATTATACACCTGCTGATACAACGGGACTTGTTAATGTAAGAATGTCAGCGGTGGGCGATAATATACAGTATTATATAGATAACAACAAAATATTTGATATTACAAGCACTGCTTATCGAAATGCCGGAATGACAGGTTTTTGGGATAACAACAGCACAGCGTGGTGGAACCCGTCTTACATTGATGATGTTTCGGTTACATCTGTAACAAAGCTCGGAGATATACCTCAGAAGGTTGAAATTGTGAGCTATAATGCCGATTCTGATACGGTATATCTTGAATTGGGAGATATAGATTTAAAATCCAATCCTATAGAAGAAACAACCCTTGGCGGAATCAAGCTGTACGATAAAGATGGAGCGGAGATGCAGAGAAATGTTTCACTTGACGGTAAATTTATAATTGTAAAGCCACAGGAAGATTTTGAGATAAATCAGAAATATACCGTTGAAGTAAAGGGAATCACCACTCAGTACGGTACAGTTTTGAGCGACTATACAAAATCATTTAAGCTGATACAGGAATACAAAGAAACTTTTGATGAAAACATTGACGGCTTTAATGTACAGAATATCGGCTCATGGGATAATACGACAAAACCGGGAGATGCAATGATGAAGCTTGAAGGAACTTCCGTGTGGGTAGACTGTATATTCCCGAACACCGAAACATTTAAAAATATGGATTATACAACAGAGCTTGATATGTATGTTTACGATGTTGATAAATTTAACGGTTTGTGCGTATATTCCAATAAAACACCGGGTTCGTCATACAACTGGATGAATGACGGTTCTTTACAGTGTGAGTTCGGTACAACCAGAAATTTGGGTATATCGGTATCTAATACAGTAGACGGACATGATGCATCTCATAAAATTTATAATGGTGCAAAAAGCTCAAACTTTGATTTCAGTCAAAGCGGAGTGACCTATAAAATAAAAATCGTGAAGAAAAATGGCATTGGCTCATTCTATGTGAACGGTGAAAAAGAAGCATCCTTTGATTATTCGGAGTACGCACCTTTGCAGAAGGGTATTCTGGGATTCAGAGTCGGATCAAACACCGTAGTTGGTATAGATAATATTTTGTGTACATATGCGGCAGATTATGTCGATGACGGCGGAGGAGAGGAAAATCCGGAAATTGCGATAACCAAAGCGGATTTTTCGACCCCTGACGATACAGGCAAGGTGTCTGCGGAAATAAGTGTTTTGGACAACACATACGCACAGAACACATATACTGTTATTGCGGCAATTTATGATAAGCACGACAGGCTTATAAGTGCGAAGAGTATTCTCGAAGAAAATGCGGTGAAAGGCGAAGAAAAAGGCTATCCACTGGAGTTTGAAAATGCGTCGGATATGTCTTATGCAAAGGTGTTTATCTGGGATTCTCTCGGTACAATGAAATCTATAGGAACAATGCGGAAAATAACCGGAATAAACAGTACAACATATTATGTTAATCCATCAGCTGACTTAATGTCAGCTGATGGAACGGCAGAACATCCGTATAAAGATATAAATAGTGCGATTGAAAGAATATATGATGATGTGTCCTCGGGAGCTTTTGGTGTGAACTTTACGGTAAATGTCGGAGCAGGCGATATTTTCCTTGATGATACCGTAACAATTAACGACTATAACTCTTTACTTTCAACATCAGGTACGACCATAACAATTCAGGGAAGGGGAACAGATAAAACGTTTGTCAAATCAGGCAGCGTAATTGCCGAAGGCGATATAGAAAAAGTAAAAGACCAAAATGTTTTGTCAAGGGTGCCGAGTGAAGCGAGAGATTATATATATTCTGTAGATTTGTCGGATAAAGGGTATATCGGTGATAAATCGGAAAATATAGAATTGGTTTTGAACGGAAAGGTTCAAACGGCGGCAAGATACCCAAATAGCGGATATTTAAAAACCGGTGAAGTAACAGCGGATAAAATGAGCTTTGTTTGTTCTGATGAGAGAGTAAACGCATGGCAGACGGCAGAGGATATGTATGTATACTATATGCCTCACTATTTTTCTTATGCATATAAGGCAAAGGCTTTGAACGGGTTGATAACTACAGAAAATAACGGCGGTTTTTTAACCGACAGAGAATATTATGTTTATAATTTGCTTGAGGAACTGGATAGTGCAGATGAGTATTTTTATGATAAAACTAACGGCAGACTGTATTTTTACAGCAAAGATATAACGGGAAGTAAATATGAAATATTTAATATGAATAAGAGCCTTATAGAACTGGTGTGTTGCGACAATGTGAAAATTAAGGACATGACTATCGAAAACAGCGGTGAAACTTTGGTTTACCTAATATATACAAAAAATTCGGGATTGGAAAATTGTGTTTTGAGAAATAGTTCGAAATCAGCTTTGACCGTTTCGGATTCTTATAACTCGGGGGCATTAAATTGTGAGATTTACGATATGGGAAAAGGTGGAGTAAGTCTTTCCGGAGGTGATAGAAATACTCTTGCAAAAGGGAAGAATTACGTTAATAAATGCTCGATTCACGACTGTCAGAGGCTGGACAGGACATATACCGCATTGGTATCTATGAGCGGCGTGGGGAATATGTGCATAAATTCCGATATATATAATTCATATCATATGGCAATTGCAATTTACGGAAATGATTTAGAGGTGAGGAACAACAAAATCTATAATGTATGTACACAAACCGCCGACATGGGTGCGGTTTATGCAGAAGGCGATTATACTTTAAGAGGAACGGTTATTGAACACAATCTTTTTGAAAATATTCCGGCAAAGGGTGAGTTGGGAGCTTTTGCAATATATCTTGATAACGGACTTTCCGGAGTTACGGTTAAGAATAATATTTTTAAAAATGTGCAAAGACAGGCTGTTTATGTAAACGGCGGAAGAGATAATAAGGTTATAAATAACATTTTTGTGGATTCCGGAAGTATCGGTGCAATTTCAGACATATTTAACTGGGGAAAGGACAGCAGCGGAAACACATACAGCTATGAAAATCCTGCACCGGCAAGAACTACACTTGTAAATAAGCTTAATGCGGTTGACTATAAAAATGAACCTTATACAAAATATGAACATCTGTCGAATATCCTGGAAGATAAACCGTCAATACCTAAATATAATGAATTTTCGGGGAATGTGTGTGTAAATGCCGGAGGACTATCAACGGCGTGGCTTAGAAATACTTCGCTGGAGACGCTTGTTTCGGACGGCGGTTGTGAGTATTTGGTATATTCATGCAGTGAAAGCGATTTGATGGATTATGACGGAGGCGATTATACATTGTCAGATTCAAAAGCAAGTGAATTAGGATTTGATAAATTTGATAATGTATTTGGCAGATGAATTTGAGAAAGGATGAAAAATATGATTAAAAAATATTTATCGGGGATGTTGGCGATAAGTATGGGAATGACCATGATACCGCACAATAGTCTTGCGGCGGAAATTTTAAACATGGAATCATTTAATGCTACGAAAAGTGCAGTGATTCTTAATTTCAGCAGTTTGGAAGATAAATCGGATATAAATATTCCTACAGATAAGGCAAAGGACTTTATTGTACTGGAAAAGCATACAAGCGATGGAAAGATAACAAGAATCAGTGATTATGATATTAAAATTCAGGATAAGCAATGGAGCAATGTCGAAAATGCTAACAGCTCCGTTGTAATAAAGCCTAAAGACGGTCTTTCGGAGGACGCATTATACAGAGTAACCGTAAATGCCGAAGTAAAGAATTTTGAAGTAAAGGCGAACACGGGGTGGTTTGGCATTGATGTTATATTTTCCGATGATTTTAATGCTGAGGGTAAGTATGTAAAAGGCGGGGATACAACCTATCCGTATTATTGGGACTCAACCGGTACATATCTTTTAAGCAAATATTGGAAAGGATCTAATGACACAAGAGTACAAATAGGAAATACCACCCAAAAACACAATTATACCGATTATAATGTTATGAGGTTTTTGGCGGATTCCAGTGTTTATATATCCGATGAAGCAATCAGTGCGGATAAAACAACATCTGATTATACGGTTGAATATCAGTATCAATATCCGGGATATGCAAACGGCGGATCTCATTGGTTTAGTATGAGGGGCTCGCGGGATGATCTTTTCTATAACCGCCGTAAAGGTTATTATGTCCAGCTCAGAAACGACACTGCAATGATGGGGAAACTGTCAGCACCGATTAAGCTGTATGCCGCAGGTACAAACATTGCAACATCGGAGGAGTATGTGCCGGATGATTCCGGGTTGGTGGACATCAGAATGTCAACAATCGACGATAATATACAATATTACATAGATGAGAATAAGATATTTGATGTTAAAAATAAGTCATTCACTTCTTCAGGAGATACAGTTTTCTTTGACAAGAACAGTACGCAGTGGTGGGAACCTTCTTATATTGACAATGTGTATGTCACACAGCTTGTAAAATACGGAGATGGTTTGCCGGAGATAAAGGTGACAAATAGCAGTATAAGCGGAAGTACGGCTATCATTGAATTGTCGCAGGAGATAAAGTGTGAAAACATAAAAAGTTTTATCGAATTGAAAAACGATGAGGGTGAGACATATCCGGTTGATGTCGAACAAATAGGGACGTTTTTAGGTATAACCCCAAAAGCTGCGCTTGCCGATGGGAAGTATATACTTACGCTCAAAGAGGGAATATATGCTGCAAATTCGGCAGTACTGCAAAATCCGTATCAGATGTATTTTGAAGTTTCAGACGGCAATATGCAGATGATTAAAATTACAAAACCGGAAATATCAAATATTAATACCGAAGTTCTGAACTGTAAATTTAAAATGACATATGATTATACGGGAGAGAATGCAAATAATTCGAAATATATTATATATTCATCAAAAAGCGTAAACGGAGATTTTGAGGAAATTAAAAATGGAAGACTGACCGGTGCGAAATTGGAATTTGATACAGACGAAAGTTATGTTGACTGTTATTTAAAAATCAAAATCAGCCCTGAGGATAGTAAAGGATATTTGAATGACAGTTTTTACACCGATGTGTTTAAAGGTATGTTTACGCCTGTTATAAAAGATGTTGTGATTGAAGATAACTTTGAAGGCGGAAACGTGAAAATCTCTAATTATGTGTTTTATGATGAAAACGGCGATGCCGATTTGACACAGATTCAATGGTATGCCTCAGATGAAGCAGACGGTGAGTATATTCCGATAGAAAATGCAACGCAAAGAGAATTGATAATTGATGATAGTCTGCGGGACAAGTTCATAAAAGTATATATAACTCCCAAAACAGATGTTTACCCACAGAAGGGTGAAATATATATATCAAACTATTTTTGCAGAATATATGAGCCGGAGGCGAGAAATGTAAAAATCATAGGTGAAGCAGCAATCGGTGCGATTTTGACGGGTGAATATACGTACTATGACAAAAATCACTCGGAAGAAAACGGTACGACCTACAGGTGGCTGGTTTCAGACAGCAAAGACGGTGAATATGCGGAAATTGAGGGTTTTGAGGGACGCGAGTTTACAATAACGGAGGAGTATAACGAAAAATTTGTTAAGTTTGAAGTCACACCCAAAAAAGAAGGTGTGGCAGGCGCAGCTGTTTTGAGTGAAGCTTTTGCCTTGCCTGCAAAGCCTGTTGCAAAAAATGTGGAGATAAGAGGAACGGTAAAGCCGGGGTATACTGTTACGGGTGTATATGACTTTTATCAGGTAAACAATGTTTCGGAGGGGGATTCCGAATTTACATGGTATGTTGATTCAAAAGCGGTGTCGCATGAAAAAATGTATACAATATTGAGGTCAGATGCGGGCAAAGAACTTTGCTTTGAAGTAAAGCCGATTGCCAAAAGGGAACCGTCTGAAGGCAAACCAAGTAAGAGCAAAACGGTAAAAATCGGGACAGTATCCTCTTCCGGGGGAAGCAGCGGCGGTGGTTCAAAACCTTCCGTCGGCTCGGGCATAATTATAGGACAAGTGAAAAACGATACGGAGAATGCGTCAAAAAACAACAATGAAATTATAACAAAGTTTACAGATATTTCAGAATCGCCTTACAAAAAGGAAATAGCGATTCTGACAGATAAAAAGATTATAAATGGAGTGAGCGAAACCGAATTTGAGCCGAACCGAAATATTACAAGAGCGGAATTTACTGCATTGATGATGCGGCAGCTTGGAATGGGCGAGGGAAAATATTCCGGAGCCTTTGATGATGTTGCATCGGATATGTGGTTTGCAGGATATGTGCAGACGGCATATGAAAATGGAATTGTAGAAGGATATGCCGGATTGTTCAGACCGCAGGATGACATATCAATTGAAGAAATTTTAAAGGTTTTGATTGAATCATACGAGAAAAAGACGGCGATTGAACAGTATTCTGAAAATAAAGTTCATGATGTAAGCGACTGGGCAAAAGAATATGCGCAAAAGTCGGCGGAAATCGGGCTTATAACAGACAAGGAATTTGATTTGCGTGAGAAATCGTCAAGAGAAATTGCGGCGGCACTAATCTACCGATACATTGAAAAGGCGGGTGAAAAATAATGAAAAAAAGATGGATAGCGTCTGTTGCAGCATTGTTGTTGCTTTGTGAGAATGTTGCATTTGCGGAAGATTATTGGACAAAAGCAAATGATAATATTCAGACAGGCATAGGGGGACAGGGTTCTTCCGAGATTGAATTGATAAGCATAGATGAACTGATAAATAAGGGGTGGAGTGCGGACTTTGCCCCAAAGGAGGAAAAGAAAACAGAGTACGTATCTGCATATCAGAAGGAGATAAAGCTCGCGGTTGACTTGGGCTTTATGGATGAAAATGAAGACGGATTCAGACCGCAGGAAAAATTATCTTATTATGATTATTTAAAGGCGGTGAAGCTCCTTTCGCAAATGTCGTCTGTTGATATTTCGGGATTGGAAAGAGTACAAAATACAGTCACATTTTCAAAAACGGCAGAAGCAATGGTTTATGTTTTGGGCTATGATAAACTTGCCGACCCCAAAGATGAAGGATTTTTTGCATTGGCACAAAATTATAAAATATTTGACAACATTCCGGCAAGTGAAAATGATGAGATAACAAGAGAAGAATTTGCAAAGGTTATTTCAAATGCACTTGAATCGGAAGTGGTCACGGTGAAAATGGCAAATTCGCTTGAATATGTGATAGACGGCACTACACTTATGGAACAATTGAAAATTGCAAAGGTACGTGGCTGGCTGAATGCAAACAGCAGAACTAACATATACAGTGTCAATAAAGCAACAGAAAATACGGTTATGATTGACAATGTTGAATATGGAACGGGTGAGAGTGATGCATATGGTTATCTCGGCAGATTTGTTGAAGCATATGTACGCGAAGATGATTCGGGGGATAAAACGGTTGCCTCGATAAGGATATATTCCACAAAGGATAATTATATAACAATTTATGATGAAGATGTAGAAGAGACCTCAAAAAGCAATATAAAATATGTTGACAGTTCAGAAAAGGTAAAAACTCTTAAATTGAGTGCAGACGGGAGTGTTATATATAACGGTGCATTTGCGGGTGCTCTTAGTGCATTTGATGTTTCAGGGTTAAAGAATAGCTTGAATGGATATATCAGCGCAGCAGATACCGATTTTGACGGTAAATATGACGTTTTGTTTGTATGGAACTATAAAACCTATGTAGTGGAAATGGTTTCGGGAGAAAGGATAGTGGCAAGGAATAATGAAATTCTCGATTTCTCCGATGAACGAAAAGACATTTTGCTGCTTCAGGACGGTCAAACAACAGCAATAAGCGACATTGCATCAAATAACGTTTTGTCGGTTGCCGAAAACCAAAAAGGCGATATGATAACAGTGCTGGTAAGCAATAAAAATTTCACAGGTTCGTATTCATCGGCAGGCTCGGAGATACTTGTTGACGGTGATGGCAATGAGTATAAAATTGATCCGTTTTTCTCAGATGAGATTGGATTGGGTAAAGAATACACATTCTATATGAGTGTATTCGGAAAAATTGCAGGGGCTTCGGAATATACGACAGCGGCAACAAAAACGAGAACGGGGCGGAATTACGGATATTTTAGAAAGGCATATCTTGATGATGTTGATGAGAATGCTGCAAACTTTCGTATATACAGGCTTTCGGACAAAACATGGGTGACGCTTGAAGGTGCAGACAAAATAAAATTTTATAAGGGTTTTGTGGACAGTGAGACAACAGAAGATAAGAAGGTGGAAAAGAAAAAGGTCAGTGCTTCGGAGGCGGCGGATTTGCTTGGAAAACCACAGCTGATAGTTTTTGAAACAGATGCATATGGAAAGGTTTCATCAATTACTACTGCATCGGACTATACCGCTACGGGAAATCTTGATGAGAATGTTTTTGCGTATAATTCTCATATAGAGGATAGAGTAAGAACTTATTATGGCGGATTTTTCGGTGGACGTTATCATAACGAAAATTGCATTATTTTGAGAGTGCCGGCGGATAGAGAACAGGAAAAAAATTATGGTGTCGAAAGCATGCCGAGTGACGGATTCGTAGACGGTCCTATGGACATATACGATGTCAGTGAAACTTTAACATTAGGCGGCGTGATTGTTCGTTATTCAGAAGCGGGCGGAAGTGTGAATGAAGGAAATGTTGTTCTTATAACTGTGGATAAGGTTGAACAATGCGTGGTTGATGATGAAATTTTATATAAAATTTTAACGGTTGAGGGAAAAACATACTATATTAGCAACGATGCTGAATTCGGAGAAGTGTCGATGGTAAAAGATGCAAATTCAAATCCGATGTGGCACGTGAAAAAGGCATCTGATTTAAAGCGCGGAGATGTTATGCGTATTAAGGTTGATTCGCTTGGGTATATAACTAATTTCAGTGTTGACACAAGAATAAGCGAATTGGCTGATATGGACTTTTTCTCATATAATTCCGGCGGCGAAATTGCGCAGTATTATTATGATTACGGCATGGTTATAAGAAATTCTGTTCTTGATAAAAATCTTGTGTTGAATACATCGGGAACGACAAATCCGTTATATAACACTCCAAAGCTTATAGAGAATGTTATGCTGCTATATAACACAAAAACCGGAAAATTTGAAAAGTTAGACAATAAAAACGATATTTTGCCCGGTGATAAACTTTTTGTCAGATCGAGATATTATTTGATGGATATTACCGCTATTGTAATAAGATAACTAGGTAATTGTAAAACTGCCGTTTTACAATTAAAACGCTTAGGTAGAAATAAAAAGTTCCGGTTGATTTTAATTTTATGCCAGGTTGAAACTTTTTATTTCAGCCAAAAATGACGCACATATCGTCATTTTTGATTATAAATCAGGGGGTGCCACCCCCCCTGATAACCCCCCCTATAAGAATGGTGGCTAATTGTAAAATTTACATTTTACAATTACCTATAATAAGAGAACTAAAAGGAGAACAAAAAATGATAATAGATAATGTAATGTATCATAATGTTGATGGGATTATAAAAAGACCATACGGAATGAGACTTTTACGTTATAGTGAAGGTGTGACCGAAAATTTAGAATACGGTGTCAAAAAAATGTCGGGGTATGCTTGCAATGCCGAGATGCGGTTTGTGACTGAGGCACCGGAAACTTTTGTGAGTCTGATGAGCGAAATCGGAGAGGCGCATGTTACGGTATATTATGGAGATTGTGTACTAAAAGAATTTATTTTGCAAGAGGGCGTGATTACAAGAATAGAGCTGTATATTCCTAAAGTGCTTGACGGGTTGGATGAGAGTTTTTACAAGAATAATCTGTTTTCAAAAAATGTGTGGAGACTGCATTTTAAAGGAATGATAACGGTGTGTGGGATAGATTCTTTAGGATATCCGATACGTCCGCCGAAAAAGGAAGAGATGCCGAAAAAAACCATACTCTGTTATGGGTCATCAATATCACATGGTATAGGATCTGCATACTATCCGGTTACATATGTCAATGTTCTTGCAAATCTTTTGGGTATGGATTGTCTGGCAAAAGGATTAGCCGGCGCTTGTTTTTGCAATACCAAAATAGCACAGAGCTTTGCGGAACGCAACGATTGGGACTGCGCATTTTTGGAACTGGGGATTAATATGATATGGGCACCGGATGAATTTTTAAAGAGGTTTGAATATTTTGCCGATACCATGTATAAAACCGGAAAAAAGCTTGTATTTACCACTATATTTGATAATAATAGGTATTACGAGGATGGAGACGCAAAAAACACTTGCATGGAATTTGACGCTATGATAAGGAAAAAGTGCAATGAGTTTGATAAGGAAAGAGTCCTTTTGATAGACGGACGAGATATTGTTTGCGAATCGGGGATACTTACAGCTGACGGAACACATCCGTCAACCGAGGGGCATATGAAGATGGGATACAATATATATGAGAAAGTGAAAGATTTTTTGGTGTAACGAATATATTAAGAAAATGTTCGTAATATTTAAAATCTCTCGATGGTACAAAACGAGTAGCTATAATTGAATATTTATTAAGAAGGCTTTGATTTCAGCATAATGTTGAAATCAAAGCCTTTATTTTTTGGTTCAGGATTTTTATACCTCAAAAATTAAAAAAACTTTTTCAAAGGTGCAAAAACCTTGCACCTTTGAAGTTTATGATATATCCGAAAGGTCAAGCAAAGGGGGTGTGACGAGTGAGTAATATGACAATGACACCATGTGACAGGCGTGATGCAATTTTAAATGTTTTGTGCAAAAGGTGCACGGAACACATTAAAAATCTTGCGTTTGAGTTTGGCGTCAGCCGCCGAACCATTATCAACGACATCATAGAGCTCACCCGGTCATATCCGATAGAAACTGTCCGAGGCAACGGTGGCTGTGTCCGAGTTGCGGAAGGATACTACATAGGCAGAAAATATCTGAAGCCTGCGCAGAAAGAAGCGTTGCTTAATGCAATATCCAATACAGACGGCGAAACTCGAAATGCCTTGGAATCCATTTTGCATGACTTTTCACTTTAATATACCGATCCACAAAAGGAGGAAAAAATGATGCACGCAATTATTAAAGACGGCAAAATCTTGTTATATGACAGCTATATCTTCAAAGAAAGCATAAAAGGAATACCTGGTCGGCAGTGGCATCCGGAGGAAAAGGCATGGAGCGTTCCGATTTCACAGCAGAACATTGAAACGCTTGACCTGCTTGGGTGTGAATTATCGGACGAGCTTACAGATACTCGTCAAAGATTTGTATCGAAGAATACCGTCAATGAAAATACTCTTCTTCCGGCACCGCTTAAAGTTTCACCATATGAGCATCAGCTTAAAGGTTACAATCTTGCTTGCCGGAGTATGGGTATTATCGGCGGCAACGGCGTGTCTCCCGGTTTTGCACTGCTCATGGAAATAGGGACAGGAAAAACCATAACTTCAATTGCCATTGTGGGAAAAGCATATCTGACAGGAAAAATAAAGCGTCTGCTTATTCTTGCGCCGAAATCTATCGTTGCCGTATGGGAGGACGAGTTTTTAAAGTTTGCGGATTTCCCGTATTCGCTTTCGGTGTTGACGGGAACTTCTGCAAAAAAGACGGATCAATTAAAAAGCATACCGCATAAAGGCTTAGAGGTTGCCGTTGTAAATTATGACAGTGTTCCCTTGATAGAAAAGGAGCTTACAGCATGGCATCCGGATTTCCTCATTTGTGATGAGAGCAGCAAGATAAAAAATCCTACGGCAAAAATGAGCAAGGCAACGTACCGGATTGCGAAGGTATGCAAATACAGATTGATTTTAACAGGAACACCGATACAAAATAACCCATTGGATTTCTTCTCACAATATAAGGTCTTGGACGATAGTATATTCGGTAAAAGCTTTTATGCCTTTAAGAATGAATATGCGGTACTCGGCACGTACAATCAGCCGATTAGCTGGCGCAAACTGCCAGAGCTTGTGAAAAAAGCACACAGCATTGCGTTCCGCGTTACGAAAGCCGAAGCGCTTGATTTGCCGGATACAATTGATGAAATCCGACCGATTACATTGGAGGACAAAGCACAAAAACTGTACAAAGCATTTGTGAAGGAAAGCTATATGGAACTTTCTAAAGGCGAGCAGGGAGCCCCTATGGCGGTAACTGCAACAAATATCCTCACAAGGCTTCTGCGTTTGCAGCAGATAACAGGTGGGTTTATTCGACCGGATGAGGAGTCGGAGCGGTACGAGCAGGTATCATCGGCAAAGCTTGACGCACTTGAGGATATTATCGATACCGCAATTTCTGAAAACAAAAAGCTTGTGGTTATCGCACGGTTCATTCCCGAAATTAAAGAAATATGCAGAATGCTTGATAAGAAAAAAATCAAGTATGCACATATTTGCGGCGATGTAAAGGACAGAGCGGCAGAAGTCGATGCTTTTCAGAACAATCCCGAATACATGGTATTTGTCGGGCAGCTGCAAACTGTATCAATGGGACTTACGCTGACTGCTGCAAGCATAATGGTGTTCTATTCGCTTTCATATAACTTTGCCGATTATTCACAGGCGAGAGCAAGGATTCATCGTATCGGGCAGAAGAATAACTGCCTGTACATACACCTTGTTGTGAGGAATACGGTTGATGAAACTGTATTAAAAGCATTGAAACAAAAAGAAAATATTGCAACAAAAATTGTAGATGATTGGAGGTCGATTTTAAAATGACAGATGAAATGTTTATGTTGGCTGACAAACTTAAGGAATTAAAAGAGCGTAAGGCAGAGCTTGCAGAGGAAACCAAGAAAAACAATGCGGAAATTGAAGAAACGGAGTACAAGCTGTCACAGCTTATGGCAGAATCTGAAACACAGAGCTTTCAGAGAGCCGGAACTTTGGTGTATTTATGTACCAAGGTATATGCTTCAGCTGAAAAGGATAAGAAGGATGAATTGTATCAGGCACTAAAGGATGAGGGTTATGGTTCGCTCATAACTGAGACCATAAATGTAAATTCACTGTCAGCCTTTGTAAAGGAGCAGATGTCTGAAAATGACGATGTTCTGCCTGATTGGTTAGAAGGTAAGGTTAATGTATTTGATAAGGTAACAGTAGGAATGAGAAAATCAAAATAATATAAAAGGAAAAATGAAAGGAAGTAAATAATTATGACTAACGAAATTATGAAAACAAACACAGGATATGTTATCCCAAATGTAAGTAACGATGTAACAGAAGGTATTTCAGAGGAATTAAACGGCTTAAATATAAGCCTTGATAAGGTTAAGATTTGAACCATAGTCAAGTAAGTAGACACAAAAAAGCACAATTTTTTAGGGGATCAGGCTATTTTGTCTGCTCCCAATATAAAGCTTCCGCTTCATTGGGTGTAAGCATATTAAGCGTTCCGTGAGGTCTTTTTGTGTTGTAATACCCTTCAATGTATTCAAAAACAGATAACCGAAGCTCCGTTAAAGAGTGATAACATTTGCGATTTGTTTCTTCTTTTTTGAGATACTTGAAAAAACATTCACAGCAAGCATTGTCAAAAGGATAACCTTTCTTAGAAAAAGACTGCACAACATTAAGAGAGTCGAGAAACTGCCTAAAAGTGAAGGCAGTATACTGCGAGCCTCTATCGGAATGAAACATAAGCCCATACGGAGCATTTCGTTTTTCGTATGCCTTTTTAAAGGCAGTAATAACCAAATCAACATTGGCTTTTGAGGATATATGCCACGCAATCACCTTTCGTGAGAATAGATCCATGACAATACACAAATAGTACCATATTCCTCCGGCTTTAATATAAGTAATGTCACTAACCCATACAAGATTAGGAGCTTTCTGATTAAATTTCTGTTGCAGATGATTGCAGCAAGCTTCGGCATCAGAAGAACTGCTACGGACAGCAGGTTTATCCGTAGACATTTTTGGCAATTGCAATTGTTTCATCAAGCGGTACACTCGTCCGACACTGATGTTTATGCCATAATCACGCTGAAGAACATAGGTAATTTTGTAAGCGCCGAGCCGTTTGTTGTAATCAGCATAGATATGAAGAATTAAAGAAGCAATATATTGATTTTCTTTAATACGCGGAGAGGGTTCGGCAGAGAAGTGCTTGTAATAGGTACTCCTGTTTACTCTGAGAACCTTGCACAATATCTTAATGCTATGCTGGAAACGGAGCTTATGCACAGCTTCTAATCTTTGTTTGAGTGTGGCGTGAATATGGCAATCGCTTTTTTAGGATTAAATTTTCCTCTTCTAATTGTGCGTTACGTTTTTGGAGTTCCTTTACTTGTTTGGCGGTAAGCAGCTCGCCGTCACCGACTTCAACAGTAGAGTATTGCTTTACCCATTTTCCAAGTGCGGATTGAGAAACTCCGTATTCTTTGCAGAGCTGAGATTGAGTTTTTCCGTTTTGGTGCAGAGAAACAAGGGATTTTTTGAAATCCTCGTCATATTTGGTATAATTGTTGTTACCCATTGTCTTTCCTCCTATTTTTGTGTTTATTTTATTATATCATATTTTGCATAATTGTGTCTACTTTTTTAGTATAGCACCATTCCCCAATTTAAGCAATAAACATTTGCCCGTAAAAAAGAGTAAAAAGCGTAAATATAACGAAGTCAGGACAGCTACAAACAACAAAAAAGGAATAAGTATATGCCAAAGAGATGAAGTATAAATGTTAAAATAAAAGTACACAAAAATTATCAAATAAAAGTGCACAGTTTAAAAAAACAGAAAAATACAGTATAATATGTTCATCCATATATATTCGGAGGATGTTCTATGTTATACAAATCAAATATTCCTGTTACAATAGAAATCAACACTGTTCAGGATTTATCTAAACTGGGGGCTTTTATGAATCACAATAATTTAAAAGTAAACAAATC
>CALXWJ010000024.1 GCA_944392335.1 uncultured Clostridia bacterium
TTAGGTGAGATTGGTGATGATATTTCAGATACAATTGAATCGGTTTTTGAGAATGAGTCTGATATAGAGTCTGATGATATAGAAGATGTTAAAGCTAAATCAGAGTGGGACATGGAAGATATCATCAATATGTATGAGGAAGGATATGATATAGAAGATATTGGTACAGCAATGGAGCTTGCACCGCAATTGGAGGCAAAGCCTTTTGAATTATTAGAGAAAAAAGGCAAGCCCTCATATGAAGCTCATGCACTTACAGCAGAAGAAGCAGTTTTGGCAGAACAAAACAGAATACCATACAATTTAGAAAATCTGTCTGAACAACAATACTATAACGTTTCTTCTGTAATCAGTAAAGAAGAATCGACATTACAAGAAAATAACGTAAATCAGGCTTTACCGATTCAAAACGATGAAGAACAGCTTCAAATAAGTGAAGAAAATGTTCAATATGCCATGGAAAAAATAGAAGAAAAATCATGGGAAACAGTAATTGCAGAAGTAAAGGGCGATACTGTTGCAGCTGATACTGATATGCAGCTGATTAAAGAAAACGGATTTTTAAAATTTATAGATGAATCCGTATTTACCGAGGAAGAATTGCAGTATTTGAATGATTATGAACAAGACGACAGCATTAGTTTGATGTCAGCCGATTATTCTGCAAGCGATCAAATCATAGATACATATAATAATTATATTTTTCCGACAAGTTTGTATGGTAAATATAATGCGGGAAATCAACATTCAAGTAACGAAGAGATTGAAGTAAATCCAATTACAAAAAACGCAACGGTGCGTGCAACCGATCTAACATTACCGGGAAAAAACGGACTCGATTTAAATTTAACAAGAGTCAATTCAGGCATGAATACAGGAACAATTAAACCTGTTGTAAAGAAAACACTGGCAGACACAACAACATTTTCAAGCTATTTTTATTCAGTTACAGGTTATGCACAAGTAACGGTAACTTATAATGAACCGCTTCTAAACGGTCAGACAACCGAAACCTTTGACAGTGAAATGATTATGTTTAAACCTTATGAATATAAAGTAGGCATACCAATAAAGTATGATATAGCAAGCCAGGATGCATTGAATTATGACAGACAGCTTTTGAATGAGGGAAGAATGCCTATCAATATGTTTGACAATTCTGCAGATGCAGAAGATGTCCAAAATAAAGCAATGCAAGGGAAATATGATAAAACATATTCTTTTGGCAATGATTGTAAAATAAAATCTATAAAATTTGAGGTAATTGATGACCAGGATATTATTGTGGTTAACAGTGAAGGATATCATACGGTTCAAACGGATGAAGATGGAAAAGATATATATTGTACAGACTGGTATGATTACACCGTAACCGAACAATATTCAAATATTGGTGTAGGCTGGGAATTTGATTTCCCATATATCGAACGCTTATACAGCAATACTAACGGAACTGAAGGGAATCAGGATTATCTGCATTTCGGAGCAAAAGGCGTTTGGAGGATTGCCGATGACTACAGCCTTGACGGTTATTATTTAAAAGATCTGACAGTCAGCGAGGGAGGAACATTTAATAATCAAATATGCTATATGACTGTAGAAGAAAAAGGAGGGAAAAAATATTATTTCGGTGATTACGGTCAGTTATACGGTATTGAAGACAGATACGGGAATCAGATTACATTTGATTATGATACAATACACCGTTACGATGGTCATTATTATCCGTATAGATTAACCCAAATAACCGACAGTGTAGGCAGAGAAATTACATTTGACTACACAAATGAGTTGCAAACGGTTATTACGGTAACTGATGAAAATGACAGTACACAAAACCGTGTAATAAAATATAATAAGGAATTGGTTATTGATGACGGAGATGATAGCGAATATGTGCTTACGTCTGTAATCGACGCAGAAAATAATGAAACGATTTACACTTATGAAAATACATATGTATCTACATCTTTAACCTCAAAGGATTTTAATGAAGATGATTATATAGATATTCCTCATTATTATATAAGCACAATTTTAAAACCGTCTGAAATGCAGATTCAGCTTGTAACAGGAAGAAGTAAAGGAAATTGTGGGAGTGATGGTATTACATATAATTTAGAAACAATAAGATATAATTACCGAGAACCGCGGGATGAGGATGCATCAAAGTTTTTAGTATATATGTCAAGAAATTTCAGCGGAAGCACACAGCATTATGACGGATATCCTAACTACCGAAACAAAAATGAAATGCCGCCGGAAATTAATATAAGCTCCACTATAAGAGAGCTTATATGGGATGGAGAAAGCAAATATACAACACAGGAGTATGCAAGGTCTGATGAAGACAATTGGATCTGTATTACGAAAACGGTTACATCAGAGGATTATGATACCGGAGCGGTATTAAGCATGGAGCGGACAGAATATACATATAACGGGAGAGAACAATGCACTAAGGAGGTATATAAAAAATATAACGATCCGGAGGATCAAAGCGATTATCAAAGCCTTGTTACGGAATATACTTATGACAGTCCGGGATATAATGACCTTTTAAAAATAAAACGTTTCGGAAGCGAAGAATATGCAATTAATTATGAATATGATAACACATATCATCTTTTAACAAAACGAACGTTTAAACAGGACGCCGATACTACGGTTATAGAAAATTATACACTTACAACAGATAAAAAAGCGGCGGCGTCGGTACAGGTGACAGAAAATAACGCAACAAAACGAAAGGTTGACTACACATATGACACTTATGGCAATGTAATCAGCGAAAAACGCTATACGGGAGAAAATAACTGGAGCGATTTTGTTCAGATAAATTACAGTTATAATGACTTAAGCAGCAACACTAATAAAATAAATAATGCATATCTTAGTAAAATTTCAATTTCCGGAATAAAAGATGCTGACGGAAATTTAATAGACGCGCTGCCGGGAGGAACAGCCGGAACAATAGAGTATAAATATACCTATGACTGGTTTGGAAATGTTATAACAGAAACCGACGCAAACGGCAATGTCTATTCTTACACCTATGACAAAATAAACCGTCCTACGGCAATGACGAATCCGGGGCAGGGAACGATCCAATTGGGATATGGAACAGGTGCATTAAACAATTATGTACAATTAACCAATGAAAACGGTAATGTCATGAAGTACAGTTATTTGAGTACGGGTGCGATAAAGGAAGAAAAAGACGTTACAGCGAATAAGGTTTTAAAATCATATAATTATACATCTAACGAAAGTCCGTATTATATGAAAACAGAGGTTACCACATACAGCGATTACGGCAATACAACATTAACAACAACATTAACCGACGCATTCGGAAGACCTGTCGAAACACAAATAAGCGACAAGGATGACAATGTTATATACAGGGAAGAATATACATATGAAATGGCTGTAGACAATCTTTATGACCGCGTAACAACGACTGTAGAGGATGCGACGGCGGCAGGTGACTATATTGTAAAACAATATACAGATAAGTTCGGAAATCTTGTTAAAGAAGAAACGGTATACAATAACGGAACAGAACAAATTTTAACAACAGAATATACTTATGACTATTCAGGAAACCTTCTGAGCGTAAAATCTCCCCGTGCTGCTGCCGAAAACTGGACAGGCAACGTATATACGGCACAGTATGAGTATGATATTGACGGACAGGTTACAAAAACTACAGATATTTACGGTAACTATTCCATTAATGAATACGACGGACTCGGAAGACTTGTACGTTCTGCGGACGCGGAAGCAACAGCACAGCAAACCCCGTATTATTCAACCTTTACATATGATGCTTTGGGAAGAGTACTGACAGAACAGATTCCGTACGACAACAGTACAAATACGGTATTGTATGGTGAAAACAAATATTATTATGATAATAACGGAAATGTTACAAAATCAATGACGAAAAACGGAAACGGAGCAGATGACTATTCGGTTACAGAAACAACCTACAATTGGAGAAACGCTCCTGTTAAAGTTCTTACAGACGGAACAGATTCCGCTTATTATTATGATGCTGTAGGAAATGTTTTAAGAATGTATACAGGTGAACTGACCAATTTCACTATGTCAGGTCTTGACAATGTGAGCGGCACGGATTTTAAGGTTACAAAGTATACATATGACAGTCAGAACAGACTTATATCAACAACAGACGCATTAAATCATACAAGCACTAATACCTATGATATAAACGGCAATCTTGTAAAAACAGTAGACCGAAATCAGAA
>CALXWJ010000025.1 GCA_944392335.1 uncultured Clostridia bacterium
CGCCATTCGGCGGCACAAATCCAACGTGGAAAAGAAGCAAGCAGATTGCTCTTTTGAGGAGCGCCGACGTATGTTGATACTTCAAGCTCCGATAAAGGGCAAGATGCGCCGCTTATTTTTCACGTTAAAAATCCTTTCAAATAACAGTTATGTAATATATAAAAATATGTCTATGTATTTTTATACTTACACATATCAAAAATTATAGCATGATTTATTTATAATGTCAATGTATTTTAAGTGTGCCTGTTTATCTTAAAATATAAGTAAATCATGTTGAAAGTACTTGACTTTTATTGATGTTACGTGTATAATATATATGTTATTACAATCAGAGTATACTTCATAAATAAGATGGAGAAGACAGAAATGAATATGCCGTAAACGGTTGAGATAAATTTATGATAATCAGCTGTATACGGTACTTTTTGTGTGTTTACGGAAAAAATCAAATGCATTGTAACCACGAGTTAAAGGTATAGGAATATGCCTTAGATGCGGAAAGGAACAAAAATGAAATATGATGTTATTATTATAGGGGCAGGACCCGGAGGAATATTTTCGGCATATGAGCTGACGAAAAAGAATCCAAATTTAAAGATAGCTGTATTTGAATCGGGACATTCTCTTGAAAAAAGGCATTGTCCAATAGACGGAGATAAAATAAAAAAATGTATTAACTGTAAGCATTGTTCCATAATGAGCGGATTTGGAGGAGCAGGAGCATTTTCAGACGGAAAATATAATATAACAAATAGTTTCGGCGGTACGCTTCATGAACATATAGGGAAGAAAAAAGCACTGGAACTGATGAAATATGTTGATGATATTAATATGCAGTACGGAGGAGAAGGAACAAAATTATATTCCACATCAGAATCCAAATTTAAAAAATTATGTATTCAGAACAAATTAACTCTCCTTGACGCATCGGTAAGACATCTTGGAACAGACATAAATTTCATAGTTCTTAAAAACATTTATAACGAACTTGAAAAAAAGGTTGACTTTTTCTTTGATACACCGGTGGAGAGCGTATCCATTAATGACGGAGTATACAGCATAAAAACCGAAAGTGATGAATATGAGTGCACATACTGCATTATTTCTGTAGGAAGAAGCGGCAGTAAATGGATGGAAACAGTATGCAAGGAACTTGATATTGGAACAAAATCCAACAGAGTTGATATCGGTGTTCGTGTAGAATTGCCGGCTGTAGTATTTTCACATCTTACAGATGAACTTTATGAAAGTAAAATAGTTTACCGTACAGAAAAATTTGAAGACAGCGTACGTACCTTTTGTATGAATCCAAACGGTATAGTTGTTAATGAAAACACCAACGGTATAGTTACCGTAAACGGTCACAGCTATGAGGACAAAAAACTGCATACAGACAACACGAATTTTGCATTGCTTGTGTCAAAGCATTTTTCGGAGCCATTTGAGGACAGTAACGGTTATGCGGAAAGTATTGCACGATTGTCAAATATGCTTGGCGGCGGCGTTATGATACAGCGTTTCGGAGACCTTACAAGAGGAAGAAGAAGTAACGCAAAGAGAATTGAAGAATGTACTGTAACACCTACTTTAACGGCAACGCCGGGAGATTTAAGTCTTGTTCTTCCAAAGAGAATTCTGGACGGAATAATTGAAATGATTTATGCATTGGATAAAATTGCACCGGGTACTGCAAATGACGACACCTTGCTTTACGGTGTGGAAGTAAAATTCTATAATATGGAAGTTGATATTGACGAGCACCTTTCAACAAAATACAAAGGGCTGTATGTGATAGGTGACGGAAGCGGAATAACACATTCACTGTCGCACGCATCTGCAAGCGGTGTATTTGTTGCGCGGGATATACTTGAAAATGTATAACAGTATCTTGACAATATGCAAAAGTAATGGTAAAATATAAGAAAGGGCAAAGATGTCCGGAATTTTTCCGAATTTCTTTGTCTTTTTTTATTTGCAGAAGTATTATGTGTTTTTTGTTGAAAGGTGGTTAATATTGATGTTTGGAACGGTGAATGAAGAATGTGGTGTATTTGGAGTATACGGGCAGAAGGACGGCAATGCTGCCGCAACAGTATATTACGGATTGTTTTCATTGCAGCACCGGGGTCAGGAGGGATGCGGAATATGCGTAAATGATGACGGTGTGTTTAAAAGCCATAAGGATTTGGGCCTTGTAAGTGAGGTATTTACCGAAGATATAATAAAGAAATTGGGAAAAGGAAATATTGCAGTTGGACATACACGATACGGTACCACAGGGGGCAACAGCCGTACAAATTGTCAGCCGGTAGAGGTCAGACACATAAAAGGGTTAATGGCAATAGCACATAACGGAAATTTGACAAATGCATTTGAATTAAGAAATCAGCTTGAATTAAACGGCGCAATTTTTCACACTACCGCTGATACAGAAACAATTGCCTATGTTATTACGAGAGAAAGATTAAAAATGCCATCTGTTGAGGAAGCGGTGGAATCAGCGATGAATTATCTTCAGGGAGCATATTCCCTTGTTATAATGTCTCCGCAAAAATTAATTGCCGTTCGTGACCCAAAGGGAATGAGACCGCTTTGTTACGGAAAACGCAGTGACGGAAGCTATGTTGTAGCCTCGGAAAGCTGTGCATTGGACGCTGTAAATGCCAAATTGATACGAGATGTGAACCCCGGTGAAATAATTGTTTTTGACAAAGACGGAGTGCGCAGTATTACAAGCCACTGCAAAAAGGAAAAGAAAGCAATATGTTTGTTTGAATATATATATTTTGCACGTTCCGATTCTCTGATAGACGGTGTGTCGGTACAGCAGGCACATTTAAAGGCAGGAGAACTCCTTGCAAAAGAATATCCTGTTGACGCAGACATTGTAATAGGTGTTCCCGATTCGGGAATGGAGGCGGCACTGGGTTATGCGAAGGCTTCGGGAATACCTTACGGCATAGGCTTTGTCAAAAATAAGTATATAGGAAGAACATTTATAGCTCCCGAACAGTCGGAAAGAGAAAATAAAGTAAGAATAAAGATAAGCCCTATAGAAAGTGCGGTAAAGGGTAAGCGTGTTATTATGATAGATGACTCTATTGTCCGCGGTACAACAAGCGGAAGAATTGTACAGATGCTTAGAGATGCCGGCGCAAAGGAGGTTCATATGAGAATTTCCTCCCCTCCTTTCCTCCACCCATGCTATTACGGTACAGATATAGATTCCTGCGAAAACCTGATAGCCTGTAATCATACAACGGAGGAAATAGCGAAAATAATCAATGCGGACAGCCTTGGGTATCTTAGCATTGAAAACGCAAAACAGCTGGCAGGTCATAATTGTAACGGCTGCTGTGACGCGTGTTTTTCCGGAGTATATCCGACCTTAGTTCCCAAATCAGGCGCAAAAGATAAATTTGAATCTAAAATATCGGAAAAATAAAATTCTGCTCAGCCATAACCGTAAACCTTTCTGCGGTTACGGCTGTTTTTTACATATTTTACATAATTATTAAAAATATTGTCATATGTTGAATTTTAAAAATGTGTATGATATTATATAATTATTAAATGTGTATGGAGGTCAAAAACACGCATGACAAAAATATTGAAAATATATATATGTGATGATGAAAAATAAACTCTCTATGACAGTTTTATTGAAGGAAGGGACACTGATGTTTTTTACAATAATTGAAGACAGCGAATTTAGGACAAAATTAGAACAATTATATTATGATAACAGAAATTTAATGTTTAAAATCGCATATGAAATTTTAAGTAATAAAGAGCAGGCAGAGGATGCAGTACATGAGTCCTTTATCAGGATAATAAAAAACTTACATAAAATAAACTTAGATAATTGTCCCCAGACACGAAATTTTTTGGTTATTATATGTAGGAATGTGGCAATCAATATTTATAATCACAATAAAAAAACAGAAAATGTTGATTATGAAGTTGAGAATATACCAAGTGATGATAATTTTAACCCGGTTGATATTGTAATCAATAATGAATCACTTGAAAGACTGACTTTTTTGATTATGGAGTTAAAGCCTATTTACAGAGATGTATTTTTGCTGCGATATTCACATGGTTTTAGTCGTGAAGAAATTGCCGAACAGTTAGGAATAACAATAGAAGCTGTAAAAAAACGAATTACAAGGGCAAAGAAAATCCTTGTTGAAAAGATGAAAAAGGAGGGAGCAAGATATGAATAAGCAAAATAATTTATTTGATAAAGCATTTGAAATGATGCTTGAAGAAGCGGCAACCAAAGCTGATGAAAAGCTTGGTGAAAGTCTTAATGTTTCTTCCGAAGAAATTGTATTTTCAGAAGAACATGAGAAAAAAATGAAAAGATTATTTAATAAAGAAAGAAGAACGCAAAAAAGAAAGAAATATTTCAAATATACGCAAAGAATTGCTTGTATTTTGCTGGCATTTGTTCTTGTTTCGGGCGTTACAATTTTCAGTGTTGATGCATGGCGAATAAAGTTTTTAAATTTTGTACTTGAAAGTAATGAACCTAATACCGATTTCAATTTCAGTGATAATGGCGGAACGACCTATTCTGATGATAATGTTATATTACATTATGTGCCTATGGGATTTGAAATTGACGATGTACAAAACTCAAAAAGAAGAATATATTTACGTTTTTCAAATGGTGATATGTATTTTGGTATTACTGTTAATGGAATTAATGGTAGTTATAGTATTGATACTGAAAATGCAGTTGTTGAAAGGATTACAATTAACAATAATGAAGGGATTTATTCTTCAAACGAAAATATCAATATATTGGTATGGCATGATGATGAATATGTTTACAGGATTACTGCAAATATCTCTGAAGATGAAATAATAAAAATTGCAGAAAATCTCACAAAAAAATAATAAAATTTTTTTAAAAAATTGTCCCCTTTTCTCCTTTAAGTTGGTTATATATGTATAAACCAATTTAAAGGAGGATTTTTTTATGAAAAAATCAAATGTAAAAAGAGTGGTAACAATAGTAGCAATTTTGTCAATGTGTTTTAACACAACAATATTATTTGCAGAAGGTAACAATGTAAGGCCGAATTCAGACAACGAAATTATTTTACCCATGAATATTGCTATTGCTGCAACCGGAAATGAATTAACATTAGTTTCTGCCGGTAAATTTTATTGCTTTGGTGAAACAGAGGTTATTAGCGGATACTCTGCTGGGGTTGTAGTTGAACTTCAGCAGTTAAATGGAAGTTGGCAAACAATAAAAGATTGGAGTGACCAAAATACATATTATGCAGCTATCGAAGATGATTACTATGTATCAAAAGGGTATAATTATCGTTTAAAATTGACACATACTGCATACAATTCTTACGGGACATTGATAGAAACAATTACAAAGTATAGTGATGTTGTTTACTATTAATTAATTCCTGAATAACTATTAGGGGGAACAGTTAAATGGGGGTGATTCCGATGTGGAAGTAAAAAATTATATTACTAAAACTGTAGAATATATATTTCACAAAAATACAAATATAAATCTAAATATAGAAAGGATGTTTTACTATGATGAAGCTAAAAAAACTTATATCTTTAGGATGTGCGATTATAATGAGTGTATCAGCAATGAGTGCCAGTGCTTTTGCAGAAAAAATACCCGGATTTGTTTATGATGAAGAAACAAACGAAGTTATATATTGTGAAATAGATGAAAGTGAGCTACCGATAGGATCTATTAATCCTGGTGCAAGATATTTACCGGAAACAAGATTTAATCAATTAATTGCCGGATGGCCACAATATACAAAATTAGCACCTACAATTCCAGTATCCACTGGGGAACATTATATATATATTGAATTTGATGATACATATGATTATTATATAAGACTTAGAAATGCTGCAACCGGAGAATATTATGGAGATTTTATAGACAGTTCTTCGGAAAGATTCTTTTTTAAGGATTTCCCAACCGGTCAAAATTATTATATCTACTTGTCAGCAGCTTCAGGAAATTCAACAAATATGTCTGGGACAATATATACACAATGATAACTTAATTAGAATTTTTAGTTATTCATTTTATAAATATTTGAAAGGGTGATTTTTGTATGAAAAAAATATTATCAATAATTCTTGCCACCGTACTTGTTACAAGTGTTATAGCGTTTGCATACGCAGAAGAAATTCAGGGAGTGTATTATGATAACGAAACTGGAAAGATTATATCTGTTTCGGGAGAAGTTTTGTTAGGTCAA
>CALXWJ010000026.1 GCA_944392335.1 uncultured Clostridia bacterium
TATAGATTTTGACATAAAAAAACTTCCTTTCTAACAGACATACTGCTATGTCTATTATACAGGAAATTGTGTCAAACTTAAATCCATTATTGGTATATAAACTGGAATTTACTTTTACATTTAAGAAAAGATATATAAAATTGAACGAAATGATTGACAAATACTAAAAAATATGATATAATCTAAACAGTATTAAAAATATGACTTCGTCATATAATATTATTGTAAGTGATTATTTCACTTATTTTTAGACCGGCAAGGTCAATATACACCATTAAGTTAGACCGGCAAGGTCACCCAAGTGTAAACTTGGTAAGGGGGCTGTGAGCAAAATGATTTAAAAAATCATTTTGTCACAGCCCCTATATTTTTATGCCTGATCAATAAGAGTCCTCCGCGGCATAGCGTAATTCTTGATCATAAGGCAGAGGCACAACATTATTTATCTTATGGATCGGGGCTGTAATAGGGCTCTGTTTCTCCGAGGATAACAAGCTCTGCCGTTTTTTGAGCAACGGTAATTTCACTGTAATTTTTACATTCCTTTGAACTTATGCTAAGCTGCTGCGGGCTGATATATTCGGTTTCGCATGAATTTCCGTCAACGTATACAACGCTTGATGGAGTAAAGCCTTCACCGTTTATTTTTGCGGTTTTGGAGCCGATCTTTACATCGTCGATACGAATATCGGTGACACCGAATTTCATATCGGTGGGTAAAAACCGCCGGTAGTTTTCGTTATTGTATACGTAATGATTTCCGTAGAGCATATCATACTGAAGGATTTTTTCTTCGTTTATACAGTTTACGCCGTTGTTGTGCTCATACTGATGAAGCCGTGTCATAACGCCGTCATGGATGCCGAGCAGATCGAGGGTATAGGAAGATATCTCATAAGAATTGAGCTGAAGCTCTTTTTTGGGCAGCTCATAGTTGGTCCAAATAACATATTCAGTCTGATATATTTCTTCCGATTCAAGCATATCTTCAGGGAAATTTAAAGACGGCATATGGTCTCCGTACATAACCACCATAACCGGCTCGCTGTAGCTTTCCAATTCGTCAAGGAAGGACATAAGCCATTGATCCTCATCATGCAGCTCGTTGACGTAATATTCAAGATCGGGCCGGATGTCCATTATCGCGTCATTCCCTCTGACGGTGATATCATAATCCACGTCACGGTCCTGGGGATATTTTCCGTGGCACTGGGAGGTTACGATAAAGACGAAATCTTTATTTTCGGTGCTTTGCATAGCTTCAAAAGCATATTTTGTAAAGGCGTTGCTCTTTTCCCATCCAAGCCGGTTGTATTCAATGTTATCCATGTATTCCGCAGGGATAAAGGTATCAAAACCGAGGTTTTTGTATACCTTATGACGGTCATAGAAGGTGCCCGTGTGAGTATGCAGCGCATGGGTGGAATAGCCGTGATCTTTTAAGGTATATGCTATTGTTTCAACCGACTGATCCTGAAGCACCGTTTCATAAGGGTATTCTCCAATACCGAAATGATCGATGTTCATCCCGGTCAGGACTTCAAACTCCGTGTTTGCCGTTCCGCCGCCGTAAACCGATACGTTGAATTTGCCCGTGGTATAATTTTCCTTGAGGTATCTGAAATTGGGCACGGGGTCTTCGCTGTATCTTGCCCCGGATATCAGATAGGGATCGATAAAGGATTCCAGCTGTATAAAGATAACATTGGGATTAAAGGTTTTTTCGTTTGAGCTTTTTCTGCCGGTATCGGGCTCTATCGCATCCAATATGATGTCTATCCGCGCCTGGGAGTATTGCTCCGGCTTGTCGATACCGCTTAAGAATATACTGTTTAAAAAGCAGCAGACGAAACCGTACCGGTAGGATTCATCGGTTATGTTGGAGCTTACACTGCTGTTTTTTGCCTTTACGATATAGTCGGTGGGGATTATCGAAACGGCGGCGGAAACAGCAATAAAAATCGCGATCTTACGGTAATCGGTTTTTTTGGAGCGTTCCTTCACCGCTATCAAAAACAATCCCGTCAAAACAAAGCCGATTGTCAAAATAAGCAGGATCATCTGAAGCTTTGACATATAGACGTCCATTATTTTCAATGCCGATTTCAAAACGAAAAAGTCAGCGGCAATAAATGGGGTTCGTCTGTAGTAGAGCAATACCGAATTGGTTATTCCCGCCGCAAGCCACAAAACGAGAATAAACAGCATTGAAAATTTACGCTTTTTGCAAAGAAGCGCTATTGAGAATGTCATCAAAATCAAAAATACGTTATAAAAGAATAATAACGGATGGGTAAATATATATTTTAAACCTTCAATAACAGACATTCTTGCAAGTATCTCTATAAAAAGATTCAGAATTATTGAAGTGATTATTGTCAAAATCAAATAGTGGTCACGGATCACCGTGTTGTATTTTTCCTTGAATAAGGTATATTTTTCACGGTTAATGTATCGTGTGATTTTACTGATTACCAAATTATTAAATTTTGTATTTAATAAGACAAATAAAGTGTATGTATTTTTAAGTATCTTTGATACTTTTGCTTGTACAGTGTTTTTAAGTTTCGATAAAAAAGCCAAAAATACAGTGTTTATCTTTTGTATGTGTTTTGTAAAAGGAATTTTTTTTGCTTTATTGTCCGCACATGAGGCTTTTTTGTTAAAGCTTTTCTTTTTAAAATGTTCCGAAAAAACACGTACCTTTGTCGGACTTAATTTTGCTCTTAGCCTTTTAAAATCCGGAAGCTTTATTTTGTCTTTTATTTTTTTTATTATATCGATAAATTTTTTCATTTCAATCCTCAATTCTTCCTGAGTTATAAACAAAGAAGATCATATAAAATACATAAAAAAACAAAATGTCAAAAATACGCGAAAACCATGAGCTGCCGTATTTTCGGCGGCCCATGGATAAAAGGTAAGATCAAATTTTCTGCGTCCAGTTAAATTCATCTTTGATTTTGCCGCTTTGGATGCCGGTAATGGTATCATAAAGCATTTGAGAGATTTCTCCGATCCCGCCGTCTGCAACGGTGATCTTTCTGCCGTTCCATTCAAAGGTTCCGATAGGTGAAATAACGGCGGCGGTACCTGTACCGAAGGCTTCCTTCAATGTGCCGTTGTCATGAGCCTCATATAATTCATCAATAGAGAGCTTTCTTTCAGTTACTTTATAGCCCTTGTGTCTTAAAAGCTCTATAACCGACATTCTGGTGATACCGGAAAGTATGCTTCCGGAAAGCTCGGGAGTTACGACCTCGTCTCCGATAACAAAGAACACATTCATTGTTCCGACCTCTTCAATATACTTCCTTTCAACGCCGTCTAACCATAAAACCTGGGTATATCCGATTTTTTCCGCGTCATCCTGAGCCTTTAAGGAAGCAGCGTAGTTTCCGGCTGTTTTGGTGAAGCCCATACCGCCTTTTACGGCTCTTACATATTTTTGTTCAACATAGATATCAACGGGATTCAACCCTTGAGGGTAGTATGCGCCTACCGGTGATAAAATAACAATAAACAGATAATGCTTTGCGGGATGTACGCCGACATGGGCGTCCGCCGCGATGATAAAGGGCCTTATGTATAAAGAAGTGCCCTCCTCGGCGGGGATCCAGTCCTGATCCACTTCAACAAGCTTTTTGATTGCTTCCACGCAGAAAGCCTCGTCAATCAGAGGAATACATAAACGTTCGTTTGAAACGTTTAATCTTGCCATGTTTTTTTCGGGTCTGAAAAGCTGGATGCTTCCGTCCTCTGTTTTATACGCCTTCAAGCCTTCAAAAACCTCCTGTCCGTAGTGCAGACACATAGCGGCCGGGTCAAGAGCGATAGGGCCGTAGGGTACGATGCGCGCGTCATGCCAGCCTTGTCCCTCGTCATAGTTCATTATGAACATGTGGTCGGTGTAGTAGTTCCCGAATCCAAGCTTTGTGTCGGCTGACGGCTTTGTTTTAGGATTTGTAGTTTTTGTGATTTTAATTTCCATTATGTTACATCCCTTTCCATGCTTTTGAAGATCATATTAGGATATCAGAAGCATTTTTTGCGTTATTATATAAATATATTATTATATATATAAAATCATACTATATATTATTATAATAAAAAAGAACGTCAATGTAAATAGGTTTTTATTAATTTTTACAAAAAAAACAAAAAAACTTCAAATTTCGGGACAAGGGTATACATTTTAATGACCGGCAAGCGGGGTGCATATAATTTTTTGACGATTGACATTTGCCAAAAAAGGATATATAATGAAATAAAAAACAAAAAAGGGAAATAATATAATGAAAACCAAAGCAATATATATCTGTTCCCAATGCGGATATCAGACACAAAAATGGATGGGGAAATGCCCCTCGTGCAATCAATGGGGGACGCTTATCGAAACAACGGCGGAGGAGAAAGCCGCGCCGGGCCCTTCGGGGGCGGTGAAAAAGGCGCGTCGTCCGGTCAAAAGGATAGATGAGATCACATACGAGAATGAAGAAAGGATCACCACCGGAATAGGCGAGCTTGACAGGGTTTTGGGCGGAGGACTTGTCAAAGGTTCGATGATACTTGTGGGTGGAGACCCGGGGATAGGAAAATCCACGCTGCTTCTTCAGATATGCGAAAATATAGGCAAAAACAAAAAGATATTGTATGTATCGGGGGAGGAATCGGAAAAGCAGATAAAATTAAGAGCGCGGCGGCTGGGTACGGTAAGCGCCCAATTGTATATCGTATCGGAAAATGACACCGAAAAGGTCATAGATATGATAGCCGGTCTTGCTCCCGAGGTTGTTATTATAGATTCGATACAGACAATGCATCTTGATACATTATCCTCATGCGCGGGCTCTGTGCCGCAGGTAAGGGAAGCGACAAACGCGTTTATGACTATTGCCAAAAGGGATAATATATCAATGTTTATAGTAGGGCATGTTACAAAGGACGGCTCCATCGCCGGCCCGAGGATACTTGAGCATATGGTGGACTGCGTTTTGTATTTTGAGGGTGACAGGCAAAATTCGTTCCGAATACTGCGCGCCGTTAAAAACCGTTTCGGCTCCACAAATGAGATTGGTGTGTTCAGCATGACCGACAGGGGTCTTTCAGAGGTGGAAAACCCCTCGATGATGCTTTTGGAAGGAAGATGTGAAAATATTTCCGGAAACGCCGTTGTATGCACCATGGAGGGTTCAAGGGGAGTGCTTGCGGAGATACAGGCGCTTGTGACCCCCACGGGCTTCGGCAATCCCAGACGTATGTCGGACGGGATAGATTTAAACCGTCTTATCCTTATGCTCGCGGTTTTGGAGAAAAGATGCGGGCTGTCCCTTTCAAGCCGTGATGTTTATATAAATGTTGCGGGCGGCCTTAAAATTTATGAAACAGCCGTTGATCTTGCGGTATGTGCCGCGGTAATATCAAGCCTTACCGAAAAGGTGATCCCTGCCGATACCGTTTTTATGGGCGAGGTAGGTTTAGGAGGAGAAATGAGAAGCGTGTCTCAATTGGAAAAACGGTTGTCGGAGGTTTCCAAGCTGGGTTTTAAGACTGCTGTAGTACCCAAAATGTCTTTAAGAAACGTTAAAGCTCCGCAAGGCCTGAACGTTATCGGAGTGTCGGCATTGTGGGAGGTGTCGAAGCTGATTTCAAATAACGGTAACCAGGAGTAAATGTGTTTTTGTTTACAGCGGCCTTTATTACGGAGGATTTTTATTGTGGATTCGGTATGATTATCTGCAATTTTGCATGATCGGATATACTTGTTTACCGCGGCAATACCACGTTGCTTAATGCAACTATAAGTGCAAAAAAAATACGCGTATGCCCCACGTTCGGCAAAATATCAAAGCATATGTCCGAAGCCGTCATACGGCGTCAAACAAACAATTTCCGACTCCCGCCCAAAAGCCGTTCCCTGTTTTGCTTTGATGTGGGTATTATACCACAAATTTCTGATTTTGTCAATAGCATTATGCAAAAAAATTTTTTTTAGTTGCAAAACGGGAAAAAATGACGAAGCCTCCATGATGGCGGCGGTACGCGCGCGCCGTGCGAAGCTGTCGTCCGTCCGTACGTAGTAGTTTTATATAATTGTCAAATTATATAAAAAAATAATTAGTTAGTTTATAAGACAAGTATATTATAAATTACTGTTAAATGGGGTTTTCCACAGGTTATCCACAGTTTTCCACATGAAAATGCAGGTTATCCACACATTATCCACAGGTTATCCACAGGTTATCCACACTTGTTTTTATGCCGTGCCGCACAGGATACCTATAAAAAATAAAAAATTTTGTTGAATATGACGAAAAAACAAATTGTGATATTAGGGAAAAAAATAAAAAATTTTTTTAAATTTTGTTAAAATACACAAAATATCGGGTCAAAAATTGTAATTATAATGTAATATGAAAAAAATAATATAAAATGTTGAAAAAATAAAGATAATAAGATATAATATATAGTATGAACACAAAAGGGTAATTTTGTGTTCGGAGATAATTAAGTAAACGGTCGGCCGCAAAAACAGACAGGCTGCGCGCGGGGCCCGTATACAAAGTACGGGCACGCGTTGTGGATACGGATGATATACATGATGCCTATATACATTTTTCTGTATTTGCAGTATTAGATACTATTTTGCGATTGCCGGATGAGGGAGAATGTGAAAGAAATGAATAATAACTTGAAGGATACATATATTTTGCCGGCCGCGGCATTGAGGGGTTTGGTGGTATTCCCGGGAACATCGGTAAGCTTTGACGTGGCGAGGCCGCAGACAAGGCTTGCGATAGAAACAGCATTAAAAACAAACTCGAAAATATTTCTTGTAACACAGCGTGACGCCGCCGAGGAGGGTCCGGATGAATCGGGGCTTTATGAAATCGGATGTACCGCAAGGATAGTACAGTACGCTAAGATAACCAACGGGGTGTCGAGAGTTATGGTGGATATAATATCCCGCGCGAGGCTGAAGCGGATAACCGCGGCAGAGCCGTACCTTTGCGCCGAGGTGGATGTGATACCCGAAACAAACGGGGATAATATGACAGTGAACCGTGCATATTATCGGACCATTAAGGATATGTATGACAATTATGCCATATACGCGAAGAATATCCATGGAGTGGAAGCCGCGATAAATATAGGAGCCGAAAATATCGGACGGTATGTCGATGCGGTGATGTCAAAGATATTGTGTGATTACAAGCATAAACAGGAGGTTTTAAACTCCGTTGACGTATATGAAAGATCAAACAGGACGATTGATATATTAAAAAACGAGATCGATATACTGATGATCCAAAAGCGGATAAATGATGAAGTGAAGAGAAGGATAGATGATAATCAGCGCGAATTTTATCTGCGTGAGGAGCTGAAGGTAATAGAGGACGAGCTGGGAGCGGCTGACGGCAGCGGCGACGAGATCGAGCGGTATAAAGAGACAATAATGAGGTATAAATTTCCGAAGGAAACCGAAGAAAGGCTTTTGGCAGAAGCCGAAAGGATAAGGAGGATACCGTCGGCGTCACCCGAGAGCGGCGTTATACGCGCGTATCTCGATACCGTTTTGGAGCTGCCATGGATAAAAGAGAGCAAAGACCGCCTCAATATAAAAACCGCGTCCATGATCTTGGAAAAGGATCATTACGGGCTTGAAAAGGTAAAGGAGAGGGTCTTGGAATTTTTGTCGGTCCACGGCCTTACAAAGGGGAAGGACGGAACGGTATTGTGCCTTTCGGGGCCTCCGGGAACGGGAAAAACGTCTGTGGCGTCATCGGTGGCAAGAGCGCTTGGAAGGAAATTTGTAAGGATATCGCTGGGCGGTGTCCATGACGAGGCGGAAATAAGAGGTCACAGGAAAACATATATCGGCGCTATGCCGGGCAGGATAATAGAGGCCATCAGACAGGCGGGAACAAAAAATCCCGTGATACTTCTTGATGAAATAGATAAGCTGGGCAAAGATTATAAAGGGGATCCCACATCGGCGCTGCTTGAGGTACTTGATCTTGAGCAAAACCATGCTTTCAGGGATAACTATATCGAAATACCCTTTGATCTTTCACAGGTCATATTTATCGCGACGGCAAATAATGTCAACAATATCCCGCTGCCGCTTTTGGACAGGGTGGAGCTTATTGAAATTGCCGGATATACCGATCCCGAAAAATTTGAGATCGCGAAAAGATATCTTGTTCCCAAATGTATCGCAAAAAACGGTTTAAAGGGCAAAAGAGTGAGAATAGCCGACGACGCGATAAACGATATCATCAATTATTATACAAAGGAAGCGGGCGTAAGAGGGTTGGAGCGCAAAATTTCCGAGCTTATGAGAAAGCTCGCGAAGGTCATAATATCCGATGATAAAAAGAGCGTAATGGTAACTTCAAAAAACCTTTGCGAATATCTTGGAAAGCACATATATGATTATAAAATGATAAACAGGCATGACGAGATCGGAACGGTCAGAGGACTTGCATGGACAAGCGTCGGCGGAGATACGGTGTCGGTGGAGGTCAATGTCATGGAGGGAAGCGGAAATATCGAGCTGACCGGAAGCCTCGGCGATGTGATGAAGGAATCCTGTATGACGGCGGTAAGCTATATACGTTCATGCTCGGATTATCTTGATATCGAAAAGACCTTTTATAAGACGAAGGATATCCATATACATGTGCCCGAGGGGGCGGTGGCTAAGGACGGCCCGTCGGCAGGTATAACAATTGCGACGGCGGTGGCGTCCGCCCTTTCAAACAAGCCCGTCAAATGCGACGTTGCGATGACCGGTGAGATCACATTAAGGGGCAACGTGCTTCCTATAGGCGGTCTGAGGGAAAAATCCCTCGCGGCATACAGGGCAGGTATCAAAACGGTGATTATTCCCAATAAAAATGTAAACGATATAGATGATATCCCGGAGGACGTCAGAAACAATATCCGTTTTATCCCGGCGGAAACAATGGAAACGGTGTTTGAAAACGCCTTTGCATAAACCCGGAGGCTTTCGCGCCGCTTTTTCAAAAAGCGCGCAGGTGAATGGGGACAAAGTCCCTATGGGATAAAACGGCCCATTTAAAATACACCGCAACCCAACGGAGGTACGCATGAATATACACAATGTAAGCTTGACCACATCGGCAGTGAGCGAAAAACAATATCCAAAGACCAATATTCCCGAAATTGCCTTTGCGGGCAGATCCAATGTGGGAAAATCATCCCTTATAAATAAACTTTTAAACAGAAAATCCCTTGCAAGAGTCTCGCAGACCCCGGGAAAGACGGTAACAATAAATTTCTATAACGTGGACGATACCGTTCATTTGGTGGATCTGCCGGGATACGGCTATGCACAGCGCCCGCGGACAGAGCTACAAAAATGGGGCGATATGATAGAAAGCTATCTTCGTGACAGGGAGGAGCTTATAAAAACGGTGCTGCTGGTGGATTCACGCCATGCGCCGTCCAAAGACGACCTCACCATGATAGACTGGATAAAGGCATATGATGACAGCGGGGTCATAGTCGTTGCCACCAAGGCGGATAAGCTGAAAAAAAGCGAAATAGAGCCAAACCTTACCATGATAAGCGAAAAGCTGGGTCTGGATGAAAATGATATTTTGGTGCCTTTTTCCATAAAGGACGACGAGGGAAAAATTTCGGTGTGGGATATGATAAACATGATGCTTGCCGATGTTTACGAAGATGAGGATGAGGGAAAATAATCCATGAAAAGACGAGGAACAGCCATAATTTTGACGGTCACGTTTTGCGCGGCGGCGTTTTATTCCTACCGTTATTTGAAAATACCGGTGGAGACACAGACCGCAAGCATGATCCGAAAAGAGGACACGATAACGGGGGAGGCATATATAGCAAGGACGGAGGCGGTGTATACTTCCTCCGATACGGGGACGCTGTACAGCTATGTGGACGAGGGCGCCCGTGTGGGAAAGAATATGTTAATCGCCACGGTGTATCAGGGAGATCAGAACGGGGAGCTGATACAGGAGCTGAACAATATCGAAAAAAGGCTCGACCAGCTGGAGAGCATACAGCAGCAAAAGGAAAATTTCACCACCGACAGCTCATCAGAGGAAACCGTTGTTGAAAATCTGCAGACCGATATTATAAATGCTGCCCTTGGCAATGACGTATCAAAGATACCGGAATATAAAATGACTATAAATTCAATGTATAATACCGAAACCGACGATAATACGATGACGGTGCAGGAATTAAAATCGAGAAAGGCGACGTTGGAGGCGAATCTCGGAAGCAGCAGGAATGATATATATTCAACCATTTCGGGTGTATATTCGGAAAATGTCGACGGGCTTGAGGAGATTTTGACGGTAGATAATATTATGACCTTTACCACGGCGGAATTTGACGGTCTTGCGCTGGCGCGGCAGAATCAAAAAACCGGACGTGACGTTGTAAGCGGAGAGCAGATATGCAAGGTCGTTGATAACCATGTATGGTATGCCGTGACAAAGGTGAGCAGTGAAAACGCGGCTTTGCTTTTTGTTGACCAGACGGTTGATCTGCGTTTTGAAAGCCTGCCGGGCAATGAGGTATCGGCAACGGTTGTCTCTATTTCGCGGGGGGAGGGCAATAATATTGTCATTTTAAAGAGTGAAAGATATTTAGAGGGCGTGTATGGTATACGCTCGGATAATATAGAATTGATCCTAAACAGCTATACCGGCTTTGAAGTCCCGGTGTATGCCATCCGTAATGTGGACGGCAAACAGGGTGTTATGATCGCGAGCGGCTCCTCGCAGATATTCTGTGAGTGCGATGTGGTGTATAATAATACCGCCGATAAGACTGTTATCATATATCCGGCGGATGACGCCGCCCGTCAGCTTACCATAGGGGATAAAATAGTTTTGGGTGAGAAAACCGACGTAAGGAATGAAAGCTCCGGCGGATCAGGCGAAAATGACGATACCCATGAAGATACCGGGCAGACGCCGGGGAATGAGGAGGATCTCGGAGGCGAAGCCGCGAATAACTCACAGGAGCAATAAAATCAGTTAAGGAAGTGTGCAAAAATGTCACAGATCGGTGAAAATTTAAAGCAGATACGCGAAAGAATAGACGACGCGGCGAAAAAAAGCGGCAGAGAGGGAAAGGATATCACATTGGTAGCCGTTACAAAAACCTATCCGCCCGAAGCCGTCAATGAAGCCATTGACCGCGGCGTTACCGATATCGGCGAAAACAAGGTACAGGAGATCATGGAGAAATATGACAAGGTAAAGCCGGTGAGATGGCATCTTATCGGGCATTTGCAGACAAATAAGGTAAAATATATCATAGACAAGGTATATATGATACATTCTGTGGACTCGATACATCTTATGGACGAGATCGAACGCCAGGCCAAAAAACACGGCGTTGTGATGAAAATTTTAATACAGGTTAACATTTCGGGGGAGGAATCAAAGTTTGGTATCGCACCGGAAGAGCTTGACAGGATGCTTGAGCATGCAGAGGGCTTGAAGCATGTAAAAGTTTGCGGTTTGATGACAATTATGCCCAATGTTGACAATAATGTTTCTATTAGATTACATTTTGTTAACATAAAGAAGATTTATATTGACATATCGAAGAAAAAATATAATAATATCACTATGGATTACCTGTCTATGGGTATGAGTGGTGATTTTGAGATGGCCATCGAAGAGGGTTCTAACATGGTCAGGATAGGCAGGGCAATTTTTGGGGAGAGAAAATATATTTAGGAGGAAAAAATAATGGGCAACAGTGCTATTGTAAGCAAACTGAAAAATTTTATAGGCTTTGGCGACGAATTTGAAGAGGAAGAGGCTGAAGAAATGTATACGGAACCTGAAGAAAGAGAGATACCGAAACCGACAGCTTCAAGAAAACAAAAGGTAGTTCCGATGAACGGTCAGGTAACTCAGACAAAAATTGTCGTATTAAAACCCAAGTGTTTTAATGATTCAACACACGTAGCCGATGAATTAAAAGCAAGAAGGCCGGTTGTTATAAATGTCGGAGGTCTTGATACCGATGAAGCGAGAAGAGTGGTAGACTTTATAGCAGGTACCATTTACGGATTAAACGGCAATATGCAGAAGGTCGCGGGCGGGATATTTGTCGCGACGCCGGAGCATGTTGATATTTTGGGAGAGGTTTTGGAGGATAATGCCGACAGCTTTCAATGGAGTATGTTTTAATTCTCGCTCTTAAAAAATTTGTGTATTCAAAGGACGGAGCATAATACTCCGTCCTTATAACTGCGCGGTATAGGGCTGATGCAAAACAAAGACAGTTTATCATAAAAATTGATTGAAAGGGACCGGTTGTTTAAAAAATGCTCATTGCAAGGATAGAGGATCTATTCGGATTATGCGACAAATATCAGACCCCGAGATTTTCAAAATTTTTAAATGAAGCGGAGCAGGAGCTTATAAAGCAGAATGTCGGAACCCCGCCGGGGTATAATTCGGGGTTTTTCGGAGGATACGATACATCCATGCGAAGGCTTTTCGGAGTATTTCCGGAATGGATGGAATTTGATGTTAGGCAGTTTCCCATCGATGTTATGGTGATCAGGAAAAAATACAAAAAAGAGCTTACGCACCGGGACTATCTGGGAACTGTATTATCCACAGGGATTGACAGATCAAACGTAGGCGATATATTTATAAAAGACGGCTCCGCGTATGTATATCTGATGAACGATATCAGCGCGTATGTCGCGGGGAGTATCGATAAGATATCCAACGTGGGCGTAAGTGTTAAGGTAGAAAACTTTACAAGCATTACACCGCCCGAGCAAAGGTTTGAAATAATGAATACCGTTTGCGCGTCACTTAGATTGGACGCCGTTGTTTCAGCAGTACTTAAAGTTTCAAGGAGCAATGCCGCAGGCCTGATCCGTGCCGAGAAGGTAAGTGTAAACCATTTGCCCGTTACAAGAGTTGATCACATTTTAAACCCGAAAGACGTTATTTCGGTCAGAGGCTTCGGAAGGTTCATATTGGATGAAACGGGAGCCGGAACAAGAAGCGGCAGGCTTCATATAATCGTAAAAAAATATATATAGGAGGATAATTAAATGTTAACGCCACTTGATATTCAAAAACAGGATTTCGGAGTAAAGATGAGAGGGTATAATGCCGATGAGGTGGACGACTTTCTGGATCTGGTCGGCGCCGACTATGAAAAGCTTTACAGGGAAAACAAGGAGCTCAAGGATAAGGTAATTATGCTTTCAAAATCCATCGAGGAGTATAAAAGCCTTGAAACATCATTGAGAAACGCACTGCTTTATGCCCAGAACACTGCTGAGGATATGAAGAAGAACGCAAGCGAAAAAGCCAAGAATATATTGCAGGAGGCTGAAAGTAAAGCGGGAGACGTTTACAGACAGGTGGAGCTTGAGGCAAGAGATAAATCACAGGAATTGGCGCATATTAAAAGCGAAATTGAGGCATATAAAACAAAAATGAAAAGTTTTTGCGCCGGAATAGTTGAAATGTTGGATAAAATAGAGTAAAATAATAGGGATACCAATATTTGCCTTTTCAAATAGCGGTATTCCTAAATTAGCATTAAGATAAAAATTTTTATGTTGCTGAAAATATGCCGGCATCCTGTCGGCATGGCGGGTTAAGGATAAAGACGGAGATGAAATTTTTCCGAAGGCCCGAAATAAATACGAAGAAAGAAAGGAACAAAAGAGATGTGCGAAAAGCAAGATTACACAAAATCGGTTAATCTGCCTTCCACCGAGTTCCCCATGCGCGCCAATCTGCCGCAAAGAGAGCCGGAAACCTTAAAGTATTGGGAGGATATTGATCTTTACAACAGACTGAAAAAGAAAAATAAGGGCAACAAGTCATTTATACTGCACGACGGGCCTCCGTACGCGAACGGCGATCTGCACATGGGACATGCCCTTAACAAGATATTAAAGGATATTATTGTCAGATACAAGAATCTGCAAGGCTTTTATGCACCGTATGTTCCGGGATGGGACACGCACGGACTGCCCATAGAGATACAGGCAATAAAGAAGCTGGGGATAAACAGGCATGAAGCGGGCCCGGTAAAGTTCTGCCGGGCGTGCGAGGAGTTTGCAAGAATGCATGTTGAGAACCAAAAAAACCAGTTTAAGCGTCTGGGCGTCATCGGGGACTGGGAAAACCCGTATCTGACACTGACAAATGATTTTGTCGCGAAGCAGATAGAGATATTCGGACAGATGGCACAAAACGGCTTGATATATAAGGGCTTGAAGCCGGTATATTGGTGCCCGGGCTGTGAAACGGCGCTTGCCGAAGCCGAAATTGAATATTCAGAAGATAAGACAAACTCAATCTATGTAAAGTTTGCGGTAAAAGACGATAAGGGCTTATTTGAAGGATTAGACAACGTATATTTTGTTATCTGGACAACAACGACATGGACATTGCCGGGTAACGTCGCGATATGCTTAAATCCCGATTTTGAATATTCTTTGGTTAAGGCTGCAAATGGTGAGATATATGTGCTTGCAACAGAGCTTATAGATAATGTTATGAAAGCGGCAAATATTACCGGGCCCTATGAAATAGTTAAGAAATTTAAGGGCAGTGACCTTGAATATATAACCTGCTATCATCCTTTTATTGACAGGGAATCGCTTGTTATAGTCGGGGATCACGTAACCCTTGACGCCGGTACAGGCTGTGTACACACAGCTCCCGGACACGGCGCCGAGGACTATATCGTATGCCGTAACTATCCGCAGCTTGAAGTTCTTGTACCGGTTGACACAAAGGGGCATTTGAACGAGCTTGCCGGGGAATTTGCCGGATTATATTATGAAAAATCAAACGCGAAGATTGTGGAAAAGCTGAAAGAAACAAACAGCCTGCTTGCAATAGAGGAGATAATACACCAATATCCGCACTGCTGGAGATGTGACAGCCCGATCATATTCAGGGCGGCAGACCAATGGTTCGCGTCGGTTGACGCATTGAAGGATAAGGCTGTCGAGGAAATCAAAAAGGTAAAATGGATACCGCAGTGGGGCGAGGACAGGATAACGAGCATGGTCGTTGACAGAAGCGACTGGTGTATTTCAAGACAAAGGACCTGGGGAGTCCCGATCCCGATATTCTATTGTAAAGACTGCGGAAAAGAGCTTATAAATGAAGATACCATCGCCGCCGTCGCAAAGCTTTTCAGAGAAAACGGGGTAAGCGGATGGTGGGATACCGATGCCGGTGACATTTTACCAAAGGGCACAAAGTGCGAATGCGGATGCGGTGAGTTTACAAAAGAAAAGGATATAATGGACGTATGGTTTGATTCGGGTTCGTCCCACGCGGCGGTATGCGCCCAGAGAGACGATCTGTCGTATCCCCCCGATATGTATCTTGAGGGTAACGACCAATACAGAGGATGGTTCCAGTCCTCGCTTTTAACAAGCGTTGCCACAACGGGAAAAGCGCCGTATAATACCGTAATAACGCATGGTATGATACAAGACGGCGAAGGAAAGAAGATGTCCAAGTCAAAGGGAAACGCGATTTCCCCGATGGATATTGTAAACACATATGGAGCGGACGTTTTGCGTTTGTGGGTAATTTCGGCAGACTACAGGACGGATATGAGAATGTCCCGGGAGGCGTTAAAGCAGCTGTCCGAGGGCTACAGGAAGATAAGGAATACCGCGAGATATATCCTCAGCAATATCAATGATTTCGATCCCGATACCGATATGGTGGGATATGAGGATATGCTTGAAATAGACAAGTGGGCAATGATGAAGAAAAACCAGCTTGTGAAAAAGCTTATCGCGGCATATGAAGCATATGAATTCCATACAATATACGGTGTAACATTAAATTTCTGTATCGTTGATATGAGTAACTTCTATCTCGATATTCTGAAATCAAGGCTGTATACCGAAAAGCCCGACAGCCGCGCGAGAAGAAGCGCCCAGTCGGCTATGTACCATATCCTGAGCGCGATGGTAAGATTGTTGGCGCCGGTGCTTGCATATACCTGTGAGGAAATATGGAAGTTTATGCCCCACGTTAAGGGCGAGGATACGGTCAGCGTAATGTTAAACGATATGCCAAAGGCTTGCGGTATGTATGATAATGAGGGGCTTGAAGCAAAATGGAACAAGCTCATAGACGTCAGAAATGATGTAAACAGGGCTCTTGAGCCTGCAAGAAATGAAAAGCTCATAGGAAAATCCCTTGACGCGGACGTAACAGTATATGCAAAGGGCGATCTTGAAGAGCTTTTAAAGGAAGTGGGCGAAAAGGAGCTTGCTGAAATATTTATCACCTCAAAGGCTGTTGTCAAGGATATGCAGGAGGCTGATGACAAGGCGTTTGAGGGCGATGTGGTCAAGGTATCCGTTGAAGCGGACAGCAACGAAAAGTGCGGAAGATGCTGGGTTCACTCGGAAACGGTGGGCACGATCGAGGGCTTTGACGGAATATGTGCCGATTGCGTTGAAAAATTAACAAAATAAAGGTTTATGACATACTAAAAAAACAGATCGTAGGTAAAATGTACGGTCTGTTTTTATATGTAAAAATTCTTGTCTGGGGTTAAGTGAGCGTCAAAAACTTGTTTTTGCTCCGCGAACTTATGCAGAGCAAAGTGAGCGTCAAAAACTTGTTTTTGCTCCGCGAACTTATGCAGAGCAAAGTGAGAGATCGGAAGAGCGTCGTGTAGGGAGAGA
>CALXWJ010000027.1 GCA_944392335.1 uncultured Clostridia bacterium
AAAATATTTATTCACGGTGCAAGGTTTTTTGCAAAAATGCACAAAACCCTTGCACCTAAACAATTCTGAAACGCTTGTAAGCCGCCATGCGGCTGCGTTTCATAATTGTTCAGCAGTCATTATATAACATTACTTCAAAAATGTTTTTCACATTAAATTGAAATTATTGTGCAATAACAAGCTTTTCTCCCGGTTTCAGCGTATATTTATTATCTTTAAAAATTAAAGCTCCTCCGTCTCTTGATGCTGTAACTTCCAATCTGTTTTTTGACAGATAAACCTTTACCTCTCCGCCGTTAATCGGAACGGTACCTTCAATAAATTCCAAGCCTCCGAGATTTGGAGAAATTTCAAAAGTTTCAAAACCGGCACTTGTAGGATATACCCCTAAATAATATTTTCCCAGCAAATATATCGGTCCTGAGCCCCAGGCATGACATAGAGATTTTCCGTATTTATTGTTGTACATACTGTAATGTTCTGTTTCTTTCAATTTAGGATCAAATTCCTCCCAAATTGTTGCAGCTCCCAAATCAAGCATACCTTTCCAATAGGATAAAAGCATATCTTCAATATAATCAAGATATCCCAGTTTTCCCATAACATCAAGTTCATATCCTTCAAAATACGGTGTGGTTATTTTAATTATTTTTTCATTGAACAATACATTTTTTACAATGCTTTCTATTTGTTCTTTTGTTGCAATATCATATAAAACAGCAAAAATATTTGCGTGTCTTGTAACATTTCTTTTACCCGATTCAAAACTGTCTATAAATGCCCCTTTTTCATCATCCCAATACAGCTCATTTACTTTTCTTATAAGCTCGTCTGCTTTTTCTTCATATTTTTTGAACGGTTTTCCAATAATTTTTGAGATGTTTGCCATTGATTTATTTGCCTGAATATAGAGTATCTGCTCAGCACATACTGCACCGGTAAAATCAAGTTCACTCCAATCAATAAAAATCCAGTCATTATACTTTTTTGTGACCAAACCGTTTTCATCTTCACGGCCTTTCACAAAGTCCATTAAAGAAACTGCTCTTGGATAAATAAAATCCAAAAATTCCTTATCTTTAAAATTCATATAATATTCATTTAAACTTATAATCCAATATAAACTGTAATCGGTAATTGTATTAATATGTTCAACTATAGGATCTCTTCCTCGTAGTCCGAGAATTGAACGCTTTATTATCTCTTTGTCAAAAAACAGATAGTTGCTGAATTTATAACTCTGATATGCATCTCCCGACCACAGCCACCTGTCACGCTTAATACCGTCCAAAAACACCTCTCTTGAATTAAGATGAAGAGTATATGCACATAAATCCCATATTTTATTTACAGTTTCGTTATTGCACCTGAAACTTCCTTTATATTCAAGGGGCAGATATTCATAATCTGCTTCAGCCTCGGCACTTTCACTGCCTGAAATGAATATGTATCTAAAAGCACGCTGCCTGAGTTTATAGCTTTGTTCTCCCGTAACATCTTCAAAAATCAGTGATTCATCTGTATCCGTTGCCTCCTCCCTCGATTCTCCGTATGAAACATGAATATGTTCTTCCTTTTTGGCATTGGTTATCAGCAAATACCCAAACATTTCTTTTCCAAAATCAAATAAAATACCTTTTTGCAATTTTTCTTTTGATACGGGTTTTTTTCTTTCATATGCAAAAGGAAATTCCTCAGGATTTTTTTTCGCATTGTCATAGAATACATCATATCCTGCTTTTATTTTGTTTTCCTCTTTGTCAATTGTGTACCATCCATCTCCGGTAGCACAAACATCACTTTCAATAAAGGCCGCAGGCAGACCGTTAAGATTTGATACGCAAATTTGCATGGTATGATTTCCCGGTTCGAGCGGTATATCCATGTCTGATTTATACCTGTTTCCGTCTATAACGATATGTCCTATTCCCTTAACCCAAAGTTTAATATGTCCCTTTGTTTCTGTCTGAATTTCGCTGTAAAATTTAATATTTCTTTCAATATCACTCATTCTCCAGAATACAGGGTAATCTGCACCGTATTCCTGTCGTCTTGAATTTACAAGGTTAGTATGATATATTTCATAATCACCGTAATTCCATATCCAGTAACTTTTCATATTTTCGAATATCCTTTCATAATACAAAATTTTAAGCAATATAATTGCAATTATATAATTTTACGTCTTTTATCAAGCATGCGAAAGTAATGGAAACATCATATTTTTATTTTCAAATATAAATTTCTTGCTGTGATGCCAAAAAAAATTTGTATCCTCCTGATGCAGTGCATTTATTTTCATACCTTCTTTTTTCTTGGGCGTAAATCCCAATAAAACATGACGGGTATCCTGTCTTGCCACAGCAGTTACTATGTCCCTAAGTTCATATCCATAGCCTCCGAATACTTCATAACATAACATCGTGTCTTTGTTAAAGTCTGCAATAACAACAGCATCATACCCATCAACAAAATATATACAATCTTTCATAAATTGTGTACAGTAAAACATTAAAATACTCTCATAATCAATTAATATGATTTTCGAAAACTGGTTTGTGTTTTTTATACAGCTGCAAAGCTTTTTTATATGTGATAAATTATCTGTATCAAGTTTTTTTGCACAGGCTGTACCCTGATTTATATCCATTCCGTATTGAAATTCATTATGCCTTTCAAATCCAAATTTCGGATAAAAATTAATAACGCCGTCATTTGCATATAAATATATTCCATCACATTTTGGTATCCATTCATCTAAAATGCAATTCATAATAAAGCTGCAAAGTCCTTTTCTGCGGTACGATTTTTCTGTCATGACCGTTCCCAATTGTATAAAACGTCTGTTTTCATTCTCCAGCATACAGTCAATAACGTTTACCGATATATTTGAAACAACTTTTCCATTGTCTGTGAGTACATAAGGAATATAGCTGTCTTTCCAATAACCTTTTCGATACCAATTTTCAAATGACAATCCAAAAATTTTCATTGAAAGTTCATTAAAGCTGTTCCTTAATATATCATTATCACGATTAAGTATTAAAAATTTATATGTCTGAGTATTCATTTCATAACACCTTTTTTCCGTATTTACGGTCTGATTGACTTAATCATTTTAATTCTTTAAAATAAATCAATAAATATTTTTTACGGTGTCAGTATAACATAAATATATATAAAAGTAAATATTTATAATGCTTTTTCACAAAATTATTTTATAAAAAACACGAGCAAATCATAATACAATGAAATGCCCGCATTTTATCTTATTTTATCGAATTTTTAATTTATGAATTTTCGCTTATTTTACATTTAAAATCAACAAAAGACAATATCTTTTCTTCACTTATATTCTGAGGCACTTCAATAATAAAAGTATAGTTACTGTCAGTTTCATTTTTCTCTATATTAACATCATATACAGAAATACCGTGTTTTATAAACAAATCGGTAATATATTGCTGATATCCCGTGACATTAACATTTTTAATCACAAGTTTTTTTAGCTTTGAATTTTTAAGCCAGCGAAAATTCTTATGCAAAAGAATTTGTGCCAATATAATAATAATTGTTGATGCAATACCTACAATATACATTCCGGCGCCTATTGCAAGCCCTACTCCCGATGTTGCCCATATTCCCGCGGCAGTAGTAAGTCCCGTAATAGTATTTTTATGTACAAAAATCATCCCGGCACCCAAAAAGCCTATTCCGCTTACAACCTGTGCGGCAATTCTTGCTTCATCCGCTCCCCTTACTCCGTCAACTCCTATAGGTAAATCCGCAAAACAATACTTTGAAATTATCATCATAAGTGCAGATGCACAGGCAACAACACAGTGTGTTCTCACTCCTGCCTCCTTTAAACGGTTTTTGCGCTCAAGACCTATACATATACCGCATATACTTGCAACGATCATTCTGATTATGTAAAATAATTGATCGAGATTTAAAAAATCCAATAAGCCCACCTCCGGAATTTATCGGTTATACTACGGACCATGCCGCCGCCAGAAACATTGCGTACGGCAGCAGCACCTGTCTTTACTGTAGTCCAAACCGCGTTATTTATTATTTTATACATTTAAATATTTTATCCTATGCAACAAATCTTTCGTTTTTACCGGGATCGATCCGCCATTTTCACTCATAACTGTCAATATTACGATCCGTAAGTACATTATACCTTCATTATTTACATAGCTTATCCCTTGATGTCATTGTCCTCCGTATTTGTACATAGTTGTGTATTTCCCATTTAAAAACATAAATCCTATCTTTATTTTCGCCGTTGTTGATTTTTATTTCTTTCCATTATATAATACTTATAATAAATTGTAAAGCAAAATTTCCATCCAACAAAAATATATTATATGAAAGTATAACCGCAAGTATGTATAACATGGTAATTATTTGTGCCGGAGCTTTCGCTCTTGACAATAACTCTTTTTAACAGCAGCTATACATTGAAAAGCTGTGTCCCGGTTCGGTTATCACGTATTTTGTGGTGTAATTTGTTGATATTGTATGCCATAACAATTTGGTATGATACAAGGTCTAAGCAGTACCGGAAAATGCTTTGACAATGCAAGAATGGAAAGCTTCTTTACTACTTTAAAAAAAGAGAAGCTGTACCGTATTCCTACCTATGCAATCACAAAAGAGCAAGTGAAAACCGCTGTATTTCGGTATATATTTGCATATTACAACACGATCAGGATAACAAGCTTTAACCCCGGTAGACTGCCGCCGACTAAATACAGAGAAAGTTACATTAACTCAGCAGCATAAATGCCGCGCTCTTGAAAGTCCCGCAAGAAAATGATAATAAAGTCTTGCGACGGCGAGAAAAACTCAAAAATATGATATTGGAAATTTAGTGTATTTTATGACTATACATATATTAACAATTCCAAAATGATGATTTGACATTACTGTATAATTTTTGCTTTTTTAACTTGAAATACAGACATGGTAATTCTCCTTTCCTAAATTTGGGTACAAAAAGCGCGTTCACATAACTCATATCGAGTAGTAAACACGCATTGTTAATATCTATATTCGATTTTAATTTATATGCTAAAAGTGATTTTATTTTATCAAATTATGTCAAATTACAACAAACTCATCAAACCGAAAAATTCAAAGTGAACAACATAAAAATCACGCAAAAATGGAGTGAAATTTAGCCACTTTATAACCCATCTAAATTGGTTTAACATGGGTTAAATTCCGTCAAATTTTGTCGAAGCCGATAATAAAAGCCTGATACCCTATTCTGTAGGTGTGCTTCAGAAAAATGTTACATTGTTAACCATTTTAGCATTATTTCAATGTTAGATGGCAAGGCAGTCTTTGCGCAAATCACTTTATTGATTCAATAGGAATCCATATTTCATAATATCTTTTTCTGCGTCGTTCAGCTTTGTCGCTGTAAAGGTGATATACTTCAAGCTCAAAATCACCAATTTGACAATATCCCGAATTTTTAATCCATGAATTATGAATTAAATCGTGTAATTGCGGTAATTCATCTCCCGCATAACCTCCGTTCTTGGTTGTAAAAACAGCATATTTCCCACCCGGAATAAAATAAGTTTCAAGATTGGTTCCAGTGACATTTTCTTGGTCGCGGGCAATAACATAATTTCCATTTTCAAAAATGCCATACCAGATACCGTCATAACTGCAGCATATTTTTGATGGAATGCACTCACAGTTATCCGCCCACATAATATGCTCAGCTCCAAAGCGTTCAGAGGAGGTACCTCCAATGCATTTAGAAATTCCCAAAACCTTCTTCTCTTTAATTTCAATAACCTTAAAATCCATTTCCTTTGCTCCTTTTATTATAATGTGAAAAGAAACAGGAGAATAAATTTTTAGCGACTGATGTGGATCACGCGCTTGAGCAGGTGTTATACCATGCTGTTTTGTAAAAGCTCTTGAAAAGGCTGTAGCGCTGTTATACCCATATTTCACAGCAATTTCAACGATTGGCGTTTTACTTTCCTGCAGTTCCTGCGCCGCGAGAGTCAGGCGTCTGCATCTTACGTATTCAGTTAACGTCATGCCTGTCATATAACTGAAAAATCTGATGAAACTATCTGCAGTTACACAAGCAATTTTGGCTGCTGTATCAATCTTAACCTCTGCACACAAGTTCTCTTCAATATATTCAATAGCTGCGTTCAGTTGTTTCAACATATTCATCTGTTTCACCTTCCACATATAGTTTATCAAAAATTTATTTTTAAAGTCTGACTTTCTTTGGGCAGAAATAATTATTTTTATTATCTATAGTTGATTTTTTTTAAATATCACATCAATAAATTCTACATGGTAAAACTAATTTAATTATTCCCGATTTATTCAAATTATGACAAAGCTGACAAAGATTTCAGGCATAAGAAAACCCCGCAAACCACATGGTTACAGGGTTTATAAGCATTTTCGCAAGAGAAATTATCTCTTTGAGAACTGCGGAGCACGACGTGCTGCTTTGAGGCCGTACTTCTTTATGCTTTATCGTAGTAAACCCTTGATATGACTGCGTTTGCGGGCTTTGATTTTAAATTTAGCCACTTTTTAAACCCATTAGATCTTTTAATAGCCAAAGGCATTATTAACTACCTTAATTAGCTCTTTAGGTTTATTATACTTCACTTTTGCGTAAATATCAATAGTTACCTTACTGTTTTCGTGTCCTGCAAGATATTGAACAGTTTTTGGATCAACATATGCATGAATCAGATTTGTAATATATGTATGTCTGAGCTGATGCGGAGTTACTTCAAAGTCCAGACTGTAAACAACTTTTCCGTTATGAGCCGCTTTTTCACCAAGTACAGGCGTTACAGTATGTTTTACACGACTACCATTCTCATATCTGTAATAATACCGTTCCTTTGCAGTTCTGGTGGTAATGTACGTCCACAACCGTTTAAATTGCGTATATGATAACGGGTTACCGTCTTTATTTGCTACTACATATTCAGACGTTGATGTCTTTTTGGCTTCTCTTAAACATTCAGCCAAGCAATCGGGAAGCGGGATATTTCTATGAGCTGCCTTGGTTTTTAATTCCGTGAGAATTACAGGTCTGTTATGTTCCGTATGCCAAGCTCTACGTACTGTTAAATAAGGCGCTTCAGAGTCTAAATAAACAGAATCCCATTGCAAAGCAAGAATTTCTTCTCTACGAAGTCCGGCGTACAATCCAATCATAACAAACACATAAGGTGGAAGTCCATTAATTGCAGCAAGCAGTTTATCTACTTGTTCATCTGTTAGCGGCTGCTTATCCTTTTGAGGAATGCCGCCATTCTCTGCCGAAATCTTTATCGTTGGATTGTTTTTTATAACACGACTGTTTTTAGCTGCTGTAAATATAGATTTAAACAATACATTAACCGATTTATAAACTGATGCCGATTTCTTCGATTACGATATGTCGCTTTTATCCGTATAAAATCAGGATTTTTCGAGAGTAGAAATTAAGAGATAATATAATACCCTCAAAAATCGTTCTAATGTTCCGCTTTTTAATTATGACATAATTTTCTTTATTGTTTGAATGTTATCACGGAGCATATCAAGCTGCTTTTTATTCATACCGCGTATATCGTCTGTGATCAGTTTGATTGTGCTTTCATCGTTACTGTCATCATAATCCGCTATCAAACTGTCTACAGGTTTATTCAATGCCCGGCAGATTCCTACAATGGTATCGAAATAGCAGCGATGTTCTCCTGCTTCTATACTCGATATATATTTTTGTGTAGAGCCTATACATTCGCCTAACGCTTCTTGTGACCTTTTCTTTTCTTTGCGGCATTGTTGTATTCTTCTTCCGATTTCACCAAAATCCAAAGTATTATTCATATCTGTTCCTCATATAGTCGTATTTATATAAAATATTTATTACACTCTTTGCAATTTCTCTGTTTCTCTTTTTAATGTACATCATAGTTTCTGATTACATTTATGTTATCCCGCAGCATTTTTAATTGATTATAACTCATATCTCTTATTTCAGATATAATTATATTTATCAATTCACCATTCGGGTTTTCTCCCAAATCTTCGGTAAATACATCAACAGGAACATTTAAAGCCTTCGCAATCTCCATTATTGTGACAAAATGAGAATTGTGATATCCGCTTTCTATTCTTGACAAGTGTTTCTGCGAAATGCCAATTTGCTCCGACAATTCCTCTTGAGTCAAATTAGCTTTTATTCTGTAATAACGTATTCGCTCGCCAATTTTTATATTTATTTCACTTCTATTATTTGATTTGCTCATATATAGATACTTCCTTAAATACTTTATTCTATATTAAAATTATAAAGCATTAGGGCTTATTTTATAACTTGCTATAACCAGTATAATTCTGTATTTGAGTAATATTTCCTCTTTTAATTATTAAATATGTGTGGTATAATGGTGCTATTATACTACTTATATAGGGTATATAATAAATTTAATATTTAAAAGAGGAGAGAAATCAAATGAAAAAAATCTATGGTTTCACAGCCATTGTGCTGTTATGTGTGCTTACCCTTTTAAGCTGCTCCTATGAAAGCGATTTGCCGCGCTTGTCTGCTGACACGAAAAACAGTGTTATTTCCACCAAAGCCGAAACAGCTGAACCGACTATTTCATCTGTACAGTCTTCTTTGCCCGAAAACTCATCTTTAGAGGTGCGCTTTATCGACGTGGGTCAAGCGGACAGTTCTCTTGTACTGTGTGACGGCAAAGCAATGCTTATCGACGGCGGAAACGCTGAGGACAGCAATTTGATCGCCGCATATCTTAAAAAGAAAAATGCATGAGTATGATATTGTTTTCAAACAAAAAATATAAAAATGTGACAACTATCAATCTTACATCCCCTAAAATCGGATTTTAGTGTTCCACGTTATTGACTGTATCAAAAATTGTATGCCTTAATCATTTCTATGCACTGTTTCAGCATTTTTAATTGATTTATACTCATACTTGAAAGATCAGCTTTCATCATAGAAAGAAATGTATTAATATAATTTTCCTCAATATCTTCAAGCAATGCGTCAATGGGAATGTCCAATTCTTTAGCAATCATTATGATGGTATCAAAATAAGGGATATGCCGTCCTGCTTCCAATCTTGACAGATGCTTAGGTGATAAGCAGATCTTTTCGGCAAGCTTTTCTTGTGTTAGTTTTGCGCGTTCTCTGTAGTAACGTATATTTTTACCGATTTTGATAAATATTTCGTTTTTCTTCTCGTCATCAATCATGGTTTTGCCTTCTCCATTATCAAAGAATAAAATAATTATAATATATCTATAGCTACTTTATAACCCTATTGATAGCAATGTTTTTATAAAAACTTATTATATATATTACTTTTTATCTTTATTTTTCCCTATAGATATAGTATAATATTCAATAAGTCAACTTAAATACAGAAAATATTATAAAATATTTAGCTATATGAATGGAGGTAACTTTAATGAAAAAATCAACTTTATTACAATTCTTGCACTGTTATTTATGCTTACAGGATGTACTAAAAATAACAGTAACTTACAGGCATTGTCTGTCATGGAAAACAATGCTATTATAACCGAAACAGTCCATCCAACAGCCGCGCCGACTGAAGCTCATTCAGAAATGTCTTTGCCTTAAAATTCATCTTTAGAAGTGCACTACATTGACGTAGGTCAAGCGGAAAGCTCTCTTGTACTGTGTGACGGCGAAGCAATGCTTATCGACGGCGGAAACGCTGAGGACGGCAATTTGATTGCCGCATATCTTAAAAAAGAAAATGTATCGACGCTTGATTATCTCATCTGCACCCACGCCCATGAGGATCACTGCGGCGGTCTGTCCGGCGCACTTTCGGTAGTCAGTGTCAAAAACGTCCTTGCACCGCAGACGGAAGCAGATACTGAGGTATATCAAAACTTTAAGGACAAAACGGCGGCGCAGGGTCTGTCTATTCAGCGCCCGTCGGCGGGCGACAGCTTCATGCTCGGCAGCAGCACTGTTTTAATAGTGGGTCCGATCAACGAAAACTCCGGCGATCCGAATAACACATCTATCGTTATAAAGCTGACCTACGGCGGTACATCTTTTCTGTTTACAGGTGATGCGGAGCGTGATGAAGAACAGGATATATTAAATGCCGGCTATGACATATCGGCCGACGTTCTCAAAGTAGGGCACCACGGCTCGGATTCGTCCACATCATACGTATGGCTGCGTGAGATAATGCCGAATTATGCCGTTATATCCGTTGGTAAAGATAATACCTACGGGCACCCCGCGGAAGAAGTCCTGAGCCGCCTGCGCGACGCTGATGTTCAGGTGTTTCGCACCGATCTTCAGGGTGATATTGTAGCCGTGAGCGACGGAACTGATATAACAATAACAACAGAAAAAAATAAAACAATAAAGACAAACGAAACAGCGGCGAAGCCGGAGGAAAGCGGCTATATAGGAAATAAGAACACAAAGAAATTCCACCGCCCGGACTGCCGCACGCTTCCCGCCGAGAAAAACCAAGTGCAGTTTTTGAGCCGAGATGAAGCGATAAGCAGCGGATATGAGCCTTGCGGGAATTGTAATCCCTGATATGTGATAAATATTTTTAGATAAAACAAGAGCTTGCCGTTTTAATATGTGACAAGCTCTTATTTTTATATATACAAATACTCGCAAGCCATACTTGGCTTACGAGCAGTTTTGGTGGGAGAGGATGGATTCGAACCATCGAAGCAAATAGCAACAGATTTACAGTCTGCCCCCTTTGGCCACTCGGGAACTCTCCCCAATAATGGAGCTGGTGATGGGACTCGAACCCGCGACCTGCTGATTACAAATCAGCTGCTCTACCAATTGAGCTACACCA